>NZ_JBAKIA010000014.1:0-158230 GCF_037783265.1 Roseibium algae
TCCGCCTGCCTCAACACCGCCATGATCTGTGCGTCGCTGTATCGTCCGTTCTTCATCAAAAATCTCCTCAGATATCTTGCCGAGAAAATTCTACTTTTGAACACCACTAATTTTAGGGGGGATTACCGGGTCACGCGTTTCCTTTATGAAACCAGTGCTGAAATTGTTCGTGACCATCACGGCCTCCTTGCCTCAAAATTAGGAATGGAGGTGTCTACAAATCTAGGGTCTTTTCAGTCCAGATTAGAGCAGATAATAGAGCCTCTGGATTTGATTTTCAGAGATTCGTTTAAATTGCCGATGAAACGATTTTTAGTTGAGATTGGCGTTCGATGATTGGATAAGAATTGAAAAATACAGAAGATTGCAGCCTGTTCGATAGCCTTGTAACCGAAAAACTTGGCCACTACGTTTACGTACTTATTGATCCTGAGACCCGGCATCCATTTTACGTTGGTAAAGGTGGCGGTAGGCAAGGGAATGGAAACCTTCGGGTTTGCGACCATTTCACGGAGGCCGCTCAAGAGACAGGCGGAGAGACGGAAAAGAACAAAAGAATTAGGAAGATATGGGCTGACGACCGAGATGTTGAATGGCGGATCGTGCGGTCGGGTCTCCAAAGCGAAGAGGAGGCGCTTACGGTCGAGTGTGCCTTGATAGACATGCTTAGAGAGATGAAAGTCCATTTGACAAATATAAATTGTGGGTATGGCTCAACCGCGTCCGGCTTGAAGTCCCCCACTGATTTGCGGGAATGGTGCGCCCCTCAACTTGATGTTTCAAATTTGCCGCGTGATGTGTTCAATCGACCAATTTTTGTCTTCAATATTGAGACAGGTGTAAAGGACCGCAAAAGCAGGGGCAATGTTGATAACGCGGAGCTCTATGAGAATGCTACCTGTCAGTCCTGGGAGGTCACAAAAGAACTAAAAGATCTGAAAAATGCGATGGCAGTCGGGTGCATCAAAGGCATTACTAGAGCAGCAGTGGATATCCGTGAGTGGAAGCAAGTCGGCAGTCGATCGGAGATCATTGTAGACGATTCCGAAAGTGGTATAGAGCGTCGCGAGGGACTTATTTTTAAGAACGTCTCTCAGATCATTAATCACTGTATGGGATTTTGGCAACATGGCGGTTATCTAGTCGTTCGAATTGCAGAAGATGGGCAGGTAAAAGTGGAGCGGGGAAGCCAGGACCGCTTATTCCGACTAGATAAGAACGCAGGTTAGGCGTCTTTAAAATAAGGTCTCATGGATTTATCGTGACCGGAGGACAACTTAGTGCTTAGTGTTGCCGTTTAGTCTCCATATTGCGAACAGAAGCACCATCCGGTCACGTGCCATTCATCCAACACATCCGTCTTAGAAACTTCCATAAGTTATTGATTTCGCTTAACATGGCATGTGGAACCTCGCGCAGCACCAGTTCCCACCTGATTAGGCGCAGCGTAATTTACGACAGCACCAGAACGCTGAAAGCCCTGGATATTTGGAACTTATGAACGCGCATGCACACCCGCTGCCACGGTTCCCAGCTCGAAAAAACGTGATAGTTGAATTCACGAAGCATTTTTAGATGACTTCAACGGATTGACTGATTTTCCGTCGGGTTCCTGCCATCCGAACTTGCGCGCCATTTTTCTCAGGCTCTGGCTTGATCGCCCCTTAAACGGCAGTAAATCGCCAATTACCGGCAAATCCCGGAAATTCCCACAATTCCCCTCAGTGCCATCCGTTCTTGCGCGTTACAACATTGTGTAGCGCGCAAGTTCGGATGGCATTTCGCGCAAGAACGGATGGCAACCGATTTAGATGCTCCGCTTCAACCGCGCACATTCCAAAACAGTGTATTGCCGCATTGGCCGTCTGCCCTGAGCTTAGACCAGGCCTTGGCCTCATAGTTGGGATGAAGCGGAAAGTCCGCCTTTGCTGTTACAGGCTTTGAAAATGCGCACCCGGCGTCATAGATCCGGGCACCGCTGATTTCTGGAAGATCCTTGCCGACCTTCACAACATGCAATTGAGCATCGGGCCAGGCGGCTTTTAGTGATCGGGCAAGCGTACCGCTTTCCCCCGCACACCAGACGTGGCGCGGCTTGATGTCGAGTGACCTAGCGGCCTGGGTAATTGCAGTGCTCTGGGTGCCGCCGCCAAAGGGGATCAGGACAGCACCGGTTTCATCGGCATAGGCTCTGGCGCGGCTTTGCAGCACGGACAAATAACCGGACCGAACTTCTATGATCTTGGCACCATAGCTCTCAGCCTCCTTGGTGTAGCGGGTCCGTTCCGAGCGCCAGGACACAAACAAGGTGGCTTGTTTGCAGAGCTGATAGGCAACAGCGGCAAGGGCTATCTGGGCAGCTCCAAAGCCGGGTCCAGCGTAAACAAATTCGTCCGCGTTCGATGCGTTTAAAGTCTCTTTAAAGATCCGGGCTTTGGAACTGCCTGGCAACAGGTCGTCGCGGACGACCTGAATGCCTTGATGGGTTTCAATTTTCGGGGAAGTGATAGGGTTCAACATTTCCAACTGCCTCCGTGGCGCGCTTCGGATCCCCCTTCACAAACACCAAGACATTTTGGTGCGTCTTTCCAAGCTTCCGGGAGGCTTCAAACATGCCCCGGACCCTGAGTGGAAGGGAGGCGATTGCGGTCACCAGAACCCCGTCATTATAGAAGTGCAACTCCATATCCTTGCAGGCAGCTATTGTGTCCGCAACAAAGCCACGTGTGTGCCCTTGCTTATCCCGGAAATCGCCAACGACGAACACGGCGAAGCGGTCATTCTCAAGCCGTGCCACCGCATCCTTGATGGATTGCCGGAAGCCACCCAGGAACAAATCATAGGGCATGTTGGACAGGTCATTCGGGTCGTCGGAATAACGCTCAAGGTCGCCATAGGGCGGACACGTCAGGATCATATCGAACTTGCCGCGCAGACCTGACTTATAGAGCCTGACCGCATCGCCCTTTTTCCAGATCGGTTGAGGATCAATTGCAAGGCCTTTGCTTGTCTTCTGTTCTCTTCGATCTGTTCTTCGCTGATATCAAAGCCGAGATAATTCCTGCCCTTCAATCCAGCGACGACACCGCGCACAGACCCACCGGCAAAGGGATCAAGAACACGACCACCCACCGGTGAGAACCATGCATAAAAAAGCTCGGTCAGAACCGGGTCAAAAATGCTCTTGGCCATCCAGTCGGCTGGTGCTGCCTGTTTGCCTTGTGAGGCACTCCACCGAGCCATCGCATCAGAATAACCGTTCAGGAGGTCCTGTTTGCGTCCCTTGCCGCTATCGATACCAAGGGACAGCCATTTTTTCTTGCGGTCTTGCCACCACTTTGCCCGCGCATCTAGCACGGAAAAGGGCGGATAAATGAAACTATCGTAAAGTGCGCCGGATGACATTTAGGGCCTCATTGTCTCGACGTTCCGGACGCTCGGAGACGGGCTCTGTCGGGTCTATGACCAATGGCCTCAATGAATTCATGGTGCCGCATCGTGGGCATTTGATGTCTACAGGACCAACTATTGCGCGGTCGGCGGACTTGAGCAAGAGCCTGCGGCAGCTTGCACATCTGATTTCGTTCATTGGAACCCTTGAAGAGAATCACCGACACTCGTCCGGCTCGCGCGAGCAGCGGGTGCGGCGGTTATCTTCGATCTACTGCTGGGCGGGCTCTTGGTTTGGCGATCAGGCCCGCTGTCCGGATCTGTTTTCGGGTCCGGACCACCCGTGTCTCACCGCATGGCCATTACTCCTTTGACACGTCACTCCTGCGGCACCACCGGCAGGAAGTAATGGATCACCACCCGGACCTTGCCGCCGGTAAAACTCCCCGTATCGCCGTTGGCGGTGATGAGGATGGGCGTTTCCGCATAGAACGCCTGCATTCCGCCGCGCAAAGGTCGGAAGGCCCCTGCTGAATTTTGCAAAACCCAATATAAACAACGCCATAAAATCGAGAATATGTTCGGGCGGCTCAAAGACTGGCGGCGCATTGCCACCCTATATGACCGCAGAGCCGACGTCTTCATGGCAGCAATAACCATCGCAGCAATCGTCATATGGTGGATTCAGTGAGTCCTGACCCTAGCTTTTCAAGTAATTACCAACTGACCGCCGCCGTCCTGAGGTTCCTTCATTCATAAAGAGATTTTGCGGACATGGATTTCATATTCTTCGGTTTCGTTTTTGGGCAACAACGTCGGGCTCTGAGCCCTCAGATTGTTGAAGCGCTAGCAGCTCTTCTTCAGGCTGTTGGTTCTCCAATGTCGAGCGGCTCTGACATTGTTGTAACCATGTCACCTGGCATTCTACTTCCTTAGAGCGTCATACCGGTTGTCTAACCATTGTCGTTTTGAGGCTTTCGTCTCGCGGGTTGCCCTTGAATGACGCGATAAAGGCGCTCTGCTGCGTTTGCCCATTTCAATCCTAAATGAGGAACCAAAGCACTCTACCCGTAACCTCACCAACTTGGGCATCCCTCAATCCAAAGATGAAGTTCGGCCACGGAGTTTTTTGATGGAGCCACGTTTCTTCTTGGTCTCCAGTCTGCGTTTTTTGGATCCAAGGGTCGGCTTGGTGGGCCGTCTTGGCTTTGGTTTCTCCATGGCCTTTCGCAAGATTTCAATAAGACGATCAAGGGCATCCTGGCGGTTCCTCTCCCTGGTTCTGAACCTGTCAGCCTGGACGATGATTTCACCACCGAGGGTCAGCCGACTACCGGCCAACCGTGCCGCTCGCGCCTTGACGTCCGTTGGTAGGGTTGTGTTGCCGTTCAGATTGAATCGTAATTGAACAGCCGTCGATACCTTGTTGACGTTTTGCCCGCCAGGACCAGAGGCACGGATGAAGTCCTCTCTGAGGTCATCATCGCTAATATAAAGAGCACCAGCGATCAGGATCCGTTTGCTGACTGGCGGAGCCTCATTCTCAACGTTGTTGCCTGACTTTATGGGGCCAGATTTCTTGGAACCATATTCCGAGCCCCTCGATTTTACAGAACTGGATTTCGCAAACCCAGAATTCGTGTTGCCGTACTTTGTCGTATCGGAACTCATGGCTTGGTCTCCAACACTATATCCGGTGACTGCAAGCCAATTCCCCGCAGGACAAGCCTGACGACAGTCTCTTCGGCGGATATGCGAAAGCCGGGGTTTTCAAGACCAAGACCTGTCACAAGCCGAATTTGGGTATCAAAGTCAGCGTAATGCTGGGTCATCGCCCAGATCGTGAAAATGAGTTGAACAGGATCGATCGGCTCGATCTTTTCCTGGTTGATCCATTGCTGAATGACGTTCGATTTTTCCGCGATCAAGGCTTTCAGATCTTCCTCCAGGACTTTCCGAATTCGTGGCGCGCCTTGCAGAATCTCATTTGCAAATAGCCTAGATGCATCAGGCATTTCTGCTGACATCTTCATCTTATGATGTATGTAAGCTGCAAGTTCTTTTGCTGGGTCTTTCTCAGGATTTAACCCTTTTAGAGGGGCCAGCCATATATCAAGAATATTGGCCAAAACGGCCTCATAAATGGCCGCCTTGGATGAAAAGTAATAGAGTAAATTCGACTTGGACATGCCCGTAACTGACGAGATTTTTTCAATCGTCGTACCTGAATAACCAAAACGCGAAAACTCGACCAGAGCCGCCTCCAGAATCCTTGTACGGTTTTTCTCCTGAATACGGCTCATGCTTTTGGTTGTATTCTTGAGGGACACAGGGCGATGGGCCATCATGCCCCTTCCCCATTCAGTTTTTTGAACTGGGTCTGTTGAGACATGTTGTCAATGTTCGCGGACTGCCCGCCTCCCGACTGAACATCTGCTTTTCGGATACCAACCCCGGTCAAAATGATGGAAACAACTGTTTCCTTGGCAGTTGTAAATTGTGCGTCGGTCAAAGGCTCGCCGTGGTTCAAAGTGTGAATTTGATGATTGAAATCGGCATAATGCTGGGTAGTCGACCAGATCATGTATAGAAGACTGCGTGGGTCAATCGGTGCCATTCGACCTTCTGCTATCCAGCGCTCTATCACAGCGATCCTGGTGTTGGTCCATTCGCAAAGGGTTGTTTCCAGATAGTCCTGAATCACCGGGGCCTTATGCAGAATTTCGTTTGCCCACACCTTTGACCCCATTGGATGAGATCGTGAAATATCCATTTTGGCACTGATATATCGGGTTAATGCCTCTTCCGGATCATCGTAATTGTCGAATGTGTCAGCCGCCGCCAGCCAGATCTGGAAAATATTCTCCACCACTTGACGATAAAGTGCGAGTTTGGTCGGGAAATAATAGTGCAGATTGGCTTTTGGAATTCCTGCCTTATCCGCAATCATGCCTGTTGTGGCCCCTTTGAATCCATAGTCAGCGAAGACTATTTCCGCAGCGGCAAGGATCAGGCGTTCATTCTCTGCGCGCGCGGCGCTTTTTATCATGGGCTTGGGCACAGGCATCCAGTGGCTATAAAATCATCATGCCGATTGAATTATCATCTTGACCGTTTGGTCAAGTCTTCATAACTTTCACTTGACCGTTTGGTCAGGTTTTCGTGTTGGCTCCAAAGCGTAACAATCTGCAAGAGGTACGACAAGAAACCATGACCCGAAATTATATAAAGGGCGCAAAGTGTCCAGGTACTCTAAGTCGGGTGCCAAAATCCAGAGTAGCAAATTGCGACATCTCAAAATGGGACTGACGAGGCCCCACAAAAGATGCCACATTGGAAACAGCTGGGGAAGTCAACTGAATGCATCCAGCCTGGAATGGAAAACCATTTCCGGCGCAGCACTTATTTAGTGCTCATGGCTGCAGGTTCTCCCCGACCGGAATAGCCATCAAGGACGGCGCTGCCAGTAAGCAGCCCGCTGGGAGGACTTATGTCGAGTTCAAAAACTGCCGCAACCAACAATCTCGAAGCATTTTGGATGCCTTATACGGCGAACCGCCAGTTCAAACAGGACCCGCGGATGTTCGTTGCTGCCAAGGACATGCATTATACTACGTCCGATGGCCGTCAGGTTCTGGATGGAACGGCAGGCCTTTGGTGCTGCAACGCAGGTCACAGTCGCCCGAAGATTGTCGAAGCGGTTCAAAAACAGGTCGCAGAACTCGATTATGCGCCAGCCTTCCAGATGGGCCATCCCAAGGCATTTGAATTGGCGGCTCGTCTGGCTGCCCTGATGCCCTCTCCGCTGGACCATGTATTCTTTACAAATTCAGGCTCTGAAAGCGTCGATACGGCGTTGAAAATCGCCCTCGCCTATCAGCGCGCCATTGGGCAGGGCACAAGGACCCGCCTGATCGGCCGGGAGCGCGGCTATCATGGCACAGGATTTGGTGGCATTTCCGTCGGCGGGATCGTCGCCAACCGGCGCACCTTTGGCACAATGCTGACCGGCGTCGATCATATGCGCCACACCCATGATCCTGAGCGCAACGCCTTCTCTCGCGGCATCCCGGAAAACGGCGCGGAATATGTCGAGGATCTGATCCGTATCATTCAGCTGCATGACGCATCGACCATTGCTGCGGTGATCGTCGAGCCAGTGGCCGGATCAACCGGCGTTCTGATCCCGCCAAAAGGCTATCTGGAGCGTCTGCGCAAAATCTGTGACGACAATGGTATTTTGCTGATCTTCGATGAAGTCATCACCGGCTTTGGACGTCTTGGCACGCCTTTCGCGACTGATTTCTTCGGCGTTACCCCCGATCTTGTTACAACAGCCAAGGGGCTGACGTCTGGCGTCATTCCGATGGGTGCCGTCTATTGCTCCGCTGATATCTACAATGCCTTCATGACCGGCCCCGATCACATGATCGAGCTGTTCCACGGCTATACGTATTCGGCGCATCCGATTGCCTGTGCCGCAGCTTTGGCAACGCTCGATACATATGAAGAAGAAGGCCTGCTGACACGTGCAGCAGATCTCGCCCAGTATTGGGAAGATGGTCTGCATTCCCTCAAGGATTGTCCAAATATCATCGATATTCGCAATCTCGGTTTGATTGGGGCCATTGAGCTGGAAGGCATTGCCGGTGAACCGACCAAACGGGCATTCTCGGCCTTCCTGAAAGCCTATGATGAGGGGCTCTTGATCCGGACGACCGGAGATATCATTGCGCTGTCGCCGCCTCTGATCATTTCCAAGGATCAGATCGACGAGTTGTTCACCACGCTGCGCTCTGTCCTGCACGCCATCGACTGATGTTTTGAATGCCTGATTGAATGAATGGGGCACCGGGAAGACAGGCTGTGAAATGTGAATGGTTTTCCTCGTCACATGAAATGTCTCCCCTGTCACCTTGCTTCGAAGCCCTTGGGTCCCTGAGATTGGGAGTTTCGAAAACATCCAGAAGGAACCAAGATTATGAGCCGTCCTGCAGTCCAGTCAGAAATGCTGATCGACGACAGTCGCGTGAGAGTGACCCGTTTCGATTTCGAACCAGGCGCAGAGACCGGCTGGCACCGCCATGGCATGGATTACGTCATCACTACTTTGACCGAGTGTCAGATGATTTTGGAAATGCCCGGAGGTGAAACCAATGAAGTGACGATCCCGGCGGGGACCGTCTATCGGCGCGAGGAAGGCGTCGAGCACAATGTGATTAATGGCGGCAAGGCAGCTATGTCCTTTGTCGAAACAGAGTTGAAATAGGGGATTTTAGATATGGCAGCTCCGGGCGAAAATCTTCGGATCAATGGCGACCGTTTGTGGGACAGCCTGATGGATATGGCCAAAATTGGCCCGGGCGTTGCCGGTGGCAACAACCGCCAGACACTGACGGATGCAGATTCCGAAGGCCGGAAGTTGTTCCAGAAGTGGTGTGAAGAGGCTGGCATGACCATGGGTGTCGATACCATGGGCAACATGTTCATGACCCGGCCCGGCACCGACCCTGATGCTCTGCCCGTCTATATGGGATCCCATCTGGACACACAGCCGACCGGCGGCAAGTATGACGGCGTCCTTGGAGTTCTGGGAGGCCTGGAAGTCGTGCGCAGCATGAATGATCTGGGCATCAAGACAAAGCATCCAATCGTTGTTGCCAACTGGACCAATGAGGAAGGTACGCGCTTTGCGCCTGCCATGCTGGCTTCTGGCGTGTTCGCCGGGATCCACACCCAGGATTGGGCCTATGGCAAGGAAGATGCGGAAGGCAAGACCTTCGGCGATGAGCTGAAACGGATCGGCTGGGTTGGCGACGAAGAAGTCGGTGCCCGCAAAGACAAGATCCACGCCATGTTTGAATTGCACATCGAGCAAGGGCCAATTCTGGAAGCTGAAAAGAAAGACATTGGCGTTGTCACACACGGTCAAGGCCTCTGGTGGCTGCAGGTCACTGTAACCGGTCGTGAGAGCCACACCGGTTCCACACCCATGCCCATGCGCCGCAATGCCGGTCTTGGTATGGCCCGCATGACAGAGCTTGTGCATGAGATTGCCATGAATCATCAGCCCGCAGCCGTCGGCGCGATTGGCCACTGCGATGTCTATCCCAATTCCCGCAATGTCATCCCCGGCAAGGTTGTCTTCACTGCTGATTTCCGCTCGCCGAACCAGGATACGCTGGACGGAATGAAAGCTGAGTTTGAAGCCAAAGCCCCGAAAATCGCAGAGGAGCTGGGTCTCACTGTAGAAATTGAGGAAGCCGGCCATTTCGATCCTGTCACCTTCGATGCAGACTGCGTTACTGCCATTCGCTCAGCGGCAGAACGTCTCGGCTATTCCCATCAGAATATCATTTCCGGTGCCGGTCACGACGCCTGCTGGATCAACAAGGTCGCCCCGACAGCGATGATCATGTGCCCTTGCGTTGACGGCCTGTCTCATAATGAAGCCGAAGAGATCTCCAAGGACTGGGCCACCGCTGGTGCGGATGTACTGTTCCATGCAGTCTTGGAAACAGCTGGAATTGTGGAGTGATACAATGACGGCCAGCAACGACGTGACAAGCGAAAACGATGAGCAGCAGTTGCGCGTTGATCTGGCAGCGGCTCTGCGGTTGGCAGCTCATTATGACTGGCACGAAGGCGTGGCCAATCACTTCAGCGCGGCGGTGTCTGCGGACGGCAGGAAATTCCTGATCAATCCGCGCTGGAAGCACTTTTCTCATGCAAGTGCCAGTAACTTGCTTCTGGTTGATGCAGGTGATCCGGACACAATGAACCGGCCTGATGCACCGGATCCCTCAGCCTGGTCGATCCATTCGGCGATACACAAGCACGTGCCACATGCTCGTGTCGCCCTGCATCTCCATCCGCCATACGCGACAACCCTTGCCACCTTGAAAGATCCGACGATCAAGCCGCTGGACCAGGTTACGGCGCGGTTCTTCAACCGGCTGGCCACCGATATGTCCTTTGGCGGGATCGCAACGGAGGAAGCAGAAGGCGAACGCATTGCCTCGACCATTGGCAATCGCTCTGCCGTTATGATGGCGAACCACGGTGTGACGACGGTTGCGCCGACAGTCGCCGAAGCGTTTGATGCGATGTACCACCTGGAGCGAGCGGCGAGGACCATGGTTCTGGCCTATTCCACCGGTCAGACGCTGAACCCGATGACAGACAAAATTGCCGAAGAGGTTGCCCAGGAATGGGAGGTCTACAAGGACGCCGAGTTCTCGCATTTTGCCGAAATGAAGCGCGTGCTGGATCGAACAAATCCGGGCTATGCCGACTGACGAAATTGAACTGACGGAAAGCTGAATTCAGATAAAGGACTTCTCACAAGCCCGAAAGAGGCGATGAAGTCGAGCCAAAAAAGGGGAACAACAATGGCGACGAAGGTGATCAAGGGCGGGACTGTTGTAACCGCTGATCTGACCTATGTGGCAGATGTGAAAATTGAGGGCGACAAGATCGTGGAGATCGGCCCGAACCTCTCTGGTGATGAAACACTGGACGCAACCGGCTGCTACATCATGCCAGGCGGCATTGATCCGCACACCCATTTGGAAATGCCCTTCATGGGCACATACTCTGCCGACAATTTCGACAGCGGCACACGGGCAGCTCTTGCGGGCGGCACCACCATGGTCGTCGATTTCGCCCTGCCCGCGCCGAACCAGTCCCTGCTGGAAGCGCTGCAGGCCTGGGACAACAAGTCCTCCATGGCGCACTGCGATTATTCCTTCCACATGGCGATCACCTGGTGGGGCGAGCAAGTCTTTAACGAGATGGAAACGGTCGTGCGCGAGCGCGGCATCAACACGTTCAAGCACTTCATGGCCTACAAAGGCGCGTTGATGGTGCAGGACGATGAAATGTACGCCTCGTTCCAGCGCTGCGCCGAGCTTGGCGCCATGCCGATGGTTCATGCGGAAAACGGCGATGTGGTCGCAGATCTCTCCGCCAAGCTTCTGGCCGAAGGCAACAACGGCCCTGAAGCCCACGCTTATTCCCGGCCGCCGCAGGTCGAAGGTGAAGCCACCAACCGTGCGATCATGATCGCCGACATGGCTGGTGTGCCACTCTATGTGGTGCACACGTCCTGCGAGGAAAGCCACGAAGCCATCCGCAGAGCGCGCCAGGCTGGCAAGCGCGTCTACGGTGAGCCGTTGATCCAGCACCTGACCCTGGATGACAGCGAATACGCCAATCCGGATTGGGACCACGCCGCTTGCCGTGTCATGTCCCCGCCGTTCCGCAATAAGCAGCATCAGGACAGCCTTTGGGCAGGTCTTGCCGCAGGTTCGCTGCAAGTGGTCGCCACCGACCATTGCGCCTTCACCACAGAGCAGAAACGCAATGGGATCGATAACTTTACACTGATCCCCAATGGCACTGGTGGCCTTGAGGACCGTATGCCGATGCTGTGGACCTATGGCGTCAACACGGGTCGCCTGACGCCGAACGAATTTGTCGCGGTGACCTCCACCAACATCGCCAAAATCATGAACATCTACCCGAAAAAGGGGGCCGTTCTGGTTGGTGCAGATGCGGACCTTGTGGTTTGGGACCCGGAGAAGACTAAGACAATCACGGCCGCCGCACAGGAATCGGCTATCGATTACAACGTCTTCGAGGGGAAGTCCGTCAAAGGTCTGCCGCGCTTCACGCTGACCAGAGGCCGCGTCGCCGTCGAAGATGGCACCATGAAGCCGCAGCAAGGCCATGGAAAATTCGTCAAGCGCGAACCTTATCAGGCCGTCAACAAGGCTCTTTCCACCTGGAAAGAACTAACATCACCGCGCAAGGTTGAACGTACCGGCATTCCAGCCAGCGGCGTTTAATACTATCAATAAAGTCCCGGCCTTTCTCCCACGAATGGCGCGGGCAAAAATGACAAGAGCCGCACAGACGGCTCGAATAATCCAAGACGTTTTTGAGGGCAGCAGGACAGATTATGACACAGCCGGCACGTAACACTCCGGAAAAGGCGGCCAAACAATCCGTCATCGATATAGACAAGCTGTCGCTGACGTTTGAGACCAACGATGGTCCGGTTCATGCTCTGTCAGACATAGACCTGAAGGTCGATGAAGGAGATTTTGTTTCCTTCATCGGACCAAGTGGTTGCGGCAAGACCACCCTTCTGCGTGTGATCGCCGATCTGGAACAGCCCACCGGTGGCTCCATATCGGTCAACGGTCTGACGCCCCATGAAGCGCGCCTGAAACGGGCCTATGGCTACGTATTTCAGGCTGCAGCGCTCTATCCATGGCGCACTATTGAGAACAACATCGCGCTGCCACTGGAAATCATGGGCCTTTCCAAGGTTGAACAGCAGCAGCGCATTGCCAAGAATATGGAGCTTGTGAACCTCGCTGGCTTTGAGAAAAAATTCCCATGGCAGCTGTCCGGCGGCATGCAGCAGCGCGCCAGCATCGCGCGCGCCCTGTCGGTTGAACCTGATCTGCTTTTGATGGATGAGCCTTTCGGCGCGCTGGATGAAATCGTGCGCGACCATCTCAACGATCAGTTGCACCAGCTCTGGGCCAAGACCAACAAGACCGTTGTTTTTGTCACTCACTCGATCCCGGAAGCTGTCTATCTTTCAACCAAGATCGTGGTTCTGTGTCCACGCCCCGGTCGAATTTATGACGTCATAGAAAGCAACCTGCCGCGTGAGAGGACACTGGATCTGCGCGAAAGCCCTGAATTCCTGAAGATCGCACAACGGGTCCGGGAAGGATTGAAGGCGGGGCATAGTTACGATGATTGAAGCGCAACATCTGACGGTTCGTTTGGCGAAGCTTTTCGATATGCCAGCATGTGCCAAGATCCTCAATGACTGGATAGACGCAACGGACTGGATGCCACGTATGCATCCCCATAAGGATGTAGAACGTCATTATGGGGAAGATGTCTTTCCTAATCGAACAGTTTATTTCGCAGAAAATCAGGATCGTGAGGCCGCAGGTTTCCTTGCTCTCAGCGATAGCGGTTACATAACCGCTTTCTATATAGCCCAAAAATTCCGGAACGCTGGCCTTGGCTCTCGCTTATTGGGAGTAGCCAAAGCAATTTACCCGCAAGAACTAAAACTTTGGACCTTTGTGGCGAATAGAAACGCACAGCGGTTCTATCAGCGTGAAGGTTTTCACGAGGAGCTTAGAACAGCCGGAGACAATGAAGAAGGTTTGGCCGACATTCTTTATGTCTGGCTCCCACAGAAAGGAGGGACCGCCGCATGACCGCAACCACCCTTCCCTCCCCCCACAACACCAACCCGTTCGCAGGACTTATGTCCGGCACGGCAGGTCCGGTGACAGTCGTCGTTCTGGCGATCTTTGCGCTTTGGTATGTCTCTGCCGTGGCGTTGAACACACCGTTTCAGGAAGGCATTTATGAGCGTGCCAAGCAGACAGATGTTCCATTTTCCCAACTAGTGAGCGACACGCTGGCGCAGGAACGCCCGGTTTTGCCAGCGCCGCATCAGGTGATTGAAGAAATCTACAAGACGACATTCTTGAAGAAGATCACCTCAAAGCGGTCTCTGGTGTTCCATACATGGATCACCCTTTCGACCACATTGCTTGGCTTTGTGATCGGCACCAGCCTTGGCATCTTGCTGGCCATCGGCATCGTCCATTCCAGAGTGCTGGACAAGTCTTTGATGCCCTGGGTGATATCCTCGCAAACGATCCCGATCCTTGCGATTGCCCCGATGATTATCGTGGTTCTGAACGCGGTCGGCATATCCGGGTTGCTGCCAAAGGCGATGATCTCGACCTATCTGTCGTTCTTTCCCGTCACTGTCGGCATGGTCAAGGGCCTGCGCTCGCCGGAAATCATCCATCTGGATCTGATGCATACCTACAGTGCGACTAAACTACAGGCCTTCTGGAAGCTGCGATTCCCCTATGCTGTGCCTTATCTTTTCACCTCGATGAAGATCGGCATTGCTGCCTCTTTGGTCGGCGCTATCGTTGGAGAATTGCCAACTGGAGCGGTCGCAGGTCTTGGCGCACGCTTGCTGGCGGGGTCTTATTATGGCCAGACCGTCCAGATCTGGTCCGCTTTGCTGATGGCAGCGTTTTTGGCCGGGTCTCTGGTTGCGTTTGTCGGATTCGTTGAAAAAATCACCTTGAAACGTATGGGGATGGACCGATGAGCGCCGCGTTTAAACGCCCGAGGGGCAACGCTCTCATTCTGTCAGGCGTCATGTGCATCACCGCATTGTCAGCCTTGATCAGCAACGGATTTGGCGCAGAGTTCCCTGTTATTGACATTCCGCGCCTCACAATCGCGGCCGTCATCCTTGGTGTGATAAGCGCGGCATTCGCCTTGGGCTTCATTCGGGGAACGATAGGCGATCTGATTGTTTTGACCGGCTCGCTTTTTGCAGCCCATGCGCTTGTTTCGACTGGGGCAAACCATGCAGGTGAGGCAACGGGTGGCTACTGGTGGCTGGTCATCTCGGCATGGGCGTCTGGCTGGCTGTTTGTCGAGCGTCTGGCATCATGGACCATGATCGGCCCGCGAGCGCAAAGGCTCGTCAACCTGACTATTCCTCTGCTGTTCGGAGTCTGGCTGCTGATCCTGTGGCAAGTCATCGTCACCGGCTTTGGCGTTCCAAAAGTTCTGCTGCCGGCTCCTTCTGAAATCGGAGTGCGCTTTGCTAATTCACTGCCGATCCTTTGGGCTGACTTTCAGCAGACCTTCATGAAGGCAGTGCTGATCGGCTATGTCATGGGCTGCGGCTCAGGCTTTGTCATTGCCATTCTGGTCGACAGGGTACCGTTCCTGCGCCGGGGCCTGCTTCCGGTCGGCAATCTGGTGTCAGCTCTGCCCATCATCGGTGTCGCCCCCATCATGGTGATGTGGTTCGGATTCGACTGGCCGTCCAAGGCCGCCGTGGTCATCATCATGACTTTCTTCCCCATGCTGGTGAACACGGTCTCTGGTCTGGCCGCATCTGACTCCATGCAGCGCGATCTCATGCGTACCTATGCGGCCAATTATTGGCAGACCCTGTTCAAGCTGCGCCTGCCCATGGCGATGCCGTTCATCTTCAATGCCTTGAAGATCAACTCCACCCTCGCGTTGATTGGAGCCATTGTGGCCGAATTCTTCGGCACCCCAATCGTCGGTATGGGTTTCCGCATATCAACGGAAGTCGGGCGAATGAATGTGGATATGGTCTGGGCAGAAATCGCGATGGCAGCGGTTGCAGGTTCGCTGTTCTATGGGATCGTTGCCCTGACAGAGCGCGCAGTGACCTTCTGGCACCCGTCGCAGCGCGGGTAGAAAACCGGGTATCGTTCCTCAAGACGCCATGCCATGGCTTGACCATGGCATCCATGCAGTTTGAATTGGATGTTCTTCCGGATAAGACAATATGCATTGCCGGATCAAGTCCGGCAATGACGCAGAAAGAGAATTCTAGCCCATGAAACCCGGTCGCGATATTTCACGCCTGATTGACATCATGGCAGCGCTGAGAACACCAGGCACCGGCTGTCCATGGGATCTGGAGCAAGACTTCTCCACCATAGCGCCCTATACGCTGGAAGAGGCCTATGAGGTTACAGAGGCCATCCGGCTGGACGACATGGAGAACCTGCGCGAAGAACTCGGTGATTTGCTGCTGCAGGTCGTCTACCACGCGCGCATGGCCGAGGAAGGCAGGCACTTCGATTTTGCCGATGTGGTCGAAGCGATCACCCAGAAAATGATCCGCCGCCATCCCCATGTGTTTGGAGACGACAAAGCCCGCTCTGCCGGTATGGCCAAAGGCATGTGGGACAAAATCAAGGCTGAAGAAAAAGCAGACAGGAAAGCACGCCGCGAAGCGCTCGGTCTACCTCTCAAGAAAAAAGCCTATCTGGATGATGTCCCAGCCGCCTTCCCGGCGCTGGTGGAAGCCGACAAGCTGCAACGCAAGGCCTCAAAGGTTGGTTTTGATTGGGGCGATCCTGTTCCAGTCCTGGCGAAGATCCGGGAAGAGGCAAATGAGCTGGAGGCTGAGCTCACTGGCGATGCGCCGGATCGTGATCGGATCGAGGATGAGCTTGGCGACACTCTGTTCTCTCTGGCCAATCTGGCTCGCCATCTGAACATTGATCCGGAAGCCGCCTTGCGCAGAACCAATGGCAAGTTTCGCCAACGCTTTGCAGCCATCGAGGACCATGCAGACCAATCGGGCACCACTTTGGAGGCTATGACGCTTGCTGAGATGGAAGCTGCCTGGCAAGCTGCAAAGCGAAAGTAATGACCTATTGTCACGTCGGTCACATTGCAGAATTCAGCGGTATTCTTGACTTTTCCACTCTGAAAGACTATGTTCCTGTTCATGGAATAGACCTTTATAAGGAGGCTGACATGTCCAAAGAAGGTGTTCGTGACTAGCGCATCCGCTGTTTGATCTGGATCCCTTGAGGGTCGGTCTAAACGGGTGAAGATGCACTCACGTCTTAACGCCACGAGCAAAAATTCGTGAAATGTTCCGAAGAAATCATTAAAGAGGCGACGCAGACGGTTATCGTTTGCGTCGCCTATTCTTTTAACTGGCCCTACCTGGCAAGCCTGTGTCTGGTTCTGCTGTCCATCGGCGTGGCAACATGGGGCGTCAAAACAGCCCGTGCCTCAGCGCGGCAACGCGCGACGCTGGACCTGATCGAAAAGGTTGAATCAGCACCGCACTACCAACAGCTGAACAAGGCCTTTTCTTACCGGCGGCGCACTGGCACCTTGACTCATCTGATCGCTCCTCAGGAGACAACGAATCAGGAGGAAAGGCAAAAAATAACCAGTTTCCTCAATCACTATGAGCTGGAGACCCGCAAAAACCTACTGTTTTGTTTCAGTCTCTCGGATTTGACGGATGAGAGCAGCCGTTTTGGCCCGGTCCAGGCTGGTCCATGCCGGGTTTGGGTCGTTTTGCCGCCGTTCAGTCGGATTCATTCCATGGCGTTGTTTCGTTCGTGGAAAATCAGGCGGTCGAAATTGTAGGCGAGATTGGCCAGCGTCAGTTTCGCTTCAGCGCTAGCCAGACCAATGGTGCGGACAAACAGGCCATAGCGGTTCTTCTGGTGTGCAAAGACATGCTCGACACGGGCGCGGATGGAAGACATTTTTGCATTGGTGCGGGCGGTTGCCTGCGGCATGGGTTTGCTCGCCAGCTTACGCAGGTGAATTTGGCTCACCAGCATGTTGTCAGCAAGCCATTTTTCATTTCTCACGGAGCGATAGGCACTGTCGGCCCACACATCGGAGGCGGTATTGTCCTTGGCAACAACATACTGCAACTGGTGGCCATCAGGGCTTGAAGCCGATGTCAAGGTTCTTTTGAGCAAGCCAACAGGCGAGCCTAACTCAGGGGATTCTGATCGAGAGCCCGCCCCAAAGCCATGGATCTGAACCAAAATCGGAAGAACACTTTCCATTTTGTGGGCACGGCGTTGGCATTTCGGCCAGAATCTGGAGAATTTTCCAGGTTTTGGCCGCCGCAAAGCAACGTTGTTTGAGCGATGTCGCGATCTTGAGCTTTGGGCTGAAAGATCGCGATAAGCTACAAAATCGCCTTCGGGACAGATTTCGCCCGCCCACACACCCTTAAATAGCGCAAATTCAGTAATTTCAACGCAAGGATGATGATTTATTGGGCTTTATGATAAAGATGCCCTAAAGGGAGGAAGCGTGGGGAAATAGTTTTGGAATTGGGCTTTGTAAGTATTTTCCAGAATGATATGTGCTTATTAAGAATTGGGTCACACTCAGTGGCTCAAACAAAATCGCTGATATTTTATATTGCTATTGAAAGGTTAATTGATGGCCATCGAAGACAGTCATGGGCACGCTGATCCGTATTGGTTCGTCGCGCCTGGAGAGTCAGACAGGGGTGCTTGGGTCGCATTGATAATCCTCCTGTTGGTGGTCTACGGAGTGATAACCCTCTATGCAGCCTTTGACCGTTGGGCAGAACATCATTCCTCGCAAACACCGCTCGCCAAGACGATTCCAACGCTGCTGACCATCGCCTTACTGTATGAAATCTTCCCCTTGGCCCATTTTAGTATTCTCTTACCCATCACAGCCATCCTGCTTGCAGTGATGCTCGACTGGACGCATTTCAATTTAAATAAAGAGAGCAAAACGGCGCCCGAACATGACGTGCCAGTCGACGCGCGCGCGCCCGAAGGTTCTCACGGCCATATGAGTGACGCAGTCAGTCAGAACGATGACGCAATGACCATAAATGGGGAGACCAAAAATGTTTGAGCTCCTCTTCACCTCTTTTCCTGCTGTCATTCGCTACTACCAGCTCAAGCGTCGCGGCGAAGCCATGACCGTTTGGAACATGCGAACAGCTGTGTTCATATGGGGCGTCCTCGCCTTCCTATTGTTCACGGCGATTTTCTATTTTCACCCGAAATCTTATTCAGGAATTGTTCCATTCCGGACGATTTCGGTGGTGTCGCAGGCCAACGGCCCAGTGACAGAGCTGGCTGTGAAAAATGGTCAACAAGTCGCCCCCGGTGATTTGTTGTTTCGTATTGAGGACAGCACCCAAAAGGCCAACTTAAAAGTGGCAAAGGCTGAGCTTGCACAACTGACTGCAGCCGAGGCCAAGGCGAATGATTCCTTGAGGGTCGCACAGGCGAATGTCGCCGAAGAACAGGCGACGCTGGACAACCTAAGAGTTGACCTGGCCAATGCGCAGACGCTTTACGACAAAAAAGTGGGCTCATTGGATGCCGTGCGTGAGGCAGAGACTGCAGTTTTGGCTGCCGAGGCCGGACTGTCTGCGGCACTCGCTCAGCAGGATCTGGCGGAAGTGGATATCTCCGAAACGCTTCCAGCACAGAAAAAGGTAGCAGAAGCCAATGTGGAAAGTGCCCAGGTTGCTTTAAACCAAACCGAAGTTCGCTCCTTTGCTGACGGTTTCGTCACTCAAATGGCCATGAGTGTGGGCAGCCCGGCCTCAAAACTGATCTTGAGCCCGGCCATGATCATTGTTCCGGACCGGCCAAAGGATACCCCGGTTCGAATAACTGCAGGTTTCTCGCAAGTTGCCCGTGCTGCCATCTATGAGGGAATGCCTGCTGAAATCGCTTGTGACAGCAACATCAATCTGGGATTCCGCAATGCAATCTTGCCTGCGCGTGTTCTTGGCGTTCAACGGGCCATTGCCGCAGGCCAGATTGTCCCTGGAGGGCAACTGAAGGAGCTCAACAACATGGCTGGGCGCGGATCAATTCTGGTTTATTTTGAGCTTGTGTATCCCGAGCATGAAAAAATCATGTTGGACGGCAGTGGCTGTATCGTTCAGACTTACACAAACAACATGGAGGGCGTTTTCGGGCACATCATTGCCACGACCGGGATCGTCAAGGAAATTGGCCTGCGCCTGAAGGTTTGGGGTGCGTTGATATCGGGTATTGGCCTTGCTGGAGGCGGCGGGCACTAATTCTGCTTTAGCCACCCTGCCCAAAGCCAAGCTGAACAAAAGGTCGACCATGCTTTCCGTATGGTCGGCCTTTTCATTTATTGACTTGAGCCTTAAAAGTCTTTCACTTGGCGCCGTCCAAATGCTTTTGGGCAAGAAAAACATTTGCAAGATGGAAAGATTGCTTCAAATATCCTGGCTCGAAGAGCTGCGACATATCTGCCAGTATTAACTCGCAATGTTCAGTTGGATCAAACGCTGCTTTGCCGCCAAGCTTACTGTTTTGAGCAAGGTAATAATGAATACGATTGTTCTGGTTCGCCCAATTGGCGTATCCGGAACCTAGGCAAATAAAGTCAACTGACATATAGCCTGTTTCTTCTTCAAGCTCCCGTCGGGCAGCGTCTTCAGGGGATGCGTCCTTGGGATCAATGACGCCACCAACTAATCCCAAGCCTTTCAAAGCAGCCCCGTGTCGATACTCTTTGACAAGGATCGCACGACCCTCGGTGTCGATGGCCAAGACAGATACCCAGTCAGGATATTCGAGTACATAGTAGGGCTCGACCACCGTCCCATCGGGCATGGAACATGTATCTGCCCGCAAGTGGATCCAGCGATCTTTGATCACCACTTTGCTTTCGCTTAGGACCCAATCAAGCTCCAAAATATTCATCCCTAATAATTCGGCATTACTTTTAAAGATGATAGGTCAGGGCGTGGTTTATGAACAGGGACAAAGCCGTGACAGGCAGAGGTTTTCCGCACTCCAGGATGAGGCCGCGGTTTTTCTCGAACTCAAAGACACCTTGTGCCGCTTCAACGGAGAATATATCGCGAGATCGCTCGATCAGCTGGGTTTGACAATGAACATAGAGGCCAAAATGATTGAGGCGTTTCTTCACTGGTGCCAAACGCAAGGTGGTGCCGCTTTTGGTCACCTCAGTCAAATAGGACACCTGCCCCCATTTCAGCGTTTCAGTGATCAGCCCGATTTCATTCCGACCCTCTGCCACCTGAAAAACAAGTGAACGAACGCGAAGTATCGGTTCCTGGATTGGCTCTGGGTAGCTTGAAAATACAGCTTCTATCTCGGGACCGAGTTTCGGAACCTTGCGGGATGAAACCAATTCATCCACGATACTTATCCGGTATTGAGCCACCCTGGTCCGTCATTTTAGATTGCACGTGACCATCTGCAGAAAAATCAACAAATACGGTCTTCCAACCGGAAACGGATAATCCGGGTGATCTGGGTCAGAGCTGTTTCAAATTCGACTTCTGGTGTATTGCTGATCCGCTGATCAAAGCCATTCAGGATCATGTGTTTGTCCGCGCCTTTGACAGCAAATATAAATGGAAAGCCGAAACGCTCGAGATAGCGGGTGTTCAAATCGTTGAAAACGCTGAATTCGGCGGGGGTCAATGTGTCTAGACCAACTCCGGCCTGTTCTCTTTTGGAATCATCGGCAATCTCTCCGGCCAGAGCTGCCTTGCCCGCAAGGTCAGGATGGGCCCGGATCAAAGCCAGCTGGCAATCTCTTGGCGCTGCCCGCATGGCAGTTTCAAATGCCTTGATGACGGCGCAACGATCCTGAAACGGCGCCGCCTTGAAAGCCTCTTGGGCGACCCAGGGTGTGTGCTCAGCAACGTCACCGAAAGCCTCGACGAATTGCGCCTGGCTGAAGGTATTAAGGGTTGCGATCGATGTCAGGGTTTGGTTGCTCATTTTTGCTGGGTAATCCAGGTTCCGAGGGTTGTTCGCTCTTCATCTGTCATTTCTGTTTCATTGCCAAGGGGCATGGCGTCTGACTGCACCGCTTGGGCCATGATCTGATCAGCATAGCGACGAAGATCTGCGATGGTATCCAGATGAATGCCTTTCGGTGCTTCTTCAAAGCCTTCGTGGGTCGGAACCTCTGCATGGCAAACGGCGCAATGTGTCCGTGCGATGGTCAGCACAGTGGCATCGCTCACCTTCTTCCCGCCACTGTAGTCTTGAGGCGCGGTCATGATCATGGCAGCCACAAGTCCGATAGCAGCAGTTGGCAGAGCCCACCAGAATTTAGCAAAGGCGTCGCCTGCCTCATGTCGGTTGAGAAAATGACGCACCATGCCTCCGATCACAAGAATGAGCGCCACCAGGATCCAGGAATGGGGATGGCCTGTGAGCATCGGATAATGATTGGACACCATCATCAACAGAACAGGGATGGTCAGGTAATTGTTGTGAACCGAGCGCTGTTTGCCGATAGCCCCAAGCCGGGGATCCGGTGCTTGGCCGGCTAGCAGGCTAGCGGTGATTTTCTTCTGGTTTGGCACAATTATGCCAAACACGTTGACCGCCATTATCGTACCGACAAAGGCACCGACATGAATCAATGCGCCTCGGCCGGAAAAGACATGGGTGAACATATAAGCTGCGCCGAGGATCAAGGCAAACAGGCAAACGGCGAGCAATGGCACGTTCTTACCAATGGGCGACTTGCACAGCCGGTCGTAGATGAACCAGCCACCCACCAGAGAAAACACAGAGATCAAGACCGCCTCTCCCGGTGTTAGCACCAGAACACTGGGATCGATCAGATAGGCTTTTGCGTTGAAATAATACTGCACGACAAGCAGGGCAAAGCCGGTGACCCAGGTTAGATAGGCTTCCCATTTGTACCAGATTAGATCTTCCGGGACTTCTTTTGGCGCAACCAAGTATTTCTCGACATGATAGAAGCCACCGCCGTGAACTTCCATGGCAGTTCCAGAAACGCCCTCCTTCATTCCGGGGCGTTTACGAAGCGAAAGATCAAGGGCAATAAAATAGAAGGACGTCCCGATCCATCCGATCCCAACGATCAGATGAGCCCAACGAAACAATAAGTTGAACCATTCCATTGCAAAGGCAAGGGTCATATCAGCCAGTCCATAATGTCTTTGTTAAACCGTGCATCCGGGACATCTGCCCCGGATGCTTTTATTATAAAATGGCTTTTGAGCCCGTCGGCTGCCAAATATATCCGTCAGCCCTACGTTGCCTTACTGTGGCAGCTGATCGTCAACGCCTTTGACGTACCAGTTCATGCCCAGAATGGCGCCATCATCAAGACGTACACCATCCGCTGCTGCTTCCGAACCATCCTGTTTGGTGATCGGGCCTGTGAAAGGCTCCCAACCATCAACAATCTTGGCTTCAGTGGCTTTGGCCATTGCGACAACATCGTCCGGCAAGTTGGTGTAAGGCGCCATCACGACGTGACCTTCCTTGAGGCCGTGCCAAGTCTGTTCGCTCTTCCATGTGCCATCAAGAGCCGCCTGAACGCGCTCAATGTAATATGGCGCCCAATCATCAATGATTGCCGTGTACTGAGCGTCCTTGGCGAAGGCGATTTGATCAGATGCCTGACCAAAACCATGAATACCGCGATCCTGAGCGACCTGAAGCGGGGCTGTGGAGTCAGTATGTTGAGTGATGATGTCCGCACCCTGATCGATCAAGGCCTTGGCTGCATCGGCTTCCTTGCCTGGATCAAACCATGTGTTGACCCAAACGACCTTGACCTTGAAGTCTGGGTTGACTGATTGAGCACCCAGCAAGAAGGCGTTGATGCCGGAAACAACTTCTGGGATCGGGAAGGATGCAATATAGCCTGCTGTCCCGGTCTTGGACATTTTCGCGGCGATCTGACCGATGATATAACGGCCTTCATGGAACTTGGAGTTATAGGTCGCCACATTGTCTGCGGTCTTGTAACCGGTCGCGTGTTCGAACTTCACATTCGGGTATTTCTTGGCGACCTTGAGCGTTGGGTTCATGTAGCCGAAGGACGTTGTGAATACCATGTCACAGCCGTCGCGGGCAAAACGTTCGATGGCGCGCTCTGAATCCGGGCCTTCTGGAACGCTTTCCAGAAAGGCGGTTTCTACCTTGTCACCAAAATGCTCGACAACAGCCTTGCGGCCTTCTTCGTGCTGGTATGTCCAGCCGAAATCACCGACCGGTCCTATGTAAACGAAACAGGCCTTGAGATCTGCGGCAGATGCAGCAGATGAGGCGGCGGCAAAGGCAACTGCAGCAACGGTTGCTTTCAAGAAAGTCTTCATAATCCAATCCCCTCAGGATCATAAGGTACATGCGATGCAGGCGGACAAATTCGGGATCGTATCGCGGCGATCCCTTTTGGGTGGACGTCTGGCTTAAAGCCTATCTGTCCGGAACGAACGACTTGCCAAGGCAGGCCGGCGTATTCACAAGAGTTAATCTGCGGTTGGCGGATATCAGCACCAGAACCACAATTGTTGCAATATAAGGCAAGCTCGACAGGAATTGCGAAGGAATAGCAATCCCTTGGGCTTGCGCGTGAAAAGTCAGGACTGTAACCGCCCCGAAAAGATAGGCTCCAGCAACTACCCGGTAGGGCAACCAGGAGGCAAAAACGACAAGCGCAAGGGCTAT
This sequence comes from Roseibium algae, assembly GCF_037783265.1. Taxonomy (NCBI): domain Bacteria; kingdom Pseudomonadati; phylum Pseudomonadota; class Alphaproteobacteria; order Hyphomicrobiales; family Stappiaceae; genus Roseibium; species Roseibium algae. The sequence goes on from NZ_JBAKIA010000014.1 coordinate 24,288, forward strand.
CCAGCCACGTCCTGACGTCATGTTTTCAACCCATTGCGGGGTGTAAGCCAGAGACATGTAAGCCCCGGCAAGACCCGCACAGCCACCGCCAAACAAAACGGCCAGAAATCGGACCTTGATCACAGAATAGCCAAGTGAATGCGCAGACACATGATTGTCTCCAACAGCGCGCAGGATCAGGCCGGTCTTGGTGCGAAACAACACATAGGACACAAGAGCGACCAAGACGAAGCCAAGATAGACAATCGCATCTTGCTGGAAAAACACAGGGCCAATAAACGGCAATTCCGAAAAGACCGGAATATTCAATTCTGGCAAGCGAAGACCGGGAACCCCAATATAGGCTTCACCAATCATGCCGGAGATGCCGAGCCCCAAAATCGTCAGGGCCAGCCCCGTGGCCACCTGGTTTGTCACCAGATTGAGCACCAAAAAACCGAAGATGAATGACATGCCCATGCCAGCGATGATCGCCGCCAATATGCCAAGCGTGCCTGATCCTGTCTGGTTGGCAACGGCAAAGCCGACCACGGCTCCCATGATCATCATGCCTTCGAGGCCAAGATTTAGCACCCCGGAGCGCTCGACAACAAGCTCGCCAATGGCCGCAATCAACAGAGGAGTTGCTGCGGTGATAACAGTCAAAAGAACAGCTTCAAACATGATCAAGCCTCCCTACCTGCAGTGCGACGGCCAAACTGAATACGAGGTCGGTACAAAATAAAAGTGTCGCAAGCCAACACGAAGAACAGCAAGAGCCCCTGGATGACCGAGGCAATCTTGTCAGACACGCCCATGGAAGCCTGAACACTTTCTCCACCAATGTAAGACAACGCGAGGACCAGTCCTGCGATCAGGATCGCAATCGGGTTCAACCGGCCCAGGAAGGCAACAATGATAGCCGTGAACCCATAGCCGGGCGATATGGAAGGCAAGAGTTGCCCGAGTGAACCGGAAACTTCCATCGTGCCAGCCAGCCCGGCAAGACCGCCTGAAACTGCAAAAACAAAAAGTGTCAGGCGTTTTTTGGAAAAGCCAGCAAAGCCGCCGGCCCTCGGGCTTTCGCCCATCACTTGAATTTCGAATCCCTTCAGGGTCTTCGACAAGACGATGGCCAGAATGATGACGATCAACACAGTGATCGGCGCAGAAGCACTCATCCTGCCATCACCAATGAGTGGAAGCGTCGCCACATCAGAGAAAAGACGGGATTCCGGGAAATTATAGCCGTCTGGATCGCGCCATGGTCCACGGACCAGATAATCCAGCAAGAGGCCTGCGACATAGACCAGCATCAGGCTGGTCAGGATTTCATTGGTGTTAAATCGGCTTTTCAAAACCGCCGGGATCAGACCCCATAAAGCACCACCCAAGACCCCAAACAGTAGCATGAGAGGCAAGGTGAAAGCGTTTTGAAAGTCAGGATAGAGGATCGGCAGAAAGCTGCCAAATAATGCCCCAACGATAAATTGGCCCTCAGCACCAATGTTCCAGTTGTTGGAGAGATAGCAGACAGACAGGCCACAGGCGATAAGGACCAGAGGCGTCGCCTTGACGACAATTTCCTGCAAGGACCAAGTATCCAGCAGCGGCTCTATAAAAAACTTGAACAATCCGAGCATAGGATCCTTGCCCGAGATGGCGAACAGGATCGCTGCGGCAATCAGCGTCAGGAAAACTGCAATCAGTGGCGACAGGATCGTCATCAATTGGCTGTGTTCCTTGCGTTTAACAAGCTCTATCCGCATCACACAGTCTCCCTGGCAGGCGCGTGCCCGTCTTCTGCTTCACCGGCCATCAACAGTCCGACCGTCTGCCGGGTCATTTGGAGAGCATCCTTGGGTTTTGACAGATAGCCCCGGGAGATAACTGCAATCCTGTCAGCAATTTCGAAAATCTCGTCCAGATCCTGGCTGATTACCAAAACCGCAGACCCGGATCGTGCCAGATCAATCAGGGCTTGTCTGATCAAGGCCGCGGCACCTGCATCGACGCCCCAGGTCGGTTGGTTTACGATCAGAACTCCCGGTTTACGATCCAGTTCCCGCCCAACAACGAATTTTTGCAAGTTTCCACCAGACAGCGAGCGTGCTTCAGGATCATCATGGGACATGCGAACGTCATAATTTCCCTTGATAGTTTGCTCCAGATCTCTGGACTTATAACGCCGTATAAAACCTGCTGAAACCAGATCGTCCGCGGTCCCGTGACGGGTCAATACAATGTTGCTTGTCAGTTTCAAGCCAGGAACAGCACCATGGCCAAGCCGTTCTTCCGGGACAAAGGCAGCATTATTCTTCCGCCGCCAAGTTACACCTTTGTGCCCGCATGCCTGATCATCAATTCGGATCATGTCAGCGGCAACAATCATTTCACCGGAAAGGGCGTCAAACAATTCTCCCTGGCCATTTCCCGCAACACCAGCAATGGCGACAACTTCACCGGCATGGACGTCGAGATCAATGGAGCTCAGCGCTGTAGCGAAGGGCGTTTGTGCTGGGGCTGTCAGTCCGCTCAGTTCCAGGCGAACCGAGCCAGTCTCTGGCATTGACGCACCATGTGAAACACCAATGACCGTCGTTCCGACCATCATGTTGGCAAGAGACTTTGCTGTCTCCTTAGAAGGATCACATTCACCGACAACCTTACCGTGTCGCAAAATGGTCGCGTGGTGACAGATCCGCTTCACTTCTTCCAGGCGATGAGAAATATACAAGACCGCACAGCCCTCGCTGGCCAGCCGCTGCAAAGTCAGAAACAGACGATCTGCTTCCTGAGGAGTCAGAACAGAGGTCGGCTCATCCATGATGATCAGCCGAGGCTCCTGCAGCAGGCAGCGGACAATCTCGATCCTCTGACGAATGCCAACAGGAAGATCAGCAACGATATCTTGCGGCGCCAACGGCAGGCCATAATCAGTGGACACGGCCTCAATACGTGCTGCCAGATCCTTCATGTTGCCCGGGTTGGGCAAGGCCAAAGCTATATTCTCCACAACGGTCAAGGCTTCAAACAGCGAAAAATGCTGGAAGACCATTCCGATCCCGAGTGTGCGTGCAGCTGCCGGATTATCAATGCGGACAGACTGTTCCTCCCAGAGGATCTCGCCCTCATCTGGTTCCAGGGCACCATAGAACATCTTGACCAGAGTCGATTTTCCTGCGCCGTTTTCTCCTAGGAGCGCGTGAATTTCGCCCTTGTTAATCTTGAGATCGACCTTGTTGTTGGCAAGAATATCGCCAAATCGCTTGGTCAATCCACGACCATCCAGCAGAGCTTCGCCATTCAAGCGCCTTGCTGCCCCGGATTCTGTTCCTCTTAATGCCCCTGTGCTCGTCAATGGTTTAATTCCCCCAACCATTTGCCGCCTTATTGACCAGAAGCCAATGTATGTGCAAGTCCTTTTGATTCCAAGGAATTTGCTGTTTCCTCTGCAATCAGCAGCTCAACAACTACACCAGCAGCAATTGCGGCTGGTGTTTTGGACCTGATATCACTTCGCCCAATAGGGCAGACCATATCGACAACGGCTGCCTGCGGTATGCCCCGCGCCCGAAGACGTTTTTCAAACCGGGTCCGTTTGGTTTCACTTCCAATGACGCCAACATATTCAAACGTTTGCCTCGCCAAGGCAGCAGCCATAATTTCCTCATCAAGTGCATGGGAATGGGTCATAGCCAGTACAAACGCAATCCGCGGTGCCATTGCAAGGACCTCTTTCGGGTTGTTACTTGCCAGCATGGACACATTGGCCGGCACCGCTTTGGGAAAAGCATCAGCGCGTCCGTCGATCCAGATAATATCAAACGGTAGAGGCGCGAGTGCTAAAATCAGAGCTCGCCCGACATGCCCCGCTCCAAAAAGATAGAGCGGCTGGAATGCTGAGCCGAAGCTCTCAACCAAAACTCCATCAGAGCCCAACTGAAACGGTTTGCCAGTGAGGAAGTCTTGGACTTCATTTGTAATCTGCCGTACTAGCGGCTTCCCCTCGACATGATACGCCATGGTATAAAACGCGCCGCCATCCATCTCCCTGTCCGCCAACACTCGCACATTGTCAGCTTGGGTCGTTCCGAAGATTTCAACCGCAATATCTGTGCGCCCGCCGCAGCACTGTCCAAGATCAGGACCGAGAGAAAACCGGCGAAGTGATAACCCGGACTGCAATACGCCCGATTGCGGTTGGGCAAGGGCGTCCGTAGCCCATCGGATCGCCTGAAACTCAAGAGTTCCGCCACCTATAGTGCCATGAAAGCCACCATCATTGCGCACGACCATCCGAGCTCCCGTCTCACGCGGGGTTGACCCGGCAGCGTTTGCAACGGTCACGAGGGCACAGGCATGGCCATCTTCCAGTATCTTCGCGATATGCCCCCAGACCTTCATGCGCCAGCCATTCCCTGTGTGGGAGCAGCTTGCCGAATAGCCCGGACTGCCTTCATAATTGCCTCCGGTGTTGCAGGCGCATCAAGATTCGGAACTACACCGGGGTTTAGGCTGGCAACAGCGTCGGTGATCGCGCCAAACACTGAGTTTGCGAGCATCACCGGCGGTTCACCTACAGCCTTGGAGCGATAGACGGTTTCCTGTGGATTGCCTTTGGAGGCATAGAGCGCAACGCGGAAATCTTCCGGAATGTCTGCCGCTGCTGGAATTTTGTAAGTCGAGGGCGCATGTGTGCGCAGACGACCCGCATCATCCCATACGAGTTCTTCTGTCGTCAGCCAGCCCATGCCCTGAACAAAGCCACCTTCGATCTGGCCGATGTCGATAGCCGGGTTGAGGGAATGGCCAACATCATGCAGGAGGTCAACACGGTCGACTGTCATTTCGCCGGTCATGGTGTCAATGGTGACCTCAGCGCAAGACGCTCCATAAGCGAAGTAGAAGAATGGGCGCCCACTGGCGCTATCCCGGTCCCACGTAATACTCGGGGTCGCATAAAAGCCAGCATCAGACATGTGAATGCGCGCCTGATGCGCCAGTTTGGCGACTTCAGCGAGAGAGAATTGCAGCTCACCGACGAACACTTTATTGTCCTGAAAGGCAATTGCCTCAGGTGTACAGGAATGTAAGTCAGACAGGAAATTGATCAGGCGTTGCTTGATGGTTGCCGCCGCGATCTTTGCCGCCATTGCGTTGAGGTCCGTCCCGGAAGACGCTGCCGTCGGTCCGGTGTTTGGAACTTTTGAGGTGTTGGTCGCAGTGATCCGGACTTTGTCGATGGTGATGCCGAATTCGTCGGCTACAACTTGGGCCACCTTCTGATAGAGCCCCTGCCCCATCTCGGTGCCACCGTGGTTCAGCTGGACAGATCCATCAGTATAAAGATGGACCAACGCACCAGCCTGGTTCAGGTGTTTCAACGTGAATGAAATACCGAATTTTACCGGCGTCAGAGCAAGGCCTTTCTTGAGCACCGCATTTTGAGCATTGAAAGCCTTCACCTCTTCGCGCCGTTCCCAATAGCTGGAACTTTCCTCCAATTGGCCGAAGAGATCCTTCATGACTTCATGTTCTTCAACCGGCATGCCGTAGGGCGTTAGATTCCGGTCTGCGTCGTAAAAGTTGAGCTTGCGGATTTCCAGCGGGTCCTTGCCAAGAGTGATGGCAATCGCATCGATCATCCGTTCGGCTGACAACATTCCCTGCGGTCCACCAAAGCCGCGGAAGGCGGTGTTGGAACAGGTGTCTGTCTTCAAGCGGCGGCTTCGGATCACCGCATCCGGATAAAAATAACTGGAGTCTGCATGGAACATGGTCCGGTCATTGACCCCGAGCGAGAGATCCGCCGAATAGCCGCAGCGCGCCAGAAAGTTGATATCAACGGCCCGAATACGCCCTGTCCCATCATGGCCGATCTGCCACTCTACACGGAAATCATGACGCTTGCCGGTCATGATCATATCGTCGTCCCGGTCAAGGCGGATCTTGCAGGTTCGGCCTGTGCTGGCTGCTGCCAGAGCCGCAAGGCAGGCCCATTGGTTGGCCTGGCTTTCCTTGCCGCCAAACCCACCACCCATGCGGCGCACCTCGGCCACCACCAAAGCGTCCGGAATGCCCAGAACCTTCGCAACCGTGTGCTGGATTTCCGTTGGATGCTGGGTCGAGCTGTGCACCAGCATGCCGCCATCTTCTTCGGGGATCGCCATAGCGACCTGGCCTTCAAGATAGAAATGCTCCTGGCCGCCCACTTGCAACACGCCTGACAGAACAGTGTCTGCCGCCGTCATGCCTGTTTCCGGCGATCCGCGGCGAAACTGATAGTCTGGCAACACGGTGGTGTCGGCGGCAACAGCATCTTCTGCCGAAATGATAGGTGTTGACGGTTCGACTTCGATCTTGGCCAGACGTGCGGCCCGGCGGGCAGCATCGCGGGTGGTGCCTACGACGGCAAACACAACCTGCCCGTAAAAAAGGATTTCGTCCTTGGCCAAGACCGGATCATCGCCCATGGCAGGCGCGCAGTCATTGATACCCGGAATATCCTTGGCAGTCAGAACAGCCACCACACCCGGCGCAGTGCGAACAGCACCCAAATCGATAGACGACATCCGGCCACGAACGGCATTTCGCGCCCAGCCAGGTACGACGTGAAGCGTTCCATCCGGCTCCGGAATGTCATCGATGTAAGTCGCCGTCCCACTGACGTGCTTTTCGGCACTGTCGTGGTTCAAAGGCTTGTGAACATGGCGCATATTCGCAGGTTCACCGATATGCCCGCCTTCCTTTTGAGTGTCAGATAAGGTCATTCTGCAGCCTCCAAAATAGGAGCCCGCAAGCGGATCTGAGCGCTGCTATTGCCGCTGGCCTCCATCAAGGCCTTGGCCAACAGGGCCCTTGCTGTCTCCATACGGTATTCGGCGCTTGCGCGCATGTCGGTCAAAGGCTTGTAGTCCGAGACCAGCGCTTTCATGCCGGCACCCCATGTCGAGGGATCTTCCAGAGAGGCACCGATCAAGGCAGTTTCAGCGCCCGGCGCGCGTTTTGGTGTTGCTGCCATGCCACCAAATGCAATTCTGGCCTCGGTAATTTTATTGTTCATGACCGTGAACAGGAATGCCCCCAAGACGGATGAAATATCCTGATCGAAACGCTTGGAAATCTTGTAACAGCGAAAGATCTGGTTAGGTGCTGGACGTGGCACGAACAGGCCAGTGACAAACTCACCGGGCTGGCGGTCCTGCTTGCCATAGTCCACAAAGAACTTCTCTAGCGGCAACGTCCGGGAGCTGTCCTTGGCCTGCAATTCCAGGGTAGTGCCAAGGACAATAAGGGCTGGCGGTGTATCGCCAATCGGCGATCCATTGGCGACATTCCCGCCAACCGTTCCGGAAGCCCGCACCTGTTTGGAGCCAATACGCCGCCACAGGGCGCCCATATCCGGAGACAGCCGGCTCATGGCAAGCTCTGATGTCTGATAGGTAGCTGTTGCGCCCATCAAAACACCGGCTGTGCTCTCCTCGACCCTATCCAGACCTTGAATGCGGCCCAACCAGATGATTTTCGGAAGATCGCGCAAGCTCTTGGTAATCCATAGACCAACGTCTGTCGCACCGGCCACCAAAGTTGCATCGGGATGCTGGCCATATAGAGCGGCCAAGCCATCAAGTGTTACGGGAGAAGCAACAAAGCGATCCTTGTCGCCGATGTAAATGTCCCGACTGTCGGAGAGCTGGCGCAGCTTTTCGACTGTTTCATTTGCACGCCATGCAAAGGCATCATCAGCGCTCTCAAAGCAGCTGTCCAAAGCGGCATCAACAATCGGGCGGTAGCCCGTGCAGCGGCATAGATTGCCTGCGATCCATTCGGTCACGGCCTTCCGGCTCTTCGTCTGGCCTTCCGCATGATAGAGCGTAAAAAGGCTCATGACGAAACCTGGGGTGCAAAATCCACATTGGGAGCCATTGAGTTCGGCCATGGCCTTTTGCACAGGGTGCAGGCGTCCGTTTGCAACCAAATCTTCAACCGTCACAAGTTCCGCACCATCAATCATGGCCATGAGCTGAATGCAGCTGTTGACCGGCTGATAGACCAATTTGCCATCGATCAGACGCCCAAGAGCAATGGTGCAAGCGCCGCAATCGCCCTCGCCGCACCCTTCCTTGGTGCCGGTTTGCCGAGCTCTCAGACGTAGGTAATCGAGCACGGTTTCGTTAGGCCCAACCTCTTCCAGCTCAACGATCTGCCCACCCTTTAGAAAACGGATCGTGTCACGCATGGCTCAGCTCCCGCGATACGTTGAATAGCCAAACGGAGAGAGCAGTAGCGGCACGTGGTAGTGGGAATCCTGCTCTCCAATACCGAAGCGGATGGGGATTACATCCAGGAACAAAGGCTCTGCAATATCGGGGTTTGAAAGACGCACATATGCGCCTGCGTGAAACCGCAACTCATAGGTGCCGCATTTAAACGCCTCACCATCAAGGATAGGGCCATCAATGCGCCCATCGGAATTGGTTTTGTGAGAGGAGATCTTCACTTCCATCCCGTCCATTGACCACAGCTCGATCTCAAGCCCTTCAGCCGGACAACCGCGTGCAGTGTCCAAAACATGCGTTGTCAAACGCCCCATTTCGATTCTCCCCGAGCCAACCGAAAGCTATTGCGCCTATTCCGGTTCATCCTGCTCTAATCATGAATAAAAGGTTGCCCTAAAACCCTAGCATCACATAGCGCTGATTTCAGCACTATGTGATGCCTTTTAGGCAGCAATAGTTGGTAATTTATCTTTTAGGGTGATCACTGCATGATTAAAAAACATGCCTGGCGACAAAGCGAGCGCGCGCCGGGAGCTCGTCACTATACTTAAGCGATCATTTTGTAGCGGCAAATCCGCGAGGTTCTTGAACACCAGTCTGCCGCTGTCGAGATCTTCTTCGCAGCCGATCAGTGTCTGAAATCCGATCACATTTTCATCCCTTGCCAGCGCTCGCATGAACCTGAGAGAATTTGCCTCTACAAAAGTGCGTAGATTTCCTGGAATTTGTGCCATGGCTGCGTCAATCCGAACCCTCAAAGACAGACCACGAGCCGGAAGCGCCAGGGGAAACCGAACGCAATCGGACAGACTAAGCCCGTTTTCCTTTGCCAGCGGATGATCCGGTGCCATCAAGGCCCCAATCGGCAGGTCGTGATGATATGCCACCGTCAGGGAGGGTGTGACAGGTGGATCGAATGTGAACCCGACGTCTGCCTCCCCGGCTTCCACCAAACGCGCAGCCTCGATAGAATTTGTCACGGTGACGGCGACGTGGATGCCTGGAAATTGTTTGCGAAAGGATGACACAAGCACGGGCAGTAAGGTTTCCGCCATGCTTTCCACCGTGGCAATGGACACAGTCCCCCGGCGCAAGCCCTGAAGGGCATCAAGTTCGGACATGGTGGCGTCAAAGTCTGAATAGGTTCGCTTGACATGGGCCAACAGGATCTCACCTGCCTGAGCGAGCCTGAGACGTCTACCCACCCGCTCAAACAGCTGTATGCTAAGGGCCTCTTCAAGCCAGAGTATCTGTCGATTGACTGCCGAGGACGCAATATTCAGCTGCCTTGAAGCAGCCCGGATTGACCCAAGTTCAGCCACCACCGCAAAATACCGCATGGCAGGGGCGTAAAGGTTCCGCGCCTTGTCGTTGCCTTTTGCCCTGCTCATGGGTTCTCGGTCCTTATGGAAGCAGCACCGTTGTACCGGTGGTTTTGCGGCCTTCAAGATCTTTGTGGGCCTGGGCAGCGTCAGCCAGCTTGTACTCCTGATTGACGCCGATCTTGACAATTTTCTGCACCACCACGTCGAACAGATCCCCCGCTGTGGTTTGCAGATCTTCCCGTGAGGCGATGTGACTGAACAGCGTTGGCCGGGTCGCGTAGAGCGATCCCTTTGGTCCAAGAATGCCTAGATTAAAGTCTTCGATCGGACCGGAGGACTGTCCGAAGGACACCCATAGGCCTCGGGCTTTCAGACAATCAAGCGACCCGGGATAAGTATCCTTGCCGACACTGTCATAGACGACATCACAGCCCTTGCCGCCGGTAATATCCTTGACGCGTTCGACAAAATCTTCATCACGATAGTTGATCACATGCTCATAGCCATGAGCTTTGGCCAGCTCTGCTTTTTCTTCAGATCCGACCGTGCCAATGACAGTCGCACCCAGATGGGAAGCCCATCGACCGGCGATCAATCCAACCCCGCCTGCTGCTGCGTGAAACAGCAAGGTTGTGTCGGCTGTCACTTCATAGGTCTGACGCAGCAAATAGCGCGCTGTCATCCCCTTAAGCATCATGCCCGCAGCGGTCTTGTCATCAATACCATCGGGCAAGACCACCAGTCGGTCGGCTGGAATAATGCGCTCCTGCGCATAAGCCCCAAGCCCGCCGACATAGGCAACTCGATCACCCGGCTTCACATTGGTTACATCGTCGCCAACGGTCATAACGACGCCCGCGCCTTCATTGCCGGGAATGAAGGGCAAACCCGCAGGGGCCGGATAAAGGCCGGAGCGAAAATAGGTATCGATAAAATTCAGACCAATGGCAGTGTGGCGAATACGCACTTCACCAGTTCCAGGATCGCCCAATTCAACAGCTTCCCATGTCAGAACATCGGGACCACCGCATGTATGAACGCGTATCGCCTGGACCATGTCTTCATCCTTTAAATGTGAGTTGTGGTTCACAATTGTTTCTTGAAAATAACGACCGGAGTCGCCAGCTATCATTCTGTTACAGGGTTTGGAGCTTTAGCTTTTGGATTTGGCGCGCCGCCGCTGCGCAAGAACATTGACGAACTCCACACCAGCTGAAAACGCCATTGCGAAATATATGTAACCGCGTGGAATGTGGAAGCCCAAACCGTCCGCAACAAGCGCAACTCCAATTAGCAACAGGAATGAAAGAGCCAGCATTTTGGTTGTCGGATGCCGTTTGATGAAATCAGCAACCGGCCCTGAGGCGACATACATGACGGCCATTGCGATCACGACGGCCGCTACCATCACTTCAATGTGCTGGGCCATGCCAATCGCGGTGATGATGGAATCCACTGAAAACACCATATCGATGACGATGATCTGAGCGATAACAGCAGAAAATCCCTTACCTGCAGCACTTGGCCCATGGTCTTCCTCACCATTTTCAATCCCATTGTGGATCTCATGGGTTGCCTTGACCAACAGGAACAGGCCGCCAGCGATCAGGATCGCGTCTCGCCAGGAAAAGGCGTGGTCACCAAGTGCAAACAGCGGTGCAGTCAGACCGACAAGCCAGGTCAGAACAGACAGCAGCATGATGCGGAAAATCAGTGCAAGAGCCAGTCCGATTCTGCGGGCTCGTTTTGCCATCTCGGCAGGCAGGCGCGCGACAACCACCGAAATAAAGACAATATTGTCGATCCCAAGAACGATCTCCATGATCGTCAATGTCACGAGACTTGCCCAGATCTGCGGATCTGTGAGCCATTCAAACATGGACATCCCCAAGGGTTCGGAAAACAAAGCTCAAATCAGAGATAACGGTCGATAATCTGTTGAACGGCAGACACTGAAAAGAGGTAGAGGCTGGAGGCTGTCAGAATCCAGCCGGTTACACCCGTTGCTGCCATGTTGTTCATGACGGCGCTGGCTGCTGCCAAAAACCAAATTGCGGTCACTGCAAGGGTCAGAATTCGCCAGCGCTGTACCCGAACCGGATGAATGAACTTGACCGGCATGAACGTCAGCACACAGCAGAAAAGAACGAAGCCAATGGTGAACGTCTGGGATGGCGACAGAGCCATCAGGCCGAACACAACCATATTCCAGCCAGCTGGAAATCCCTTGAACGAACCATCCGGTGTCTTCATACCATTGTCGGCAAAATAAAGCGCACCTGTGAAGACGATCAGGCCGCCGCAAATCCAGTTCCACGGCTGGGACAGCATGCCGCTGGCCGCCAGCGCAAAAGCTGGCAGGAAAACATAGGTCGCGTAGTCGATTACAAAATCGAGAGAAGCACCGGACCAACGCGGCAGCCGCTCGGCAATATTGAACTTGCGCGCTAGAGGACCATCAATACCATCAACAACCAGAGCAAGTCCCAGCCAGGCAAACATACCTGACCAATTTCCCTGCGCACCAGCCAGAAGCGCTATCAACGCAATCGGCGCACCAGATGCGGTCAGGATGTGAATGAGAAACAGCGCCGGTTCCGGAGCGTCTTTGTCTGGTGTAAAATCGGTCACAGCTTCTGATGTCTCAAGGATTGGGGGTGGAGCTTCGTTATGCCGGTCGTGATTGAATATCTTCACAGATCGGCCGAGTCGACGCCGTTTATGTCTATTTGATGGATATTATTTCAATTTCTGTCCCGATTGAACAGACAAATCGCAGCAAAGCTCGAAGCTCGTCGGGTTTCATCCTGCTTTAGACCGGAATACCGCCCTGGGAAAGGATGGCAATCACACTTCCCCAAGCGATAAAAATAATCCCAATTATTTTATAAAACCATATGCTTGGAAAAGTTTTCTCAACTGACATGACAATGCCAAGAATTGCAATCCAGATCACATTCATCAATCCGACAGAAAACATCACGCTCATGACTGCAAAACAACATCCAAGACAGGCAAACCCTTGAAGCAGCCCTTCTCGATATGCGGACATCAGATCAGCTTTGCTGGAAAACACAAAACGTGGGTACCAACAGCGCAGCAGGCAAGCATGTTTGGCTGGCGTGAATTGGTAGATGCCTGCTGCAAGCAGCACGCTGGCTGAAAAGGCCATTGAAATCGGCGCCATCATGGGAGACAGCAAGCTCGCGTTCACCAGTCCCCATTGGGCCACAGTTGCAACGACAGCATAACCCAGCCAAATAGATAGATACCCTTGAAAGGCCATCAAAACACTTAGCCTGCCCGTCCCATTCAGGTTTTGCGAGGCCTGATGGAGCATATAGTTCTTGAGCATCGGGATCGCACTTGGCAACATCATCGCTAGGGCCATCATCAGCCACATTACAAAGACCTTTGCGGCATCCTGCCAGCCCCAAGTCTCAGCTGGCATCCCAAAACTTGTCGTAGCACTCGGCAGACATATCGCGGCAAGAGCTGCCCGCGCATTTGCTGGAAGGTCATGAAATATATTGAAGCGGTTGAACAAGCCCATACCCGGCCCTGCCTGGCTCATGTCCATGATGACGATCATGTCCACGATCATGGCTGAGAGATAGGTCCAGCCACCAGCTGTCAGCACCAATAGACAGACAAGCACATAGGGCCAGCCACGAGGTTGGTCAGAATTGAAATCACTTGATCTACGGATCTGGCCTGAGGGTATCAGCCGCACGTCATGCAATTCCTTTGGTCAATCGAATTTGGTCCCATATTCACCAGCCGCATGAAATTACCCGCCCATCTAATAGCCGCATTGATCTTGCTCATATCGTTATGCGGTTCATAAAGGGAAATTCCACGTCGAGATGAAAGCAGTGGCCTTAGACAAGTAACTGCGACAGACAATCGCTTAAGAACGTCAGCACCCTTGCTTTTCGGATATGAAGCGCCATTGTCTCGCTCAGATGATGGTCTGATGAAAAAACATATGACCGGACCGCTGACCTGGAGACATTGAGATGCCCGCCCCTTCTGCCACTGCGCCATACGACATTGCCGTTGTAGGGGCCGGTCCTTCCGGTTTGACGGCAGGACTGCTGTTTGCGAGCTATGGATTTTCAACCGTCATTATTGCACCCAAGGTTAATCTTTCGGATGGGCGCACGACAGCGCTGTTACAGGCATCGGTCGATCTGCTGACACAGATAGGCGTTTGGGACAGACTGGTTTTAAAGGCAGCTCCCCTTGCAAAGATGCGGATGGTGGATGACACGGGCCGTCTGGTCCGCGCGCCAGAAGTGACGTTCGACAGTCTGGAACTCGACCTGCCAGCCTTCGGCTACAACCTGCTTAACAAGGATTTGAACCTGATCCTTGAAAAGGCTGCACTCGAACAGGACAATCTGACATTCCTGAACCAAAGCGCTGCAAATTACGATGCAAAGGATGAGGCCACCACAATCACCATGGGTGACGGCAGCACATGTCAGGCGCGTTTGGTCGTTGCCGCTGATGGGCGCAAATCCCTGGCACGCGAGGCCGCTGGAATTGACGTTAAGCGTTGGTCCTACCCGCAAATGGCTGTCGTTTTAAATCTCAACCACGATCAGCCTCATCGCGACACTTCAACCGAATTCCATACCCCGACAGGCCCGTTCACGCTCGTGCCGCTACCTGGCCGAACATCATCTCTTGTGTGTGTCGTTACCCACGAGGAGGCCGAGCGTCTCAAGGACATGGGCAAGGCAGAGTTGGCGCTCGAATTTGAGCAGCGGGCTCATTCTATTTTGGGCAAGTTTGAACTCAACAGCGAACCGCAAATGTTTCCGCTTTCGGGTATGATCGCAAGAGCCCTGGTGGGCCAGCGAGTCGCCTTGATTGGAGAGGCCGCTCATGTTTTCCCGCCAATCGGGGCGCAGGGTCTGAATCTTGGTTTGCGTGATGTTGCCGGTCTGGGAAAAGTTCTCAAAGCGGCTAAGGACAAAAACAACGACATTGGATCTGCCGAAGTTCTTGGCGCTTATGAAAAGGAACGCCGGACGGATATCACCACCAGAACCGTAGCCGTGGATGCGCTGAACCGATCTTTGCTCACGGACTTTCTTCCGGTTCAAATCGCCAGAAGCGCCGGGATCTATTTTGCCGACAAGATCCCTCCGCTGCGCCGTGTTCTCATGCGGGAGGGCATTGCACCGGGTACACGCTCCAAAAGAAAGTCGCTGTTGTCGCGGGTCACACGCCGCCTAGGTTGATCAAATTGTGTGAAATCGCCCAGATGAACCCTGTGACAGTCACCACAGAGGCAATTGTGCCGATCAGTACAAAACTGGCCGCGCGCTGCACATAGGTGTTGTATTGCTGCGCGATGACAAAAACATTGGTCGCGGGCGGCAGGCAGGCCATCAAGATGGCTGTCGCGACCCAAATCGGATCAAAGCCACCAATCCAGGACAACAGCAAGTACACCAGGATCGGGTGGACGATCAGTTTCACCACAAGAACAGCAGGCAGTTCCACCGGAATACGTCCTGTTGGGCGCAGGGCAACGCCCACGCCCATGGCAAACAATGCGCAAGGCGCGGCAGCACCACTCAAAATTTCCAGCATCGTATCGATCGCTTCCGGCGGTTTGAAACCGACGATAGCTGCACCGACACCCGCAATCGTTGCCAGAATGAAAGGATGGGTGAAGACACGCCAGAAAATCTTGCCAATGGTGCGACTCATCGGTTCCTTGTCAGTGGCTCCTAAAGCCATCATGAGCGGCGCCAGAATGAACAGCAGCGTATTGTCAAAACAAAGTATAAGCGCCGTTGGAACCGCTGCTGCTGGTCCGAGCACGGCCATTGTCAAACCAGGCCCCATATATCCGATGTTTGAATAGGCCCCGGCAATTCCGAGAATCGTTGATTCGGGTACACTTCCCCTGGTCGCCAAAACACCGATGCAGAAGGCGATGGCAAATACCGTATAGGTGGTAAAGGTCGTCGCCGTGACGAAAGACAGATCCGTCAGCTGTTCCACCGGCGTTTCCGACAGCAAGCGGAAAAACAGTGCTGGCAAGGCAATGTAGATGATGAAAAAATTCATCCATGCCAGCCCGCTTTCGGGCAGCTTGCCTATTTTTCCCGAAGCGAATCCCAGAAAGATCAACCCAAAAAACGGAAAAGCCAGGGTAATTACGTCCTGCATTCTGAAAAACCGCTGAAGATGGAGTGCAAATTTGGCAAGGAGCTACCCATGAAATTTCAGAACATAACGGTTTTCACAAGTTGCCACTTATGGAATTAAAGGCTGAATACCTTGCATCCGGCAAGCTCCTTGGATACTCACCCCTAATACATCCAATAGGGCCGGTCAGTATGAAACGCTGATCAGTTAGAAACGGGTCCGCCGTTTCTCGCAAGCCCGGTTCAGTCCAAATGGTACTGCCTTTCGCAATGATCTCAGCGCAAAGTCTGAAAAACCTCAAATACAGATTTGAAGCAGCAGGTTTGAGGCTGGCGATTTTCCTGTTTCGCCTGATACCAGTGGACGCCGCCTCAGCCGTTATGGGATATCTCTGGCGCAAAATTGCACGGTTCAATCCGCGCCACAAACGAGCTTTGCGTCATCTTGAATTGGCCCTGCCGGACACAACGCCCGAGCAACGCGAAAAAATCATATCCGGCATGTGGGACAATTTGGGCAGGGTGACCGCCGAAACGTTCCATATTCCAGACCTCCTGCCGCAAACGTCCCGGTTTGAAATATCCGTCGATGCCGTGACGCAAAAGGTTTTTGATGGTCAGCAGCAAGCCGTTTTTGTTTCGATGCACTCAGGCAATTGGGAAATGTGCGTTCAGCCGCTTGTGCAGGCCGATTGCGATGTTGCTGGTGTCTACCAGGCCCTGAAGAATCCGTTTGCCGATAAAGCCTTGAGCAACATGCGCAAGGACATGTATCGCCTGGGTCTTTATTCCAAGAGCCACAAAACGGCCCGCAAGCTCGTCAGCATCGTCCGCCAGGGCGGTATTATAGCGATCATGGGAGACTTGCGCGAAACCAGAGGTATTAAAGTACCGTTCTTCGGACGCGAAGCCTATGCCAATCCGGTTCCCGCGACCCTCGCCAGATCAGGAGGAGTTCCGATCGTCGTCGGGCGCGTCGTTCGGACACATGGAGTGCATTTTCGCGTTGAGGGCCGGGCAATCGACGTACCTGTGACGTCGGACCGTAAAGCCGATATCCAGTCGGCGACTGAAGAAGTCCATCGCGTGTTTGAAGAATGGATCCGGGAATACCCGGACCAATGGATGTGGATCCATCGCAAGTGGGCCAAGGCCTGAAACCCGTATCGGTCTAAGTGCTTGATGGTATGTTCTGAAGGCAATTGCCTTGTTCTAATGTGGAATATGTGCACCGCATCAATCAGACTATAAATGAACATGAATTTCTTGTTCAGGAGAGACAGCGCCGTGAAAAATCCCAGAGCTTTTTACCAGCCGCTTGCCATTGGAGCCCCTGCTCCATACCGCGAGTTGCCTGTTGCCCTGGAACGGATGATCCACTTCGTGCCTCCGCATATTGAAAAAATGCGAGGCAAGGTGCCAGACCTGATCAACAAGGTCGATGTGGTTCTGGGAAACCTGGAAGATGCGATCCCTGCCGATGCAAAGGTGGCAGCACGGCGCGGTTTTATCCAGATGACCAAGGACAATGATTTTGGCCAGACCGGTCTGTGGACACGGGTTAATTGTCTGAATAGCCCCTGGTTTCTTGATGATCTGTTGGAAATTGTCACCTCTGTCGGAGACAAGCTGGACGTCATCATGCTGCCGAAGGTGGAAGGCCCGTGGGATATCCATTATTTGGATCAGCTTCTGGCTCAGCTGGAAGCTCGCTCAGGCATTAAAAAGCCGATCATGATCCATGCGATTCTAGAGACTGCAGAGGGCGTCAAAAACGTCGAATCCATTGCGTCCTCCAGTCCGCGCATGCATGGCATGAGCTTGGGGCCGGCAGATCTGGCGGCATCTCGTGGTATGAAGACAACCAGGGTCGGCGGCGGGCATCCCGATTATTCCGTACTGGCCGACGCCTCTGAAAACACGGCAAGAACTGCTTACCAGCAGGACCTTTGGCATTATACCGTGGCCAAGATGGTCGATGCCTGCCTGTCCTGCGGCTTGAAACCATTCTACGGACCATTTGGCGATTTTTCGGATTCAGCGGCCTGC
This sequence comes from Roseibium algae, assembly GCF_037783265.1. Taxonomy (NCBI): domain Bacteria; kingdom Pseudomonadati; phylum Pseudomonadota; class Alphaproteobacteria; order Hyphomicrobiales; family Stappiaceae; genus Roseibium; species Roseibium algae. Next base: position 42,093 of record NZ_JBAKIA010000014.1, read on the forward strand.
GAATCCCAGTTCCGCAATGCCTTCCTGATGGGTTGCCTTGGGGCCTGGTCGCTACATCCAACTCAAATCGAACTGGCAAAGCGGGTCTTCAGTCCTGATCCGGCAGAAGTCGCCTTTGCAATCAAAATCCTTGATGCAATGCCTGATGGCACCGGTGCCGTGATGATCGATGGTAAAATGCAGGATGATGCAACCTGGAAGCAGGCCAAGGTTATTGTGGATTTAGCGAAACTGGTGGCAAGCAAAGACCCTGAGTTGGCAAAAATTTACGGTCTTTAGAGACTTGCCTGATTATAATTTTTCAAATTGCTGGCAAGGAAAAGACCTTGCTACTGGGTAGAAGAGGTTCTATTTCCGGTCAAACTAGCTGATTAGGTTGAAAAAATGCGTACGGCAAAATTTAAAATAGGTCAGGTCGTGCAGCACCGAATCTATCCCTTTCGTGGGGTGATCTTCGACGTAGACCCTACTTTCAGCAATTCTGAGGAATGGTGGGAATCCATTCCTGAGGATGTTCGGCCTATACGCGATCAACCATTCTATCATCTGTTGGCTGAAAACGAGGAGACAGAATATGTCGCCTACGTCAGCGAGCAGAACCTCATACCTGACATTACCGGCGATCCCATTCGCCACCCTCAGGTTGACGAAATTTTCGAGGAACAGACTGACGGCTCCTACCTGCCCAAATCAGTCGAAATCCACTGAACGCCCCTCATTCAATAAGAATGCTGGCTATTCGTGACGATCAGTTTTTTGGTCTGAACGCAAAATATCCTATATCCAATGCATTGAGCCCTTGAAGAAAGACGCTCCGCAGACACAGGCAATAAAAAACGCCGCTCCGAATTATCGGGCGGCGTTTTCTAAATTACAGTGCTGAATTTTTGACTTACTCAGAGCTTTTCTGGGCTTCAATCAACTTCTGGCGGGCTTCATCCGCACGACGCTGAAGTTCTGACTGCAATTCTTCCTGCTTTTTCTGCAGTTCGGCAACATCCATTGGTGCACCATCATAAACCTTGGTAAAGCCTATGAGTGTCAGCTCAAGTGGAATGGCTTTCGCCTGCTGGTTCAACGTTGTGAGAACCAACTTGCCGCCCTGCTTCATCGAATTGACGAATGCAGCATCGATTACAAGTTCCGAATAACATGCATTCGGGAAGCAGATACCGTATTTTGCCTGAACCTGCTTGCCATTATCGATCTGGACCCGAAGGCCCGGCTGGATCAACATGCCGGTTGGCACAGCAATCAAAAGCGTCTTACGCGCTTCGCCATCGATTTCGCGGATAGCAACAGAACTCAGGAACTGGCCTGTGTTCGTACGAAGCTCCTGCGTAACCAGGCAAATTTCCTTATTTGCCGCCGGGTCAACGTTACAAACCTTCACCCATGGGGACTCAGTCTCTGCCGCATCCTGCGCCGAAACCGTCGCTGTAGAAGAAGAAATAACCAGCGCAGCAAGGGCACTGCCGATCAAGCCTCTTTTGAAAAAACGTTTCATTCGAACCATCCTCAATCGTACGTCCGCTAATCTGTTGACGTTCTCGTGCATTCCTGACGTAACTTCAAGTGCCCCAGTCCCTCTTTCATACCGGAAAGAGCGTAGCTCGTTTAATAGGGCAAGAGGGTGACCGATATGCAACGCCTGCAAAAAAGCCTAGAATCCTGAATAACAGGGGCTATCGATCAGTCAGTTCATGGAATTCGTTTACCATGTGATAGCATTTGCAGAAGAATCAAAAGCCCAGAGCTTAAATCATGATCGAAACTGCTCATTGCCTTAAGTCTAGGCGTCTGAAAATTACGTCCATTTTGGTCGCAGCTGGTTTTGTGGCTTATGGCGCACTGTCTTTCTCTCCGGCAATGGCGGAAGAAGTGCAATCGGCCCATGCTATATCAATGCATGGCGATCCGGCATTGCCTGCTGATTTCACGTACCTGCCCTATGCCAATCCGGATGCCCCCAAGGGCGGTGTTCTTACGCTTGGCGTTCAGGGAACGTTCGACAGTTTGAATTCTTTCATCGTGCAAGGCGGCTGGACAAGCGCGCGCGGCATGAAGGAACGGCAATTCGGCAATAATATATTCGAAAGCCTCCTGACGCGTTCTTATGCCGAACCGTTTACACTTTATGCTCATCTTGCAGAAAGTGTTCGCATGCCCAAAAGCCGGGAATGGATTGAATTCACCTTGAATCCGAATGCGAAGTTTTCAGATGGCTCGCCTGTCACCGTTGAAGATGTGGCTTTTTCCTTTGATATCATCCGCGACAAGGGACGACCTCCCTACCGGAATTGGTATGGCAAGATCATCCGCAAGGAATATCCCTCAGAGCGGACCATTCGCTTGGTGTTCGAAAATGGTGACAATCGCGAACTGCCGCTGCTGATTGCCCTTGCTCCGATCTTGTCTAAGTCCAACACCGACTCCGAGAATTTCGAAAAGTCAACGCTGAAACCACCGATTGGCTCGGGTCCTTATGTTTTTGACGAAATAGATCCTGGCAAACGTGTGGTTTATAAGAAAAACCCGAACTATTGGGGCAAGGACCTGCCGGTTAAGGCGGGCTTCGATAATTTCGATGAAATACGGGTAGAATACTTTCGGGATGAAACCACACTTCAGGAGTCTTTCAAAAAAGGCCTCATTGACGTCCTGCAATTCCGAGACCCGGCCCGCTGGACGACTGGTTTTGACTTTCCGGCAGCCAAGGACGGGCGGGTCACTCAGGAAGAATTTGCTCTTGGAATACCCTCCAACATGCAAGGCATTGCCTTCAACACAAGACGCGAGGTCTTCTCAGACGTTCGGGTCAGAAGAGCACTCGCCGAGCTGTTCGACTTCGAATGGGTGAACCGTAACATTTACTACGGCCTCTACAAACGCACGGCAGGCTACTGGGACAATTCCATTCTCTCGTCAATCGGGCGCGCTGCAGATGACCGTGAGCTGGCCCTTCTGGCAGACTTCCCGGATGCCGTTGAGCCTGATGTTCTGGATGGAAGCTGGAGACCTGCTGAAGCTGATGGATCTGGACGGGATCGCAAGATCCTCAGATCTGCCTTGGGCAAATTCAAACAGGCCGGTTATGACCTCAAGGATGGCAAGATGGTCAATTCGGCCTCCGGAGAGGCTTTGGCATTCGAGATTCTCACCAAGAATGAAGACGAGGAAAAACTCGCCCTCGCCTACATCAGAACCTTGACCCTGCTTGGCATCGACGTTTCGGTCAGAACCGTTGATCCCTCTCAGTTTGAAGATCGCCGGATCAAGCGTGAATACGACATGGTGTTTAACACCTGGTCTGCATCCTTGTCTCCAGGCGGAGAGCAATATGGTCGCTGGTCGAGTGCATCTGCAGATGCCACGGGCTCGTTCAACATTGTAGGCGCCAAGGATCCGGCAATTGACTTCCTGATCGACGCGATGGTCGGGGCACGCAGTAAGGAAGACTTTGTAGCAGCTGTGCGCGCCTTTGACAGGGTGCTGATATCAGGCGCTTATGCCGTGCCGCTCTATCACGTTCCAAACATCTGGTTTGCGCGCTGGGATACCGTCCAGCCTCCAGAACACCATTCCCTCTATGGCGATGAATTCGACACCTGGTGGTCGACCTCAACCGCGCAGAATTAATCGGTAAAGTGGAAAGATCATGAAAGCCATTTCCGAAAGTCTATTGACCGAACACCATAAAGACGGCGGTTGGGGTGACCTGACACTTTATGACCTGTTCAAGGCCACGGCCCAGGCACATCCAGACCGGCTTGCCATTGCTGATGCTCCGGACCGAGAGGAATGGACTGGGGGTGCGCCTCGGAGCGTCACCTATGCCGAGGCTGACCGGGAGATCGACAAACTGGCAGCGTTTTACAACGCCGTTGGGTTGAAGGCTGATCACGTCATCGGCATACAGTCACCCAATACCGTCGATACCGTAATAGCTTTTCTGGCTGCATTGCGCGCTGATCTTGTTGTGTCTCCCTTGCCGTTGCACTGGCGACAGAAAAACGTTCTGGCGGCGCTCAATTCCATCGGTGCAAAGGGGTTCATCGCTGCCGACCGCGTTGAGACGCGTATGGTTGGAGCCGATGCACGCGATGTGGCTGGTGACCTGTTTTCTCTTCGTTTCGTTTTCGGTCTTGGTACGGATATCCCGGATGGTTTGATTGAACTGGGACCAATGCTGGCCGAAATGGGCGACGATCTAACCCTGCCGGAAAGTGAGAGATCAGAGGCTGCGGACCACACAGCAACGATTTCCTGGAGCCGCTGCGGTGGTGAAACCGTTCCCGTGACGCGCTGCCACAATCACTGGATATCAGCCGCTCAACTGGCAATGGCCGAGAGCAACCTTCAAGACGGCTCAAAGCTGCTCGTCCCCTATTCTCTCAGCGGCCTGACCGGGCTTGGGGCCGGCTTGTTGCCTTGGTTGTTGTGCTCTGGGAGCCTTTACCTGCATCACCCGACCTCCCTGGCTCGGCTTGCGAAGCATGCAAATTCAGTTGGCGCTGATTATGTTCTGACGCCGGGTCCTCTGGCTCAATTGCTGGATAAGGGCCTGAGCAGCAAGTCTGTCACAATCGCTGCTGCCTGGAGTATTTCAGCCCCGCCCCCGATTGCTTTCAAACCACGCCACCCCTTGATTGATCTGCATATCGCCGACGAGTTCGCTCTGGTTGCGCGAAAACGAACACATGCGACAAGCGTCGAGGCCGTACCACTGGGAAAGCATGACGGGTCAAACGGGCGTGAGAGCGGGCCAGCCCTATTGGATATCACGGTAGAGAAAGAAGAAGGTGTCGGAAATCCAACCCTTTTGATGAAAGGACCAGCTGTTCCTGGAACCAGCTGGCGGACGATCCCTGCTGAAAAAGCGATGTCCATTGATAAGAACGGCTACCTCAAGACCGGGATTATGGTCGAGGAGCTGGAAGACGGCCTAGCCGGTTTCGGCATCCCGGGTGCTTATGCGCCGGGAGGAAGTGGTCTTGAGGCCATCGACTCGGTTTATAAAACGTACCCTGGGCTTCAGGACGCTGCCGCCTTTCTTGTGGAAGACGACGTGATTGGCGCGCGCGTTTATGCTGCTCTGGTTCCCTCTCCCGGTTCCGTGCCCGATGCAAAGGCGTTCTTCGCCTACCTCGATGCAGAAGGTGTTGATCTTGCACAAATTCCCTTCAGGGTATTGATCATGCAATCAATTCCGAAACTGGCTGATGGAACGGTGGATCGAGACCGTATGACAACGCGCACACAGCGCCGCTCTGCGCAGGTAGCCTAATTCTCTTGTTCTTCGTTGATATTGGCTTGTAATGGATAGCAGTTCTTCACTTCTCTGGCACGGGCCTGCTTGGTTCGCCGGTCGTTCTCTGCCCGGGTCTGCAGGACCTATTCCGGGCCTGAGTGCCGATGTCGATCTGATTGCTGCGTTCGAGGCAGCAACACAGCCACCATCCACCTTGCCATGCGTAGTCCTTGTCGACGTCAACACGGTCAATGCTCTCAACGATCCGCAAATGTTCTGGAATTGGCTGACCAAGAACATTGCGGCGTTGAAGACAGATGTTCCCGTGCTCTTGCTTTGCGCACCAGGCACCATATTACCGCAACGGCCACGTGCTGATGCGGTGCTCGATAGTGCAATTCCTGACTACACGCTCTTTGATATCATTTGTGACGTTCAGCGAGCGTTGATGCGCTCGGAAGAAGCCCGCCTCAGGCGCCTTAGCTTTGGTAGAATTCCAGGATATGGAACTGCCGCTCATTACAAGGGCGCAAGTGGCGTTCTCGTCATCGGGATGGGCGGTCGGTTCTTGCAGGTTCAGCAAGCCAGCCAACGCAAAGTTGAAGTCATTGGTGCATTCAGTCAACAAATGGGCGAAGATTACCTCGCACAGCGCGCCTTTGACGCTGTGATCCTTGACTCTCCCTTCGACGAGACTCTGGAAAATTTGCACAAATTGAGAATGGACGCGCGCTTTGCTTCCTTGCCAGCTATCGCGATCACTGAGATCGAAGCTGATGTTCCGACGCTTTATCGTGCTGGGGCCACAGATGTACTCAAGCTTCCTCTCAGCAACGCTGACTTGCAACTGCGCCTGGCGGCTGCCATTCGCTCCGGCAAGCGGCGGCGACTGGCGGATAAAACTCTTGCAGAAAGTCACAAGTGGCTCGCCCAACAGCTAACAACGGGCGGCGTATCTCAGGATTATTATGCGCGTTATTTGAAGCAGGCAGGTGCTGCGCTTAAATTGCGCGGCTTGGAAATCTGGGAAATGAAACTCTTGCCAGAGAATTTTTCCAAGGCCAATGCGTCCACTCTCTTGGCGCCCAACCTCTACGGAACGGTTCTGTCGATTGCCGCAGCGACCAGTCGCGAAGAGGATCTGGTTTGTTTCGTACATGATGTTGGCCCGATCGCCGTGTTGAAAAGCGAGAGAGGTAAAGAGAATCTGCAGGCGCGCATTAACGCAATTCTTGGACATACGCTTCTTTAAGCTTGTTGCCACTGGAAACGACTATGCAAAAAACCTAATGTTATAGGGAACGCATGCGATAAAGGACAACAAGATGGCTGATGACGCTGCAATTGCCGTAGATGTGGTTTCAGATGTGATGTGCCCATGGTGCTACATCGGTAAACGGCGGCTGGAAGCAGCGCTTGCTCTGGTCCCGGATATTAGTGTCGATGTCCGATGGCATCCCTATCAACTGGATTCCAGCTTGCCGAAGGAAGGCAAGGACCGGCAAACCTATCTGATTGATAAATTCGGTCCGGAGCGATCGGTGTCATTCTATGAGACTATCAAAGCCGCTGGTGCGGAAGAAGGCATTGATTTTGCCTTCGACAAGATCAAGCTGTCTCCCAACACACTTGATTGCCACCGGCTGATTCTTTGGTCCCGGGCTGATAATTTGCAAAACGAAGTGGTCGAACTCCTGTTCCGGTCCTACTTTCTGGAAGGTGGTGACCTTACCAAGGCCTCAACGCTGGTCGAAATCGCGGAGGCTGCTGGCATGCAGTCAGACCTCGTGGAGCAGCTTCTGGAAACTGATAGCGACCTTGAAAAGACCATGCAACACGTTGCAAGGGCTCAGGAAATGGGCGTTACGGGGGTCCCGTGCTTCATCATTGATGGGCGATTTGTTATTGCTGGCGCTGAAAAAGTCGACACGCTTGCAGCTGCCATTCGCCATGCTCAGGAAACACATACAAGTGAACCTGAAGCCGCCGAGGGCTGAGCAGATTATAGTCGTGACCTAAATCATTCAGCAACTGAACATATAAAAACGCCCCAAGCTGATCAGCTCGGGGCGTTTTTTTCATTCGCCCCCTATATACGGAGGAAGTTTATCAGGCTTTCAGGATCGATGTGCCTGCATAGACCGCCTGAGGTCCAAGCTCTTCTTCGATACGGATAAGCTGGTTGTACTTTGCCAACCTGTCAGAGCGTGCAAGTGAGCCAGTTTTGATCTGGCCGCAATTTGTCGCAACCGAAAGATCCGCAATAGTGCTGTCTTCGGTTTCACCGGAGCGATGGGACATCACAGCCGTGTAAGCAGCCTTATGAGCTGTCTCAACTGCGTCCAATGTTTCGGACAATGTGCCGATCTGGTTGACCTTGATCAAGATCGAATTGGCGACCCCCATATCAATTCCCTTGCGCAAGCGCGTGGAATTGGTGACGAACAGATCATCGCCGACTAGCTGACACTTGTCGCCGAACAGATCAGTCGCAGCTTTCCAGCCATCCCAATCGTCTTCTGCCAGACCATCTTCTACCGAGATGATCGGGTAACGGTCGACAAGATCGCCCAGGTACTTGGCCATTTCTTCCGGATCAAGTGAGCGTCCTTCACCTTCCAGAACGTACTTGCCATCCTTGAAGAACTCAGTTGAAGCTGCATCAAGCGCCAGGAACATGTCTTCGCCAGGCTTGTATCCGGCTTTCTCGATTGCCTTCATGACGAAACCAATGGCCGCATCGGTGGACTCAAGATTTGGCGCAAAGCCGCCTTCGTCGCCAACGTTGGTGTTGTGGCCCGCGTCGCTCAAGGCTTTCTTCAGCGTGTGGAACACTTCAGCGCCCATACGCACAGCTTCTTTCAATGAAGAAGCGCCGACCGGCATGATCATGAATTCCTGAAAATCAATCGGGTTATCCGCATGCGCGCCGCCGTTGATGATGTTCATCATTGGGACTGGCAAAGTACGTGCAGACGTTCCGCCAACGTAGCGGTAGAGCGGCAAGCCAGTGCATTGGGCAGCGGCACGGGCCACCGCCAGAGACACACCCAGAATGGCATTTGCGCCAAGGCGCGCCTTGTTCTCGGTTCCATCCAGATCGATCATCGCCTGATCGATTTTCAGCTGATCTTCAGCATCGAGACCGCCAACCGTATCAAAGATGTCGCCATTGACGGCATCAACGGCCTCAAGCACGCCCTTACCCAGGAAACGTGATCCGCCATCGCGCAACTCAACAGCTTCATGAGCGCCTGTGGACGCACCAGAGGGAACAGCAGCGCGACCGAAGGATCCATCTTCCAGGAAGACATCGACTTCAACCGTCGGATTGCCGCGGCTGTCGAGAATCTCACGTCCGATAATATCAATAATTGCGGTCATCGTTCACTCCATATACGTGCCGCCGAGCGGCGTTTGTACGTTTACGCTTTGGCTCAAAGAACTTTGGCGAGTGCTGCACCAGGAGAAGGCTGGCGAGCTGGTTTGGTCCCGGACTGTCCGGGAAAAGGCAGGCATGACACCATCATATCACGACCATAAAGGGCATAAATTCAAGAGGCTGGGCGATTTTTGACAACAGCGTCTATGGCTTTGAGTTCGGCAAGCAGGGCACCGAGGTCCTTCAAAGCAATCATGTTCGGGCCGTCAGATGAAATCGTGTTGTCAGGGTCCGGATGAGTCTCAATAAAAAGACCACCGACGCCGACAGCGACGGCCGCCCGCGCCAGAACGGCAACCATGCGACGATCACCGCCAGATGATCCACCAAGTCCACCGGGTTGTTGGACGGAGTGAGTTGCATCAAACACCACCGGAGCGCCAGTTTCAGCCATAATTGGTAACGCGCGGAAATCACTGACCAAGGTGTTGTAGCCAAAGCTCGCACCGCGCTCCGTCAACAGTACATTAGGGTTTCCGCTCTCCACGACCTTCATCAAGACGTTCTTCATGTCCCAGGGAGCTAGAAATTGCCCCTTTTTGACATTCACAACAGCGCCAGTATTGGCTGCGGCGATCAGAAGATCTGTCTGACGGCAAAGAAAAGCCGGTATCTGCAGAACATCGATCACTTCCGAAACAGGAGCACATTGTTCGGCAGTGTGAACGTCGGTCAGCACCGGCATCCCATATGTTTCTTTGATTTCAGCAAAAACCGGCAACGCGTCCTTGATTCCAACGCCTCGAGAGGCTGACAGCGATGTCCGGTTAGCCTTGTCGAAAGACGATTTGAAAACCACCGAAATTCCGAGCCCGTCAGTAATTTCCTTGATGGCTGCTGCACATTCGAGAGCGTGCGCGCGGCTTTCCATCTGACAAGGACCGGCTATCAGGCTGAAGGCTGACGTGTTGGAAAAGGCTACGGATCCGACACGAACTTCAGTATTCGGCAGGGACATGACGTTTCCTTTTGTCTGACCGCCCAAATAGGCGCATCGAAATTTGCCCGTTCAATAGCCTGTCTGCGGCAGCGTCGCAACATATACGCCGACCGGAAAGTCGTTTGTCTGATCATAGTCCTGTTGAGAGGTTTTTTTGTTTACATACGCAGCGTTATTATAATTCTGTCTTGTCATTTAAATCACACACAATGCAATCTAAACAACAATCCTGCGTTTTACTTTTGATAGGTATTTATGCCGCATTTGTGGGTGACGACTCGCTCTGCAACATTCGTACTGCACCACGGGAAATACAGATAGATGAATAAACCGATCCGCAAAGCCGTTCTGCCTGTGGCAGGTCTTGGAACCCGTTTTTTGCCTGCCACCAAGGCTGTGCCCAAGGAAATGCTGACGGTCGTTGACCGGCCAATCGTTCAATATGTTGTTGAGGAAGCCAGGGCCGCTGGCATCGAACACATTGTCTTCGTCACCGGACGAAACAAGCATGTCATCGCTGACCATTTTGACAGAAATTATGAACTGGAAGAAACGCTGAAGAGCCGTAACAAAATTTCGGCTTTGAACCTTCTAGAAAAACTACGGCCAGAGGCGGGCTCAACCAGCTTCACCCGACAGCAGGCTCCGCTGGGCCTTGGACATGCTATTTGGTGTGCGCGCGAGATCATCGGGCCTGAGCCTTTTGCGATTCTGCTTCCGGACATGATCATGAAGTCCGATCAGGGCTGCCTAAGTCAGATGGTTGACGTTTATAACGAAAAAGGGGGCAACGTGATCTCTGTTGAGGCCGTCCCTGAAGATCAGACCCACAATTATGGCATTGTCGAAGTTGATGGCGATGCAAAAGCTGAGACCTTCGGCATCACTGGTATGGTGGAAAAGCCTGCAGCCGGCACAGCGCCGTCCAATCTTTACATCAACGGACGCTATATCCTGCAGCCTGATATCTTCGACCTTCTGGAAAATCAGGAGACCGGTGCCGGTGGAGAAGTCCAGCTTACGGACGCCATGCTGGCCTTGATGGAGCAGCAAACTTTCACTGGATTGCGCTACACGGGCCAGACCTATGATTGCGGATCGAAAGCCGGTTTTCTGAGTGCCAACATTGCCTACGCTTTGGAAAACCCGGAATTGGCCGCTGAACTATTGCCGTTGCTGGAAGAGATCATCAAAACATCAGGCGCCGCAAAATAGCCTGCAATAGGCAGCGCAGTTTATGCGCGACTTGCAAATAGGCACGGGTTACGATTAGGACAAGATCAGGCAGTCTTCGGGCTGGCTGATCTTTTCGTTTTTGCACTCTATGACGCTAGACCAAGGTATCTTACCACAATGACCACTGCCCCCAATTCTGCAGCGCGTATTGCTATTGTCGGACTGGGGTATGTGGGGCTTCCCGTTGCGACCGCTTTTGCATCGGCTGGCTACAAGGTTACCGGATTTGATGTCAAAGAAACCCGTCTTGCGGAATTGAAAAACGGCAAGGACAGCACTGGCTCGGTCGACCTTGAGACACTTCATAACGACAACCTGACTTTCACCTTATCACCTCAGGACATGGCCCATTGCGATGTTTTCATCGTTGCTGTGCCAACGCCGGTGGATACGTCCAAACGGCCAGATCTGACACCTTTTTCAAAAGCTGCTGAGACTGTTGGATCGGTCATGAAGACGGGCGCGATTGTCGTTTTCGAATCAACTGTCTTTCCAGGCGCAACCGAAGACGTTGCCGTTCCTGCTCTTGAAAAGTCCTCTGGGCTTACATTCGGCAAAGACTTTGCAGTCGGCTATTCACCAGAGCGGATCAATCCTGGAGATACAGAACGCGAATTCAAAGACATCGTGAAGATTGTCTCCGGCAGTTCGCCAGCCGTGACCGACACGCTTTGCGCCCTCTATGGTTCTGTTGTGACTGCAGGCATTTACCGGGCCTCATCAATCAAGGTCGCTGAAGCTGCAAAAGTCATTGAGAACACACAGCGGGATCTCAACATTGCGTTGATGAATGAATTGTCGATGCTGTTCCATGCCATGGGAATCGATACGAGAGATGTTCTGGCAGGCTCTGCGACCAAATGGAATTTCCTGCCCTTCCAGCCAGGTTTAGTGGGGGGACATTGCATAGGCGTTGATCCCTATTATCTGACCCACAAGGCACATGAGCTTGGCATGACGCCACAAGTGATTTTAGCCGGTCGCGGAACCAATGAGGCCATGCCGGCCTTTGTCGCGGGTAAGATCATTCAGGCCTGCGTCAAACTCGGACGCTCCATGCCGCCCAAGATCACGGTGCTGGGTATCACTTATAAGGCCAATGTCCCTGACACGCGGAATTCGAAAGTCGTAGACCTGATCCGGGAGCTTCAGGACTTCGGAGCAGACGTTCGTATTTTCGATCCGAATGCAGATCCGGATGGGGTCTTGTGTGAGTATGGCCTGCTGCTCTCAGAGGAAACAGACATCACTGATGCGGATGCCGTGGTTCTTGCAGTCCCGCATGATGTGTTTTTCCACGATGGCGACGCGTGGCCATTGATTTCCAGATTGCTTGGTGATGGTCGCTGTCTGGTTGCCGATATTCCAGCAAAACTGTCGCGCGATGAAACGCCTGAAAATGTCGAATTATGGCGTCTCTAATGTAATAAATGACAATAAAATGAGAAAATATTACACGAATACGACTGTTTAGCCATCATTCGCAGTAATCTTCTTTCAAGAATCACGCGTATACTGATCTCATTCCAACACCAAGGAGCGGTCCGTTATGCGGTTCATTTTCTTTGTATGTGTTTGCGTCCTTGTCGGGCTGTTACCGGCCGGAAACCATGCCCACGCGCAGTCTGGAAAAGACGGCGCTACAGCTCTTCAGAAAATCATCACAAACCAGATGAAGGCTTTCGCGAACGGCGATTATGCCAAGGCCTTTTCCTTCGCGACCCGCGACCTGCAGCGCAGGTTTCAGACACCTGATGTCTTCATGGAAATGGTGAAGCAAGGTTATCAGCCCGTCTACCAGCCCAAGAACGTCAGTTTTGGCGCACTCAAGGAAACCAAAGGCGGTCCAATTCAGGAGGTCTATGTGGTGGGCCCGAAAGGACATGACTGGCTGGCGCTCTACAGCTTCGAACAACAGCTAGATGGTTCCTGGCGGATATCAGGCTGCGTTCTCAAAAAATCTCCAGGCCTTTCGGCCTGAATTTTAAACCGCTGTGATATCGCCTTTTGCCCAGTCGGCCTTGGTCTCCTGATAGAAGGCTTCGAACCGGCTGGCCTCAATCGCATCGCGCATGCCCTGCATCAGGGTCTGATAGTAGGCCAAATTATTCCAAGTCAAAAGCATGGCGGCCAAGCCCTCGCCTGCGCGTACCAGGTGATGAAGATATGCGCGTGAGTAGACGCTCGTTGCCGGGCATAAAGCTTCCTCATCCAGCGGGCGCGGATCTTCTGCGTGGCGGGCATTCTTCAGGTTAACTTTGCCGAAGCGCGTATAGGCAAGTCCATGGCGCCCGGCTCTGGTCGGCATGACGCAGTCGAATTGGTCAATACCGCGTTTCACGCTTTCGAGGAGATCATCAGGCGTACCGACACCCATGAGATAGCGAGGCTTGTCGGTCGGCATCACCGGCGTTGTGATATCGAGCATCTGAAGCATCACGTCTTGCGGCTCGCCAACAGCAAGACCGCCGACGGAATAACCTTCAAAAGGCATTTTACCAAGTTCTTCCGCAGACCTGATCCGAAGATCCTGAACATCACCGCCCTGAACAATACCATAGAGCCCCTGCCCCTTTCCGGGGCCGCCCATGGTTTCAAACTGAGTGCGGGACCGTTCGGCCCAACGAAGCGACAATTCCATCGCGCGCTGCACTTCCTCACGTGGTGATGGCAGTTTGATGCATTCATCCAGCTGCATTTGTATGTCTGAGCCGAGCAGGCCCTGTATTTCCACAGACCGTTCCGGAGTCAAATGATGCTTCGAGCCATCAATGTGGCTTTGAAAACGCACGCCATCCTCATCCAACTTGCGCAGCTGTGCCAGTGACATGACCTGAAAACCGCCACTGTCGGTGAGGATCGTGTGCGGCCAGTTCATGAACTTGTGCAGGCCACCCAGCCGCGCCACACGCTCCGCCGATGGGCGCAGCATCAAATGATAGGTGTTTCCAAGGACAACATCTGCACCGGTCTCACGCACCTGTCCGGGATACATCGCCTTGACGGTTGCCTGCGTTCCAACCGGCATGAAAGCAGGCGTGTTGACGATGCCGTGGGGCGTCTGGATTTCTCCGCGCCGAGCCATGCCATCGGTCTTGGTCAGCTTGAAGGAAAACGGGGTCTGAGGCATCTTGAATTATCCTTCTTCGCCATCTTTGGCGGGAAACAGCAAAGAACCATCGCCATAGCTGTAGAACCGATAGTCTGTGTTAATCGCATGGGCATAAGCCCGATGCATGGTCTCAAGACCTGAAAAGGCCGAAACCAACATGAAAAGCGTCGAGCGAGGCAGATGGAAATTGGTCATCAGCGCATCTATGGTGCGGAAATGATAGCCAGGCGTGATGAAGATCGACGTCTCGCCTCGAAATGGCGCCAATCCCTCAGCGCCCTGACTGGCACTCTCCAGAATTCTGAGCGACGTGGTGCCAACAGCCACAACCTTGTTGCCCCGAGCTCTGACAGCCTTGAGTGCCTCAACAGTCTGAGCGCTGATGTCTCCCCATTCGGCATGCATTTTGTGGTCGCCGGTGTCATCTGCCTTGACCGGCAAGAATGTTCCAGCGCCAACATGTAGGGTTACCCGGTGCTGTTCAATGCCGCGCTGATCGATCTTTGCCAAAAGCTCCGGCGTAAAATGAAGCCCGGCTGTAGGTGCCGCAACAGCACCCTTTCGGTCAGCAAACATGGTCTGATAGTCGGACTTGTCCTGCTCGTCTTCACCGCGTTTGAGGGCAATATAGGGCGGCAGTGGAATATGCCCGACGCCTACAATCCCATCATCCAGCGCAGAACCGCTTCGGTCAAACACCAAAAGCGTTTCTCCGGCATCGCGTTTCTCGGCAACCGTGGCTTCCAGAAAGCCTGAAGAATCCACTGCCGCATCAGCGCAGACATCGCCGACAAACCGAATTACATCGCCCATGACCAGTTTCTTGGCAGGACGCACAAAAACCCACCAACGGTCGTCACCTGCTCGCAAATGCAAGGTCGCGCTAATTTTGGCAACCGCATCGCCGCGTGTCCGTGTTCCCTCCAGCTGAGCCGGAATGACCTTGGTATCGTTGAAGACAAGCGCATCACCCGGCTCAAGGCAATCTGCCAGATCAGAGACACCGGCATCGGTCAGCTCACGATCACCTCCCGGGCGCACGACAAGCATCCGGGCAGAATCACGCGGACGGGCTGGACGCAGGGCGATCCGCTCATTGGGAAGATCAAAATCGAAGAGGTCGACACGCATGGGTCTATAACAATCGCTCGTGAAAGTGTGCTTCAAAAACCGAATTAAGCCGGGGATCTAAGCTGTCCAGGCCCGGTTTTGAAACACAAGCCGATAGCCATCCGGGTCTTCAAATGTTTTTCCAACCACATCCCAATAGGGATTGTTGGACGCTGCGGGCTGATAGCCATGGAGGCGCATGCGGTCAACTGCTGTTTGCCATTCCTGATGATCAGGCAAATACAATACCAGAAGGTTTTCAGACCCCACAGCCCTCGACGCTTCAACACCCGCCTCTTTCACAAGCTCCAAGTGCCAGGGTGCCTGTGGATACCCAAGAACCAAGCCGTCAAATCCGTCATGGTCAGCGAATGATGCAAGAATACTGAACCCGGCACCATCACAATAGAAATGTTTGAGCGTGGCGAGGTCATTGGCAGGCCTCGCCACGCGCAGGATCGGGATCTTTGGTAGATCAGAGTTCATCAGGCAACGTCAGCTGCAACCTTGATGGAGACAATGTTGTCAGGGTTCTGAACTGGCTCGCCGCGTTTGATCTTGTCGACATTTTCCATGCCTTCAGAAACCTGGCCCCAAACAGTGTACTGACCATCCAGGAAACCAGCTTCGCCGAAGCAGATGAAGAACTGGCTGTCGCCGGAATCAGGGTTCTGAGCACGGGCCATAGAACAGACACCACGACCATGATGTTCGTCGTTGAATTCTGCTTTCAGCTTTTTGCCGGAACCGCCTGTACCTGTTCCCTGTGGGCAACCGGTCTGAGCCATGAATCCTTCGATTACACGGTGAAAAACAATACCGTCATAAAAACCTTCGCGAACCAGTTCCTTGATGCGCGCAACATGGTTTGGTGCAATGTCAGGCTTCATTTCAATCACGATGTGCCCTTGAGTGGTTTCCATCAAGAGTGTGTTTTCGGCGTCTTTGTACTCAGCCATCGGTATCTCCGTCGTTTGCGAGGCGCATTGCCTCTGTCTTATGTTGTTTTGCCGGTTAGCCAGCGTCAGCAGCAACCTGCATTTTTACGATCTTGTCCGGATTTGCCGGCGGCTCGCCCTTGGCGATGTTGTCGACCAGATCCATGCCATCGACCACTTCACCCCAGACCGTGTATTGGCCATTGAGGAAATTGCCATCGTCAAACATGATGAAAAACTGGGAATTCGCGCTGTCCGGGCTTGCTGCACGTGCCATGCCAAGAACGCCGCGCTTAAATGGCTCTTTTGAAAACTCGGCCTTGATGTCAGCTCCCTTGGAGCCGCCCATGCCAGTGCCGGTCGGATCACCAGTCTGGGCCATGAAGCCATCAATTACACGGTGAAAGATAATGCCATCATAGAAGCCTTCACGGGTCAATTCCTTGATGCGTGCAACGTGGTTTGGCGCAAGATCCGGGCGCAACTTGATAGTCACCCGTCCGTCTTTAAGGTCTAGATAAAGTGTGTTTTCCGGATCGAGATCCTGGGCGCCAGCCAAAGCTGGTGCAAACATGATTGACGCAATGAGCATCACAATTGAAAGCAAACGAGACACATGGAACTCCATTTGGTCGGGGAAACGTGTGGCCTTGGGTCAGCCCCTGGCTTTATCAGCCAGAGGTCCGGCCACAGTCGGCGGAACGAAAGCACCTGCATCGCCGCCCATTTTGGCGATTTGACGTACAAGCGTGGCGGTGATGTGGCGACTGGCAGGGGAAGCCGGTAAAAACACTGTTTTGATGTCCGGTGCCATGGTGCCGTTCATCCCTGCCATCTGCATTTCATAATCAAGATCAGTGCCGTCGCGCAGACCACGCACCAAAAGATTGGCACCAAGGTCACGGGCGGTCTCAATGACCAGATTGGAGAAGGAAACAACCTTGATCCGAGCTGCTTCATCAGTTCCAAAAGCTGCAATGGCGCAATCATGGATCATCTGGCCGCGCTCTTCGAAAGTGAAAAGCGGCACTTTTCCTGGATGAATGCCAATCGCAACGATGACTTCATCCGCCAAAGCAAGCGCCTGGCTGAGGATATCAAGGTGGCCATTGGTGACGGGATCAAAGGAACCCGGATAAAGCGCTGTCCGTTTCATGGCGCACTCCATAGCTTGATCGAGCCGGTACGACAAGCCGGAAAGCCGAAACTAGACAGGGTAGAGCAGATCCCCAGTGGTTATAAAGCCGCAGTTTTGTGATGGGCATCACGACACAATGGGAAAACAACCGTCATTTTAGTCTCATCGACACACAGGGCATTACGCCCGGGAGGAAGCGAACATGACCCATTGCAGCGCCTTTCAAACCAATACGTTCTTGCAGGAATTCGGCAACCAGTCGTTTGACGATCACTCCCAAGCCGTCGGCACACGTGTTGTCAGCGTTCTGATCCTCAGCATTCTCGCAATCATTCTGGCAGTCTTCCTTGCATTTGAACCTTTGAACGCCAGTGCCAGAGCGGCTGACCAGAGCGCAGCTCTGGGAAAGTCTGACCGAATCGAAAGCGACCAGACTGGTAACTGCAATGGGGTGGCAAGGCGCGCTTGCGGCGTTTCCCTCTCTGAAAACATTACTGTTCGAAAGGTTGGTTTTGTTACGATCGACCGCCCATCTACCGAGCCGAACACATCCAATCTGGTTCGCGTTCCAAGAGGCAGCTAGCAAGCAAGAGCACCTCACACTCGAATGCAAAAACAGCGGCTCAGACATTTCTGTCTGGCCGCTGTTTTCATTTGAGTTTACTGGTCCGAACGCTTACTCGGCGCTCGGCTCACCATCTGTTTCCGGCTTGTCGTCTGAACCTGATGTGTCGTCGGCAGAGCCTTCTGGTGAAGCAGAAGCTACGCCGCCCTCACCCGTTCCTTCGGCCTCAGCGCCATCAGCATCTTCGATGTCATCGTCATCAACCTCGCTGACACGTTCCACGGCAACGACACTTTCATCGGTGGCTGTCTTGAAGACAATAACGCCCTGAGTCGCGCGACCTGCGATGCGAATGCCCTCAACCGGGCAGCGGATCAATTGACCGCCATCTGTGACCAACATGATCTGATCGTTGTCGTCGACCGGGAACGAGCCAATCAATTGACCATTGCGCTCATTCACAGCCATGGCTGTGATCCCCTTACCACCACGCCCGGTGACCCGGTACTCGAACGATGAGGTGCGCTTGCCATAGCCATTTTTCGACAGCGTGAGGATGATCTGCTCAGCGGCACTCATTTGCGCATAACGCTCCTGAGGCAGCGGACCGGCCACAACATCCTGTTCGTCTTCAGGTCCAGAATCAGTGGACGCATCATCAGCTTCACCGCGCAAGGCTCGGGACATCTTCAGATAGGCTGCCCGTTCTTCCGCATCAACATCAATGTGATGCAGGATCTGCATGGAGATCACGTGATCCTGGTCCGGAAGCCGGATGCCGCGCACACCGACAGAATTGCGTCCTGCAAAGACACGCACATCCGTTACCGGGAAGCGAATGCACTGGCCGGTTGCTGTGGTTAGCATGACGTCGGAATGTTCAGAGCACGTTTCAACGCCGACAATGCCGTCACCGTCATCCAGCTTCATCGCAATTTTACCGTTGCGGTTGATCTGAACAAAGTCGGACAGTTTGTTCCGGCGTACGGTGCCACGCACGGTGGCAAACATCACATCGAGGTTTGCCCAGCTTTCCTCATCCTCCGGCAGCGGCATAAGCGAGGTAATCTGCTCTCCCTGCTGTAGAGGAAGCATATTGATCAGAGCTTTGCCCTTGCCGGTTGGTCCGCCAAGCGGAAGGCGCCAGACCTTCATCTTGTATGCTATGCCACGAGAAGAGAAGAACAGCACAGGCGTATGGGTGTTGGCCACGAACAGGCGTGTGACGAAATCCTCGTCCTTGGTTGCCATGCCCGAACGCCCCTTGCCGCCTCGGCGTTGAGCCCGATAGGTCGCCAGCGGAACGCGCTTGATGTAGCCCGCATGGGACACGGTCACGACCATGTCTTCACGCTGGATCAGATCTTCTTCATCGAAGTCTGCACCGCCATCGATAATCTCGGTCTTCCGCGGGGTCGCGAATTCTTCGCGAATCTCGAGCATTTCAGTCCGAATAATGTCTTGAATCCGCTCGCGAGACCGCAGGATATCAAGGTATTCAGTGATTTCGGCACCAATCTTGTTGAGTTCTTCCTCAATTTCATCGCGTCCCATCGCCGTCAGGCGTTGGAGCCGCAACTCAAGAATGGCCCGGGCCTGTTCTTCAGACAGCTTGTAGGTACCGTCGTCCTGAACCAGATGACGTGGATCATCAATCAGACGAATGAGAGACTCAACATCCTGAGCTGGCCAATTGCGTTCCATCAACTGGCGACGGGCGGTCGCTGGATCGGGAGCCGCACGGATCAGCTTGATAACTTCATCAATATTGGCAACGGCAATGCCCAAGCCGACCAAGATATGGGCACGATCACGACATTTGCGCAGCAGGAACCGGGTCCGCCGTCCAATGACTTCCTCACGGAAGGCAACAAAAGCCTTCAACATGTCGGACAAGTTCATCAGTTCCGGCTTGCCGCCATTCAGTGCAACCATGTTGCAGCCAAAAGAGCTCTGCAGCTGCGAGAAGCGATAAAGCTGATTGAGAACAACGTCAGCAACCGCATCGCGCTTCAGCTCAATAACAACGCGCATACCGGAGCGATCGCTCTCATCGCGAATATCGGAGATGCCTTCGATGCGCTTGTCGCGAACAGCCTCGGCGATCTTTTCGATCATCGAGGATTTATTCACCTGATAGGGGATTTCCGAAATGATCAGGGCGAAGCGATCCTTGCGGATTTCCTCAACCTCAACACGGCCACGCATGACGACCGAGCCGCGTCCGGTTTCAAACGCGGAGCGAATGCCTGAGCGCCCAAGGATTATGCCTCCGGTCGGGAAATCCGGACCAGGAACAATCTCCATGAGCTCTTCAAGGCTCAACTCCGGATTTTCCATCATGGCGATGGCAGCGTCGATAACTTCGCCCAGATTATGCGGCGGAATATTCGTTGCCATACCAACGGCAATGCCGCCAGCACCATTGGCCAGGAGGTTTGGGAACTTGGCCGGAAGAACAACCGGTTCGCTTTCCGAGTTGTCATAGTTTTCCTGATAATCGACTGTTTCCTTGTCGATATCATCAAGAAGCTTATGAGCAACCTTCTTCAGGCGGCATTCTGTATAACGCATGGCCGCAGCGGGATCGCCATCGATCGAGCCAAAGTTGCCCTGCCCGTCGATCAGCGGCAGTCGCAGCGAAAAGCTCTGCGCCATACGGACCAAGGCGTCGTAAATCGCGCTGTCACCATGGGGGTGGTATTTACCCATCACGTCACCGACGACACGTGCCGACTTGCGATAGGGTTTATTCCATTCATAGCCGGTTTCATGCATGGAATACATGATGCGGCGGTGCACTGGTTTCAGGCCGTCCCGGACGTCAGGAAGCGCACGGCTGACGATCACGCTCATCGCATAATCGAGATAGCTGCGCTTCATTTCGTCGACGATGGAAATCGGCTTGATGTCGGAAGGCATTACGCCACCCGGAGTGCTGGTATCCTGATCAGCCAAGGATTGTACTCATATCGTTGTTATTGCTTTTTCTTTTATATCCGATTCACGAGTTTGAACCAAATGTGACACTTTCCTCGACGCAACATACTTCCCTGCTATTTCAATGACTTGCGAGCGTCATACACAGGCCTGAAAATAGATTTTCAAACCACCCATGATCTGAAGGCAATTCAGTGACTATGATGACATTCAAACGCCAGCTCTAGGGACCGCGATCAAGCCAATGTCCGACTTTATCATCAATGCCTTTGCAACCCTTTTTGTTACCATAGATCCGGTTGGATTGGCCCCGATGTTCCTGGCTGTGACGGCAGGATTGTCAGCAACTGAAAGACGCCGCGTAGCGATCCGGGCCACCGTGACAGCCGCCGGAATTCTGATGCTGTTCTACTTCGCCGGGCAAACCGTTTTGAATGTGCTCGGCATCTCGGTCTCCGCGTTTCGGGTCGCAGGCGGAATATTGCTGTTCATCATCGCGATCGAAATGGTGTTCGGAAAACGTGCCGAGCGCAAGTCTGAAACGGCCGAAAAAGCCATCGGAGAGCACACAGCTGCCGACCTTCATGAAGTGGCGATTTTCCCTCTAGCAATCCCGCTGATAGCCGGGCCTGCAGCTATATCGGCAATCATCCTCCTGTCGGGTCAAGCACCCGATACACTCGCTTATGCAGGCCTTGGAGCGGTCATTGTCATCATTCTTGCCAGCTGCATGTTGACATTCTTTCTCGCGGACAAGATCGAACGACTGATGGGTGATACGGCACAGCTCGTGATCACACGGCTACTCGGGGTCCTTTTGGCAGCTCTGTCCGTGCAGTTCATCGCTGACGGCATCCTCGTGCTCGTGCGCACCTCAAGCTGAGGACACGGGCATTGGGTTTCAAGGTACCAGTTTGACCTCATAGACCTGCGCAGCCACGCCGTGGACGGTGTCGCGAGCCCGTACACTCACCGTATCCAAGCCCTCTGGAATGGCAACACCGCTCAAGGAGCGGGTGAACGGCTGCTCGTTGACATGCGGATGGGCCAAGACCCGCTCGCCGAGCACTTCGCCATTTGGAGCAATCACCTGCCATAGATCTGCATAATGATCCCAGCCTTCATCTGCGTGCTTTAAGGTCACATCGAAGCGCCAGCCATTGGATTCATGCTCGGCGACCACATTCACGATCTCCACGTCGCCAGCGCGAACACCCATTGACCACACAAGGCCACACCAAAGCGTCACAACTGTCAGAATATGTTTGTGCATTCGTCTCCACCTTCCCGCCGGAACGGTTTGTTCTTGATGGATTGTACGTTTGCGCATGGCAGCCCTTGTATAAAGTCACAAGCTCGTCATAGCTTCTGGCCAGAGACTAAGACAAGCTAAGCTGAGCTGAGCATCTGGCGCAAACACAAGCCTGAACGCAGGCTCAAACACCGATAAAGGGAAAACCACCCATGGCTGGACACGGATCTAAGAAAGTCATTTACGCAGCTTTGGCAGGCAATGCCCTGATCTCCGTCACGAAATTTGCCGCAGCCCTCTTTACCGGATCGTCTGCGATGATGTCTGAAGGTATCCACTCTCTGGTGGACACAGGCAACCAGGGTCTTTTGCTTTACGGTATGAAAAAAGCCAAAAAGCCAGCCGATCAGCAACATCCATTTGGTTACGGTGCAGAGCTTTATTTCTGGTCTTTTGTGGTCGCCATCCTGATCTTCGCGGTGGGCGCAGGTGTCTCCATCTATGAAGGCATACACAAGGTCCTTGATCCGCATCCAGTTACCGATCCACACATCGCCTATATCGTTCTGGGTCTCGCCATGATCTTTGAGGCCGGGGCCTGGTGGATTGCCTACAAGGCCTTCAATGAAGTGCGTGGTTCAAAGAGCCTGATGAGCGCCGTACGCGATAGCAAGGACCCGACCATATTTACTGTCTTGTTTGAAGACACAGCTGCCATGCTCGGCCTGGTGGTTGCTTTCCTCGGCCTGCTTGGCGCCCAATACTTGGAACTGCCTTGGCTTGACGGCGCTGCATCGATCACCATCGGCATAATCCTCGGAGCAACGGCGATCTTGCTCGCCTATGAAACCAAGGGCTTGCTGATTGGCGAAGGGGCAGATCCGGAAACACTCAAAACCATTCGCTCGATAGTGTCGGCGGCCCCCTCTGTTCAGTCACTGAACGAGATCAGAACCCTGCACAGGGGTCCTCAGGACATCCTTCTGGCGCTGTCCGTCGATTTTGAAGATGAGCTGAAAGTCGGAGCAGTGGAAGATGCCATTTATGCACTGGAAGTCGCGATCAAACGACAGTTTCCAGATGTAAAACGGCTTTTCATTGAAGTTCAGTCAACAGAGCATCACGAGGAAATGCTGAAAGCCGAATTGGAAAGCCACTGAGGCCTCATTTGCTGAGGCCTCACGCTTGTTCTGAAACCTGTTGGCCAATCTGTTCTGGCCACAGGTCCATGTGGGTGTCACCCCAAGCCTTCAGAGCCCGGATAACGGGTTCAAGGCTACGGCCCAGATCAGTTAGAGCGTATTCCACCTTTGGCGGCACGACAGGATAGACCGTTCGACTGATAAGACCATCGGCCTCAAGAGCACGCAGCTGGTTGGTCAGCATGCGTTGTGTGACGCTTGGAAGGCGGCGTTTGATCTCGCTGAAACGCATGGTGCCGTCGATCAGATGGTAGAGAATGACTCCCTTCCATTTCCCATCAATCAGGCTCAGAGTTGCTTCCACCGCGCAGCCTGGGCTGCATTCAAATGCCGCGTGTTTGGTCTTGGCCAATCCGGTATCCTTTTTTACACTGAGTTCCCTTTTCGACACTAAGGGTACTTTATGTGCGTTCTTGTAACATACAAGTGTATGCGCCACTTCTCCGCCTAGCAAACAAGGAGATTGCAATGCGCGCCATCGGATATCAAAAATCCCTGCCTATCAGTGAGATAAACTCTCTCTCAGACATTGACCAGCCACGTCCGCAAGCTGCCGGAACTGACCTTCTGGTGGAGATTCGGGCGGTCTCAGTCAATCCTGTCGACACGAAGGTACGAATGCGCGCTGAACCTGAAGATGGCGCCTATAAAGTATTGGGCTGGGATGCAACCGGTGTGGTTGTCGGTGTTGGAAAAGACACAAGTCGGTTCAAGGTCGGTGATGAGGTGTTCTATGCCGGTGACGTTACCCGCGCTGGGACAAATTCCGAATTTCACCTGATTGACGAACGCATCGTCGGGCACAAGCCAAAATCCCTGTCATGGGCGCAAGCAGCTGCCCTGCCTTTGACTGCAATCACTGCATGGGAAGCTCTTTTTGAACGGCTCAAAGTCTCAGACCCAACTCCAACAGCTGCTAATACGCTCCTGATCATTGGCGGAGCTGGCGGCGTTGGTTCCATCGCCATTCAGCTCGCACGCAAACTCACCAATCTGACCGTAATTGCGACGGCCTCCCGTCCTGAGACACGCCAATGGGCAACCGACCTTGGAGCACATTATGTCATCGATCACTCCAATCCGCTGGCCGGTGAAATCGAGGCCCTTGGCATCACAGCTCCCGACTTCGTCTTTTCCACGACCAACACGGGTGACCACTTAAGCGAAATCGCAAAATTGATCGCGCCCCAGGGACGCTTTTGCCTGATTGACGATCCTGCAGACTTGAACATCATGCCATTCAAACTGAAGAGTATCTCAACCCACTGGGAGATGATGTTCACGCGTTCCATGTTCCAGACGTCGGACATGGACGAACAGGGCAAGCTGCTCAACCAGGTCTCGAGACTGGTCGATGAGGGAACTCTGAAGACAACGCTTGGTGAGCATTTCGGCACAATCAACGCCGCTAATCTGAAAAAAGCTCATGCCCATCTGGAAACTGGCAAGGCAAGAGGCAAGGTGGTGCTAGAAGGTTTCGGCGATTGAGGAAACACCACTCATAAATAAAGGCGGGAGCACATGCTCCCGCCTTTTAGAATATCCCCATTGATCTGACAAAACCTCTCAAGGCTGATCGGCGACATCATCGACGATAACCTGGGGTATTCCCTTTGAACAATGTTCGATGCGCGCATCGATGCTATAGACCTCACGCAGCAAATTGGGCGTTATCACATCCGACGTTGGCCCACTGGCTCTCAATCTCCCGCCAGATAAAACCATCACGCTTTCGGCAAACCTCATCGCATGATTGATGTCATGCAACGCGATCAGAATGAGCATTTTTTTTTCAACCGCCAGAGCGCGCACGATCCGTAACAACTCGATCTGGCGGTTTAAATCCAATGCAGAGGTTGGCTCATCCATTAAGAGAATATCCGGATTGCGCACCAGCGCCTGCGCCGCACTGACCAGCTGCCGCTGACCTCCGCTCAGATCGCCAATGTTGTGATGGGAAATGCTTTCAAGTTTCAGCAGGTCAACCACTTCGTCGACCTTGGCAAGGTCATCACCTTTGACCTTAAGCGCACGGCCTTGCATCCGGGCCAGTATGATCGATTCATAAACGCTTAGAACCGGATTGGCCCCAGTGTCCTGAGGCATGTAACAGACCGCTTGAGGGGATGAAGCCCCCGTGACCAGCACCTCACCTGCCCCTTTCATCACCCCTGCAATTCGACGAAACAAGGTCGATTTCCCCGCCGCATTGGGCCCGATCAGTGCCACCACCTGACCACCCTTGAAAATGGGCGTGGAGATGTCGGTCAAAATCGGTGTTCGACCATAGCCAGCACACACGGCATTCAGTTGCAAACTTACCATGACGGCCTGGACGTCCTCAGAATCAGGGACAGGAAGAACGGAATCCCGACCAGAGACGTCACAATCCCGATGGGAAACACGGTTCCGGGGATCAGAACTTTGGAAACGATGGAACTCAGCGATAGGATCAAGGCGCCGCACAGCGCAGAGGCAGGCAGAAAGAACCTTTGATCTTCTCCGACCAGAATGCGCGCGATATGCGGCCCGACCAGTCCGATGAAGCCAATCGTTCCCACAAAAGCCACCGGGATTGCCGACAGCAGGCTGACCAGAACCAGAGTTTCCAAACGCAGTCGCTTGGCATTGACCCCGAAACTTTCCGCTTTGGTGTCCCCGAGCCTCATGGCCGTCAGCGCCCATCCGCGCCGAATGAAAAACGGGATAACGGCAACGAAGACAGCCAGTGTGATCCAGACCTTCGGCCAGGTCGCCTTGGTCAGGCTTCCCATGGTCCAGAACACGACCGCTGACAAAGCCTGCTGACTGGCAAAAAACTGTATCAAAGCCAGAAGCGCATTGAAGCTGAACACCAACGCAATGCCGAGCAGGACGATGGTTTCAACCGTTACACCGCGCTTGAGCGTCAACAAATGGATCAACAACGCTGTCAGCATTGCCATGACAAATGCATTCAGCGGCACCACATATTGAATGGAGCCCGGAATAATCGCGATGCCAAAGGCCAGCGCCAGAGCTGCGCCAAAACTTGCGCCAGCTGAAATCCCCAAGGTGAAGGGACTGGCGAGCGGATTGTTTAAAATGGTCTGCATCTGGGCTCCAGCGACAGACAAGGACGCCCCGACGATCACCGCCATCAGGGCGATGGGCATACGGATATCCCACAGGACCACGCGTTCTTGCAAACTCGCAGATCCCGGCATGAATATCGCGGTCACGACCTGCTGCAAACTATAGCGCGCAGGGCCAAGTGCCAGATCAAAACACAGGCTCAACAGTAATCCCATGAGGAGCGTCGCCAAAATAGCCTGTCGCCGAAAGACAGCGGCGCGGTAAAAACCGCGCCCCTGCCCTTCACTCAAATCATTTTGAATTTCAGTCGTTGTCATTCAGCGAGACCCAATAGCCGGGCTCATAGCTGACCGGAAGATAATTCTCATGCAGTTCTTTCATGGTCGCTTCCGGGTCAAGTGTTTCAAACAGATCCGGATGCAGCCATTTTGCGATCTTCTGGATCGCAACAAATTGATACGGGCTGTTGTAGAACTGATGCCAAATGGCGTGAAAATTTCCTGCCTCGACAGCATCGATTCCCGTCATTGCAGGACGCTTGGTCAAATTCATCAACTTGCGACGGGCTTCCGTCATATCAGCACCGGGACCAACACCGACCCAACCGCCACCGGGGACATAAGCATCCCAGTTGCCGCCGGTCACAATCACCTGATCCGGATTGGCGGCGATGATCTGCTCGGGGTTCAAAGTGCCAAAGGTATTCGGGATGATCCCGCTAGCGATATTTGTACCACCGGCAAGTTCAATATAACGGCCAAAGTTGCCGTCTCCAAAACTCATGCAGCATTCTTCAGAATAGCCACCTGCCCGGTCAATCAAGACCTTGGGACGATCAGGGTTCGCCGCTTCGATCACATCTGTTACCCGAGCCATCTGGATGTTGCGAAAATCAATAAAGCCCTTGGCTTCAGCTTCCTTGCCGAACAGTTTTCCCATCAGGCGCATACTGTCTTCGGTATGCTCAAGTGGCTTTTCACGGAAATCCACATAGACCAACGGAATACCAACAGCCGCCAGCTTTTCGTCATAGCCTGCATCTTCCGTCGCAGGCTTGGCTTCCAAGTTCATAATGATCACATCCGGGTTCAGGGCAACGGCCTGTTCCACGTCGAATGTGCCATCCTTGAACCCACCGAAGGTGGGAATGTCCAACAGCTTAGGGAATTTTTCCTTGTAGCGAGCATAACTGTCAGGATCTGCCTGCGAGAAATCCTTGCGCCATCCGACGACCCGCTTGAATGGATCATTCCGATCCAGAGCGCCCACCAGATAGATCTGACGGCCTTCCCCCAGAATAACACGGTCAACAGGCACGTTCAGCGTGACATCACGCCCGGCAATGTCCGTAACTGTAATTTCTTTAGCCGATGCGAAGCTCGTAATCGTCGCTAGTGAAACGCCAAATGCGAGGCCTAGGATACGTGTCAGCAAGGTAGTTCCCTTCATGATTTGACACACACAAATGGCTACAAGCGTTCGTCATCATGTTTCCAGGACGCGGACTACATTGCACACCAGATGTCTCAATGATCTACAAATTCACTGCAAGGGACAGCCCGAAAGCCTGAGCCAATGCAGCTGCAATATCGCGTATCAAACATGAATATAATAATCAAGTTATAGAATATGAATAGTTATCGCTTGCTCGTGAACTCTAACAACCCTGAATATTGAACGCATTTAATATGCACCAAAGAAGTAAGGAAATTATAGATCCGCTCGTCGAAGGGAGCGGGCTTCAAATATGGAACTCCATAAAAAAAGCCAGCGCAACAAAGACGCTGGCTCTTATTCATTCATGAAGGACGGAGAAGAGAGACAGGCCTTTAGGTTTGTCGGTCTCTCTATTTCACCATCGTTATTCCCACTCGATCGTGCCGGGTGGCTTTGAGGTAATGTCGTAGGTGCAGCGATTAATGCCTTTGACTTCATTGATGATACGCGTTGCGGTCTCACCGAGAAATTCATGGCTGAACGGATAGAAGTCAGCCGTCATGCCATCAACACTGGTCACCGCCCGCAAAGCGCAGGCATAGTCATAGGTGCGATAATCGCCCATGACGCCAACGGTCCGAACGGGGAGGATCGCGACGAACGCCTGCCAGATTTCATCATAGAGACCGTGCTTGCGGATCTGATCGATGTAGATTGCGTCAGCCTGACGCAGGATCTCCAGTTTTTCACGGGTGATTTCGCCCGGGCAACGAATAGCCAAACCAGGTCCCGGGAACGGATGGCGTCCGATGAAGTCCTTCGGCAGGCCCAGTTCACGGCCAAGCGCACGGACTTCGTCCTTGAACAATTCTCGCAAGGGCTCGACGAGCTTCAGTCCCATTTTTTCCGGCAAACCGCCGACATTATGATGGGACTTGATGGTCACCGATGGACCGCCAGAAAAACTAACGCTTTCAATGACGTCCGGATAGAGTGTGCCCTGCGCTAGGAATTCCGCGCCCTCGATTTCATTGGCATATTTCTGGAACACGTCAATGAACAGTTTGCCGATGATCTTGCGCTTGGTTTCCGGATCCGATTGACCATCCAGAGCACCCAGAAACAGTTCCTGTTCATCGGCGTGAATCAGGCGAATATTGTAATTGTCGCGGAACATGGCGACGACTTCATCAGCCTCACCCAAACGCAGCAGACCATGATCAACAAAAACGCAAGTCAGTTGGTCGCCAATGGCTTCATGGATCAAGACAGCAGCAACTGAACTGTCAACACCGCCAGACAGACCACAGATAACCTTTTTGTCGCCAACCTGTTCTCGGATCTTGGCAATGGCATCTTCGCGGTAAGCGCCCATAGTCCAATCGCCAGTAAAGCCAGCCAGAGTGATGAAGTTCTCATAGAGCTTGGCGCCATTGGGCGTGTGATGCACTTCCGGATGGAACTGCACCGCATAAAAATTCCGCGATACATCAGCGGTGATGGCAAACGGTGCATTTGGTGAGGTGCCAAAAACCTCAAAATCAGGCGCTATCTCGCTGACGTGGTCGCCATGAGACATCCAGACTTGCTCGCGCTCACCTTCGAACCAGCCATCCAGAAGGCCTAGCGTTACATCTTTCGGCGTCACGTAAGCACGGCCAAACTCAGCGGTCTTGTGACCACGTTCCACCTTACCGCCGAGGCAATGCATCATGACTTGCTGGCCATAGCAGATGCCCAACACCGGGACACCCAGTGTGAAGACAGTTGGTGGCGGCATCGGAGCGCCATCGTCAAAGACCGAACACGGCCCCCCTGAAAGGATCACGGCCTTGGGCGCAAACTCTGCCAAAAAGCCATCTGTGACATTCTGATAGGGATGAATTTCGCAATAGACGTTGAGCTCCCGCAAACGCCGCGCAATGAGCTGCGTCACTTGAGAACCAAAATCGACGATGAGGAGACGGTCATGCTTTATCATGAGAGGTTTCTAACGTCATCAGAGCCTGATTTGAAGCGGAAAATCACGCCAATTGCCTGCCTTTCCACGCCCTAAGATCTCATTTGGGTAAACCAGAGTTTCAAAGTGTCCAAGAAGTTTGCACAAGCTTCTGTGCCTAAGCTCGGCCTTTGGCGATGTTCGAGACTGTTTTGCCCCAAAGGCTCGCTACAATGACCCTATGATGATTCGATTGTGACGTTTGAAATCGGCTAATTTCCGGGAAAAATCGACCAATTTTTCGTCAAGCAGGAAACACCCAGAACCTGATGTACTCAGGGACCCGATATGTGGATTGCCAAATGACAACGTCGGCTAGAGACGCTTTTGATTATGCGCTGGACTGCGAACGCCGAGGCGATCCCAAATCAGCTCTTGCAGCCTACCTTGAGGCTTTGGAGCTTGATCCCGAAGACATGGAAATCATTTATCGCACGGCAACGGCTTTGTTGCGGGCCGGGTTTCTGGAAGAAGCAGCCTCCCAGTTGCGACGGGTCGTTTTTGTTGAGCCGACACATATTCCGGCGCGAGCAAATCTGGGAAATTGTCAATTGCTGATGGGCGACATGAGCAACGCCGAAGACAATTTCAACAGCGTTTTGGAAGCCTCTCCTGATAACCACAATGCGCTGTATGGCCTTGCAACGGTATGCCTTAAACAAGACAAGCGGCAGCAGGCACTTGTAACTGCCGAACGCTTGATGACGCTGTTGCCTGAGAATGCACCTGCCCTTACGCTCTATGCACAAGCAGCTAGTGACGACCCACAGGCTTCCCGAGCTGCTGCGGCCTACCGCAAGGCGCTGACCATAGATCCAACCTATATACCGGCGCTTCTCGGGCTGGCCAAACTCTCAATTCGGCGCAAGCGCTATGATGAAGCGCTGATGTTTGCGGAAAAAGCCTGCCATCTATCTCCTTCTGAATCTGAACCGAACCGGGTTTTGGCAGAAGCCCATGAGGCAGCAGGCAACCTGCAGCAGGCAAGGGCCGGTTATACCAAGGCATTGACCTATTCTGGCGATGAAAAGGCCAGTTTGCTCGTGTCCCTAAGCACAATTAGCCGGAAATTGGGCGAATATCCCAAAGCTCTGTTACATGCGTTTGATGCCTGGCAGAGAGCCCCAGGACGCAAGGATGCGGGAAATGCGCTTGGAGCAGCCTTGAAAAACCTCGGTCGATCAACAGATGCCAGAGCCATTTTAACTTCCATGGCCCAAGGCAAGTCTCTGGACAGTGCTTTGGAGCGCAGGCTGTTTGATCTGGCGCGGGATTTGTTGGATCAGACCGTTTCGCTCGCCGATGAAAAATCGCTGGCCGCACAAGCCGAAAATGAAGCGGCCGCATTCGAAATAACAGCCGAAATCGCACTTACTGGAGAAGTGACCACTGCGGAAGATGTCGCTTCGGCAAGTGCCATTCCAGCGGGCCAACTTGATGAAGCCCCGCTGGAGAATAGGGGTGAGAAAACCACCTGAGTGACGACCGGCTCACCGAACAACCTATAAGCCGGAAGCGTATTAGTCTGTCTTTCGGCCGAGCAATGCAAAGAAGAAACCATCCGTTTCGGTGGTTGCTGGCGTCAAGGTGACCCCACCTTCTTCCGTGACATAGGCAGGCAGCCTGTCTTCGCCGAACACGTGTTTCCAAATTGCAATGGCATCAACGGCTTCAAAGTCTGAGTTTTCAGCCAGAAAACGCTTTACCTGATCGCCATTTTCCTGTGGCAGAATCGAACACGTCACATATGCGATACGTCCGCCTAGTTTCACGAACTCTTTCGCAGTGTCCAGAACTTTACGCTGCTCTTCAAGACGGTCAGCCAGTGCTTTTTCCGAAAGCTTCCACTTGGAATCTGGACGGCGACGCCAAACGCCTGTTCCCGTACAAGGTGCGTCGATGAACACAAGGTCCATTGCTTCCTTGAGTGGATCAAGGTTTGAACTGGCAGGGTCGCGAACCTGTACATTCCGAACACTGGAGCGCTGAAGCCGCTCATGAATTGGAGCCAATCGCAAACGATCCGAATCATAGGCGTAAATCTGACCCTTATTGTCCATGGTAGCAGCCAGAGCCAACGTCTTGCCACCACCGCCAGCACAAAGATCCAAGACCTGTTCGCCTGGTTTGGCGCAGGCGAGAGCTGCAGCGATCTGACTGGCTTCATCTTGAAGCTCAAACCAACCTTTGCGATAGCCTTCCTCAGCCTGAACATGAGGCATGCGGGAAGCGCCCGGTTTTGCCTTTATACGCAGTGCCGTCGGCGTGATGCTTGTGGCTTCCGCATTCACATGCGCCAACCGCTTCAAGAGCTTTTCACGGTCAGATTTCAATGAGTTTGTGCGCAGGTCAATCGGTGCACGCGTGGCAAGAGCCTTGCCCTCATTTACAGCATTGTCGCCAAAAGCGGCCTCGAAATACGGCCAAAGCCATGCGGGAACATCGGCAGCAACTTCTGGCTCTAGATCGTCAACAGACTCATTTGCAAGCGCAGATTCTTCTGCTTCATTCAGGGCTTCAGGAGAGTGGGGATCCTCACCCAGAACTTCCTTCAACCGGTCGATGCCATTGCCCCAAGCAAAAACATAAGTTCCGAGGATTTGCATCCGTGGTTCGGATGAACCGGTTCGGGCTGTCAGGCTCGACTTGTGCCGAAGTGCATCGAATACCAGATTGCCGATAACCGTTCTGTCGCCGGACCCGGCAAACCGATGGGATGTTCCCCAGTCGCGCAGCGCAGGCTGCACTGGGCGATGGCGCGTTTCAACCTCGGTCAGAACCTCGATTGCTGCAGATAGGCGGCCGCCATCTTTCATGGACTAAACTCCAAAGCTCCGGCCTTCAACCTTGGGAGGCCGGGCCGTTGTTATAATTAATTATAGACCGGACGGGTAATTCGGGCTTTCCCGAGTAATCGTCACATCATGTGCATGACTTTCACGAAGGCCTGCGCCGGAAATCCGGACGAAACGTGCCTTTTCCTGAAAGTCGGGTATCGTCTTGCCACCGACATATCCCATGGCAGCTCGCAAACCGCCAGCAAGCTGATGCAGTACGCTGGACAAGGATCCTTTGTAGGCAACCTGTCCTTCAATACCTTCTGGCACCAGCTTCAGACTATCACGAACTTCCGCCTGGAAGTATCTATCGGCAGAACCGCGCGCCATGGCTCCGACGGACCCCATACCACGATAAGATTTATAAGAGCGCCCTTGATGCAGATAAACTTCACCAGGGCTTTCTTCTGTTCCGGCCAGAAGGGACCCCACCATTACGGAGGATGCACCTGCAGCCATGGCCTTTGCCAGATCGCCGGAATATTTGATCCCGCCATCGGCCATGACCGGCACATCGAGTTTATTAGCCGCATCAACGGCCTCCATGATGGCCGTTAACTGAGGCACACCAACGCCAGCCACAATCCGTGTCGTGCAAATGGAGCCTGGTCCGATACCGACTTTTACACCGTCAGCACCAGAATCAATCAGCGCCCTGGTGGCTTCACCAGTTGCAACGTTACCGGCCAGAACCTGAACCGAATTGGACAGGTTCTTGACCTTGGTCACCATCTCCAGAACACGCGCCGAATGACCATGTGCTGTATCGACAACAACCATGTCAACACCAGCATCAATCAGACGCTCGGCTCGCGCCATGCCTTCATCCCCAACGCTTGTTGCCGCGGCAACCAGCAAACGTCCCTGAGAATCTTTGGACGCATTTGGGTTAAGTTTGGCTTTTTCCATGTCCTTGACAGTGATCAAGCCAATACAGTTTAAATTGTCGTCCGTGACGAGCAATTTTTCGATCCGGTGTTGATGCAGAAGTCTCTTGGCTTCTTCCTGGCTCACGCCATCATTCACCGTGATCAGATTTTCCCGCGTCATCAGCTCGTAAACGCGCTGATTGGGGTCAGATGCAAACCGAACATCGCGGTTGGTCAAAATACCAACAAGCCGCCCTGTGACCTGACCACCGACACCACCATTATCAACAACAGGAACGCCGGAAATTCCATAGCGCTCCATCAGGTCGAGAGCATCTTTCAACGTCGCATCCGGTCCAATCACCAGGGGATTGACAACCATGCCGGATTCGAACTTCTTCACCATCCGAACTTCTTCGGCCTGCCGGTCAAGAGACAGGTTGCGGTGAATGACGCCAATGCCACCAGCCTGGGCCATGGCAATCGCAAGACGTCCCTCAGTCACCGTATCCATAGCGGATGAAATTATCGGCAGGTTTAGCTCTAGCTCCCGTGTTAGCCGGGATTTCAGCACAGTCTCGCCTGGCATAACCTCGGAATGGCCGGGGATCAGCAGAACATCGTCAAATGTGAGCGCTTCAGCGCCTGTTGACGGAACAAAAAATGAGGCCATCGCCAATTCCCCTTTATAAAATGCATGAGAGGGACGCAAGATCTTGGGGTTCTTGCATCCGTCGATTCGCTTCGGCAATGCCGGAGAAGTTGGCGCGGGTCAATACCACGCAGATCACAGGAAGAAAACCCTGAAGAATGAGAATTCCGCTCTTCAACCCATTCAAACCCGTATAAATTTCAATATGACGATCTAAGGGTCAAACCTGATCGTTTTTGGCCCGATCTTCGGCGTTGCCTCTGAAGCCCTTCGCTATCACATAGAGCTCAGGACTTTCTTTCCGGCTCGCAGGTGGCTTCACATGGGCGACCGACTTGAAGTCACGCTTGAGATCGTTCAACAAGGCATGCTCGGTACCGCCGCGAAAAACCTTGGCCAGGAATGTTCCACCAGGAACCAGGTTCCGCTGGGCAAATTCAATTGCCACTTCGAACAAATGCGTTGTCCGCAAATGATCTGTCTGGCGGTGACCCGTCGTTGGTGATGCCATATCGGACAGAACCACATCCGGACGATGGCCGCCGAGTGCCTCAAGCAACGCCTCTGGAGCATCATCATCAAGAAAATCCTTTTGAAGGAACAGCGCACCGCGCACATGATCCATCTCAAGGTAATCAATCCCAACGACCTTCGGCGCATCGAGCGATGACTGCACGCGGGCAGCAGCAACCTGACACCAACCACCAGGGGCCGCTCCCAGATCCACCACCCGGTAGCCGGGCTTCAGGATCTTGTGCTTGTCGTCAATCTCGATCAGCTTGAAGGCCGCACGAGAGCGATATCCGTCGGCCTGGGCACGGCGCACATAGGGGTCGTTTAATTGCCTGTGCAACCAGCGGGTCGAGGATTCGCGGCGCCCTGCTGCGGTTTTCACCCGCACCTTAAAACCCCGGTCCCCGGTGCCCTTGCTCCTGCGCGTCATGTTCTGCCTCTTTGGCGTCCGCCTCGGCGATCGCTTGTCTTTTTAGACCACACACCATCGGCGGCCATGAGTTCTGTCAGAATGCCTTCACGAAGACCCCGGTCCGCGACCCGAAGGCGCGAACACGTCCAGCGCCGGCGGATGGCTTCCAAAATAGCACAGCCCGCCAGAACGAGATCAGCACGATCCGCGCCGATGCAAGGGTTCTCAACCCGTTCTTCGTAGGACATTTCGCGCAGCCGATCAATCATTGCGCCAACTTGATGGTCTTCCAACCAGACGCCATCGACCCTGCGTCGATCATATCGTCTCAATCCGAGATGAATTCCGGCAAGCGTTGTCACTGTTCCCGATGTGCCCAGCATGTGCACCGAGCCGCTTGCAATTGCCTCGGTCAATTCATCACCGAGATTAAACCCTGCAAGATGTCCGGCCACATCTGCCACCATTGCCTCGAATACATCAAACGTAACATTCACACCGCCGTGACGCTCGGCCAGATTGACAACCCCTACCGGCAGTGAATCCCAGGAGCGAATGAAACGGGTCAACGCAAAACCGCGCGCACCGCTCCGGTTACGCAGATCCAGCCAGACGATTTCCGATGACCCTCCCCCAATGTCAAACAGGATCACGCCATCTGCATGCTGATCGACCAAAGTCACGCAACCGGCCACCGCCAGTCGTGCTTCTGTTTCACGGTCAACAACCTCGAGTGCCAGTCCCGTCTCTTTCTGAACCCGTGAGATGAATTCAGCGCCATTTTCCGCCGCACGGCAAGCTTCCGTTGCGATCAATCTGGAGCGCTGAACACCGCGCTCGGCCAGTTTGCGGTGGCAATTGGCCAGAGCATCAATGGACCGCTCCATGGCATTTTCGCTAAGACGGCGGCTCGCACCAACCCCCTCACCCAGACGCACTATTCTGGAATAAGCATCCACCACCCGGAAGCCACGTTCTTCCGGCTTGGCAATCAGCAAGCGGCAATTGTTGGTGCCAAGATCAAGCGCAGCATAGAGCGTTTGGTTCAGGTCGTCCTCTTCGTAGTGCCTGCGCAGATACCGCGAAGGGCGATGGTCTCCAGTCCGGCTATGACGACCTTGTGGCCCAGTGCCGGTTCCAGCCCCAGGTCTGTTGGCAGGTCTAACATGCTTGGGCTGATCAGGCAGAAAGGCTGCGGCGCTCACATCGGGCTGAGGTCCGAGCCCCGGAATTTGACCAGCAGCACGACCGGCAACCTGGCCTGAATTTACATTTCGCACATGTCCGTCATGGGACGCTGGATGCCCTCCCGCAGCCCGCTGATCGCCAGGGGTTTCAGCAGAACCGGCCGGCAAACCAACCTCAGCACGGGTGAACACGGAGCGTTTGCCGCCGCGTCGACGTTTGCGGCGCTTATGCGGATTTTCCGGTCCACGTGTCTTGGCAATCTGTTCTGAGCCAGCCCCAGCCTTCGGAGCCTTGCCGGAAAAAGAACGCTCATCGGAGGAGCCCTCACCAGCACCAGACGACTTCCTACGGGATGCAGGATTATCGGAAGACACAGTGCTTGTAGCGCCGGCAGAGCCATACCCTGCAGCGCTTTTATGCCCGCTTCCAGTTTGCTCCTGCCGGCTTAAGGAATTGGCAGCGCCCGCTCCGCCAGACACAGCATTTTGACCGCCGCTCCTGCGTCGCCGCTTGCGTCCCTTGGAGACGGAATTGGGGCGTCCCTCTGTCGTTCCGGAGTGTGCCTCGCCAGATCCATGACCATCTGATTCTCCACGGTTTTGTGGAGGGACTGATGGCGTTGCTTGCCCAATTTGGGCAGTCGTGGCACCCGCGCCGCGCTTTTTGCGCCGGCGTCTGGATGCAGCCCGTTTTCCGCGGACTGCAGGTTCTCCGGACGTTTCAGGGGACCCTCGCCCGGCATCGGGCGGTTCCTGACCTGAATTTGTCACGTCTTAAGCCTTTTCAAGGCGCCCCTTCAGCTGATTAAGCTTTTTGAAGTTCGCACCGTTTCATCGTTGACCAAACTGTAACAGGTCGTGAGGGGCGCGCATAGCGGCTCAGTGCATTTGTGACAGACCTATTTTTGCAACAGATTTTATATCCTGAGTTACCTTAAGTCCGGGCAGGATCCGGCTTGCGTTTCAGTGGATTAAAACAGCTTTTTGAAAACACCGGGAAAAAGTTGAAACTGCCTGTTGCATCGCCGTCCAACTTAGATGTATACCGCCATCAACGTTGAGCTTTTGGCGAACGTTCTGAAGTTGCATGGCAATTTCGGTATTGGGGAATAGGTTAACGGTAGACCCGCAGACTCTGACTCTGTTAGTCCTGGTTCGAATCCAGGTTCCCCAGCCAATTTTTCTGTAAGTCATTGATATTGCGTTGTTCCGATCCATTCCGGACCGGTTGATTTCGGCTATTCGACCAACTGACACCCAAAACTGGTGTAGCGCGCAAGTTCGGATGGCATTTCGCGCAAGAACGAATGGCAACCGATTTGGATTGCGTTTCGCCTTCTTTTCTAGCCTCCCCCTTCCCTTTTTAGAAACTCTGCCCTGAGAGTGCGCCACGCATGCGCTGCAGCCAGGGGGACAACTCCGTTACCGGCTGCTCTGGATCGCTCCACCCGATTGGCCAGCCCATCAGCCAGTCCGAGAAGTTCGGGTTGAAGGTCCAGTCGCCCGGACAGGTGCGTGTTCCAAGATTGATGGCAGCCCGGATCAGGGGCCGCTTATATGTAATTCGTCGTGGACATATGGACGGCTCAGTAGTTCAAACCACGTTGCGTTCCCGGTAGGTTTGCAGGAATGTGCGGATACGCTCGTCTTCGGGGTCCTGGCTGAAGATTTCAGCAGGTGGAACACAAGCGACCAGTCGCCCGGCATCCAAAAAAGCCACCCGGTCCGCCACGTGGGCTGCAAAGCCCATCTCGTGGGTAACGACAACCATGGTCATGCCTTCCGCGGCCATTTCCTTCATGACTGTCAGAACTTCGCCCACCAGCTCGGGATCAAGCGCAGAGGTCGGCTCGTCAAACAGCATGACCGTCGGTTCCATGGCAATGGCCCTTGCAATCGCCACACGCTGCTGCTGGCCGCCAGACAGGTTAGCCGGGTAGTTTTCAGTCTTGTCTGACAGGTTCACCTTACCCAAAGCTTCACGGGCTTTTTCATGGGCCTTGGATTTGGGCAAGCCCTTTACCTGAATGAGCGCCTCAGCGACATTTTCCAGCGCTGTCAGATGGGGCCAAAGATTGAACTGCTGAAACACCATGCCGATGTGCTGACGCTGTTGGCGCAACGCATTGGTAGAAAGGGCTTTACGCGGGGTGGAATCACCATCCTGCCAACCGATCAGATCACCATTGAGACGCACTTCGCCGCCATCATAGGCCTCCAGGAAATTCAGACAGCGCAGCAAAGTGCTTTTACCGGATCCGGACGGACCGATCAGACACAGAACCTCGGAGCGATTGACATCCAGAGTGACGTCATTCAGAGCAACGAAATCTCCGAAATACTTACTCATGCCGCGCACCGAGATGATCGGTTCGCCTGTCTTGGGGGACATTGCAGATGTGTCAGACATAATAGCTCTCGTATTCACAAGGTTCAAACCAACTTCAGGTCGCCAAACTCAGTTGGCCCGTTTCAGATGACGCGTGACACGGGCCTCGACCCGTCCGCCAATCCAGCTGGTGCCAATGACCATCAGCCAGTAGAACAGCGACAACACCAGAAATGGCTCAACGAAGGTAAAGGTTTCCGCCGCCATGGTCTGCGTTTCATACAGCAGTTCAGGCACAGTCACGACCGACAAGATGGCTGTTTCCTTGGTCAGGATGATGAAGAAATTCGTCAAAGGTGCCGTGATCGGTACCAGCATCTGTGGCAGGATAATCCGCCTCAGGATGCGTGCCTCGGACAAGCCAACACAGCGCGCAGCCTCAATTTGCCCTGTTGGCACCGCATTAAAGCCGCCCCGGAAAATTTCTGAGAAATATGGGCTGCCATAGACAACGAAGCTCAAGATCCCGGCCTGGATGGGCGACAGGACCAGGCCGATATAAGGGCCGCCATAATAGAGAATGAAAAGCTGGATCATGAAGGGCGTTCCCCGGATGACCTCAACATAGGTGGAAATCAGCCAGCGGAAAGGTGCAGCCCCCCAGCGATAAAGACATGCAATCGCAAAGCCCAGCACAAGCCCGCCAAATGAGCCGACCAACCAGCACAAGATAGTGACGGCAAAGCCGGACAGGAGCGCAGGTCCATAACGAACGAAAAGATCGAGTTCCATGATCCGCCCTACCCCACCTGCATGCGCCGCTCGGCCAATCGGCCAAGGCGGGAAATGACAAAATTGATCACGAAATAGATCGCGGCAGCGGCAATGAAGATCTCAAGCGGCCGATAGGTCTGACCGGTGATGTTCTGAGACACACGGGTGAGCTCGCCGATGCCAACCACAGAGGCAAGCGATGAGACTTTCACCAACAAGATCAATTCATTGACCAAAGACGGCAAGCCGATGCGGATTGCCTGGGGAACAAGGATCCGGCGCCACAGAGAAAAGGCTGGAATGCCGAGCGCATTGGCTGCTTCTGTTTGTCCGGCTGGAATGGATTGAATGGACCCGCGCAGAATTTCAGCGGTGTAGGCCGCCGAACATAGGCCGACCGCCAGGATAGCCGCCAGAATGGCTGGCAAATCTAGCCCGATATAGGGCAGCATATAATAGAACATCAGCAGTTGAACGAGAAGCGGTACGCCCCGGAAAAAGCTGATGTAAAGAGCCGCGATGCGCCAAACAAAGGCGTCCTTGGACAGGCGTGCAGCGCATAAAAATGTCCCCCAGACGATGCTGATCGCCATGCCCGCAATCGAGATGGCCAACGTCCAGCGGGCTGCTGCCAGCATATACGGCAGGTTCTGCCAAATAACTTCGAATGAGAAATTCACTCGTCCGCCCCCAAAGTGGCTCGCCGTGAACGAACGGCGAAGGAGAGCCCGGCAGATCCAGATCTGCCGGGCCGAAGTATCATGTAACCTGATGCCTGATTATTTTACAGTCGGCATGGTTGTGGGCAGTTCCGGAGCTGTTCCGAGCCACTTTTCATTGATCGCCTTGAGACGGCCGTCCTTGTGCATTTTAAGGATAGCGTCGTTGATCGCTGCGATCAAAGTTGCACTGTCTTCACCGGCGGGAGCAACCCAGCCGAAGTACTTGGGATCGCCGAACGGAGGCATGACCATTTCGAACAGGCCAGGACGCTGAACGGCAGCATAGCCCATCAATGGCATGGAGTTGGCAACGCCCTGAATACGGCCAGCAGCCAGATCGGCCAGAGCTTCATCGATGTTGACATACTCGCGGACATCAGCAGGAGGAGAAAGCGTTTCAGAGAATGCCTTCAACTGTTCCAGCTGAGCCGAGCCCTTCTGAGAGCCAACGGCCTTGCCTGCAATGTCGGACGGCTTGGTGATGCTTGTGTCACCGGCCTTTTTGGCCAGAGCCACAGTTGCGTTTCCGATTGGCAGAGTGAAGCTGTAGCGCTTCATGCGTTCTGCCGTGATTGTCACAGGTGCATTTACAACATCGAATTTGCCAGCTTCCAGGCCAGGCAAGATCGACTGCCAAGGCAAATCAAGGAACTCAACTTCAACGCCGAGTTCTTTGGCAACTTCTGTGAAAAGATCATGGCAAATGCCCTGATATTCGCCGTCCTTGAGGATGTCGAACGGCGCATAATGCATTTCCGTTGCAGCAGTGATCTTGCCCTTTGCCTTGATGTCGGAAAGCAAATCGGCATGAGCTGCCCCGGAAACACCAAAGCTGATGGCTGCGGCTGCAACAAGACCTAGAATTTTAAACTTCATGGCAGATATTCCCCTATGTTTACAATCTGGTTAGGTGGTTGGAAGGGTATTGTTTTTATACAATCTTTCAGGTGAGAATACCCGGAAGATTGAGGTTATTTTCTTTCGCACAGTCCAGCGCGATTTCGTACCCGGCATCTGCATGACGCATGACACCCGTCGCAGGATCGTTCCACAAGACCCTGCCGATACGTTCATCTGCATCTGCAGTGCCATCGCAGCAAATGACCATGCCGGAATGCTGGGAAAAGCCCATACCGACACCGCCGCCATGATGCAGCGACACCCATGTCGCGCCTGAAGCAGTGTTGAGCAAAGCGTTCAACAGCGGCCAATCGGATACGGCATCCGAACCGTCCTTCATCGCTTCGGTTTCCCGATTTGGAGAGGCCACGGAGCCTGAATCCAGATGATCGCGACCAATCACGACTGGTGCTTTCAATTCGCCAGTGCGGACCATCTCGTTGAACGCAAGCCCAAGCCGGTGACGTTGACCAAGTCCAACCCAGCAAATGCGTGCAGGCAAGCCCTGAAACGCGATGCGCTCGCGGGCCATGTCGAGCCAATTGTGCAGATGTTCGTCGTCCGGAATCAGTTCCTTGACCTTGGCATCGGTCTTGTAAATGTCCTCTGGGTCGCCGGACAATGCGCACCAGCGGAACGGGCCGACACCGCGACAAAACAGCGGACGGATATAGGCTGGCACAAAACCTGGGAAGGCAAAGGCATTCTCAAGCCCTTCATCGAGGGCGACCTGGCGAATGTTATTGCCATAATCCAGCGTTGGAACACCCTTGTCCCAGAAGGCCACCATGGCTTCGACCTGTTCGCGCATGGAAGCACGCGCTGCTGTTTCAACAGCCTTGGGATCGCTCTCACGCTTTTCGCGCCACTCGGCAACGCTCCACCCCTTTGGCAGATAGCCGTTGATCGGGTCATGAGCAGACGTCTGGTCAGTGACGATATCCGGACGAATGCCTCGACGTTCCAGCTCAGGGAAGATCTCGGCGGCGTTGCCGAGCAAACCGACTGACTTGGCTTCACCGGCAGCGGTCCAGCGTTCAATCATCGCCAGCGCCTCGTCCAGGCTGGTGGCTTTTTCATCGACGTACCGGGTGCGGATGCGAAAATCGATCCGGGTTTCGTCACACTCAACGGCCAAGCAACAGGCTCCGGCCATGACAGCGGCCAGAGGTTGAGCACCGCCCATACCGCCCAGGCCACCGGTCAGGATCCATTTGCCTTTCAGGTCGCCGCCATAATGCTGACGCCCGGCTTCCACGAAAGTCTCGTAAGTGCCCTGAACGATGCCCTGTGTGCCAATATAGATCCACGAACCAGCGGTCATCTGGCCGTACATTGCCAGACCTTTTTTATCCAATTCGTTGAAGTGATCCCAGGTGGCCCAATGGGGCACCAGATTGGAATTGGCAATCAGAACCCGAGGCGCGTCTTTATGGGTCCGGAACACGCCAACAGGCTTGCCGGACTGAACCATCAGGGTCTCAGTGTCTTCCAGAGATTTCAGCGCAGATACGATCTTGTCAAAATCTTCCCATGTTCGCGCAGCACGGCCAATGCCGCCATAAACCACAAGCTCATGCGGGTTCTCGGCAACATCTGGATGTAGATTGTTCATCAACATGCGCAAGGGCGCTTCAGTCAGCCAGGACTTGGCATTCAGTTCCGTGCCCGTGGGCGGAAACACGTCGCGCGAATTGTGGCTACGATCAACCATTGTCGGATCCTCCCGATGGGGTGTTTTCTGTTTTAATAGGTTGGGTTTTGCAAAGGTCTCCGGCAACAGCCGCCAGGTCTTCCAAAATAGACGTCAAATGCGGGCGAATCCTGCCAGCCTTTTCAAGTTCATAGGCAAAAGGCTTGGCTTCTGTGCTGAGATGGGTCGACTGGGCCAGCTCCATCTGGATGGCATGTACGCCAGTGTCTGGCTGACCATAATGGCGAGTTGTCCAGCCCCCTTTGAAGCGACCGTTCAACACAGACGTGTATCTTTTGGCTGCCGTGGTTCGCGCAACGACGGCAGCCTCGATGGCTGGTGAACAGGTTGCGCCGCCATTTGTTCCAACGTTGAAGTCTGGCAAAGCGCCTTCAAATAGGAACGGAATATGAGAGCGGATAGAATGGCAATCATAGAGGATTGCGATGCCGTGGATCTCTTTAACCCGGGAAATCTCGGCAGCAAGCGCATCGTGATAGGCCGCATGATAGTTTTTGCGCCGCGTCTCGATTTCCTCAGCTGAAGGCTCTTGCCCCTCCAGGTAGATTGGCAGGCCATCGAAATCTGTCACCGGGCAAAGGCTGGTGGTGTTTTGCCCCGGATAAAGGCTCACGCCTTCAGGGTCACGGTTGGCATCAATCACGTAGCGATGAAAGGTTGCCGCGACCATGGTCGCACCGGGCAGCAGGTTCGAATAAAGTTTGTCAACGTGCCAATCGGTGTCAGTCAGGCCCTGCCCTGTCTCATTCAGACGAGCAAATATATCTGCTGGAACATGAGTTCCCGAATGAGGCAAGCCCAGAATGATCGGACTATCGCCCTTCGTGACGACAACCGACTCCATTAAAACTCACCTAGTGCGAGAAGCGGCAAGTCTGAGACTGCAGCGAGAAGTTTGCCGGTGGAAACGATCTCGGCTGCGGATTTCAAATCGGGTGCCATGAAGCGATCTTCCAACAAAGGTTCGACATCCAGACGCAGGCAATCAATCGAAGTTTGCAAGGATTTACTGGTTTTCAGAGGTGCCCTGCACTCAATCCCCAGTGACGCACAGAGCAGTTCCACGCCCAGGATATTGCCCAGATTGGCCGTCATCCGTGACAGGCGACGTGCTCCGTGAGCAGCCATCGATACGTGGTCTTCCTGGTTCGCGCTGGTTGGCGTTGAATCCGTCGAACACGGGTGCGACAGATGCTTGTTCTCACTCATCAAGGCCGCTGTGGTGACTTCGGCGATCATCAGTCCTGAATTCAGGCCCGGGTTCATGGCCAGGAACGGCGGCAGATCGAAGGAAAGCGTCGGATCAACCATCAGCGCTACACGGCGCTGGGCGATGGAGCCGATTTCAGCAAGTGCCAGCGCGATCTGATCAGCGGCAAAGGCGACAGGCTCAGCATGGAAGTTGCCGCCGGAGACAATCTGATCGGCTTCAGTCAGTACCAGTGGGTTGTCCGTGGCTGCATTCGCTTCAATTTCAAGCGTCTTTGCAGCATTGCGCAGGAGATCAACGCAGGCACCGACAACCTGTGGCTGGCAGCGGATGCAATATGGATCTTGCACGCGGCTGTCGCCATCACGGTGGCTTTCGCGAATTTCAGAGCCTGCCATCAGATCGCGCATGGCAGCTGCCACCTCAATCTGGCCCCGATGACCACGCAGCGCATGAATTTCCGGCAAAAGCGGTGCCGTTGACCCCATAATAGCATCTGTCGAAAGGCTGGACGTTATCAGGCATGACTGAGCCAATCTCCAGGCGTCAAACAGTCCGATCAGCCCATAAGCCGTGGAGAACTGGGTGCCATTGATCAGCCCGAGGCCTTCCTTGGGACCAAGCACAACAGGCGTCAAACCTGCCTTGGCCAAGGCGTCTGCACCACTGAGCCGCTCGCCTTGATAATAAGCCTCGCCCTCGCCGATCATCGCCGCAGTCATATGCGCAAGAGGAGCAAGATCGCCAGATGCACCGACAGACCCTTGTGCCGGAACAACAGGCACAACGCCCTTGGCCAACA
Source organism: Roseibium algae (assembly GCF_037783265.1). NCBI lineage: Bacteria > Pseudomonadati > Pseudomonadota > Alphaproteobacteria > Hyphomicrobiales > Stappiaceae > Roseibium > Roseibium algae. The sequence goes on from NZ_JBAKIA010000014.1 coordinate 86,651, forward strand.
TCGCCTCAATCAGCTGAAGCACATCCCAGCGGACGCCAGATGCGCCGCGCGCCAGCGACATTAACTTCAACGCCATCATCAGGCGAACAGCGGAGGCATCCATTTCCTCGCCAACGCCACAGCAATGGCTCAGGATCAAGTTTCTTTGAAGAGTTTCAGTATCTTCCGGGGCAATTTTCACACTGGCAAGCTTGCCGAACCCAGTGTTGACACCATAGACAGCAACGGATCCCGCAGCCGCAATTCGAACTCGCTCTGCGGCACCATCCACGCCAGCTTTCGCTGCCGGGTTGATAGTGACAACGGCATCCTGCCGCCAGATCGTTTCCAGCTCGGCAAGCGTTACATTGCCAGGGGTCAGCACCATCGTGCTCATAAGATCTCTCCGAAAATACGCTCATGAAGGGGATTGAAGCCAATCCGATAAGACAACTCAGCCGGATGCTCTACATCCCAGATGGCAAGGTCAGCCTTGAAGCCAGCGCGCAGAACACCGCAGTCTTTAAGACCCAACGCCTTGGCAGCTTCTCGGGTTACACCGGAAAGGGCCTCTTCTGGCGTCATGCGGAACAGTGTGCAGGACATGTTGAGGGTCAGAAGAAGCGACGTCATCGGCGATGAGCCGGGATTGCAATCTGTTGCAATGGCGATGGGCACGCCGTGCTTACGAAGAAGCTCGACCGGCGGCATCTGTTTTTCGCGCAAAGTGTAAAACGCACCAGGCAGGAGAACGGCAACTGTGCCAGCTTTCGCCATGGCAATGACACCAGCTTCATCAAGATATTCAAGATGGTCAGCAGACAGTGCCTGGTAACCGGCAGCAAGTGCAGCGCCGCCGAGGTTCGACAACTGTTCAGCGTGGAGTTTAACCGGTAGGCCCAGACTGATCGCCTTGTCGAAAACGCGTGTAATTTGCTCTGTCGAGAAGGCGATCCCCTCGCAAAAGCCGTCAACCATATCGACGAGGCCTAATTCATGAGCCTTTTCCAGGGTCGGCAGGCAGACTTCCGACAGATAGCCGTCCTCCCGGCCTTTATAATCCGCAGGAACGGCATGTGCGCCGAGGAAAGTCGTGCGCACGCGAACAGCGCGCTCCTGGCCAATCCGGCGAGCCACCGTCAGCATCCGCAGTTCAGTTTCGACATCAAGACCATAACCTGATTTGATTTCCAGCGTGGTGACGCCCTCGGCAATGAGCGCATCTACGCGCTTGAGAGCATCGCGTAAAAGCTGATCTTCACTGGCAGCTCGTGTTGCAGTGACTGTCGAGACGATCCCGCCCCCGGCGCGGGCCACTTCTTCATAGGTCGCCCCATTGAGGCGCATTTCAAACTCACGCGCACGATTGCCACCAAATACCACATGGGTGTGGCAGTCGATCAGAGCTGGTGTCACCAAACGGCCACCAACGTCTTTGCGCTCCAGAGCATCAAACGTATCCGGCAGATCTTGGGCGGCTCCGCACCAGGCAATACTGCCGTCGATGACAGCCAGTGCACCCGCATCGATCAAACCATAGGCGGAAGCTCCGCCTTCCAGAGACGCCAGTCGGGCATTTGTAAGGAGGAAAGACGCCAAGACAGCCTCGTGGTTGATGATTAAGCTTGATTAAATCGCGTTATTTGAGATTATGCATGGACATAATAACCTGTCAACGAGGTTTGAGCCCGTGCCGCCAATTTCCGCATTTGACCAAATTTTGCCCGCACAGACCGTTTTCGCCAAAGAAGCGCTCACCCCGGAGGGCTGGCAACAAGATGTGCTGGTCACCATCGGGACAGACGGATTTATACAGGACGTCAAGGTTGGCAGTGTGCCGGCAGGCAAGCTTTCTACAACCAAGACGGTCAGCACATTACTACCAGCCCCTGTTAATCTGCACAGCCATGCATTCCAGCGTGCCATGGCTGGCATGAGCGAACGACGCGGCCCCCAAAATCGCGACACATTCTGGACCTGGCGCCAAATCATGTTCCGCTTTCTGGATGCATTGACGCCAGACGACGTTGAAACCATTGCAGCCTTCGTGCAGATGGAAATGCTTGAAGCGGGGTATGCTGCTGTCGGTGAATTCCACTACGTCCACCATCAGCCCTCTGGCGAACCTTATGCGAACCTCGGCGAACTGTCGGAAAGGATTGCTGCAGCCAGTGCAACAACGGGCATAGGCCTTACATTACTGCCAGTGCTTTACACACAAGGCGGCTGCGACGGACGTCCTCTGTCCGCGGGCCAAATCCGCTTTGGCAACGATCCGGAACGGTTCTTCAAGCTTCATGAAATGGCCAGAAAAACCGTAGACCTTTTGGCGGATGACTGCATCACTGGTGTTGCTCCGCATTCGCTTCGGGCTGTAACGCGCGAAGGATTGGCAGCCTGCATAGGACTGGCCTCAGACAAACCCATTCACATGCATCTGGCAGAGCAAGTGGAAGAAGTCACGGAAATCGAGGCCGCTTATGGTCAGCGCCCGGTAGACTGGCTTTTGAACCAACAAGCGATCAATGAGCGCTGGTGCCTGATTCACTGCACCCAGATGACACATTCTGAGACATTGGCTCTGGCAGAAACCGGAGCTGTTGCGGGTCTTTGCCCGATCACGGAATCCAGCCTGGGCGACGGTATATTTGACGGCCTCAATTATCTGAATGCCGGTGGTCGATTTGGTCTGGGATCGGACAGTAACATCCGCATCTCCCTGTCTGAAGAACTCAGGACCTTCGAATATTCGCAGCGCCTGCGGGACAAATGCCGTGCCAGCGTCGCAACGCCAGAAAAATCGACCGGGCGTGTTCTGTTTGAAAACGCTGTTCTCGGCGGCGCACAAGCAGGAGGTCGGAAATCAGGCGCAATTGCTCCCGGATACCGCGCGGATCTGATGGCGCTGGACGGCAACGCACTTGATCTTGACGGTTGCTCAGGCGACGAGACCCTGGATACTTGGATATTCGCAGGCGATGATCGTATGGTTGCAGATGTTTGGTCCGCAGGACGGTATCTGGTGGAAGGGGGGCGACATCGAAATGCAGACGCGATAAGGAACCGCTACAGATCGACCATGCAGGCGTTGAGAGACAGACTTTGACGGCAAAAGAAGCCAACAGTTGGACCAGGATAAGAGGCGAATTGCTCCGCCGAATCAATGAGCGTGTTTGGCAGCCGGGGGATCTTATTCCAGGTGAGGTTGATCTGGCCGAGGAGTTTGGCTGTGCCCGAACAACCGTCAATCGCGCCCTGAGAGACCTGGCTGATTCCGGCCTTGTCACCCGAAAGCGTAAGGCTGGCACACGGGTTGCCGTCAATCCGCCCCATAAAGCGACATTGACGATCCCGATCATACGCGCAGATGTTGAAGCCAGAGGTTGTGTCTATCGCCACGCACTGGTGACCCGCGAGGAACGCTACCTACCCCATCATCTGGGCGGTGCGTTTCGACTGCCTGAAGGCGCCCAGCTCCTTTATACCGAGACCATGCATTACGCCGATGACAGGCCCTTCATCTTCGAAGAACGCTATACCAATGTAGACACGGTGCCAGCATTTGGCACAATGGATTTCGAAGACATCAGCGCCAATGAATGGCTGGTACAAAACACACCTTATTCAGGCGGTGATATGGTTTTTTTTGCAGCCAACGCTGACGAAACACTGGCACGCTATTTTGACACCGCACCGGGCACGGCCGTCTTCGCGATTGAGCGCACGACCTGGGACGGGAGCGACCCGATCACCCATGTGCGCATGACTTACACACCCGGTTACCGCATGCGGACACAAATCTAGGTTTTGTGCCCGCCAAAACACTTCCAAGTATTTTCAGACGTCATTCGCCAGCTGCGGCAACGGCTTCAGCGGTCAGACCGACAAGGTTTTCATAAAGCTCTGCATCCGTTGCACCCTCGGTGCCGAAAACCAACACGCGCGATGAGCTATCCAGCCCAATGGCTGTACGCTCTTCAGCACCATCGTTGAGTGCCAGAAGCGCCATCAAACCGGCCACGGCAGATTCGCCAGCAACCAGTTTCGGATCACCATATGTGCCATCAGCCAACAGACGCATTCCTTCAATGGCTGACTGATCATCAAGACCAACCACCGCATCTGCGCTCGTTTTTAAGATACTCCAGGCCAGGTCAGAAATTTCCCCGCAGGCCAGACCTGCCATCAAGGTGTCCAGATCACCGTGAACTGCGGTCGGCTGACCGTTTCTGAACGTCTCCAGCCAACAGGCTGAATTCAGTGGATCGGCAAGGACAACAACGGGCCTTTTGTCGCCATAGCGCCGCCAGAGATACGCCACAACGGCAGCAGCCATACCGCCAACGCCGGTTTGAAGGAATACATGGGTCGGGGCTTGCTGGTCCTGCAACTGCTCCATGGCCTCATGGACCATGAGTTCATAGCCCTGCATCACGTCCTTGGGGATTTCCGTGTAGCCCTCATAGGAGGTATCAGACACGATGATCCAACCGTTTTGGTCAGCATGGCTTTGCGCTTCACGGATGCTGTCGTCGTAGTTGCCCTTGCAACGGGTCACGGTCGCGCCAAATGACTTCATCGCAGTTTTCCGGCCAACGCTGACACCTTCATGAATGAAAATTGCGCAACTGCAACCGAATGTTCTCGCTCCCCAGGCCACAGAGCGGCCGTGATTTCCGTCCGTGGCACAGGCTACGGTCATCGTTGCTGCATGATCGGCAAATGCACTGGTATCTGACGGGGAAATACCTTTGTCTGCTGCTGTCCGGCACAGCACCTGCCACACCGCATATGCCCCACCCAAAGCCTTAAAACTGCCCAAGCCGAAGCGCGAAGCTTCATCTTTATAAAGCAACTGAGCAACACCGGCTTCCTCCGCCAACCCCGATAGAGCTACAAGCGGCGTTGGTTCATAACCGGACCAACCACAAATCGTGTCGCAAGCCTTTGCAAATGCATCATCGTTCAAAATGGCTGCCTGTTCAGCGCCATAAGCCTCACGGCTTGCGTCCCTATTCAGGCAAAAAGCATGTGTCATGAGATAGTTATCCATGAAATGGCGCGTCAGGGCGCTGGATTCGAAAAAGACGGTTGGCAAGAATGCGATGAAATTCCCACAAAAGACAAGAAAAACCCCGCGAGCCCAAAATCCTAATGCATGTCCGAAAGTAGTTTGCCAACAATCACTCTATCTGTTTTAGACAAAACCATTCTCGCAACGTTCAGAGCGTGCTAGATGAGATGTGATTTCGCCATGCCACAAAGGGCCAAGTTTTCATGACGATCCTGATCACCGGAGGAGCGGGCTACATCGGCTCCCATTGTTGCGTCACCTTTCTGGAAGCTGGGCATGACATCGTCGTCCTCGACAATCTGGGCACATCCAACGTGGAAAGCTTGAACCGTATCGCGGAGATCGCGCAACAGAAGATCAGTTTTGAACAGATCGATATCCGCGACAAACCAGCCGTTGCAGATGCCCTCAAGCGTTATCGGTGCTCGGCTGTTGTCCATTTCGCTGGCCTTAAGATCGTTGGTGAATCGATCTCCGATCCCCTTTCCTATTATGACAATAACGTCGTTGGCACCCATCGTTTGCTGGCCGCCATGCAAGAGACTGGCGTCAGGAAACTGATCTTCTCATCCTCCGCCAATGTCTATGGACCGCCAGAAACCCAACCTGTGACGGAAGCTCATCCAACCGGGCCGATCTCGCCCTATGGCAAGACCAAGGCGATCATCGAACAAATGCTGACAGATCTGGCGGTCAGTGATGAGAGCTGGAGGATCGCAATCCTGAGATATTTTAATCCGGTTGGTGCCCACAAAAGCGGGCTAATTGGCGAAGATCCACAGGATGTGCCGACCAACCTGATGCCCTATATCGCGCAAGTGGCTGCCGGGCGACGAGACTGCCTGTCCGTCTTCGGTGATGATTACGACACTCCGGACGGAACCGGCGTCAGGGACTACATCCATGTTGTTGATTTGGTCGAGGGCCACCTGAAGGCCTATGAAACACTGGCCCAAAGAGACAGCGCAGACAACTGCCTGACCGTCAATCTTGGCACAGGCACCGGATACTCCGTCCTGGACATGATTAAGGCTTTCCAACGCGCCTCTAACAAACCCATCCCATACACAATTGCGCCACGCCGTGATGGTGACGTGGCATCGTGCTATGCGGATACAAGCCAGGCCTCAAAGGTCATCGGCTGGACGGCAAAAAGGGATCTGGAAGCCATGTGTCATGACACATGGAATTGGGTTTGCAAGAACCCGAACGGTTACGAGGACTGATGAATTTAGGTCATGGCTTGCGTCTCTGATCTTGATCAGAAGAGCGCAACCTCAATCAATATTTTCACAGCGATCACCACAAGCAGCGCCAAGATGATCCTGTCGAAGGTGGCGCGGGCGATCTTGGTCGCCATCCATGCGCCAACCGGCATGACGGCCAATATGGCTACAGTGGCCCCAAGTCCGAGCAAAAAACGGTCAAACGTCAATAGTCCGACGGCCACCATGCGCTCAAACTGCATGGCCGACATGATACCGAAGAACACTGAAATCGTTGCAATAAAGGCGCCGCGGGGAAGCTTGAGAGCGTTGAGGAAAGTCAGGGATGCCGGAGCTGAAATGCCCGTTGCCCCTTGCAGGATACCGCCCAGTATTCCTGCTGGACCCGCCAGCTTGACAGCCAAGCCATAAGGAAGAATCCAGTCTGCGTTCAGCAGCCGGAAACCAACGTACCCAAGAACCACGAGCGACATGCAAATCAGCAGCAAGTCGGAGGGAAGTCCGGCCAGCAGATAGGTGCCAATGATCGCCCCGATAGCGCCGCCCCCTGCAAAAAGCACAACAAACTGCCACGATAACAAGGATTTCCGAAACTGCCATCCTTGCCAGACGTTGGTTAGAAGATTGGGTGTGACAAACACCGCAACCGCAAACTGCACATCAAACATGGCAGCCAGAACAGGCACGCCGATCACAGGAGCTCCTGCACCGGTCGCCCCTTTTAGCAGTCCGCCAAGGGCACAGGCCAAAAGCGCATAGACGACTATCGAAATATCAATTTCACTCAAAACAAACTCTCGCAATTTGAAAAATGCATTTATTCTTCGCCTCAGCGAGCCTTCAGCTTTTTAACAGGCTCAGTTCCAAGAACTGAACGGACGTCATAACTACGGCGTTTGTTTCAGCAAGGCCAGCGTTCGTATCAATTTCAATATCTGATAACGGATTGGATCATCTGACGTTCTTGATCCAATGAGCATTTGATACCCCTCTCAATAGCTTACACGTTTCAGGGCTCTTGAAAGGCGAGATGTCGCACCTCCTGCCTTTTACTTGTTTCTCTCTTGCGAGCACCGCAACACAATGTTACAAAATTACAGTTATAAAATAACATATCAACTTGGAGACTTCCCTTGCTCGCCTCGTATTTCACCTCCCCTTCATTCAGCCGCAAAAAAGCCTTTGGCGCTTCAACCGTTCTGGCCGCATCCCTCATGTTCAGTGCGTCTGCTTACGCGGCCCCACAGGTCGTAGCAACAATCAAACCAATCCATTCGCTGGTTGCTGGCGTGATGGAAGGTGTAGGCACACCCGAAATCCTGATCGATGGCGCAGCTTCCCCACATAGCTTTGCCCTGAAGCCATCCCAGGCCTCCAGCTTGCAGAATGCAGACGTGGTTTTCTGGGTCGGCGAAAACCTTGAGACATCGCTGGCGAAGGCGCTTGAGTCTCTGCCTGGCAAGGCAACCGTCGTTGAATTATCAGAAACGCCAAAACTTGAACTTCTGCCCTTCAGGACGAATGATGGCTTCGGCGACCATGATGAAGATGAGCATCACGACGGCGACCATGACGACCATGGGCACGATGCTCATGATGACCATGATCACGACAAAGCTGACGCCCACGCAGACCACGATCACGACAAGGCGGAATCAGAAGAACATGCTGACCACGATGCGCATGAAGAAAAGCATCATGATGAAGCCGGTCACGAAGGCCATCATCATACAGGTCTAGATCCACACATCTGGCTGGATCCGGAAAACGCAATTATTCTGGTTGATTCCATTGCGAATTCGCTGTCCGAAGCCGACTCTGAAAACGCCGCTACCTATCAGGCAAATGCCGCAAAGATGAAGGACCACATCGCTGCTTTGGAAACAGAGATCCAGACATCCCTAGAGCCTGTGCGCGGTCGTCCGTTTGTTGTGTTCCACGATGCCTATCACTATTTCGAGGATCGATTTTCCATTCCGGCATCGGGCGCGATCGCACTCAATCCGGAAACACCTGCTGGTGCAGACCGAATTTCTGATATTCGCGAGACCGTCAAGGACAAGGGCATTGTCTGCGTCTTCTCAGAACCGCAGTTCCCGGCAAAGCTAGTCACGGTCGTTCTAGAAGGTTCTTCTGCAAAGACTGCTACTCTGGATCCACTTGGAACCGATCTGCAGGATGGTCCGGGCCTCTATGAAGCCCTGCTTCGTCAGATCGCCAAGTCTATGACCACTTGCCTCTCTTAGAGCAGGAATCCCTTTCACAAGACCTTTAATAGAGACTTGTGAAAGGTGCGGCATTCTCGGTGCCCCCCCACTGGGAATGCCACCTATTCCAAAGAAAACATATAAAAAAGGCCGCCCGAAAAACTTCGGGCGGCCTTTTTAATTTCAAACAACAGCAGGTTCCTGACCTAAGTTCAGCGATCAGCTGCGCGCCTTTTCAGTCGCACCAAGTGCCTTCAGCAAATAGCGATCCCTGTTGTAGACGTCTGTATAATAATCAACTTTCCCGTTCAGCTCAGGCCAGGCAGTAAAATAGGAAACATAGACTGGAATTTCGCCAGGCACCTTTTCCTGCCGGTTTTGCCCCTGGCCAATCTGAGCGGAGACATAATCCTTTGTCTTGCCCAGAACTGCAGCGGCCATGGCCCTTGGATCCTGCAAACGCACACACCCATGGCTGAACGCGCGTGCATCCTTTTTGAACAGGCTCTTTGACGGCGTGTCATGCATGTAAATGTGATGCTTGTTCGGGAAAAGGATCTTGAGTTCGCCAAGCGCATTGCTGCGACCTGGGTACTGACGCACGTTTACCGAAGATTTTTTCGAGGCCACCGAATACCAGTCGACGCTGGAAGAGGAAATTTTCTTTCCACCGGGTGTCGTCACCTCATAGCCAGAACGGTCCAGATAGCTCGGATCCTTTGCCAGCTTTGGGATCATCTCATTGACGATGATTGAATAAGGAACACCCCAATAAGGGTTGTATTCAACGACTTCGATGGTGTCATAGAAGAAATTCGTCTGGTTCGACTTCTTTCCAACCACAACTCGCATCGACAGCGGGTCTTCGCCAGGGGCCGTATAGGTTGCAGTAAAGGCAGGCTGATTGATGAAGACCTTGCGTGCACCGAGCTGTTCAGGAAGCCAACGACGACGTTCCATCGCCAGCTCAACCTTGGCGATTTTCGCCTCATTGGTCACACCGACCATGGCAATAATCGAGTTCTTGCCAACGATGCCATCGGCGGACAGATTGTTTTCCTTCTGGAATGCTTTGACCAGAGCCACCAATTCCGGCGTATATTCATCTGTGCCTTGATAGGCGGACAGCGTCACAGCCTGATCCTGCCGAAGAGCATCGCTTCCATTCTTAGAAATCGCGGCCACGATATTATTCATTTCCGGGCTGGCCTGGCCCGGTTTCAAGAAGGTACCGGGCGTGATAACAATCCGGTCGTCTTCCTTGTCCTGCGCGCGCAGACGGGACAATTCAGCTTTCAAAGCTGCAAACTCGGCGTTCTGTGGCTGATGAGCCTCAATTGAGCCTGCGACGTCCATCGTAGTGGCGAGGTTTTCGATAGCAGCGACAAGGTCAACCTTGTGTCGCGGCAGATCATGATATTCGGAAATCCTATTTGGATCGACACGGCCACGTTCTGCATCCAATGCATAGGTCATGACAGCCGCCGTCATTTCCATCTCGAACGTCATCAGCGCGGCGTCGCGCTCAGCCCCATCAAGACCGGACAACGCAGGCAAGGAAACACGATAATCATCGCCATCAAGACCATAGTCTGCGGCGCTGGCCAAAACCCGGCGCGCTGTACCTGCACGCGCTGTCGGTCGGCCATCTTCAACCCAGACGAAGCCGGGATGGTCACGGTAATAGGCATTAACGGCTTTACCGACTTCAGGAAGTACCTTGATCGAAATGGATTTCAGAGCCGGACGTGCCTTATCAAAAGGCGTCAGGATCAATGGCGCGCTCTGAACTTCAGGTGCAGTACCTTCCGTTCCAGCGTCCACAGCAGGCACTTCCACGGCAGCCGTCTTGACCTTGGACAGGCCATCCAAAGATACAGAAACCAGGCGATCCGGCTTGTAGGTAAAGTATTTCGGCGCTGATACCCGGACTTTGATCGGTTTCTGTCGCTGTTCTTGCTCCTGAGCCTCACGAGCCTTCAACTCTTTCAGGCGCGCACCTTCAGGATTAAACAAACGCTGAAACAGACCCTGCGCCGCCGCATTTCCGGCGCTCAACGGGACAAGGGCCGTTCCCAAGCAGAGTGTCATGACGCCAGCCAACAGAACAGTCGTTGTATTGGACTTCAAAGAGCGTTTGTCGCCAGATTTGCGAAGAAGGGGGAAGTCAGTGTTCATGTTGCGCCTTGCCAAGCTGTGCATTTCCATTTTGCCTTAAGCCGATGAATACAGCTGGCCACACCATGCGCGAACCGCCGCATCCAATTTTAAAAATCTATCTCAACAGCCAGAATGCCCCAACTGGCTTTGTAAACCATTGACGAACGCGGGAAGCCCAACCCCAATCCGTGCATGTTTCGCTGGCAATCCAATGTCGCTGCAAACACGCACTGCACATTTACTACACCAATGCTGGCTACAGGGTTAAGCGGCTTTTTACCACAGTTCACCGAGTTCACGATGCTGTGAATATCCTCCCCTACGCCATAGCGACACAATACGGCTGATTTCAGGCTTCCGGATCAAGCGTCAAGTGCCAAAAAAGGCCGGAAAGAAAGAGCTCCTTCCGGCCTTTTGGCATTTCACAGTTTCAATTGATCAGAATGGAATTTCGTCATCCATCGAGCCGGCACCGCCGCCACCACCGTAACCGCTGCCTGCTCCGCCACCGGATCCTCCGGTCGATCCGCCGCCACCGTAGCCACCGCCCGAGCTGCCACCAGATCCACCACCATAACCGCCGCCACCTGAAGATTCTCCGCCGCCGTAACCGCCGCCGGATGATCCTTCAGAGCCGCCACCGCCACCGCCTTCACCGCGGCCGTCGAGCATGGTCAAAGTCGAATTGAAGCCCTGAAGGACAATCTCTGTCGAATACTGATCCTGCCCCTGCTGATTCTGCCATTTGCGTGTCTGTAACTGGCCTTCGAGATAAACTTTCGAGCCTTTGCGCAAGAACTGCTCTGCGACCTTGCAAAGACCTTCACTGAATATCACCACCCGGTGCCATTCAGTCTTTTCACGGCGCTCGCCACTGCTGCGGTCCCGCCAGGATTCAGACGTCGCAATGCGCAAATTGGCGATAGGCCGCCCATCCTGCGTCCGGCGAATTTCAGGATCCGCCCCCAGATTTCCAACCAAAATGACTTTATTGACACTACCGGCCATGACGCAAACTCCTTCGTCGTTGTCATGAGCTCGCCCAGTCTGCCCACCAATCTCACAACCATTTGAGATTTGGCAGAGAGCTTTTAGATAAGCAATGCCGACGAAACGCCGCACCGAGCCCATGCATTCTTATTCATTTTCCCGACCCTAGCCCGTCGCGGGCGCAGCTGCGGAATATTTTCTCCGCATGGCTATCCTTTTCCACAAGGCGCTGGCGAATTCAGTCAGTATTAAAGCCAAATGCCGCAAGCCCCATCCGATTTCAAAACCTGACCTTCCAAGCCTTTTGATCATATCGACCGGCAGAACCAGAGCAAAAACAGCCTCAAGACTGGCATTCGAACCTCAGCATATTTCCGCTTGCAGAACCATATTTGTTCCATTTATGTTCTCATTACATCACAACGTAACACGAGGCCTTCACAAGCGCCCTATGATCAAAGCGACATCTGGCAGGATGGCATCCGCAATCCAAGTTGCTATATGTCTCGTAACTCTCAACGGCGGTAGCCTCTTAATTACAAATGAAACAACCAACTGTCGCAAGATGTGCGGCAATCGCTTTGGATTGAAATAGAATGGCCGTGCCGAGAAATGACCGGACTGCCGCATCAGGGACATTGACCGCATGACCAAGGACGTTTCGAGAGCCAAGTCCGGCGCCTCCATTGTCGATCCGACCCGAGTGATTTCTGTTCGCGGCGCTCGTGAACACAATCTGAAGGGCGTCGACATTGACCTGCCACGGGACAAGCTCATCGTCATGACCGGCCTGTCAGGCTCGGGCAAATCGTCCCTCGCCTTTGATACGATCTATGCAGAAGGGCAACGTCGTTATGTGGAGAGCCTTTCCGCATATGCCCGTCAGTTTCTGGAAATGATGCAGAAACCGGACGTCGATCAGATCGACGGTCTGTCGCCAGCTATTTCCATTGAACAAAAAACAACCTCCCGCAATCCGAGGTCTACAGTCGGTACAGTCACCGAGATCTACGACTACATGCGGCTTTTGTTCGCCCGCGTTGGGGTGCCCTATTCACCCGCCACCGGCCTGCCTATCGAAAGCCAGACGGTCAGTCAGATGGTCGACAAGATCATGGAAATGGAGGAAGGTACCCGGCTTTTCCTGTTGGCCCCCATCGTGCGAGGCCGAAAAGGCGAGTACCGCAAGGAACTTGCCGAGCTGATGAAAAAAGGCTTCCAGCGGGTCAAGATCGATGGCGAATTCCACGAAATCTCGGAAGCCCCGACGCTCGACAAGAAGTACAAACACGATATTGATATAGTCGTGGACAGAATAGTCGTGCGCGACGATATCGCGGGACGTCTTGCGGATTCCATTGAAACAGCGCTTGGCTTGGCCGATGGGCTCGCCATTGCCGAATTCGCAGACAAGCCGCTCAAGGCCCCGGCAAAAGGGGCCGTTCTAAAGAACCAAAACGAGACCCATGAAAGACTGGTGTTTTCCGAAAAATTTGCCTGCCCGGTATCCGGCTTTACCATTGAGGAAATCGAACCGCGTCTGTTTTCCTTCAACAATCCTTTTGGAGCCTGCCCGACCTGTGATGGACTGGGCACCACCTTGGCCTTTGAGGCCGATCTTGTCGTGCCCGATCAAACCTTATCCTTGCGGGAAGGGGCGATCTTGCCTTGGGCCAAGACCGGCTCAACCTCCCCCTACTACAACCAGACACTGGAAGCTCTGGCCAAGCACCATGACGTTTCCATGGCCACGCCCTGGAAGGACCTGCCAGTAGAGGCACAGGACAGTATTCTCCATGGCACCGGCAAAACCAAAGTAGATTTTTTCTATGATGATGGCGTGCGCAGCTACAGCTCCGCCAAGACATTTGAAGGCGTCATCGGCAACATCGAGCGGCGCTGGCGGGAGACAGAAAGCAACTGGGTTCGGGAGGAACTGGCGCGCTATCAATCTGATCACGCCTGCCCAGTCTGTCAGGGCTACCGGCTGAAACCGGAAGCCCTTGCGGTAAAAATCGCAGATCGGCACATCAGCCATGTAACCCAGCTGTCCATCAAGGATGCGGCTGAGTGGTTCGACGCCCTGCCCGACCGCCTCAACAAGAAACAGGAAGAGATTGCCGGACGGATCCTCAAGGAAATCCGCGAACGCCTCAAATTTCTGAACGATGTTGGCCTTGAATATCTCAGCATGTCTCGCTCTTCAGGCACGTTGTCTGGAGGGGAAAGCCAGCGGATCCGCCTTGCTTCACAGATCGGCTCAGGTTTGACCGGCGTGCTTTATGTTCTGGATGAGCCATCCATCGGCCTGCACCAGCGCGACAACGCCCGCCTGATCGAGACACTGAAACACCTCAGGGACCTGGGCAACACTGTGATTGTCGTGGAGCATGACGAAGACGCGGTGATGGCAGCAGATCATGTGGTCGATGTGGGCCCCGGAGCTGGTATCCACGGCGGTGAAATCATCGCCTTTGGCAGCCCGGCGGACGTCATGGCCAACCCAAAGTCCCTGACGGGACAATATCTGTCCGGCACAAAGATGATCCCCTTGCCAGCTGAACGCCGGAAAATCGACAAGAAGCGTAAGCTTAAGGTAATCGGAGCAAGAGGCAACAACCTCAAGGACGTCACCGTCGACGTGCCGCTCGGCACTTTCACCAGCGTCACAGGCGTATCGGGTGGCGGCAAGTCGACCTTTCTTATCGACACCCTGTTCAAATCGGCAGCCCGTCGCCTGAACGGCGCAAGGGTCAACCCGGCGCCTCATGATCGCATCGAGGGCCTGGAACATCTGGACAAGGTGATAGACATTGATCAGTCGCCGATCGGGCGCACACCACGCTCCAACCCAGCCACCTACACTGGGGCTTTCACGCCGATCCGTGAATGGTTTGCGGGCATGCCCGAGGCGAAAGCACGTGGCTATCTGCCCGGTCGGTTCTCGTTCAACGTCAAAGGCGGCCGCTGCGAGGCATGCCAGGGCGACGGCGTGATCAAGATCGAGATGCACTTCCTGCCGGACGTCTATGTCACCTGCGACGTTTGCAAAGGCAGGCGCTACAACAGGGAAACGCTTGAGGTCCTGTTCAAGGGCAAATCTATTGCCGATGTTCTGGACATGCCTGTGGAAGAAGCCGCCAACTTCTTTTCCGCCGTGCCTGCGGTGCGCGACAAGATGAAAACACTTGCACGGGTCGGGCTTGGCTACATCAAGGTCGGACAACAAGCCACGACCTTGTCTGGTGGTGAAGCACAAAGGGTCAAGCTGGCCAAGGAGCTATCCAGGCGTTCAACCGGCCGCACTCTCTATATACTGGATGAGCCAACCACTGGCCTGCACTTCCATGATGTCGCCAAACTGCTTGAGGTGCTGCATGAGCTAGTAGACCAGGGCAACAGCGTTCTTGTGATCGAGCATAATCTCGAAGTCATCAAGACTGCTGACTGGGTCATAGACCTTGGACCAGAAGGCGGCGATGGTGGAGGCACTATTGTTGCGACCGGCAGGCCTGAAGATGTCGCCAAAGTGTCCACGAGCTACACAGGGCAGTTTCTGGCGGAGCTTTTGGAACGTCGTCCACAGCGAGAGATAGACGCAGCCGAATAATGTGCGGCGCAGCAATCCCGATCAAATCATTCAGATTGCTGCACTAAATCTCGTTTCATGCATTTCTGGCATGTGTATTTTTGCTGCATTGCACTGAGCGCATAACTGACATGCAGAGAACGCGCTTCCTTTATTTCGATCTCCGAATTATATCTTCGTCAACAGATTGATACTGCGTCGCAACAAAAAATGTTGCAACGCCATATCCAAGGAAGATATAAAATGTTCGACAACGTCGTTCGCAAATACAGCAGCTGGGTCAAGTACCGTCGCACCGTTGATGAACTGTCCCGTCTGTCACAGCGTGAACTTAGCGACCTGGGCATCAGCCGCAATGACATCAAGTTTGTTGCGCGTCGCTCAACAGTCTAACTAGAGATCGCGTCCCTAAGAGCCACCTCCTCCCAGGCTCCGGGGCGTGTGACAACGGCGAGGCACCCTCCTCCCAGTCTCGCCGGTCAAAACGACGCCCACCAGCACCTCCTCCCGCTGGTGGGTGTTCGTTTTTGTAAGATCTGAATTCAAGACTAGAAATTCAAAAATCATTTAACCGCTAAATATACACAACCGCCACGTCTCCGACGAATGGCGGTATTTTTGTATTCATTCACCGGACGTTTATTTCTGACACTCATCAGTTCATTCCACGCAAGAAATTTCTTATTAATAAGAAGTAAATGCGACATATGACCTGCAATTTATGCAGGACAGGCCTGCAGTTTCCCCCCTAGCTGAACATATACATCTTTCTTATCTAGTGTTCATCAGATTGAACGGGCCAGACGCTGATCCACGGTGCCATGGCCAAGAAGATATACAAAGGCCAAGACCATGATCGATAGCGTTGTTCGCAAGTACCATAACTGGAAGCGTTTCCGGGCCACTCATGACGAGTTGTCTCAGTTGTCCAACCGTGAACTCAATGACCTCGGCATCAGCCGCGCAGACATTGCTTTTCACGCACGCGCTTCCATGCGCTAAAAAATTCAGCCTGTTCCGACCCTCCCACGGGACAAGCTGATGCGCTCCGCTTGCAGCGCGGAGCCTCTAAAACGCTCGCCGGATATCCTCCCACCGGCGGGCGTTTTTGATTCTAGAACCAAATAACGATCAAGGCGAAGGGGTTATTTGAACAAGTTTCGAATGGCTAGGCTCTTTACCGACAGAAAAACATACTCCAAACCCGCCCTTTGCAAGCCTAGCCAGCTCTTTTGGACATCCACACAGTCAGTTCTGAAATTTTCGGCGGTTTACCGTTTGAGTCAGGCCAAGAATCAACTGCGAACACAGCATTTGTGTTGATTTCACGTACAGTGGCTGTTGCGTGGGGATAACGCCCATCGAGAAAGAACCCGCGTGCAACCGGCGAACTGACGCTGTGATGCTTTAAAAACCCATGTTTTTCAGCCACCAACAACAGAGAATTTGTGTTGGTCGCTTCGTCGATACAATCCATCTGCCCACGAACTCTGGCGTTTTGCATATCAAGCCCGCCAACGTCATTGGACGATCCAACAGTAGGGCCGACCCGTGTTTCTTGCCACTGAACGGCTTTTGAGATTGCCCGACGTTCCGCCGCTGGTGATTTCCGGCCAGAAGCAAGGATTGTTTTCAGGCGCCTCAGATCCCTGCCGGAAAAATCGACAGGTGTTGTGTAGGTACATCCGAATCCGTGACAGATATAAATGCGTGATGCAGTTGGCCCAATCGCCTCACGCCCATTGTACCATGCGCTGGCATTGCCGTTGGCTTGACCAGCGCAGCCAGCCAGAGTTGCCAAAGCACACAGCAACGAGCCGGTCAACAGAACTGGTTTTATCAAGCTTCCGAATTTCATTCCTTGCCCCCCCGGCAAACCCATTTCATTTCCGACTAAAAATCGTCACAACAAAAATCACGGCCAGAAGCTTGACCGCTGATTCTCAATTCCAATCTCTTTGTCATGTGGTCAAAAACTATTCCTGACCTAACGTGATTTTGCATCATGGCATTGCGACAAGCGAGCCAAGACTGTAATCAGAACCGGAAAACATGCCGTTTGATCGCAGCCTTTTCGGCTAAACCGTCCGAAGCACGATAAAACATGACGGCAGCACACTCCCGAAGGACAAACAGATGAACCCCATCCATGTGATTGGCGGCGGCCTTGCTGGTTCAGAAGCGGCCTGGCAAATTGCACAACGCGGAATTCCAGTCGTGCTCCATGAGATGCGCCCTGTCCGGAAGACTGATGCTCATCAGGGCGAAAGCCTTGCAGAGCTGGTATGCTCCAATTCATTCCGCTCCGACGACAGCGAACAAAATGCCGTTGGCCTGCTGCATCACGAACTGCGCCGTGCCGGATCACTGATCCTGTCTTGCGGCGATGCCAATCAAGTTCCTGCTGGCAGCGCCCTTGCAGTTGACCGGGACGGGTTCTCCGCTTCCGTGACAAAGGCACTTGAGGACCATCCACTGATCACCATCAATCGGGAAGAAATCGCCGGACTGCCTCCAGAAGATTGGGACAGCGTCATTGTGGCCACGGGGCCTTTGACGTCGCCTGCCATGTCGAAAGCGGTTCTGGAGCGATGCGGTGAAGAGGCACTGGCGTTTTTTGATGCCATTGCCCCTATTGTACATTTCGACAGCGTGGACCTAAGTAAGGCTTGGTTCCAGTCGCGCTACGACAAGATCGGACCAGGGGGCAATGGCAAGGATTATCTGAATTGCCCGATGGACAAAGAACAATATGACGCCTTTATCGATGCGCTCATCGCTGGCGACACCACAGATTTCAAGGAATGGGAAGCCAATACGCCCTATTTCGACGGTTGTCTGCCGATTGAAGTCATGGCAGCGCGCGGCCGCGAGACTCTGCGCCATGGTCCTATGAAACCAATGGGCCTAACCAATGAACATAATCCGGATGTGAAGGCCTATGCTGTCGTCCAGTTGCGCCAGGACAATGCCCTGGGGACACTTTATAATATCGTTGGTTTCCAGACCAAGCTGAAATACGGCGCGCAGGCAGACATCCTGAAGATGATTCCCGGCCTTGAAAATGCCCAGTTCGCAAGGCTCGGCGGCTTGCACCGGAATACATTCCTGAACTCACCCAAGGTTCTGGATGAAACCCTGCGGTTGAAGGCCGAGCCGCGTCTGCGCTTTGCCGGCCAGATTACCGGGTGTGAAGGCTACGTAGAATCCGCCAGTGTAGGCTGCATGACCGGTCTATTTGCTGCCATGGAACGACTCGGGCAGAGTTTCGACATGCCGCCGGAAACTACGGCTATGGGCGCATTGATCGGCCATATTACCGGTGGTCACATTAACCGCGAAACGGAGCAGAACTCTCCTCGCTCCTTTCAGCCAATGAACGTCAACTTTGGTCTTTTTCCACCAATTGAAGTCCCTAAGCATGATGATGAAGGCAATCGCATCAAGGGAAAAGACAAAACCCGCGCCAAGAAACTGGCCATGACCCGGCGGGCAAAGGCTGATTTTGAAAGCTGGATTACAAGCTTTGAACCTGCTCAGGCAGCTGAGTAGATCCAACAAAGCCAATTGGAAACAGGGTCAGATCCCAATTCATCCCCCTGAGATCTGACCCTGATTTTTAGCTATAACACCAATGTCCAAGTCTTTGTCCCCGACCGGCTGTTCATCCAAAAGTTTTGGGCGCATCGGTCGCCGTCGAATCCAGTAGGTCTTGTGGTGCAAGTGGCCAGACTGGTGCCTTCTCACTATCCTGAGCCAGATAATTTGTCGAAGATGGCAACGCAAAATCAGCGCCGCAATCGCGTACTATTTCCATCGCCTTGAGCAGAATTTTTTCCTGAATTTCCAGGAACATGTTCCGATCAGCTGTCTTGATATAAGCGTAAATTTCAACGTCGAGCGTATAGGATCCCATACCGACGAAACGGACACGCAAGGGCGCTTCGGCGACCATCTCATGCTGCTCCAGATAGCTGCGGATCTCTTCAATCAGCTGAGCCATCTGCACCTCTGTCGTGCCATAGCGAAGGCCGAGCTTGTGACGCAGAAAATATTCATCCCGGCGGCTGTAATTGATGATCTTGCGTTTGGCCAGATCAGCATTTGAGATCGTGATCATTGTTCGGTCCAGCGCCCGAATACGGGTTGAGCGTATGCCGATCGCTTCAACGGTTCCCGATAGGTCATCGAATTCGCAAAACTCGCCAACACGCACCATTTTGTCAGCATACAAGATAATACCGCCGATCAGGTTCTCCAAAGTTGGCTGCGCGGCCAAGGCAACGGCAAGACCGCCAACCCCAAGCCCGGCAATCACGCCATAGACGGGTATTCCAATGCGGGTCGCCCCATATCCCGTAACAATCAAGCCAGCCACAAGACCGAATAGCCTGAAAGCCGTCAGGAGCAGGCTGGAATCCATTGGTTGGCCAGTCCCAACCGGATTGCGAATAATCCAGACGGAAGCAAGATCAATAAAGCGGTAAACCAACCACCCCAGACAGGTCCAGACAAGGGCTGTCGAAACGGTTCCCACGGCAACCATCGTGCTGCCCGTAATGTTGACCTGTTCCTCGATCAAATATCGATAGACCAGAATCGTCCCAATGATCAGGATTGGCAACTGCAGGGAGCGGAGGCGCCGACGGAATTCCAGAACGGAAACCGCCCGCATGCGATCCCAGCGAGACAGGACAACCGGCAGAGAAATTGCAACTATCGTAAGCAGAAACAATGCGAGCCACTGCCAATAGGCCTGTGAAAATATATGGTTCCCCAGCCAAGCAGGACCGGCTCTGATCAGGTCATACCACTTCGGCGCGACCAGATTGCCCGGCGTGTAGATGTAGTAAGCATAGAGATCATCGCCAATGTCTTCGCGCGGCGCAAAGGCTTTGATCAATTCATAGTCTTCAGGAATAAGGGCAACCGACTCCCGGGTCATCAGAAACCGACTTCCCGCACCTGGTACTCTTGTTCGCTCAAAAACAAGATCGGTCCCCGGAATGGTCCACCGCTCAGGCAACTGAGCAATAGCCATGGAATTCAGAAAAGACCCTGCAGCTGATCCGGGAACATCTGCCATTTTGGGAAGATAAATTCGATCCAGTATTTCTTGAAATTGTAGTGATATCTCCAGGCTCGCTCGTTGACGTGCGGTTTCGGGAATACCTGACAGATCGAAAACACCGCTGGCCTTGTCTAGCAAAGCACGAACTTGTTGCAGTTTCAATTCGTCAGCATCACTCAGCAAACGCTCATTACTGTCATGAAATGCCGTCCGCACTTCTCGCCAGACAGTGCTTGCCTGGTCCATGAGCAAGATGAAGCTTTCCAGGCTTGCGCGCGGGCTACTGGTATCCGGCGGAGCCAAGGGATTTTCCCGAAGATAGGTTTTGAGATCGAAGGTGGATTCAAGAACAATTTCATCATCGGTGGACTGGTGAGCGTTATCTGCCGCCGAAGTCACCGCCTGAGCAAAAGCCTGATGATACGGTGTCACAAAAGGCGCACCCGCCAACAGACCCCCAAGGAAGAAAAATACAGAAAACAGAATTCGAGAATTGAAAATTGAAACAGATCGACCCATGAAAACCCTCAAGATTTGCGCAAACACCAATCACGCATAAGCCCCAAGAAATATCACTAGCAGAAAGACCTAAACTCTAGGTTACAGAGCTGCACTGTTGTACCGCCTGGAATTAAATCATTTTCACAATCACACCCGCAGGCCCGATTTTCTTGCTGCGCGCCAAAGGGTCCATTGACGGCGCAACTGGGACAGTTCAATGGGAGTTTTAAGCGGATCGAGACCGGCCGTTTCCATTTTCTTCAAGAACGGCTCCACAAGAGCCAAAGGCAGAAAGGCTGGCGCAATATGGGGCGGAATATGCGTCACCTGAGAGCGAACCCGCTCGATATGATGCCGGGCATGAGCGCGCAGCTCGGACAGGGCAGCGGCCAACGGAGGCGTTGCCTCGCCCTTCAACACAGACTGAGGATCAACGCTATGGCGGTCTAGAAGATCCTTGGGCAAAAACATCTGACCGCGCGCGGCATGCCATGGCAAGGCGCGCATCAAGCCACACAGGCCATAAGCAACGCCTGCATGGCCCGCCAATTCAGCCAGTCCCGGATCCTGTCCTTCATTCAGAACAATGCTGCCGAGTTGAACAAGAGCCGAAGAGGTCTCCCCGCAATAGCCCTCAAGATCATTGAGGCTTGGCATCGGATCATCATAAAGGTCAAAAACACGCGCATCGATCAGCGCAACAAGAGCCGCCTTTGGCAGATTGAAACGCTCGTTAGTCCCGGCAAGCGCTGCGGCGACAGGATTGGCAGCAACAGCACCATGCTCTGTGCCTTCCAGGAAATCGCGCCACCATTGCAGCCGGACCTCACCTGGAAGTGGATCGCTGACCAAATCCCGGACCCGGGCGATTTCCGAATTGAAAGCATAAAGCGCAAGAAGACCCGGACGTACATCTGCATCGGCAAATAAGGCTGCCAGATACCGGTCGCGATCCTGCGCATAGACAAGATCACTGGCATGGTCGAAGTTTGTGGTCATCTCGGCAGATATGGCCCTTCCGGCCCACTTTAAGCTCTAGTCAACAGCCAACAGAGCCGCAGCTACGGCCCGCTCCTCAGACAACATGACATTGAACGTTCGAACGGCAGCGCCTGTCGACATGCTGTCGGCGATAATGCCCGCGTCCCGAAACACTTGTTTCAGATCCGCTGGTAGAGGCCGCAGATCCGGTCCTGTCCCAATCAGCAGAACTTCAATGTCTGCGGTATCATCCAGAACCTTTTCAAACGCCTCGACCGTTAGATCGGCAAAGCTGACCGGGCTCCAGCCAAAAATCCCGCTAGGAACACAGAGGACGGATCCCCGGTGGGACATCTTGGCAAAGCGGAACCCGCCGTCGCCATAAGCGTCCAGCGGGGCCCGCCCCGGAAAATGAGCATCCCGGATTTCCATGTCGCCCCTTTAAGCTGCCGGAGCAGCGTTTACATCGCTGTCCACTGCCTTCTTGTCATCTCCATCAGGAGATTTTCCATCACTGCGCAGATTGAACAGGATCAGGAAAGGTGCCGCCAGAAAGATCGATGAATAAGTCCCAATCAAGATGCCGAATATCATCGCCAGGGTGAACGAGCGAATGACCTCGCCGCCGAAGATCCAAAGCGCAATCAGCGCAAGAAGCGTCGTCACAGATGTCAGCGTTGTACGGGACAAAGTCTCGTTGATCGACCGATCAAGCACTTCAGTCAGCGGCAACTTCTTGTAGCGTCGCAGGTTTTCACGGATCCGATCATAGACCACAACGGTATCGTTCAAGGAATAACCGATGATCGTCAAGACCGCCGCAATCGATGAAAGCGAGAAATCAAGCTGCAGCACCACAAATAGGCCGATGGTAACGATAACATCATTGGCCGTGGTCAGGATCGCCCCAAGGGCAAATTGCCACTCAAAGCGGAACCAGATGTAGAACAGAATGGCAATCAGCGAGACCGCAACAGCGAGCGCACCAGCACGAGCCAGTTCACTCGAGACACGCGGTCCGACAACTTCCACTCTCCGGAAGTCAACTTTGTCATCTTCAAAGACAGCACGGATCTTGCCGACAACAGATTGCTGGGCCAATTCGCCGCCCGGCTGCTCTTCAATCCGCACGAGCACTTCATTGGGAGCCCCAAATTCCTGCACCTGCACATCGCCGAGGCTGAGGTCAGCCAGTGTTGATCGAATACCTGCGATATCTGCAGGACCGTCGGTCCGCATCTCAATAACCGTGCCGCCCTTGAAGTCGATCCCGTAGTTGAGACCGACAACGCCGAACAGCGTCAAAGAGGCAATGGCCAGCAAGATGGACAGCGGAAAGCTGACCTTGCGCAGCCACATGAAGCGGTAGTTGGTATTATCCGGAACAAGTCGGAGCAATGGCATTTTCTCTTCTCCGGATCAAATTGGAAGTTTCGACGGCCGGCGGCGACGTACCCAAATGGATACGAGCAAACGGCTGAAGGTAAAGGCGGAAAACACCGTTGTGAAAATCCCGATTGCCAGGGTCACGGCAAAGCCGCGTACTGGGCCTGAGCCCAATTGGAACAGGATCAACGCGGCGATGAGCGTGGTAACATTGGCGTCCAGGATCGTGCCAAGTGCGCGCTTGTAGCCCGCATCAATGGCCGATATCGCGGATCGGCCCGCCCGGGCTTCCTCTCGAATACGCTCAAAGATCAGCACGTTGGCATCCACTGCCATGCCGATGGTCAAGACGATCCCCGCAATACCCGGAAGTGTCAGCGTTGCCTGCAGAACCGTGAGAGCCCCGAAGATCATGAAGATGTTCGCAGCAAGAGCGATATCGGCAATCACACCGAAGCGGCCATAGGCGAGCAGCATGAAGATCACAACGGCCACACCGGCGATGATCGATGCCAATTTGCCCGATTCAATAGAATCAGCTCCAAGGCCTGGGCCGATGGAACGTTCCTCGATCACGGTCAGCTTGGCAGGCAAGGCACCAGCGCGCAGCAGAACCGAAAGATCGTTGGCACCATCCACCGTGAAGTTTCCGGAGATCTGACCGGAACCGCCCGTGATGGGCTCACGAATGACCGGCGCTGAGATGACTTCATCATCAAGCACGATGGCGAAAGGACGGCCAACATTTTGCTGCGTGACCACAGAGAACTTGCGGGCACCAGATGTATTGAAGCGGAAGTTCACAACAGGCTCGTTGTTACGCTGATCAAAACTCACCTGCGCATCCACAAGATCTTCGCCGGTCAGAAGAGGGGCTTCTTCCAGCAAATAGGGAATGGGCGGATCATCAACCGAATTCAGCACGATTGTTCCGGTAGGCGGGCGTGATTGCATCGCCTGTTCGCCGGACATCGACGTGTCAACCATGTGGAAGGTCAACTGAGCCGTCTGGCCAACAAGGGCCTTCAGACGTTCTGGGTCATCTTCACCCGGCGCTTCCACCAGGATACGATCTGAGCCTTGACGCTGAATGTTCGGCTCTGTCGTTCCGAGTTCATCAACACGGCGCCGAATGACTTCAATCGACTGTTCGACAATCGACTGCATCCGTTGAGACAAACCTTCTTCTGTATAGACGAAACGAACCAGACCATCATCGGTAATCGATAGGTCGAATTCATTGACCTGCTGGCCACCGAATACGGAAGAGACAAGTGGGTTGACCAGTTCTGTCAAACGCTCACGTGCATCATCCAGGCGATCCAGATCGCGAATGCGGACTTGAGCCGCCTCACCCTGAACACCCAGGCCTGTATAACCAATACGGGGCTGTTCGCGCAGCGATGCGCGAATCTCACCGACCAGCGTTTTGAAACGCTTCTGGATATAGTCCGGTTTGTCGATCTCATAGAGGAGATAGGCCCCGCCCTGAAGATCCAGACCAAGAACCATTTTGCTCTTGGGCAGAAAATCGGGCCAGCTTTCAACAGTCTTGTTGGAAAAGAAGTTCGGCAGCGTCATGACGACGCCTGTAACAATCGCAAGGGCGATCAGTACGATCTTCCAGCGGGCAAAATAAAGCATGACGAAAGCCTGTCTTGGGAAGCCAGGCCGGAGAACCGGCCCGGCGCAGGGGCATATTTCCTAACGAGATATGGTCGCGGGTATTATGCGCCGTCCTTGGCAGGTTCGGACTTGGAGCGAACCTCCTGAACCATGGCACGTACAATCCGTACCTTGACGCCTTCAGCCAATTCAACCTGAAGCTCTGTGTCGTCAACAACCTTGGAAACCTTGCCGATCAATCCACCGGTGGAGACGATTGTATCACCGCGGCGCAGGTTGGCGATCAGCTCCTGATGCTGCTTCATGCGTTGGCGCTGAGGGCGAATGATGAGGAAGTACATGATCGCAAAGATCAGCACGAACGGCAGCAATGACATCAGGAAGTCAGGGCTCAGCGGGCTGGCCGATTGTGCGTAGGCAGGTGTTACAAACATCTTGTTCTCCTTGAGGGTCAGTTTCCGCAAGAGTCCATTTTCAGGCTCTTTGCGCAAACCGCCAAATTCCAGTGGCCGGACTATACTGGTGACGCGGCGCTTTTCAAGTAAAGCCAGTAGCTTCTAGCGTACCGCTTTGCAAATAACCGGCGTTTTCCAGATCCATCGGCCATGCTACTCGTCTGAAATGTCCTGTCAGACCCCAAAGTGGGTCCAAGATCAAAGGTTACAAGAGCAGATGTCCGATCAATCCGAGCTTGCCGTACTAAATGAGAAACTCGATTCCCTGATTGGCCTCATAGCCCGGGCAGTTCCGCGCATGCCTTCTGCGACAGACCTTGACGCAGCAGATGCATTTGTCTGGTCCCCCTCACCTGGCGAACTTTTGCCAATTCACAAGGTCAACCGGGTCGACATCGGTCTTTTGTGTTCGGTCGCCCGTGTCCGCGATCTTCTGCTGGACAACACAAGGCGCTTTGCCAAAGGCTTACCTGCAAACAATGTGCTTTTGTGGGGCGCACGCGGCATGGGTAAGTCATCCCTGGTCAAGGCTGCGCATGCTGCAATCAATATTGAGAATGGCAACACAAGCCTGAAACTCGTCGAGATCCACCGCGAGGACATCGAAAGCCTGCCTGCACTGATGAAACAGATCAAGGAGGGAACCCAGCGGTTCATCGTCTTTTGCGACGATCTGAGCTTCGACAATGACGACACGTCTTACAAATCACTCAAAGCCGTGTTGGAAGGGGGGATTGAAGGCCGTCCAGACAACGTCATTTTCTATGCGACATCTAATCGTCGTCACCTGATGCCGCGCGACATGATCGAGAACGAACGATCGACCGCCATCAATCCGTCAGAAGCCGTTGAGGAAAAAGTCTCCCTGTCCGACCGGTTCGGCTTGTGGCTTGGTTTCCACAAATGCAGCCAAGACGACTATCTCGAAATGGTGGAAGGTTATGTAGCCCACTACGGTCTGAAACTTGATGCCAATGAGCTCAGAGCCGAAGCTCTTGAATGGGCGACCACACGCGGCAGCCGATCTGGCCGTGTTGCTTATCAGTACATTCAGGATCTTGCAGGAAGACTGGGAAAGTCCCTGACCTAAGAACCAGACCTAATTTTCAAACTCATAAAAAAAGGCTCCGAACTCCGGAGCCTTTTCCACAATCAAATCGTCGCCATCAAGTTGACGGCATGTATTTCATAGGATCGACAGGCTTGTTGCCACGGCGAAGTTCGAAATGAACCTGTGGCTGGGAAACAGAGCCTGTTGCACCGGCGAGGCCAACAACTTCGCCGCGCGTGACTTTGTCGCCGCGTTTCACGTTCAGTTTTGAATTATGCGCATAGGCGGAAACCCAGCCATTTTCATGACGCAGGAGCACAAGGTTGCCGTAGCCCTTCAGCTCATTGCCTGAATAAATAACCGTTCCATTGTCTGCGGCCTTGACCGGAGTGCCTTCTGGAACGGCAAGGTTGACGCCATCATTGCGTGTTCCACCTGGTTTCGATCCGAAGTTCGAGATAATACGGCCTCGAACCGGCCAACGAAAACTTGGAATAACCGCAGAAACTGGTTCAACATTGGCAACGACCTGCGGCCGTGTAATCGGCTCAGTTGGGCGCGCATCATTACCGCTTGACTGTTGGCCCTTAGCAGAATCCTTCGGCATCGGAACATAACCACTGACAGAACCAACTTTACGAGGTTCATTGCGCGCACTGTTCCAGGAGGAAGGCTTTGTCTTTGGACCAGATGTAATTTGAATCGGAGTGGCATCATTGGCCACCTTCCCGCTGCTAATTTCAGCAAAAGTAGGCTGATGGTACGGCTTACGCTCTGGCATAGGTGTAGAGGAATACACCGTTTCAGTCGGACGAACTGAGCCAGTTATAACCTGGTCATATGGCGAAGGCTTTGGCACAGCGCCAACATTCACCAGACCAACGTTTCGTGTGGCTGCACCGGTCGGAACCGCAGTTGCCATGCTCGCTGTTTTGGTCGTCGCGCCTGATGCGCCATTTCCAGACGAATAAACATAGGTCGGGATCACAATCGTTTGGCCAGGTCGCACCTGCGATGGATCTTCAATTCCGTTCACAGCCACGATCGCTTCAACAGGCACACCATAACGGCGAGACAGCGATGTCACCGTATCACCAGAGCGCACTGGAATGCGGGTACCACCGGTCGAAGACCAACCGCGCCAGCTGTTCGCACCAGCTGCTGAAACCGAAGGCGAGGAGATTGAAGGCGCCGTAATTCGCGGAGCTTGCACAGTCGGGGGCTGATAGACTGGAGCTTGAACCTTCGGAGCGACATACACCGGGGCCTTCACTTTTGGAGCAACATAGGTCGGCGCCGTGTAAGTGGGAGCAGTGTAAGTAGGTGCCGTGTATTGGGGAGCTGTGTAGGTCGGAGCACTGACAGATGGCGCAGACACACGGACAGGCACAGTGTTCGGCTGTGTAATTGATCCGGTTACAATCGGCTGAGACGATGCGGGTGGCAAGCCAGCAGTTGTTCCGCCGGTGCCATTTACAATATCCTGGAAGCTTGGCTGTGCAGCCCCATTCGAAAGAATGGCCCGCTGATTCTCAGTACTGCCAGTATAAACCGACCCCGACCCAAGACGTTCTGTACCAAGACTGCACCCAGCAAGGGATACTGCCGTCAGCGAAACAAGAGCAACCTGCGAAATTAGGTCACTGCGGAGAATACGCGTCCGCATGATCATCACCCTACTCAAACCAATACTACAGTTTTTATTATGGTTAAGAGTAGAACCCAGTAAGGTTTACAAACACCTAAGAGGGTGAACTTATTTGCACAACAATGCGTATTAACCGTTGATCAAGGCGCTGGTTTCAAAGTTAAAGCCGTTCGGAGCGGCCTTTAGTCAGACTAACCATACGGACGATTTCCAGCACTTGCTGCTCATCTTTATCATCGCCACGAATGATCCGAACAAGCCTTTGCGGCGCGGACGGCTCTCCGACTGGCGCAATTAAAATGCCGCGGGGGCCCAATTGGGACAAAAGGGCTTCAGGTATTTCTGTAACAGCACCGGTCAGAACAATCCTGTGAAACGGCGCATTTTGCTTCAGCCCCTCCAATCCGTCCCCTTTATGGATCCGGACATTCGACAGCTTCAATGCAGCAATTCTCTGACGCGCAAGGCTGGCGAGAGTGGAGTAACGGTCGATACTGTCAACTTCAGCACCCAGATGGGCCAACACGGCAGCCTGATAGCCGGAGCCTGTCCCCACTTCCAGAATGCGCTGGCCCGCCTCAATTTGAAGAGATTGCACGATACGCGCCACAAAAGAAGGTGCCAACACGGCTTGCCCGCATTCAATGGGAATCGAGGAATCCTCATAGGCCAAACCATGATGGGCCGCCGACAGGAACAAACGCCTCGGAACCCGCTCAATCGCGGACAATACAGCCCTGTCGCCAATCCCCAAACCACGCAGTGTGAGCACAAGCTTTGCCCGCGCCCGCGCCTCATCCGAATCAACTGATAACGGATCCGAAGGGAGGTTCAGCGATGTCAGATTACTCATCATTCAGCACCTCCCAGCGCCAGCCTCAAGCGAGTTCGCTTGCCAACGTCTCAACCATGTCATGGGCTGTCAGATCAATGCGAAGCGGCGTCACCGAAATAAAACCATCAGCCACCGCGTGTAGATCACTGTTTTCCAGCATCGAATTGCCACGATCCTGAAAGCCAAGCCAGTAATAAGGATAGCCGCGACCATCCTTACGCTCGTCCATGGTCAAACCAGACTGTTCATGATGGCCCTGAATGGTGACTTTCGTGCCTTTGACATCTTCAGCTGAACACGCCGGGAAGTTGACATTCAGCAGTGAATGGCGCGGCATGTCGAAGCTGATCAGCTTGCGGAACAGCTCAGGCGCATGGGCCTCTGCCGTTGCATAATTCGGCTCGCTGCCAACATCCCAGTCATAAGCTTGGGACACTGCGATGGAACGAATTCCAAGGATCGATCCTTCCATAGCCCCGGCGACGGTGCCCGAATAGGTCACATCCTCAGCCAAATTCTGGCCCCGGTTGATGCCCGACAGGATCAGGTCCGGCATTTCCGGCACAACCTTGCGAACGCCCATAATCACGCAGTCGGTCGGAGTGCCCTTGACTGCGAAATGCCGATCCGAGATCTGCCGCAGGCGCAAAGGTTCGCTCAACGTTAGCGAATGCGCCACGCCGCTCTGATCAGTCTCCGGTGCAATCACCCAAACATCATCGGACAAGGTCCGTGCAATGCGCTCCAGCGAGGCCAGACCAGCGGAGTGAATTCCATCGTCATTTGTGATCAAGATACGCATCAGCCGATTTTCTCCAAACCATTCATGTAAGGACGAAGCACATCCGGCACCGTGATGGATCCGTCTGCATTCTGGTAGTTCTCCAAAACCGCAATCAGGGCGCGGCCAGCGGCAACACCCGAGCCGTTCAACGTGTGAACATGGCTGAGCTGCTTGGAGTCCTCCGGGCGGTAGCGTGCATTCATGCGCCGAGCCTGGAAATCCCCGCAGACTGAACAGGATGAAATCTCGCGGAACATGTCCTGACCGGGCAACCACACTTCAATGTCGTAGGTCTTGCGAGCGCCAAAGCCCATATCACCAGTGCACAAAGTCATGACCCGGTAATGCAGGCCAAGCTCTTGCAGAACCTTTTCAGCACAGCCCAGCATCCGCTCGAGTTCAGCGACAGAATCATCCGGCTTGGTGACAGACACCAACTCGCATTTCATGAACTGGTGCTGACGCAGCATGCCCCTCGTATCACGACCGGCAGAGCCTGCCTCAGAGCGGAAACAATAAGTCAGAGCGGAAACACGAAGCGGCAAAGCATCTTCGCTCAGAATCTCGCCCGCAACCATGTTGGTCAGCGGCACCTCAGCCGTTGGGATCAGGTAGTGATCACCACTTGTTTTGAAGAGATCCTCCTCAAACTTCGGCAATTGCCCGGTGCCATAAAGTGCTGTGTTGTGTACCAAAAGCGGGGGAGACACCTCCATATAGCCGTGCTCTTGGGTGTGAAGGTCGATCATGAACTGACCAATGGCCCGCTCAAGACGTGCAATCTGACCTTTCAGCAGGACAAAACGGGAGCCCGATAGCTTTGCAGCCGTCTCGAAATCAAGGCTTGATTCGGCGCATTCCAGCTCGAAATGCTCTTTTGGCGGATGATTAAACGTAAAGACCGGCTTTTCGCCGACGACGCGCAGCTCAACATTGTCCGCCTCATCCTTGCCCTCAGGCACATCCTCAAAGGGCAGATTCGGAATGACCGCCATTGCAGTTTCCAGGTCGGCAGTCAGCTCTCGCTCTTTTTCTTCGCCGGACTGAATGAAGGATTTGATTTCAGCGACTTCATCAATCAGCGCCTGCGCCTTTTCATGGTCACCGGAGGCTTTGGCCTTGCCTATGTCTTTTGATGCAGCATTGCGCCGTTCCTGAGCTTCCTGAAGCTTAGTTACATGTGACCGGCGCGCGTCATCCAGCGCAATCAGTTTGTCTGCGGACGCTACATAACCACGGCGTGCGAGCCCCTTGTCAAAGGCTACGCCGTTATCCCTGATCCATTTGATATCGAACATCTTGCTTCCCGGGCAACACTTGAAACGGAAGCAAATCAAGCGGCACAGGATGCAAACCAAAAAGCAGAGATCAAGCCTCCTCGGCTTCCTCCGCTTCCTTTTGTGCAGCCCGCTTGCGCTCAATAAGCCGTACGGAAATGATGGAGACTTCGTAGAGAAGCAGCGTCGGCAGCGCAAGACCGATCTGAGAAATCGGATCCGGCGGCGTCAAGATTGCTGCTGCTGCAAACGCAGCAACAATGGCGTATTTGCGTTTTTCACGCAGTCCTTGCGACGTGACAATTCCCGTGCGGCCGAGCAAAGTCAGTACAACAGGAAGCTGGAAAACCAGCCCAAAAGCAAAAATCAGCACCATGATCAGGCCGAGATATTCGCTGACCTTTGCCAAATGTTGAATCGCAACCTGCCCCTGATGGGCCGTTTGCTCCTGCGACAGGAAAAAACCCATCGCCATCGGCATCACCAGGAAATAAACGAGGCAGGCCCCCGTCGCAAAAAGGATCGGCGTCGCCACTAAAAACGGCAGAAACGCGCCTTTTTCTTCTTTGTAGAGACCGGGAGCCACGAACATATAGATCTGACTGGCAACAACAGGAAACGCCAGAAACATTGCTCCGAACAGAGCAAGCTTCAACTGGGTAAAGAACCATTCCTGCGGCGCGGTAAAGATCATCTGAACAGAATCAGGATCCGGTGCAGCGCGCAGATAAGGCACGGTCAGAATGTTGTAAATATCAGTGGCAAAGTAAAAGCAGACGATGAACATCAAGATGATCGCGATCACCGACTTCATGAGCCGTTGACGCAGTTCAATCAAATGTTCGATCAGGGGCGCCTTGGACGCATCAATATCTTCGTCGCTCATGCTTTTGAATCTTCCGGTGCCGATGGGGTCGCTTTCGCGGACTTGTTCCCAGTCGATGCATTTGCAACAGGAGCGCTCACATCGGACTTGGCAGGCTTCTTAGGCGATGCGGCGGCGGTCGTGGGCTGCTTGACCGATTTTGCAGCTGGCTTTTTGGCAACCGCCTTCTTTGCAGCAGGTTTCTTAGTCGCTGGCTTCTTTGCCGCAGGTTCCTTAGGAACTGATTTCTCTAGCGGCACAGGGTCTGACGCCACAGGGTCCGGGGCTTTTGAAGCTGATACTTTAGGATCTGATGCCTTTGTATCAGTCTCCGCAGCATCAGATCCTGTTTTATCGGAGGCCATCGAATCTGATGTGGTCGATACTGGTTTGGCCGGTTTCGGCTTGTCATCCTCAATGGACTTTTTGAGATCTGCTAGAGGATTGAAATTGCCAGCTTCCTCGACTTGTTTTTTCATGTCCGAGACCCCGGCCTGCTTTTCAGCTTCCCGGATCGCATCGTTGAAGGTGGACTGAAATTCGCGCGACATGCGCCGAACCTTGCCAATGGTCTGGCCAAGGGTGCGCAGCATGCGTGGAAGATCTTTCGGACCCACAACGATGATCGCCACACAGGCGATCACCATGATTTCGGTCCATCCGATATCGAACATCTAGGGTCCAGACCCGATCATTGCGTTAAAGAAGCAGATCAAAATAGGCAGCTTTGATCAGCTGGCCTTGGTTTTGTCTTCGGCTTTTTCAGCAGCAACAGTGTCTGCCGCCTGATGATCGATCGTTTTTGCAGCTTCAGGATCGCTGGCAACGGTATCGTCTTCCGCCATGCCTTTTTTGAAGCTTTTGATCCCTTTGGCTACATCGCCCATAAGGTCGGAGATCTTGCCACGCCCAAATAGCAAAATAACAATCACCGCAATGATCAAGATCTGCCAAACACTAATGCCCATACGCCAAACTCCTGGTTCACAAAGCTTTACAGCTTAGCGCCACTATTACAAAAAACGATCAACACCCGCAATAAGATCCAGCATACGACCATCTGCGAATATCAAATCTGTCCTCAATGTGTGCCTTTTGCCTCGAAGATCAAGACATCCTGCGGATCTGTTGCAAGACCTACATCCATTCCGACCTCAAAGCCACTGCCGGCACGCACCCTTGACTGCAACGACTGGTCGTAACCTTCAACATTAATCGTCAACAGATCGACCTCACCGACGAATCGCTTGGCAGCAATGCGGCCTGTCACTTGCGTACTGCCCGCCACTTTCGGCAAGATGCCATGGGGCCTAATACAAACATCCACCCGTGTTCCAACGGGCCCACCATGTGCATCAATATGCCCAATCGGGGTTTCAACCCCCTGCTCTGTTGCTACGCCCCTCATTTCATTGACTTCAGAGAAGAACTTGGCAGCAAAGACGTCCTGCGGTGCGCTGTAAAGCTCATTTGAGGTTCCGTGCTGAACCAGACGTCCATGCCGCATCAGGCCGATCTTGTCGCCCATGCGCATCGCCTCTTCAGGATCGTGGGTCACCATGATGCAGGTCGCACGTGTTTCACGCAAAATGGTGAGGGTTTCCTCGCGCACACTGTCGCGCAGGCGCTTGTCCAAGCCCGAAAACGGTTCATCCATCAACAAAACGCCCGGGCGCGGCGCAATCGCTCTGGCAAGTGCCACGCGCTGCTGCTCTCCGCCGGACAGCGCATGAGGATAATCCTCCGCGTAGCCTTTCAGCCCGACGCGTTCAAGAGACGCCATACCCTCCTTAAAGGCCTCGTTGCGCGGCATTTCCTTTAGTCCGAACATCACATTGTCCAAGATGCTCATATGTGGAAACAGCGCATAATCCTGAAACATCAGCCCAACACCGCGCTTTTCTGGCGGCACAAACACACCCGGCCCTGATACGACCCGGCCATTGATCAAAATGCGGCCGGCCTCTTGTTGCTCAACTCCGGCGGCAATGCGCATCAATGTTGTCTTGCCGCAGCCCGAATGGCCCAGCAAACACAGCACTTCTCCAGGGGCAACGCCAAGCGAAAGGTCAACAACAGACGCATTGCCATCATAACTGTGGCTAATGTTCTCAAACACCAGACCGGCTGCAATGGTCGCACCTGCTGTGCCGCGAGCCCCCCAGCGCAGGTCAGTGCCATTTCTGCTGGCCTTGTTTGCTTTTTGCACGTCCATGTCAGTCATATTTCTCAAGGATCCAGATCTATGTCTTCATCGTCATCAAAAAGAGACCCATCTTCCAAAGGATCCTCATCCTCATCAAGATCTGCCGTATCATCTGGCGTTGGAACCAGAAAGGACGCAGGGATTGCGCTATCCAAAAGTCCGGCCCCTTTGAGTTCCTCAAGTCCGGGCAGATCCTTGATCGCTTCCAGCCCAAAATGGGCCAGGAACAACTCGGTCGTGCCATAAGTCACCGGTCGGCCAGGCGTCCTGCGACGTCCACGCATCCGGATCCAGGATGTCTCCAACAGAACATCCAACGTTCCTTTGGATGTCGAAACGCCTCGGATTTCTTCGATTTCAGCGCGTGTTACCGGTTGGTGATAGGCAATGATTGCAAGGGTTTCAAGCGCAGCGCGCGAGAGTTTCCGCTCGTCAGAGCGATTACGATGCATCAGATATGACAGATCTTCTGCAGTTCTGAACGCCCATTTACCCGCGACAAGCACAAGATTGACGCCGCGTGCGCCGTAGGTTGACTTAAGATCTGCCAGGATCTTCGGTATATCGCAGCCTTGCGGCAGACGCTCACATAATTCTTCTTCAGACAAGGGCTCTGCGGAGGCAAATAACAGCGCCTCGACCATACGCAGTCCTTCCCTGTCAATCACAGCGAAGCCCTCCACCTCCCCTTCATCACCAGCAAGATCCAGCTGCAAGTCGCCTTCAGCGTCCATCATTGTCTCCAGGTTCACGGGCCCTGATATAGAGCGGCGCGAAAGGTTCACTCTGGCGAATATCCACTTGACCTTCACGGACCATCTCAAGGCTCGCCGAGAACGTGCTGGCAATAATGGTCGCCCGATCAGCGTCGTCGTAGAGATAATCCTCAAGGTAAGCGTTGATCGGGGCCCATTCACCGATCCGCCCAACAAGCTTTATCAACAGTGTACGTGCTTCCTGCAGCGACCAGACAGTCCGCCTGAGGACACGCACCGACGTCACTGACTGGCGCTGACGCTGGGTCGCATAAGCAGACAAAAGCTCATAGATCGTCGCCGACCAGATGCTCTTGCGCTCAACGGATGTGGTTTCCGGCATGCCGCGCGCAAAGAAATCCCTGCCAAGGCGACTGCGGGCCATCAGCTTGGCCGAAACTTCGCGCATGGCCTCAAGCCGCTGCAACCGGAACGCCAGCGCTGCGGCGAGTTCTTCGCCCGTCGGTTCGTCTTCGTCTTTTTGCTCTGGCAATAACAAGCGGGACTTCAAATAAGCCAGCCAGGCGGCCATCACCAGATAGTCTGCCGCCAGCTCAAGGCGCATACGCCGGGCTTCATTGACAAATTTCAGATACTGCTCGACCAACGCGAGAATGGAAATTCCGGACAAGTCCACTTTCTGGCTGCGAGCAAGTGTCAGCAGCAGATCAAGCGGACCCTCAAAACCATCGACGTCCACCACAAGTTCAGGGTCTGAAGACGCGCGATCACTCTCCATTGCCGAACTCAGCAGGTCCTGATCGTCTCGGCTCGCCATTGGCTTGTTGTTGTCCCCCACCTCACGTTTGCTGATCTTTGCGCTCGTAGATCAGACGCTTGCTTCACCGATCAACATCTGAAACTCGGCCCTTGCCGCATCGACATCGAAATCCTCATCCGGTACCCGCAAAGCTGCCAGTGCTTTCGCACACCTGAGCTCGGCCAGCCCCGAAAGCACCGGTGCAACGTCGGCAACCGCTTCCATCTGATCCATTTCCCCGTTGCAATGAAGCACAAGATCGCAACCAGCGCCAAAGGTTGCAGAACACCTTTCCCGCATATCCCCACCAAGTGCTTTCATGGAGATGTCATCACTCATCAGGCAACCATCAAAGCCCATCTTGCCACGAATAACAGCCTCGATAATTTCCCGGCTTTGTGTTGCCGGTGCTGTCGGATCGATCTGCGAGAACAATATATGCGCCGTCATAGCCAGCGGATAAGTTGCCAAAGCCTTGAAAGGCATAAAATCCACGGAATCCAGATCAGCGCGTTCAGCAGTCACTTTCGGCAGCTCCAGATGACTGTCAACGACGGCACGGCCGTGACCAGGCAGATGTTTCAGGACCGGCAACACCCCGCCAGCCAGCAGACCTTTGCAGGTTTCGCGGCCAAGTTCAGCCACGGTCTTTGCATCCGTGCCGTAAGCGCGGTCGCCAATGGCATCAACGGTTTCCGCAAAGGCGACATCCAGCAAAGGCAGGCAATCCACATTGATACCCAGATTATAGAGATCATGGGCAATCAAACGCGCGCCAATCCGCGCAGCATTAAGGCCTCGAGCAGGATCAGCCCGAAACAAATCTCCAAACACCTTCTGAGGCGGATATTTGGGCCAATGGGGCGGGCGCAAACGCTGCACTCTGCCGCCCTCCTGATCAATCAGCACCGGCGCATTGCTGCGTCCTACAGCCTCGAGGAAAGACTGCACAAGCTCGCTAATCTGCTCAGGTGTCTCGCAATTGCGGCGAAACAGAATGAGCCCCCAGGGATCTTCCGAGGAGAAGAAATCGATTTCGGCTGGCGTCAGACTGAGCCCGGCACAACCGCTGATAAAAGCCTTGGTCATGACAAGGCCTTAGCTTTGCTGTCATGGCGGGTCAAGCTTCACCAGTGATCCGCGATCAAAACAGAGTGCCGGAACCTCATATCAATACGGAGCAAAGGTCTTGCACAGGGATTGAAACCGGCACCATATAGGAACTGAAAATACCCTTTCCTTTCCATAGCGTCCCCTGTTAGCGGAGTTCCCATGCGCGCCCATTCCGATATTCCAGCTGGCACACTGCACCGCTTGCCCGTGGCCTCAAAAATCCTCCAGAACAACATGCTGGGCGATACTGCCACACGTGAAATCGTGGTCTATATCCCCAATGGGCACACCGGAAAAGATCTGCCGCTGCTGGTCGACCTGGTCGGTTTCACCTCTGGTGGACCAGCCCATGTGAATTGGAAAAACTTCGGCGAGAATGTGCCTGAGCGGCTCGACAGATTGATCCATGAAGGCACATTGCGCCCTGTCGCCGTCGCATTTCCAGATTGTTTTACCAAACTGGGCGGCAATCAGTACATCGACAGCGCCGCCATGGGGCCCTGGGCGACGTTTTTGACAACAGAGATGTTGGATGCCGTCGAAAGTCGCTTTGACTGTGGTGGCGCTGGAAAACGGGCCTGCTTTGGCAAGTCATCCGGCGGCTATGGTTCCCTGGTTCATGCCATGCTCCATGCAGATGTCTGGTCGGCTGCAGCTTGTCACTCGGGCGACATGGCGTTTGAGCTTTGTTACCTGCCGGAAATGCCAAGCGCACTCAGGGCCATTAAGCGCAAGGGCTCAATTGGAGCCTTTATCGATGATTTTCACGCCGGACCGAAATACCCAGGCTCTTCCATGCATGATCTGATGACCTTCGCCATGGCCGCCACCTATGACCCTGACCCAAGCGCGCCTTATGGCGTTCGACTGCCCGTCGATCTTCAGACCTGTGAATTAGATGAGGCGCTTTGGGCAAATTGGCTGGCTTGGGACCCTGTGGTCATGGCGGACAAGCACACAGACGCGCTCAAGTCTCTCAAGGGCCTATGGATCGATTGCGGGACCATTGACCAATATAATCTGGTCTATGGTGCTCGCAGGATGACCCGAAAGCTCAACGAAGCTGGTGTTGATCATGTCTATGAAGAATTTGAGGACACCCATTCATCCGTCGATTACCGAATGGACAAGAGCCTGCCATTCCTTGCTAATGCCCTATTGAGCTAACAAAAAAAACCGACGAGATCCTCGTCGGCCTTTTTGATATCATAGACAATCTCGTGCCGTTAATTCCTGCGTACGAAGCAGTCGCCGCCAGCGCCCTGAAGGCTTTCGCACAGGTTCAAGGCGTCTGCTCGTGAGCCCATCGGAATACGTGCCCGATAGAAAGTACCACGATCTGGAAGGACCGCTGAAACGATCACTGCATTGCGGTTGCCCAAAACAGATGGGAACTTCCGCTGCAAGGTTGAGTAGGTTTCCCGCGCAGCACTTTCAGAGCGTTGCGACGTTACCTGAACAACGTAAGTCCCTGCCGCTATGGATCCACCAGCGGTCGAGACAACAGCAGGTGCTGCCTGCTGAACGGCTGCCGGGGCAATCTGAGATGCAGAGTTGTTCAGATCCAACGGACCGCTGGACGTTCCAGATTGTGTCACACGAGCCGTTCTGGTTGGAACCGCAGGCTTTTTCCTCGGAAGCACAGACGGGACAATACCTGCAGGGCTCGTCTGATCGACTGTTCCCACTGCTGTGGTCGCCGCGGAGACAATCGCAGGCGTAGAAAGCGACGGTGTCGTAGCTGGGGCTTCCACCTGCACAGGCGGAGCCGGGGTCGCAGTCACAGGCGTTGTCGAGACTGTTCTTGGCGTGTTCGGCAAAGGAGCTGACGGCTGTTGATCATCGACAATTGTTCCATCAGGCCGGACGACCAATGTGCGAACTTTCTTTGGAGCACCTGGAACCAACGGATCAGAGCTGACAACACCCTCAGGTGCAGGCGGCAACTGTGCCGGTTGTGTTTTTTCCGGAAGAACAAGACGCTCACGCGAATTATCCTGAACATTTCCAACCCGGTCGTAGATCAACTTGGAACTTTGATCATCCTGCTTTGGTTCTGCATCCGGATAGATCTTCAAAGGACCAGCCAGCCCTGCGATCACCGGCGGCGGTCCATCTGGTATCCGAATTGACGATCCATCTGAAAACAAGAATGCAACACCACCTAGAACGGCAACGGCAAGCACAGCAGCCGCCGCATAAAGTCCTTTGCGTGATGAAGCAGGCGCATGCGGTGCAGCGGCCTTCTCGGCCCGAGTATGCGGAGGCAAAACTCCAGCGTTTCCAAGGGTTGGATCCCCCTCATGCATCGCCTTTGCAACTGCATCCAGATCATAACCTTCCGGCGGTGGCGGTGGCAATTCATCATCGGAAACCACCGGAACAGCAGAAGCGGCTGCTGGCCAGGCCATATCATCGATGTCATTCGCCGTTTCAGCAACACTTTGAACGCCAGGCTTCGTATCCAGTTCAGCAAAAAGCGTGTCGAACTGATTTGCCGAAGATCCGGCGGCAGCAGAATTTATCGGATCGACGGTTGCCATCGACCCGAGTTCTGCAAACAGATCATCTTCAGGGCTTGGTTCTGGAGCTGTCTCAGAACGGGTCGAAACCGCGTGATCACGCTCGTAACCTTGAGCCTCGCGTGAAGAAGCACCTGTATCAACGGCATAGTCAGCCGTCTGAAGGGTGCTACGATAATCTTCGCGAGGGGCATAGGTTTCAACAGGTGCTTCCTCAACATAGCCCTGAGGCGCAACACTCAAAGAATCGTCTTTAGCTTGCTCGTATCCAGTCTGGCCAAGCGGTTCATAGCCTGAATTTTCATAACCAGAGCTTTCAGCTCTGGAATCTTGGAAAGCAGGCTCTGCATTCTCAGTGTATTGATAGCCAAGAACTTCTTGTGGCAGCGCTTCGTGTGATTCAGCCCGATAGGGAGCCTCATCAACCGCAGCCCCCACGGCTTCGATTGCGGCAATCTCAGGCACCGCTGCCGGTGCTGCATCGAACGTCTGGCGAAATGCGCCGATCAGCTCGTCTTCCAATTCGGCAGTCAGGCTTGTTTCAAGATCAAGGGACAAACCATGTTCGAGCTTGCTCTCTGGAATCTCAAGACCAAGATCCAGCAACGCATCTTCCGAATTCACTTGCGGATCTGTCTCCGGAAAAGCCGTCGTCGGAATTTCGGACTGCAAATCATCAATATGTAAATCCTGAGGCGCAAAGTCTCCAGTCTGAACCGAAGTCTCTTCAGAAACTGCGACTGGTTGTTCAGCAAAATGAGGCTCAGAGCCTTGGGACACAGGATAGGAAACAGGCGCAACTGTCGAAGCGTGATCTGAAGAAACAACAGGCTCTATGCGCACCTGTGGCGCTTTCGCAGCCGATACACCTGTAGAAGCCTCGTGGCTAATGTCTTCTAGACCTGCAAAATAGTCCGTACTTCCAACGCGATCGCTACTCACATCGTCCCCTGGCTGCCTATTGCGGTTCACAATGCGAGCCAGTTCAACCAACGGGTCTTCTACCGGCGGCGCATCGGAGGTCGGATAATTATCGTCTTTTGCCATGGGCGTGGTGCAATCCGGCCAAATCATCTGTGCTTGCCGGTTCACGATCCAGCAAACAACCTTGTTACAACGTCAGCGCATTTCCTCTGGTGCATCAACACCGAGAACCCCAAGCCCTGAAGCAAGTATCAAAGACACTGCACGCACCAAGGCAAGACGCGCCACGGTTAAATTGGTATTATCAGTGTTAATAAACCGTAATTGCGGCAATTCCTTGCCCCGATTCCAATGCCCATGCAAGGAACTCGCGAGCTCATAAAGGTAGAACGCAACCCTATGTGGTTCGTGTGTTTCTGCGGCTGCATCAACAATCTTGGGCCACTCGGCCATCTTCGAAATCAATTCCAGTTCTCCACTGTCATCTAGCAAAGAAAAGTCTGCATCAGCGAAAGTAGAATCAGTCAGATCAAGATCTGGCGCTTCTGAAGCAGCCTGACGCAACACAGAACGACAGCGAGCATGGCCATACTGAACGTAGAAAACCGGGTTGTCTTTTGACTGCTCGGTCACCTTCTGGAAGTCAAAATCAAGCGGCGCATCATTCTTACGATACAGCATCATGAAACGCACAGGGTCACGTCCCACTTCGTTGACCACATCCCGCAAGGTGATGAAGTCGCCGGACCTCTTGGACATCTTGACCGGTTCACC
Source organism: Roseibium algae (assembly GCF_037783265.1). Classification (NCBI taxonomy): domain Bacteria; kingdom Pseudomonadati; phylum Pseudomonadota; class Alphaproteobacteria; order Hyphomicrobiales; family Stappiaceae; genus Roseibium; species Roseibium algae. The sequence continues at coordinate 127,410 of NZ_JBAKIA010000014.1, forward strand.
AGCCCGGAACAGTTTGACCAACTGACAAAGGCGTACGATGACGTCTGCCTTTCCGCCAGAAATCGCATTACCAACAGCTTGCAAACGCTTCACATAGCCGCCGTGATCTGCCCCCAAAACAAAGATCATCTCTTCGAAGCCACGCAGATATTTATCGCGCATGTAGGCAACATCTGCAGCGAAGTAAGTATACGAGCCATCTGATTTTTTTAAAGCACGATCTGTGTCATCGCCATAATCTTTCGCCCGAAACAACGTCTGTTCGCGATCTTCCCAATCATCAGGCAGTTGCCCTTTTGGCGGCGGCAGTGTGCCTTCATAAATCAGGCCGTCGCCGCGCAGAACATCCAGCATCTCATCAATCTTTGATGGCGCATTTCCGTCTTGCGCATGAAGCGTTTTTTCCGAGAAAAACACATCGTGCTTGACGTTCAGCAGCAGCAAATCTTGGCGGATCAGATCCATCATCGCCTCGACAGCATCTGCCTTGACGATTGGCAGCCATTCGACCTCTGCCATCGTGATCAGGGCATTGCCATGGATCTCGGCAAGACGCTCACCAACAGGCTTCAGATAATCGCCCGGATAAAGGCCCGCAGGAATTGCACCAATATCCTCGCCAAGCGCTTCACGATACCGAAGGAAGGCACTCTTGGCCAAGGTATCGATCTGAGAGCCGGCATCATTGATGTAATACTCACGCACCACATCATAGCCGGCATAGGCCAGCAGATTGGCCAGTGCATCGCCGACAACAGCACCGCGGGTGTGACCAACATGCATGGGGCCGGTCGGGTTTGCTGAAACATACTCAACATTGACTTTTTTTCCGCCGCCCATCGTGGAACAGCCAAATTTCAGCCCCTTGCCGACGATGGAAGCCAGCACACGGTGCCAGGCGGCAGGCGCAAGTCTCAGATTAATGAACCCAGGCCCCGCCACTGATACTTCGCGCACATCAGCATCTTGCCCCAGAGCTTCGGCAAGCTTTTCGGCAAGATCGCGTGGCTTCATGCCAACTTGTTTGTTGAGCACCATGGCCGCATTGGTCGCCAGATCACCATGTGAGGGATCGCGGGGCGATTCCACGGTGATACGAGACAGGTCCAGCGCGTGACCATTTACAGCTTCCAGACCCAGGCTGGAGACTGCCGCTTTGACGCGTTCAGCAAATTCGGCGAAAATATTCATAACCATCCAACCGGCAGGAACTTACAAGACCAACGGCCCCGCGCGCTGCAGGCGTTGCCGCCCGGCGCTGCAAGGGCCGAATTCAATATGCGGCCTAACCCAATTCCGGGGTATCGTCAAACAGCCTGCGATGTTCTTCAATTGCGAAACGATCCGTCATGCCCGCAATGTAATCACAGGCACGGCGCGCAACCTGCTCTTCAGTTAGTCCTTCAAGTCCATCACACCACGGCGCCGGCATTTCATGAGGTTTGGCATTAAACCTCTGGAAAAGCTCATGAACCACCCGCGCAACCTGTCTGCGAACCGCCAAGACATCTTCGTGCCGATAGACTTTCGCGAACAGAAAGCGTTTCACTTCCTTTTCCGCAACCGCCATTTCAGGCGAGAAGTCGACAACACAATGGCCTGCATTGCGAACATCGGTCGATGACTTTGGATCAAGCGCCTTAAGCCTCTTGAAAGCCTCACTGATTACATCTTCGACCATCCGCGTGATCGAGCGGCGAACGATTTCGTGAATTCTGCGGCTTTCTTCAAGGCCGGGGTACTTTTGATCCACCTCTTGCAGAATGGCTGAGAGAAACGGCACTTCCATCATCTCATCAATGGCAAAAAGCCCAGCTCTGAGGCCATCATCAAGGTCATGTGCATCATAAGCGATATCATCAGCAATCGCTGCGGCCTGAGCCTCGGCGCTTGGCCATGTATCGAGCCGAAGGTCCTGCTTTTCCGCATAGTCCCGGACAGCAAATGGCAGCACACTGTCAGTGAATTTTCCAAGTGGCACGCCATTTGCCGATAGCAACGGCCCATTGTGTTTGACCAGTCCTTCCAGAGTTTCCCATGCCAGATTCAGGCCATCGAACTCGGCATAGCGCTGCTCAAGAGAGGTGACGACCCTGAGCGACTGTGCATTGTGGTCAAATCCGTTGAAACTGGCCATGCATTCATGCAGGACGTCTTCACCTTCATGACCAAATGGCGTGTGCCCCAGATCATGGGCCAGCGCCAGGCATTCGGCCAGATCTTCATCCAGCTTCAACGCCCGTGCCAGAGACCGCGCGATTTGCGACACTTCAATGGTGTGGGTCAGCCGGGTGCGAAAATGATCGCCTTCGTGATAAACGAAAACCTGTGTCTTGTGCTTCAGGCGCCGAAACGCCGAAGAGTGAATGATGCGATCCCGGTCGCGCTGAAACGGCGTGCGTGTCTGGCTATCCGGCTCCGGATATAGCCGACCAAGGCTTTTGAAAGGATCCTGTGCGAACACTGCACGCGCTTGTCCGCCATATCCCAGATCAGCTTTCATTTTATTCTGCCTTATTCACTTTCACGCAGCCAAAACGCGGCCCAATTTCACCAATCAACCGCGTCAAACATTGACGCAGGCCCTCACAGACCATACCTATCGTTGTAAGACGATATGTCGATCCAGGTCCAAAGGACTTTAAGATCAGACATGGCAACTGAGCTAACGGCGGCAACATGACTGAAACACTTGAACATCCCGTAACAGTCAGCGATCGTGCTGCCAAGCGGATCGCCAAGATTATCGCAAATGAACCAGCGGGCACAGCTTTGCGCGTTAGCGTTGAAGGCGGCGGCTGTTCCGGGCTTCAATATAAATACGATCTGGTCACCGAGCAGGGTGATGATGATCTTGTTCTTGAGAAAAACGGTATTTCTGTGCTGATTGATTCGATCTCCTTGCAATATATGGGTGGATCCGAAATCGATTTCGTGGATGACATCATTGGCCAGGCCTTTCAGATCACCAATCCGAACGCAGTTGCAGGCTGCGGTTGCGGTACCAGCTTCACGATCTAAGCACGCCCCCTGATCACGAAACCACGCAGCTAAGCCGATTAGCCGTGATGATTGCGACCTGTTTTCATTGGATTTACGGCCAGATCTAAAGCTGCGAGCAGGACAGGCGCGTCTTCCGAATGCTAAGCTTGCGCAAATCTCATTGACAAGCTGGACGCAGTCTCATGAAAATCGCCACCTGGAACATCAACGGTGTCAAAGCGCGTATCGATACGGTTCGCGAGTGGCTTGGAGAATCCCAGCCAGACATCGCCTGTTTTCAGGAAATCAAATCAGTCGATGAGAATTTCCCGCGTCAAGCCATCGAGGATCTTGGCTACAATCTGGAAACTCATGGACAGAAGGGCTTCAACGGAGTGGCTCTCCTGTCCAAGCGCCCCCTTGAGGACGTTCAACGCGGCATTCCAGGCGACGACAGCGACGAACAGGCCCGCTACATTGAGGCAAGCGTTTCGACCGACGCAGGCGCGTTGAGGTTTGGCTGTCTGTATTTGCCCAACGGCAACCCCCTCGGAACCGAGAAATTTCCATATAAAATCAGTTGGATGGACCGTCTGATCGAACACACCAAAATGCGGTTGGCTGAAGAAACACCCTTTATTCTGCTCGGCGATTACAACGTCATTCCGGATCCAATCGATGCCGCTCGTCCGGAAGTCTGGAGCGAAGACGCGTTATTCCAGCCGATCAGTCGGCAGAATTTCCGAGCCCTGATCAACCTGGGCATGACCGAAACCGTCCGCGCCTGCACAGAGGCCCCTGAGACCTATACGTTCTGGGATTATCAGGCCGGTGCCTGGCAGAAGAATAACGGGATCCGGATTGACCATATTTTGCTGTCACCGCAAGCAACCGACAAACTCAATGGCTGCGGCATCGACAAACACGTCAGAGGTTGGGACAAGCCGTCCGATCATGTGCCTGTCTGGGTCGATCTGGCAGCCTGATTAACAGGCAAGTCCACAGCTAGACCAGCCAGATTAGGACGATATTTTCCTAATCAAATGTTCCATGTTATGATGAATTGCAGAGCATGGATCACCGTGATGGGAATAACCAAAACCGGACGCCGCCTTTTTTCAGCAACTGTTCTTGGATGCAGTCTCTCTCTTGGTGCCTCCACCGTACTGGGCATTGAACCGTCTCTAGAGACTAAGATCCAAAACCTTGCCACCGCTCGCACGCAATTCCAACCTAAAGTCAACTGCACCTGTCTTTACAAAGGCCACAGGTATGAACTTGGAGAAATTGTCTGCCTGAAGCAGCCGGGCGGTCTGATGCTCGCAGAGTGCGGCATGATGCAGAACAACACCTCTTGGAAATTCACCGACAGCCCCTGCCCGTCTGCCCAGATAACGCCTCGGACAATGTGGTCGACAAAAACCTGATCAGCTGGCGGGATAACCTGGGATCAGCGCAACAGGACTGCTATTGCGCGATTTGTGGGGCTGAGGCTGTGGTTGTTGTCGTCTCAATCAGATCCGGCCGGTTTTGCGCCATCCAGGTGTCTGCCATGGCCCCTGCGGAACGGCGTATGGATTCACTTGCATGGGCGAAATACTGCTCATGAAGATCTCGGATCCAGCCAGCATTCGGATCGCTTTTGCTCTGCTCTAACGCAACGCTCATCCACATCAGCCCGCGCGCCTTGCGGCTTTCAGAACGTCCAGTGTTGAAAAGCGTCTCTCCAAGCCGTGCCTGAGCCCCGACATGGCCCTTGATCGCAGCCAGATTATACCAGCGTACCGCCATACGACCGCTGCTGGGCTGGTAAATCCGGCCTAATTCATACTGAGCTTCCGGATCACCAAAGAAAGACGCTGCATGGGTAAAGATCTGGGTTGCCCGAGCCATATTCTGCGGCACCATGTCCGTAATGCCCTTACGATAATAATTACCAAGAGCAACAAAGGCACTGGCCACAAAAGGCGCATCTGGACTGTCGGACCGGTCATTACCATGTTGCCGGACGACTTGGCTGTAATATTGAAAAGCTTTCTGGTCATCTTCGGGAACGCCATCGCCGCTGGCGTACATTTTTCCAAGTTTCCAGGCCGCCATAGGCTGGCCCTTCTCAGCAGCGTATTGCAATGAGGTCAGAGCCCCGACCTTGTCACCGGAATAATATTGGCGGGCGCCATGACGCAGGGCTTCTGTCGGGCTCACATCACTGGGCCCTATGGTCTGGTTCTGCGTAGGCGTCCCATCGAACGCGAGCGCTCCTGAGGAAATGCTCGCGACCAAACCGGACACCAAAATGAACTTCCGCACTGCGGACATGATACAATACTCTTTCGGCCTATTTGTCTTCCTCACCACTGGGTGAGAATAGTAGAGGCCTATTTCGACCAGACTACGGCGTTTCTTGAAGTGATTGCGGCAAGACAAAGGTAACATTTGGAAATAATCTCTCCCTTTCACCAACCCAAGACAGATTGGCTCATGAGTTCAAATCCATACTGCTGCTCTGTTCTTCAACGTCATCCCTCACGTGTCACCAGTCAAACCGCCATCAAGCGCCTGACCACTTTTGAATGAATGTGAAACATGGCCGAACCACGGCAGCAATGCCTTCCTCCTTGTCCGGGCACGACTCCTTTCTCGACTGTTGCCAGAAGGTCACAAATTAGCCGATAACCATCGTCAATACGGCTGAAGCGAACAACGCAAAACTGCAGTAGAGGTCGACCTCACCGGTTTTTTGAAGCTGTTTGATCTTGTGCAAATTCTCTCTCCCGCACTTGTGTGCCGCTTTCATCAGCAAAATTTCCCTTAGGCTCTCCATGAAGCCTCAAACACGTTGAAATTCTCTTTCCGAAATATAAAACAGTCCCTAGCCTGTTAAAATCGGGGGCATTTTGCGCGAACGCTTTGCTGTTCCTTCTTTGTTCTGAGACAATGGAATTTGATTCGGCTATAGAGCCTCGACAGGCCCAAGCGCCGATGACGGGATACGGCCTACGAAGAGCCAGATGGACCAGACAGCATGAGCGCGAAAAACGATCTGTTTGCAGGAAACGCAGCCGCAGCCAACGCGGAAGAAGCCCCAGCTGTGCATCCTGCGCCGACAAAAGCAGTCCCAAAACCAGCTGCTGTTCCAGATCTCTCGCCCAAAGATGCAATCGACAGCGACTATTCCGCCGCTGACATTGAGGTTCTTGAGGGCCTTGAGCCAGTCCGCAGGCGTCCGGGCATGTATATCGGCGGAACAGATGAAAAAGCTCTGCATCACCTCTTCGCTGAAGTCATTGATAACTCAATGGATGAAGCCGTGGCTGGCCACGCGACCTGGATTGATGTTGCGCTTGGTGCTGACGGCTATTTGACGGTGACTGATAATGGCCGCGGCATTCCCGTCGACCCACATCCGAAATTCAAGGACAAGTCCGCTCTCGAAGTGATCATGACCACGCTGCACGCGGGCGGAAAATTCGACAGTAAGGTCTATGAGACATCAGGTGGCCTCCATGGCGTTGGCATCTCTGTTGTGAACGCCCTGTCCGACGATCTCGTTGTCGAGGTCGCCCGGTCTCGAAAACTCTACCGCCAGACATTCCAGCGCGGCCATGCTCAAGGCCCTATCGAACTGGTCGGAGACACTCAAAATCGCAGGGGAACCCTGATCCGTTTTCGGCCAGATGCAGACATCTTTGGCAAGGGCACCAAATTCAGGCCCAGCCGTCTGCTCAAAATGGCGCGTTCCAAAGCCTATCTGTTCGGAGGCGTTGAAATCCGCTGGCACTGTGATCCTGAGCTGATTGATGCGAAGGATGAAACGCCAGCAGAAGCTGTCTTCCACTTTCCAGGTGGTTTGAAGGATTTCCTTGAAGAACGGCTGGAAAAAGAACGCCGGGTCGTTGACGATATTTTCGCCGGGCGCACCACCAAGACCGGCGGACACGGCTCTGTGGAATGGGCCGTCAGCTGGTTTGCTGGCGATGGTTTCATCAATTCTTACTGTAATACGGTCCCCACCCCGGAAGGCGGAACTCACGAAGCAGGCCTTCGCTACGCCTTGATGCGGGGCCTGAAGGCTTACGGTGAGCTGACAAACAACAAGAAAGCTTCGGTCATCACCGGCGATGACGTTTTAACGTCCGCTGGCGGTATGCTGTCTGTGTTTATTCGCGAACCGGAATTTGTCGGGCAGACAAAGGACAAATTGTCGTCCAGCGAAGCGACCAGGATTGCCGAAACAGCCGTGCGCGATGCATTTGACCACTGGCTGACAGCTTCACCCAATCAGTCAAACAAACTGCTGGAATGGGTGATTGAACGGGCAGACGAACGCTTGCGCCGCCGCCAGGAGAAAGACGTCGCCCGTAAGACCGCTGTGCGCAAACTGCGTTTGCCCGGCAAATTGGCAGATTGCTCTGCAAACCAGTCAGAAGGCACCGAACTGTTCATCGTTGAGGGAGACTCCGCCGGAGGATCAGCCAAACAGGCCCGTAACAGGAAGAACCAGGCAATCCTTCCCCTCCGCGGCAAGATCCTCAACGTTGCCAATGCTGGACGTGACAAACTGGTTGCAAACCAACAGCTGGCCGACCTTTCACAGGCACTGGGCTGTGGGTCACGCGCTCAATACCGCGACGAGGATCTGCGGTATGAGAAAGTCGTGATCATGACCGATGCGGATGTTGATGGCGCTCACATTGCGTCTCTGTTGATCACCTTCTTCTACCGCGAAATGCCCAACCTCATCCAGAATGGTCACCTTTACCTAGCTGTCCCGCCACTTTATCGGATCAGCCAAGGTGGCAAAACGCTCTATGCGCGTGATGATGCTCACAAGGATGAGCTGATGAGCACCGTTTTCAAGGGCAGAACAAAGGTGGAAATTGGCCGCTTCAAAGGCTTGGGTGAGATGATGCCAGCACAGCTCAAAGAAACCACAATGGATCCGTCAAAGCGGACCATGCTGAAAGTCGGTATCATTGAAGATACACAAGAACTCACCAACAAAACGGTCGAGCAATTGATGGGCAACAAGCCCGAGGCGCGATTCCGTTTCATTCAGGAGAATGCGGAGTTCGCAGAAGATCTAGATATCTGACCCGCGATTTCCGTCCTTTCCGTCTTAATTCCGATGCCCCTGCTTCTGGCTTAATATTTTATGAATTTGACCCAATTGTCAGCATCAGTTACCGATAGAAGTAATTACATCGGGAGACTTCCATGCTGAAGGCCCTATACTCGGTCTATGATCGACGCAGACGCCCCCTTCGTGACCATCATTACATGGTCTTCGCAAGTATCGGCATTGCTTATGCGCGTGTACCGGGTGACTCGTTTAAAGCCATCTCAAAGCTCATCTGCAGATTAGCGGGGACATCTTCCGTCGATCTCGGAAATACAACAGAACCGCTGAATTCAGATGCTTGGAACAGCGACATGGAACTGCTGACGGCCCGCGAGCTGAAACGCAGGCATCCGGATTTTATCGTTTTCACAGTGGTGCAGCCTCCCGAAGAGCGCGTTGCATCAGCCTATAACACGATCATCCAGAGCCAAGACCCGCTTCCGGCTTATTTCGAGGCAAACCAGTTCAGCAAGTCCATGAGTTTGGAGTCTTTCACCTCACGTATTGCCGGGTTGAGTGACACCGTAGCGGACAACTTGTTGCGAAGTCAGGCTTCGATCCTCAGCTATAGATCCAACATCGTACCCGGCATGGTTGTTGAGCTTTCAGAACTGAGACGGTCTCCTGAACATCTCTTGAACTATCTCAGGGAGCACACCGGCAAAGACCACATGAGTAGAAAACAGACCCACAAAGAACTCAATCTGGATAACATTAAATTTGATGTGCCTGGGCCGGATCAGCACCATCTGCAAACACTCGCCAGCCTCCCCATGCAGGATTTGCTGAGGCAACGCTATCAAATGGATTACAGACTGTTCTTTTCTGCTCAGCCAAGCGTCGAGAGCCTTGTCATTAACCGACAAAAAGACGGACACCAAAGCGACAGAATTGGCAATTGAATCAACTTCTCTGTCATAGCAACAAAAGAAACGTGAGTGCGTAGCCTCATCTCCCCTAACGGCACATTTTCCGTGAAAAATGCCGATTTGCCGAATAACGTGCCGTCTATTAACTGAAATACGTTTCTTACCTGCGGCAAGTGGTCATTTATCTACTTTTCGAGCCCGTGAACGTTGACTCGTGCCCTAACAAATGTAGGGTGTGCCACGTTATGCGCTGGAGTTTCCGCGCAAACTTTTCATCCGTCCAATAACTTACACGGGCTAAACCGCTCTATGTCATTTAATACACTCGGCCTTAGCGAGAAGGTTCTCGCTGCAGTGGATGCAGCTGGATATACAGAGCCTACCGCAATTCAAGCAGGTGCCATTCCTCACGTTCTGGAGCGCCGGGATGTGCTGGGCATCGCTCAGACCGGTACAGGGAAGACAGCCAGCTTTACCCTGCCGATGTTGACTCTGCTGGAAAAGGGCCGCGCCCGTGCACGGATGCCACGAACCTTGATCCTTGAGCCAACACGTGAATTGGCGGCACAGGTTCAAGAAAATTTTGAAACATATGGCAAGAACCACAAGTTGAATGTTGCGCTTCTTATCGGTGGCGTTTCTTTTGGTGAGCAGGACAAGATTATCGACCGAGGCGCTGATGTACTCATCGCGACTCCTGGCCGTCTCCTGGATCATGTTGAACGTGGAAAATTGATGCTACAGGGCGTCGAAATTCTCGTGATCGATGAAGCAGACCGCATGCTCGATATGGGTTTCATTCCCGATATCGAGCGCATCTGTAAGCTGATCCCGTTCACTCGCCAGACACTGTTCTTTTCCGCGACAATGCCGCCGGAAATCCAGCGGCTGACCGAAGCATTCCTGCAGAACCCTGCCAAGGTAGAAGTCGCTCGAACATCATCAACATCAATCAACGTCACACAGCAGCTGAAGGCTTCTGAAGGTAAGGACTTCGACAAACGCGCAGCTTTGCGCGAGCTTCTCGAAGGCGCTGAAGATCTGAAGAACGCCATCGTATTCTGCAACCGGAAGCGCGACATCACTACTTTGTTCCGGTCTCTGGAACGCCACGGCTACAATGTCGGGGCGTTGCATGGAGACATGGACCAGCGCACACGAACAATGATGCTGGACAATTTCCGCAAGGGAAATGTAACTCTTCTTGTTGCAAGTGACGTTGCAGCGCGTGGTCTCGACATTCCAGATGTCAGCCATGTTTACAACTACGATGTGCCAAGCCATGCGGAAGACTATGTTCACCGGATCGGACGAACTGGTCGCGCAGGACGCAGCGGCGTTGCCAGTACGATTGTGACCGCCGGCGACCAGAAATATCTGGCAGCTATCGAAAGTCTGATCGAAAGAAGCATCGACTGGATTGGGGAGCCTGTTGATTTCGAGGCGGCAGCCCAGGAACGCAAAGGTCGCAGGCGCAACAGCAAGGCACCAAAAGCCGACGCGAGTCGCAGCAAAGCCAAAGCTGAGGCGAACACCAGCACCGTTACATCTGAACCCGATGCACCAGTTGTCGAGCAGGACAATAAGGAACCAAAGCCCGTCAAGAAACGGTCTTCCAGACGCTCTGCTCCACGGGTGGAAACTGCGACAGAGCAGCCTGAAGCAACGCCAGTTGTTGCCGAAGAGGCACCGGCTCCAAAACCGCGCCGCAGACCTGCAAAAGTCGAGAAGACTGAAACAACTTCGACACCTAAACAACAGCCGGCTCGACGCGGAAAGTCAGATAAGAGCGAACCTGCATTTGGCGTAGGTGGGCATATTCCAGCTTTCTTGTTACGCGATCCACGAACTAAAAAAGCATCTTAAGAAACTTAGGGGCAGTAATTGCATTACGCTTAACCTGACCTTAAAGCTTATTGTAGGATTTTACACTGTAAGCGGTTCGCTATTATGGGGTGGCGGACCTTGCTTTAAGTGCAGGTTTTAAGATGCAGGATGACGACAATCATCAGCGGACTATTTTTTATGGTGAGTCCGCACTATCATATATTAAAAGAAATACACTCCCGGCTTACCCACGCTCTTATGAGCTTTGGTATACTTACTCCGCCGGATACAATCATGGTCTGAATAGGGCCATAAACAGTGTGATCAAGGAAAAGGGTAGTGTTTCCACTGAGGAAATGCAGTCCATATATGGGAAATATCTTGCTCCAACACGCTTGGGAGACCGCATCAATGATGTCGGCTCCAAAGTCGGTGAAGAAGTGCAATCCATCGTGGATACGCTTAAGATGAGCGCTGATGCGACTTCTGATTACGGATCGTCATTGGAACGAGCCGGTGCCAAGTTGGGCTCCCTGAGAGACCCAAAAAAACTGCAGCTTTTCGTCGAAAACATGGCGCAGGAAACCAGAACTGCCGTCTCTTCTAACAAGGAGTTGGAAACGCAATTACGCGAATCCAAGCGCCAAATCGAAATTCTTCAGGACAGCTTGGAAGCCATTCGCTACGAATCGCTGACCGACGAATTAACGACGCTTAACAACCGCAAGCATTTTGATCATTCTTTGGAACAAGCTATTGGCCAAGCTAAAGAAAGTGGATCTTCTTTTGCCTTGCTCCTGACAGATATCGATCACTTCAAGAAATTCAATGACACGTTTGGACATCAAACCGGCGACCAGGTCCTCCGCCTCGTTGCTCTGGCAGTCAAACATAACGTATCGAACCGTGACACTGCCTGTCGCTATGGTGGTGAGGAGTTTGCAATCATATTGCCGCAATCTCAACTCGCACAGGCTGCAAAGATATCTGAGAAGATCCGCGTCGCTGTGATGTCAAAGGAATTGGTCAAACGCTCGACCGGTGAGAACCTGGGGCGTATTACCGTTTCCATCGGAATATCCACTTTTAAACCCGATGACACGGCTCACAGCTTGATTGCACGGGCAGATGAAGCCCTCTATGCGGCAAAACATGGAGGACGGAACATGATCATGAGTGAGGAAGACCTAAAGAACACGGACGATAGAATCGACAGCTCAGAAGTCGCCTAAATCAGATTTTGCAAGTCAATTTATTCTATAAAAAATCAGACGCTGAGCACATCACTCAAGAGAATTATTTTAATGCCATCGGGTGCAAGAACACTTTAGTCTTCAAGACCCATCTGCCAGAAATCCGCCTCAAGACGGCTGGCCTGATTGAAGATGACGGACAACGCTGAAAAGCGCGCCTCGGTCATATAAATCTGAGATGTCTTATCCATCCAGCGTATAAAATCGACAGCAACGTCTTGGTACGGCTCACTGGCGTATTCGTCCAACCAGCGGCGATAAGTTGCGGCGGCAGGACCTTTGGGCGTGGCAGAAGCGTTATCGCGCGCTATTTCACCATAGCCGATAATACAAGGTGCAAGAGCCACCTGAAGATCCAGTAAATCACCACGCAGTCCGGTCTCTAAAACAAAACGCGTGTAGGCCATGGTCTGACTGGCTTCGGGCGTCGTCTCAAGTTGCTCGCGCGATACCCCCCAGCTGGCGCAAAGCTCAACATGAAGATCCATCTCCATATCCATGATCGCTTTAAGCCCCTCCAGCGCCTGTCGCATATCTGACAGCCCGGGGGACTTATAGACAGCAAGCGCATAGGCACGGGAGAAATGGATCAGGAATAGATAGTCCTGTTTCAAGTAGGTCCTGAACGCTTTTTCAGGCAAATCACCAGTAGCAAGCCCCTTGACGAACGCATGCTGCGTATAGGACTTCCATGCGTCCAGATTATCGTCGCGAAGACGCTCAAAGAGAGACATTCAATCTAAGCCTGAGGCGAGAGCGTAGACGGATCAACGGCTGCCTGAAGCGAAACGGATTCGCCGCAACCGCAGGCAGAGACCTCATTGGGATTTTTGAAAAGAAACCCGGATCGGAATTTCGTCACTTCGAAATCCATTTCCGTTCCCAGGAGGAAAAGAACGGCAGACGGATCGACAAAGATCTTAGCGCCCTTCTCATCAATCATGTCATCACCCGGCTTCTGATCAGCGACCAGATCCATGGTGTATTCCATACCGGCGCAGCCACCCTTTTTGATACCGACCCGGAGTCCAAGCACAGGCTTGTCTGCATTGTCCACCAAGTCGCGAACGCGCTCTGCGGCAGCGTCGGTCAGTGTCATCACCTGAAATTTACGTGGTGCAGCCATGATATCCTCGGGTACGAGATCTACATCCTGTTTTATATATAGGATGGATCGTGTCTGGTAAAAAGCCCCTGACCAAAGTCAGACACTCGCCTCAGTACCAGTTGAGAGCAACTTTCGCCTCATCGGACATGCGTTCAGGGCTCCAGGGCGGGTCAAAAACCATATCAACATTGACCAGACCGATGCCTGCGACCGATTCAACGGCGTTCTGAACCCAGCCTGGCATTTCGCCGGCGACCGGACAGCCAGGTGCCGTAAGGGTCATATCGATGTTGATGGACCGGTCATCCTCAATGTCGACCTTGTAGATCAGACCAAGCTCATAAATGTCGCAAGGAAGCTCCGGATCGAAGACGGTCTTGAGCGCGCCAACAATATCCGTTGTCAGTCGCTCCAGCTCTTCTGCCGGAATGGTCGTGCCACCGGCCACATCGGCGCGCAGCTCTTCACCAGCTTCATTGTGGTCAATTGTGGTGCTGTTTTCCATAATCTTACTGTCCTCAGGCGAAGAATGCCTGTGCCTTGATCAGGGCCTCATACAGCGCATCGACTTCCGCGCGTGTATTGTATAGGCCAAAGCTTGCCCGACATGTAGAGGTCACACCGTACTTTGCCAATAGCGGCTGCGCACAATGTGTCCCTGCCCGCACCGCCACACCCGATCTATCGATGATTGTCGAGACATCATGGGCATGAGCCCCTTCGATCTCAAACGAGATGATAGCCCCCTTGCCCGGCGCAGATCCAAAGATTCGCAGCGAATTGATTTCTGACAAGCGCTGTTGGGCATAGGCTGCCAAATCTGCCTCATGAGCGGCAATCCGCTCACGGCCAATGCTGTCCATATAATCTAGCGCTGCGCCCAGACCGATGGCCTGAACAATCGGTGGTGTGCCAGCCTCGAACCTGTGCGGCGGGTCATTGTAGGTCACCAGATCCTCAGTCACATCAAGGATCATTTCGCCGCCGCCATTGAACGGGCGCATCTCCTTGAGCTTATCCATCTTTGCCCAGAGAACACCTATGCCAGACGGGCCATAGACCTTATGCCCGGTGAAGACGTAATAATCGCAGCCCAGATCCTGCACATCGACCGGTAAATGCACCGCAGCCTGACTGCCGTCCACAAGCACCGAAATGCCGCGCTCATGCGCAATGGCGCAGACTTCCTTGATCGGCACCACTGTGCCCAGCACATTAGACATATGCGTTATCGCGACCAGCTTGGTGCGGTCGCTCAAGCTATCTCGGAACGCATCCAGATCGAATGAGCCATCCTCGCGGACATAGACCCATTTCAGCTTGGCCCCATGGCGTTCCCGGTGGAAATGCCAGGGCACGATGTTGGAGTGGTGCTCCATGATCGACAGGACAATCTCGTCGTCTTCGCCGAAATACTTACCGCCCAGGCCATAGGAAACGAGATTGATCGCTTCTGTGGTCGAGCTTGTGAAGACCACCTCGTCCACTGAAGGGGCGTTCAAAAAGCGGCGCACCGTTTCGCGCGCAGCTTCATACTTGTCCGTGGCCGTGTTCGACAAATAGTGGAGACCGCGATGCACATTGGCATATTCATGCGAATAGGCGTTTGACACCGCATCAATCACCGCCTGAGGTTTTTGAGCTGAAGCACCATTGTCCAAGTAGACCAGGGGTTTGCCATAGACTTCCCGCGCAAGGATCGGAAAGTCCTTGCGGATAGCCTCAACATCATAGGGCGTATCAAGGGTGGGCATATCAGCCTGTACTGCCGTCATGCGGTCTCTCCTATTGCCTTAAGCTGCCAACCACATACGAACGCGGTTTTCCAACACGTCCGTGACGTCTTCCTCGTCGAATTCCTCAATGGCTTCCGACAAGAAGGCAAGAACCAGCAAAGTACGGGCTTCTGCTTCCGGAATTCCGCGCGCGCGCAGATAGAACAGAAGATCTTCATCCAAGTCGCCGCAAGTCGCACCGTGGGCGCATAGAACGTCATCTGCGAAGATTTCCAGCTCTGGCTTATTCGCCATCTCTGCGCCGTCACCCAGCAGCAGAGCCTGGGTCATCATTTCGCCGTCAGTCTTCTGCGCATGTGGAGCAACATTGATCCGGCCCTGATAAACGCCACGAGCGTCATCATCCAGAACGGCCTTGAAGAACTCACGGCTGTTACAATGCGGCACGGCGTGATCAACGATCAGCGTCTGATCGCCAAGATCCCTGCCCCGCGCCATAGTGACACCATATAGCTTCGCATCAGAATTCTCTCCAACAAAGGAGACGAACTGCTGGTTGCGCGTAAACGAAGGTCCCGCGATGAACGACAGCGTCTTGAACAGAGCATCACCGCCAACGCGCGCAAGCGTCGTGAACAGCTTTGCGCCTGCAGCTGCGCCTGTCACCAAACGTGTGGTGGCCAGAGTAGCTTCATCGGCAATGTCGTAATCGAAGACGACATTGGTTTCGCCCGCGCCCGTGTCGCCAGCAAAGGTTTCAAGCACACGAAGCTTGGCCCCCTTGGCCACAACGATCCGGTTTCGGCTGACCTGGGCACCAGTGCCAACGGCAACCTGAACCAGTTCAACCGACTTGGAGACCTCAGCGCCTTCCTTGACAGAGACCACAACACCGCCCTGAACAAACGCAGTGTTGAGCGCAATGACGCCATCCTGGTTGGTGATCTTCGGGGCTGTCAGCATGGTGGAGCCGTTTTCGCCCGCCAGTGCGTCATTGAAGTCGGAAACAACGACGCCTTCAGCCGCCAGTTCAGCGACATCGCTCAGGTCCGCCAGAAATCGGCCATTGGCGACAACAATCCGGTAGCGGTCCAGTTCGCCATAACTGTCAAAGCCATCAAGAACAGTTTTTGCGTCAGCGGCAGTCGTCGCCTCGGCCAGCGGAGCTGCTGTCTTCATATAAGCGCGCAGGTCAGAGTACTTATACTCTTCAACCCGGCGGTGCGGCAGGCCATCGGCCTTGAGTTGCGCGGCGGCTGCATCACGCAGCGCGGTCACGGCAACAGACCCTGCAAGCCCTGCATCACGTGCGCTGGCAAAGCGGCTGATCAGATCAGCTTCGGCCTGCGTGTGAGTGATCGGAGTTGGTGCGTTCATAAAACTCTCTCCGGGGCTCAGGCTGCTGCGCCGACATAGTCAGCATAGCCATTCTTTTCCAAGTCCAGAGCCAGTTCCTTGCCGCCAGTCTTGACGATCTTGCCCTTGGACAGAACATGGACGACGTCTGGAATGATATGATCAAGCAGGCGCTGGTAATGGGTGATGACGATCATTGCGCGCTCAGGCGAGCGCAGCTTGTTGACACCTTCAGACACGACGCGAAGCGCATCGATATCAAGACCGGAATCTGTTTCATCCAGCACGCAAAGGCTTGGCTCAAGCAAAGACATCTGCAAGATTTCAGCGCGCTTTTTCTCGCCGCCAGAGAAGCCGACATTGAGCGGACGCTTCAGCATATCCATGGTAACGTTCAGATCAGCAGCTCTGGCCTTCACACGCTTCATGAAGTCAGGGATCGTCAGTGCGTCTTCACCGCGTGCCTTGCGCTGCGCATTCATCGCTGTCTTCAGGAATTCCATGGTGGCAACGCCCGGGATTTCGATCGGGTACTGGAACGCGAGGAAAACGCCCGCTGCTGCCCGCTCGTCCGGCCCCATGTCCAGAAGATTTTCACCGTGGAACAGGATCTCGCCTTCGGTCACTTCATAGTCGGACTTGCCAGCCAGAATATAGGACAGCGTAGACTTGCCGGAACCGTTCGGGCCCATCACGGCATGAACTTCGCCAGCGTTTACTTTCAGGTCAACGCCGCGCAGGATCTCTGTGCCATCTTCGGCGATGCGGGCGTGCAGGTTTTTGATCTCAAGCATTGAGATGGTCCTCGTATCATATTTGGGCTGCAGCGTGGCAACCAAGGTCATTCAAATTCAGATTTGCGGGCGTTGGCTTTAGCCAACCGAGCCTTCGAGGCTGATCGAAATCAGCTTCTGGGCTTCCACCGCGAATTCCATCGGCAACTGCTGGATCACGTCCTTGACGAAGCCATTGACGATCAACGCAACCGCCTCTTCATCGGACATCCCGCGCTGCTGGCAATAGAACATCTGGTCGTCAGAGATTTTTGAGGTGGTCGCCTCATGTTCAAAAACAGCCGTCGCATTCTTGCTCTCGATATAGGGCACCGTATGTGCCCCGCAATCCTGACCGATCAGAAGTGAATCGCACTGTGTAAAGTTCCTCGCATGGGAAGCTTTCTTATGAGCTGAGACCAGTCCACGATAAGTGTTCGAAGAACGTCCGGCAGAAATCCCCTTGGAGATGATGCGGCTCGACGTATTCTTGCCCAGATGGATCATCTTGGTGCCACTGTCGATCTGCTGATAGCCATTGGAAACGGCAATCGAGTAAAATTCGCCAGTGGAATTGTCGCCGCGAAGAATGCAGGACGGATACTTCCAGGTGACTGCAGATCCGGTCTCAACCTGGGTCCAGGAAATCTTGGAGTTATTCCCCCGGCAATCGCCGCGCTTGGTAACAAAGTTGTAGATGCCACCCTTACCTTGAGAATCGCCTGGAAACCAGTTCTGAACGGTGGAGTATTTGATCTCCGCATCCTCCAGAGCCACAAGCTCAACCACTGCGGCATGCAGCTGGTTCTCATCACGCTGGGGCGCTGTACAGCCCTCAAGGTAAGACACATAGGAGCCTTTTTCGGCAATGATCAACGTCCGCTCGAACTGGCCCGTGTTCATCTCGTTGATGCGGAAGTAGGTCGACAGCTCCATCGGGCAACGAACGCCTTCCGGAATGTAGACGAAGGACCCATCGGAGAAGACAGCCGAGTTCAGTGTCGCATAATAATTGTCGGTCACCGGAACCACGGAACCGAGGTACTTTCTGACCAGCTCCGGATGCTCACGCATGGCTTCCGAGATCGAACAGAAGATCACACCAGCTGCAGCCAGTTCCTTCTTGAAGGTCGTGACAACGGACACACTGTCGAAAACAGCATCAACAGCGATGCGGTTCTTTGGCTCAACACCGGCTAGAATTTCCTGCTCACGCAGCGGGATTCCGAGTTTCTCATATGTCGCCAGCAGCTCAGGATCGACCTCATCAAGGCTTTTCGGGCCTTCAACGGACTTTGGCGAGGCCCAATAATACAGCGCATCAAAATCGATCTTCGGATAGTCAACACGCGCCCAATCCGGCTCTTCCATCGTGTTGAACCGGCGCAGTGCATCAAGACGCCATTCGGTCATCCACTCCGGCTCGTTTTTCTTGGCCGACAGGAAGCGAACTGTCTCTTCTGACAGGCCTTTCGCGCCAACTTCAGATTCGATATCAGTCACAAAGCCGTATTTATACTGGTCAACATCGATGGCCTTAACCTGATCGATTGTCTCCTGCACAGCTGGCATGTCATTCACTCCATGTTCGGGACCCGGTGGTCCCGCTGTTGGTCGTCTTGTTGATCCGCCTGCCATGATCCTTGTCGGAAGGCAGTGCGAACGGGTTCAGGTCTCGTCCGAAGACGAGAAATTCTCTATGCTGCCCGAGTTCGAGCCTCAGGGTTCAACCGATCCACGATCATCGGCCAGATGTTCAGAAAGCGGGCGATATCCTCTTCGCTCGAGTTCCAACCAAGGCTCACCCGCAAGGCGCAGCGGGCTATATGTTCGTCCACGCCCATGGCGCTGAGCACATGAGACACCGACACTTTGCCGGATGAGCATGCCGATCCAGATGAAAGAGATACGTTCTCCAGATCAAAAGCGATCAATGCTGTTTCAGCAGGAATGCCACCGACCGCAAAACATGATGTATTGGACAGACGCGGCGCATCTGAACCAAATACTTTCATTGACGGGCATATAAGACTGACACCGGCTTCAAGCTGGTCCCTCAAGGCTGCAAGTTGCCCGGCATCCTTCAAATCGTCATTTGCGAGCGCTGCTGCAACCCCAAATCCGCATATACCGGCAACATTTTCAGTGCCTGCCCGACGCCAATTCTCTTGTCCGCCACCATTCATCAGCGGAGCCGGAACGCGGGCCGTTGAACCGGCGACAACAGCGCCCATGCCCTGCGGACCGCCAAACTTATGGGCGGACAGGCTGAGAGCATCGGCCTGCCAGGCTTCCATATCAATCGGCATGCGGCCAGCAGCCTGAACCGCATCGACGTGAAAAAAACCGCCAGCGACCTTGGTCAACCGTCCAATATCTTCAAGCGGCTGGATTACGCCGGTCTCATTATTCGCCGCCATGACGGATACGAGAGCGGGGCCATCTTCTGCTAACAAGCGCTCAAGCTCATCCAAGCGGATCACGCCATTGCCATCGACCGGCAAAACACTCTGCATGGAAGCCGGGAATCGCCCACCCGCAGCAACAGCTGGATGCTCAGTCGCACCGCGTAGCAATCTTTCGAGATAAACCGGCGCACCCTTATCCTGCCATTGGGGCGTCAAGGCAGTCATATTGGCTTCAGTGCCGCCAGATACAAACGTTACCGACCGAGAGCGCGCACCGCACAGAAGAGCGACAGACTCACGAGCTTCTTCCACCCGCCCCCGTGCCCGGCGGCCATCGCCATGCACAGATGACGCATTGCCGACGGCCATCATGACCTCGACCATGCGATCCCGAACCACAGGGCGCAAAGGTGCACCCGCGTTATAGTCGAGATAAACATGTGGCCGATTGCCAGTCATAAACACTTCAATGTCCCGTAAAACGTCGAAAAATGCAGTTTTCCGCTCAAGCCGTCACGGAAAACTTGAAATTTTCCGAATGGATGACGTAAACGTGCGTCAACATGAAAATCGAATGCTCTTTCCAGACCGAGTTTCGGCGATGGTTAGGACAAACCCGACTTTCGAACAATTCTAAACAAGGTTTTAGAAACTCGGAACATATGAGTCAAGTTTGGACTTAGGAGTTTCACGTATCTAATTCCGATTTCAGGTGCCATCGCTTCCAGATGTCACCTGGACAATAAAGGACATAACGCTTCATGCCTGAGGTGATCTTTAACGGTCCCGCCGGCCGGCTGGAAGGCCGGTTCCATCCCGCAAAGAAGCGGAATGCGCCCATCGCCCTGATTCTTCATCTGCATCCGCAGTTCGGCGGCACGATGAACAACCAGATCGTGTATCAGCACTATTACATGTTCGCACAGCGTGGATTTGCAGTGCTGCGGTTTAATTTCCGCGGTGTTGGCCGGTCCCAGGGCACGTTCGATCATGGCCAGGGAGAATTGTCCGATGCAGCGGCAGCTCTCGATTGGGTCCAGACGATCCACCCGGATGCCCGTGCCTGCTGGATTTCCGGGTTCTCATTCGGTGCCTGGATTGGCATGCAGCTCTTGATGCGCCGCCCGGAAGTCGAGGGCTTCATTTCGGTGGCTCCACCGGCCAACCTTCATGACTTCTCGTTCCTGGCGCCTTGCCCCTCATCGGGCCTGATCATCCACGGTGAAAACGACAAGGTCGTGCCGCAAAAAGATGTTCAAACGCTGGTCGACAAACTGAAGACCCAAAAAGGCATCGTCATCGATCATCAAACGATTCCAGGCGCGAACCATTTCTTTGAGAACGACATTGACGATCTTATGGATCGTTGCGGCAATTACCTGGATCGCCGCCTCGGCATCATTCCTCCGCAGGACTATTTGCCGCTTCCTGAAAGCTGATAACGACTTGCGCCTAATATCTGCTAAAAGCCCGCCCTCATCGGCGGGTTTTTTTATAGGCTGGTCTGCAAATGATATAATCGAATCGAGCAAGGGACCAATGAGCGAGCGTCAAGACACCCTCCAAATTCGCCCTGCCTCTGCGGCGGACTATGAAGAGCTGCGCAACCTGTTTTTCCATTTGATCCCTGATGACCTGCCGCTGGACGATCAGATTGGCCGAGAAAAACTAAAGGCCATGCTGGCACACCCCGGCCTCACGACTCTGATTGGCTCCCTGGGGAATGATGCAGTGTCAACCTGCACTCTGGTCGTCATGCCAAATTTCACAAGAGCCGGCGCACCCTATGCCTTGATTGAAAACGTCGTCACTCATGGGGATCATCGCGGCAAGGGTTTCGGCCAAACTTTGCTTCAGGCCGCCTTTGAGCTGGCGTGGAAGCAAGACTGCTACAAAATCATGCTAATGACCGGAGCCGCCAACACTGGCGCGCAGAAATTTTATCGCAAGGTTGGTTTTAAGAGTACAAAGACCGGTTTTGAGCTGCGCGCTCCGGGCTACCCGAGCCGGAAGATCACCTAACTAAAAGCATAGACAGAAATACCAGGATCAAACGCTTAGATACACACGCAATTAATGCAACTTTACCCTGCATTAACCATAAGTGGTCGAATGATACCTATAGAGGTTTTCGTTTTAATCCAAGGTATTGACCAGCTATGTCCCATTTCATGAAATATGCTTTTTCCCTTGCGTTGCCAGCCATTTGCACCTCCTCCACAGCATTTGCAGCAGACCAACTCCCATCTCAACCCTATGTTTCTGAAGACGTTTTCTCCACCGCAACGCTGAGAGGGTCCATCGGACTGCGTTACTGGTACAGTCAGGCATCTTCTGACGTCCACGGAGCCAATGCACGGGTCGAAACGGACAACGTCACTGGCCATTCAGTAGAGCTTGTTGCCAATCTCGAGGACATAACCGCCAACACCTATTTCAAGGGATATGTTGGTTTCGGTCGCAATACTGATGGGTCGCAATCATATTCTGGGACGGAGTCAACTGCCTGGAACACAAAGAACCTAGGGTATCTGACACTCGACGGTGGCTGGGAAATCATGAAATTCGCGGGAAATTCGGGCCGACTCAGGACGTTTATAGGCTATCAGTTTCTCACTGACGAACTCTCCGCCGAATATGGTGGTACATCGTTCAAAATCTCAAATACATGGCATGCCCTTCGTCTCGGACTATCTGCAGATGGGACACTGAACGACCGATTCAGCTGGTCTGTAGATGCCGCTGCTGTGCCATGGTCCTACAATGAGAGTGACGACGGCTTCATCGACATCGAGAGCATTTACACCTATGGCTTCGAAACCGATGCAATGATGAACGTTGCTTTGACCTCGAATTGGAATGTTGGCGTGGGTGGTCGTTATTGGTGGATGCACTCAGAATACGAGCTGGATCAAAGCCAGACGTACCAGCGCTATGGTCTGCTGCTAGAGAGCAAATACACTTTCTAAAGGGCATTTCTGCCGAAATATCTGAGCCAAGGCTTTTAGCAACGTGCTCAAGATCTCTCAAGATGCAAAAATAAAAAAGGCCCGTAAAACGGGCCTTTAAATCATTTTATTAAAGTAAAATATTACTTCCCAGGCGACCAGGCCTGATAGTCACCACTCACCTCGGGGCGTTTTTCCGGGGTCAGGATCGAACCATCCGGACGGTATGCCAGTGAGGTTCCCGTGTGGTTGGCTTCATGTGGCTTCTGCCAGCCCTTGGCATAATAGGTTTCATCTACCGGCGCCGTATCAACGCGGTGATGCATCCAGCCGTGCCAGCCAGAAGGGATCTTCGAGGCATCGGAAACGCCATTGTAGATCACCCAGCGCTTTTTGCCTGCGCGTTCACGATAGTACTTGTTGCCAAATTCATCTTCGCCGACAAATTCGCCCTTACGCCAAGTGAAAAAACGGGTCCCCATGGTCCGACCGTTCCACCAGGTAAAGATTTCCAGCAGGAAATTTTTCATCGCCCTGACGCGTCCTTGTGATTTTCTGCGCGCTCGGCGCAAAAGGCATTGAGAGCCCGGAGCCCTGAAAGGGAAGTTTCAGAAGCGGCAGGCCAATTTGCGCGACTATGCCTCCAAGGAGGCTTTCTGTCCAGCCCGCCTGTTTACCCGTTGCACAACAGAATATCAGGACAAGAAACCTCAGAAAGTCCATAAGATCGCAAGAACGCCAATTATGCCTCGTTATCGAACAGCTGCATATCTCGAAGATCGGCCTGACGGACGAGAACTTGAATTGGCTGGCTTGATTTTGTGTTTCGGTATCGAAACTTGAGCAAATTCACCTGTGTCTGCATCTTCAAGAGGTACACCGTTGAACTCTTTGTCGACTGCGCACTGCACCTTCGCAATGCGCCGGATCGCTTGCTCGTGATAAGTTCTGGCATTTTCAAGGTTTTGAAGTTTCTCAGCCTGTTCATCCATGGATTCCCGAATGCCAAGAATGTTGTAAAACCCGCTGTTCTCGAGAACCATTGGTCGATCATCATTCATCAGCCATTGCAGGCGCTTGAGCAACATTGACGGAGCAACCGGCTTGACCAGGAGATGATGAGCGCCTGCGCGCAGAGCCTTGTCGACAAGGGGCCGCGTTCCATGCGCGGTTATAAAGAGTACCGGGACATAGCAAAGCGGCTCCATATGACGATGGCGGATCATGCGCAACAATTGATAGCCAGAAGTTGGAGCCATACGCCAATCGGTCAAAATGACGTTGGGCGGCTCGGCCAACATGGATTGAAGCGCCTCATCAACCGAATCAAACACACGAACCCTTGCAACCTTGAAGCTGAGCAAAATCGAACGAATAATTGTCTGCATGGGTTTGCTGTCCTCAACAATGACAGCGTCGAGATCCTCCAGCCCACGGCCATATGCTGCGTGATATTTCATGATCCTTGGACACCCCTGCTAAATCCCTAGCCTTAGGATGACCGCTTGCGTTTAAATCGCACTGAAGTCGATGTCCGGAATTTTCTTAAAATTTTCATAGAATCAGTGACTATTTGGATTGAGATCCAATTTGTGTCCCCAATACCCCACACAAGACTTTTTAGCGGCTTTAGCGGCCCTCCCCGCTATCCACAGACCGACACAATATTTAGCGCTTGCCTACTATTTAAACACTACAACTTGTCACTCGCTCCTTGACGTTAACAAGTCATTTACATTATTTTCGGATCATATTGGTGCGTATCTGGGATCAGCATGTCATGTGGTTCCAAATTTCCCAGTTTCCGGTACTTGCGTAACCTTCTGAAGCGGCCACTTCGGTCATTCGGAGCGATTAATTTTGCGCGTCTGGAGTATGGATGAATTTCCAGACAAACCTGTTGATGATGACTATATTTAGTAGACTAACTCAGGGAAAGCACTAAATAAGGTATTAATATCGAAATTCAGGCAATCCAATACGACGACACTGAATTACCAAACTGAATGGATAATAGCGTTCGGGTAGTGAAGTCCCAGCGCAAGATGATGCGGACGAACGATACAGGACCAACAGGCCTGGTCTTGACGATACAAGGGGACATAGAATGCGGATAGAGCGGCGCTACACCAAAGAGGGACAATCACCCTACGCCGAAGTTGAATTTCGAAATGCGACCAGCGAGATCCGCAACCCGGATGGCTCCATTGTATTCCGGCTCGCCGACATTCAGGTCCCTGCCCAGTTTTCCCAGGTTGCGTCCGACATTCTGGCGCAGAAATATTTCCGCAAGGCAGGTGTGCCTGCCAAGTTGAAGGCCGTCGAGGAGAACGCGGTTCCATCGTGGCTGTGGCGTCATGAAGCCGACGAAAAGGCTCTGTCCAAAGTTCCAGAAGCTGACCGCTACACATCCGAAATGGACGGTCGCCAGGTGTTTGACCGCCTCGCCGGAACATGGACATATTGGGGCTGGAAGGGCGGCTACTTCGACGGTGAAGCCGACGCGCAAGCATTCTACGACGAACTCCGCTTCATGCTTGCGACCCAGAAAGTTGCACCGAACTCCCCACAGTGGTTCAACACTGGTCTGCATTGGGCCTATGGTATTGATGGCCCGAGTCAGGGCCACTTCTATGTTGATTTCCAGACTGGCGAACTAACAAAATCCGCTACCGCCTATGAACATCCGCAGCCCCATGCCTGCTTCATTCAGTCCGTTGGTGATGATCTCGTCAATGAAGGCGGCATCATGGACCTTTGGGTCCGCGAAGCCCGTCTGTTCAAATATGGTTCCGGAACCGGCTCCAACTTCTCTCGCGTCCGTGGTGCTGGCGAAAAGCTGTCCGGCGGCGGCAAATCATCTGGCCTGATGAGCTTCCTGAAGATCGGCGACAGGGCAGCTGGCGCGATCAAATCCGGCGGCACCACCCGCCGCGCAGCCAAGATGGTCGTGGTTGATGTTGATCATCCCGACATCGAGGAATACATCAACTGGAAGGTCAAGGAAGAACAGAAAGTGGCGGCCCTCGTCACCGGCTCCAAGATCTGCCAGAAGCACCTTGGCGCTGTCATGAAGGCCTGCGTCAACTGTGAGGCTGACAACGGCGACTGTTTCGATCCGTCCAAAAACCCGGCCTTGAAGCGCGAAATCCGCGCCGCCAAGAAAATGATGGTGCCGGACAATTATATCCAGCGCGTCATTCAATTCGCCCGCCAGGGTTTCACCAAAATCGAGTTCCCGGTTTACAATACCGATTGGGATTCAGAAGCTTATCTGACGGTTTCCGGCCAGAACTCCAACAACTCCGTGCGCGTGACCGACGGCTTTCTGTCCGCGGTTGTCGAAGACAGCACATGGGATCTTGTTGGCCGCCGCACGGACGAAGTGGCCAAGACCCTGAAAGCCCGCGAGCTTTGGGAACAGATCGGCTATGCTGCCTGGGCCTCCGCCGATCCTGGAATTCAGTATCACACCACCATCAATGACTGGCACACCTGCCCGGCCTCTGGTGAAATCCGCGCGTCCAACCCGTGTTCGGAATATATGTTCCTGGACGATACCGCCTGTAACCTCGCATCCCTTAACCTGATGCAGTTCCGCCACGAAGATCGCTCGGTCGATGTCGAGAACTACGAGCACGCAGTCCGTCTTTGGACCATCGTTCTGGAAGTTTCCGTTTTGATGGCACAGTTCCCGTCCAAGGAAATTGCCGAACGATCCTACCAGTACCGCACACTCGGCCTTGGCTATGCCAACATCGGTGGCCTGCTGATGACTTCCGGCATTCCCTATGACAGTGACGAAGGTCGTGCCATCTGTGGCGCGCTCAGCGCGATCATGACCGGTGTGTCTTATGCAACATCGGCTGAAATGGCTGGTGAGCTGGGCCCATTCCCAGGTTACAAAGACAATGCCGATCACATGCTACGTGTCATGCGCAACCACCGCCGCGCAGCTTACGGCAAAGACACGGGCTATGAGGGCCTGAACACAGCGCCCGTTGCGCTGGATCATGCCTCCTGCCCGGACAAGGAACTGATCAAGCGCGCCAAACTCGCTTGGGACAAGGCTTTGAAGCTTGGCGAGAAGAATGGCTACCGCAACGCCCAATCCACCGTGATTGCCCCAACAGGCACCATTGGCCTGGTGATGGATTGCGACACCACTGGCATCGAACCGGATTTTGCCCTGGTGAAGTTCAAGAAACTGGCCGGTGGCGGCTACTTCAAGATCATCAACCGGGCTGTGCCTGAAGCCCTTCGCAAGCTCGGCTACACCGAAAGCGAACTGGCCGAGATCGAAGCCTATGCAGTGGGCCACGGCTCCATTGATCAAGCTCCGGCAATCAACACGTCTGCGCTGAAAGCCAAGGGCTTCAGTGACGAGAGCCTGGCAAAGCTCAAGGACGGTATGGCCTCGGCCTTTGACATCAAGTTCGTCTTCAACCGCTGGACACTCGGCGATGAGCAGATGACGGCGCTGGGCGTTTCCGCCGAGCAGATGGAAGATCACGAGTTCGAACTTCTGCCGTTCCTCGGCTTCAAGAAGGCCGACATTGAGGCAGCAAACACCCATGTTTGCGGCGCGATGACCCTGGAAGGTGCGCCTTTCCTCAAGGAAGAACATTACCCAATCTTCGATTGCGCCAATCCATGCGGCCGGATCGGCAAGCGGTATCTGTCCGTGGAAAGCCACATCCGCATGATGGCAGCTGCTCAACCGTTTATCTCCGGCGCGATTTCCAAGACCATCAACATGCCCAATGATGCAACCGTCGAAGATTGCACCGAAGCCTACATGTTGTCCTGGAAGCTTGCCCTGAAGGCCAATGCACTCTACCGCGATGGTTCCAAGCTGTCGCAACCGCTCAACTCCCAGCTTCTGGCTGATGAGGACGACGAAGATGACGCAATGGACAGCCTCGCTGCCAAGCCAATTGCAGCGCGCGCCGAAGTTGTCGCAGAACGCATTGTCGAGCGCATCGTCGAGCGGATTGTCCGCGAGCAGGAAAAACTGCCGACACGGCGCAAGGGCTACACCCAGAAAGCCAAGATCGGTGGTCACACCATCTTCCTGCGCACAGGTGAATATGATGATGGCCGTCTTGGCGAGATCTTCCTCGACATGAACAAGGAAGGCTCAGCCCTTCGCGCCTTCATCAACAACTTCGCCATCTCCGTGTCGCTCGGTCTTCAATATGGTGTGCCGCTCGAAGAATATGTCGACGCGTTCACCTTCACCAAGTTCGAGCCAGCTGGCATGGTTCAGGGCAATGATGCCATCAAGAATGCTACGTCGATCCTCGACTATGTGTTCCGTGAGCTGGCCGTCTCTTACCTTGGCCGCCATGACCTGGCTCATGTGGCCCCGCCCACATTCGGCAATGGGTCGGGCACCGACGATGAACGCAATAAAGAGCATCAAGGTGTTGTCTCTCATGGTCTTATTCGCGGCCAGACCGAACATTTCCGCCTGATCTCCGGCACGGAACCGGCTGGATCCATGACACAGGCGGTTGCCGCTGAACTGGCCTCCTCCCCTGTGGCCCAGACATCAGCTGTGGCAACGGCTTTTGCCCGCGGCTCCGAAGCAGCCGTCTCTGTCGAGATCAGCCCGGCTCCAGCTCCTGCCAAAGCAACAGCTGCTCAGCAGATCGCCCAGGCGCGGATGAAGGGATATGAAGGCGAAAGCTGCGCCGAATGCGGCAACTTCACCATGGTCCGCAACGGCACCTGCCTTAAATGCGACACCTGCGGCAGCACAAGCGGCTGTAGCTGATACGAAAAAAGCTGTTGTGGTGAGAGGACCAAAGTTTTGTTCATAGTACCCAATGTTTTGTACCAACCCGAGGAAAATCCTTGGGTTGGTGCGGAATGGAAGATGGGTGAAATGGGAAAACTGCGGTACCACGCGACGCTGGCTAAGGGGACAACCTGATGCTTGTCCCGAGTCGCATAGGATGGCCAATTTAGGTCAATAAGCGGCTCAAACGGTCCTGAAACACGGAACCCGCCCATCGGAGACGATCGGGCGGGTTTTCTTTATCCAATGAATTCGACCGGTTCCGATGTCCGCTCCGAAGATGGTTCCTGTGTGAAACGGCCAGATTGACTTTACAGAGCTTTGCAACCCCCAATACTATTCTTTTCCTGCGTCGGTTGAAGGAACATTATCATCAACCCAGTCCCGACAATAACCGCCTCTCAATTCGCAACCGCCTTCGATCTTAGGCCAAACCTTGTGGCATGGTTCCTTGGAGCGGGTGCATCGGCGGCCTCTGGCATTCCAACCGGCTATGCTATGATCCGGGATTTCAAGGCACAGATCTTTTGCCGCGAGACGAACCTGTCGAAGCGGGAGATCGATACGGCCGATCCTATCTGGATCGACAGGATTGACAGTTTCTTCCGACAAACGTCACTCCTGCCTCCTGAAGGGGATCCCACGGAATATGCTGCGGCCTTCGAAGCGGTATACCCGCAGCCCCGGCATCGACGGCAATATATAGCCGACGCGATCTCCAAGGGTACGCCCTGTTTCGGGCACAAGGTGCTGGGAAGCTTGATGGCGGCCGGCAAGGTAGATTGCGTTTTCACGACGAACTTCGATCCGCTGATTGAAGAGGCAGCACTTTCCGCAAACGCAATCCTGCCTGTCGTCGATCAGAAACGTCCGACAGTGGCAGCGATCGACTCCGCCGATCGGGCAATGCGCTGCCTCAATGAATCGGACTGGCCGATGATCGCCAAGCTTCACGGCGATTATCAGTCGATCTCGATCAAGAATACGGGATCGGAGCTGGAGGAGCAGGACATCCGAATGCGCCATGTCTTGGTGGAAGCCGGCAAGCGTTTCGGAATGGTCTTTGTCGGCTATAGCGGTCGCGACGCCTCGATCATGGAAGCGTTGACCGCTGTCCTCGATGCACCTTCGCCTTTCCCTAATGGACTTTACTGGCTTACCTCGTCGGCCTCCCGCTTGCTGCCCTCTGTATCCGAATTCCTGAAACGGGCCCAGCTCGCCGGCGTTGACGTGGCTGTCGTTGAATGTGCAACATTCGACGAGCTGAGCGCCGACATCACCAAAACGAACGACCTGCCCCAACCGCTCTATGATCAGGTGATGGCCGGGCGCCCTGCACCACGCTTGGTACCGGTCCAGCTACCTACTGCCGAGGCTCGCGCGTTCCCTATCCTGCGCTATTCCTCTCTTCAGATCGAAGTAATTCCAGGCGCTGCCCGGCGGATAAAACTCGCGCAGAGCACAACCTCTCCCGTTGTACGGGAGCTATTGAAGGAGAAAGGAGTCAAGGCGACAGCCGCGGTGCTTGGACGGGAGATCGCCGTGTTTGGCAGGGATCGGGAGATTGTCGATGCGCTTGCACCGTTCGGTGCGACACCCAATGGTGAGATCGAACTGAATCCGGCCAAAGACGGTTGGGCAAAGGGTCTTATCTATGACGCGTTGGTCAGAGGCCTCGCGCGGCGACTTCCGCTCATTCCGCGCTTTAAACGCGCTGGACATTCTGTAGTCATTGCCTCGCCGCGTGATGGGGATGATGCGGAAAGGTCACGCAGGGACGTGCAGGTGCTTTCAAAACTGAGGAGTGCTTACAATAGCGACCTTTCCGGCACCGTGCCCGGCCTCGGGCTTCCCTTTCAGGAAGGACTGCTCCTAAAGCTTGACCTGATTGACGGACGGTGGTGGTGCGGTTTCGAACCCTACACCTTTGTGCATATCCCACGTCCAGAAGTCACAAAGGATAGCGACCCGGAGCATACGAGAGGCGCCAACGGGGATCCGATGGCTGCTCGTTCCTACCGAGCTGGCGATCCGGCTGGCGACTGGCGCCGAGAACGTTGGGCCCAACGTTACAATCGAAACTGGGCCAGAATCATCGCGGCCTGGGCACACCTTCTAACCGACACCGAGGGCGGGACAATGCGGGCATTTGGACTAAAAGAAGGCACCGGAATTGATGCTGTATTTAAAGTCTCCCCGGTCACCGGCTGGAGCCGCCCAGGCCATCATCATGTCTATTTCGACAGGACCACGTAATGAACAGTCCGGCACTTTTGACAAAACTTCCTCCGTTCACACTGCTGGACGAACCGGACCTGTCCTTCTCGCCCGTCGACGCGACGCAAGTCGACATCCATCCGCTTCGGGGGCTTGCGAATTTCGGCCCCTATTCGAAAGGGTCGTTCGGCGGCTATACCTCGCGCATTAGGATCGCAACCGTAGGCCCGGGAAGCGCCTTCAAACGGCGCGGTGAGTTGATGCTGTCTCTGCGCAGTGCGCACCGCCCTTCTGATCAGCCCCACTTGAGTGGTCCACTTTGAAAGTTAGTGCATGATTGGCCTTTGGTCCATCGGGATGATGGCCTCTGGCGCAGGTGGGCGGTAGCCCAATGCACTATGGGGTCGCTTGGTGTTGTA
>NZ_JBAKIA010000015.1:0-153812 GCF_037783265.1 Roseibium algae
TGACCCGCCAGTATGGCCGGTACGGTTATCGCCGGGTTGCAGCTTTGCTGAGAGAGGCAGGCTGGCAGGTGAACGACAAGCGTGTCGAGCGCTTGTGGCGACACGAGGGGCTGAAGGTTCCAATGAAGCAGACCAAGAGGCGGCGGTTATGGCTGAACGAGGGATCATGTGTGCGTTTGCGCACACTGCATCGCAATCAGGTCTGGTCTTACGACTTCGTTCATCACCGCACCGAGGACGGAAAAGCATTCAGGGCCTTGAACATCCTGGACGAATACAGCCGGGAATGTCTCGCGATCCGTGTGAAGCGAAAGCTGAACTCGACCGAGGTGATTGATGCTCTGACGGACCTGTTCATTCTCCGGGGCGTACCTGCTTACATTAGGTCAGACAACGGATGAGTTCGTTGCTCAGGCAGTCAGGGACTGGATCAAGGCCGTTGGAGCCCGAACCGCCTACATCGAACCAGGCTCGCCCTGGGAGAACGGATACTGTGAAAGCTTCAATGCGCGCTTGCGCGATGAACTGTTGAACGGAGAGATATTCACATCTCTGCGGGAGGCTCAAGTCATCATCGAAAGCTGGAGAAAACACGACAACACAAAACGACCTCATAGTGCCCCGGAAACTGGGCATTGGGTTACCGCCCGCCGACTCCTGAAACCATCGTTCTGATGGACCAAAGGCCAAGCATGCACTAACTTTCAAAGTGGACCAATCTGATGGGGCCGATCAGCGGCTTCATGTTGGCAGCGCTTGTGCTGCAAGAACCCATCGTCTGGACAATGATCGCCAGTACATTGGTTGTTGTAGCCTGCGTTGCCGGAGCCAAGCGCTTTTCCTGAGCGCATGCAAATGCTGGCTGTTTGCGCTGCTAGCGAACACCATCCACAGCCGCGCAAAACTTCCAGGCGACAATGGCCGAAAAGGCAAGCAGAACCGCGGCCGCACCAGCTACAAGATGAAACCCGAGCGGATAAAACGCGCCCATTAAAAGAGGTCCCAAAAAGACAGACGTATAGGTTGCTGCGGTCTGGAGACCCATCAAGGCTCCCCGGGCGGTTTTATCCCGCTGCGACAGAAGAAGAACGATCAAATTGATCGCGATGTGGTTCACAAAACCCCAGACAGCCGCGATCAAGATAGCTGAAAGATAATTCTGGGTTGCTGGGACCAGAAGAAGATAAACACCGGCGAGCAGCGCGAGTGTGGTGGGGAACGTCTTGCGCGTTCCAATCCGATCAATCGCGGCATCCGCAAAGCTGGCCAAGACAAATCCTGCGCCATACCCCAGAACCACAATCCCGGCCTGCCCTGCGGTCAGATCAAGTACCGAGCGCAGATGGTCTCCAAGAAACGCATAAAGGCCGTAGAACGCTGTCATATAGCTCAAGCAGATAACAAGCAGTGGGAGCACACCGGGAATTTTGAGCGCGCGGAAGGGCGACACCGGCGCTGTCTGAGAACGAACGGCTGACTGCCTGGGCAATTGGAAAAACCCGACCAATGACAGGGCGGTTAGCGCTGCCAGTATGGCAAAAGTCGCCCTCCAACCGAACAGGTCACTCAGGAACGCTGAGGATGGCACGCCCAAGACAAGCGCAATCCCCCACCCGCTGATGACCCGCCCCAGAACGCGCGCGCCCTCGCCGAGCGGGGCATTCGAGGTTGCAGCGGCATAGACAGCTGGCAGCATCACTCCCACGCACAGGCCGATCACAGCCTGACACAGCGCCAGCCAGTACCATGCCGTACTCACAGAACAGCCAATCAGGGAGAGTGCCATGATCGTGGCCCCGCCCAAGAGAACCCGACGATACCCCAATTTATCGATCACGCCGCCGAAGAAAAAAGATGATACTGCAGTTGCCGCTCCAAAAGCAGAAATCACCCATGCAACGACAACCGGAGATGTTCTGAGATCCCCCGCAACATCTCGCAGGATCGGGCTCAACAGGAGAGAATTGGATCCCATCACGATAATGCCCAAAGTGAGAAGCAACGTCAGTTTATTCGTTGAAAGGCTCTGTGGCATTTGCCCGCAATATTTTGAATGAAATCAAGAATAAGCGTTATGTTTCCTGATGAAAATTTCTTCAAGGCGTAATTCACCACATAAAGAAGAAACGCCCCTCATTCGCCAACCATCCGCATCTTTAGCATGAAACGCCCCGGCTGCTCCTCAATGCCCCCTAGCATTAAAAAACAGCCTCAGATCCCCCTTTCGTTACCCCAATAACGTCGGCATGAAGAGGACGAGGATGGGAAATGCCAGAATAAGACCGATGCGGACGAGTTCAATCAGAACGAAGGGAATAACACCGCGGAACGTCTCGGACATCGGCACATCCTTGGCCAGAGCGTTGATGATAAAGACATTCAGGCCAACCGGTGGCGTGATCAGGCCGAGCTCGACCACAATCAAGGCCAATATGCCGAACCAGATCTTCAGGTCATCCACGCCCATGCCGAAGGTCGACGTCGCCGCTGTTGCGTAGTCGCCACCATTCAGGTCGATCAGGACCGGCCAGAAGAACGGCACTACGACAAGGATCATCGCCAGGGATTCCATAAAGCAACCCAGCAACACCAGGATCAGCAGCATGGCAATCAGGATCAGCCAGGGGTCCATCCCACTTGTGCCGGCCCATTCGGCCATCGCAGAGGGCAATCCGGCGCGGGTGAAAAACCCCTTCAGGACTTCTGCGCCAAACAGGATAAAATAGATCATCCCGCTGGTGACAGCCGTCTCCAGCAGGGCAGTCTTGACGCCCAGGATATTCAACCCCTCGTCGCCCCAGAGCCTTTGGGCAAAGCCATAGGCCAGGATCGCAAAAACGCCGACGCCAGCAGCGGGCGTCGGGGTGAACAATCCAATGCCCAGGCCAAAGATGATCGAACCGAAAATCAACAGAACCGGGATCAGGCGCAGCAAGGCCGTGCGCCGCTCCTGCTTGTCCATACTGGAGGTCGCCGGTGCCAGATCCGGTTTCCAGCGCACAAGCAGTGCAATGACGCCGATGAAGAAGACAACCGCAATCAGGCCCGGAATGATGGCCGCCCGAAACATCTCGATAATGGACGCTTCGACAATCACCGCATAGATCACCAGAGCGACCGACGGCGGAATGAGAATGCCCAGCGTGCCGCCTGCGGCCAGTGCGCCGGTGGCCAGTCTTGGCGAATAGTTCAACCTGCGCAGTTCAGGCAGGGCAACCCGGCCCATGGTCGAGGCGGTGGCAAGCGAAGATCCGCAGACCGCGCCAAAACCGGCACAAGCGCCAATAGCGGACATGGCGACGCCGCCGCGGAACCGGCCCATCAGGGCGTTCATGCCCCGGAACAGATCACGGCTCAAATTAGCCTGACTGGCAAGATACCCCATCAGGACAAACAACGGCACCACGGACAGATCGTAATTCGCCATGTTGGACCAGAGCAGCGATTTGAATTGCTTCAAATAGGGCAGAAAACGCACATAAGGCACGGCCAGCGATAGCGCATATGTGCCGCCGACACCGACAAGCAGCATGGCAAGGCCAACGGGCATGCGAAGCGCCAGAAGAAAGAACAGAATGGCGAGACCGGCGATGCCGATGAATTCCATTTCACCCATGAGATTTGCCTCCAAGGACTTGAGCCATGCACACCAGCGCCCATAGCCCCATTGAGACAATGCCCGGGAAATACCATGGCCATTCGACCCACCCCAGAACCGCAGTCATATTATGATCAGCGCGTGTTTCCAGCATGCCAACCCACATCCAGTAACCCAGGAAAACAG
The DNA here is from genome assembly GCF_037783265.1 of Roseibium algae. NCBI lineage: Bacteria > Pseudomonadati > Pseudomonadota > Alphaproteobacteria > Hyphomicrobiales > Stappiaceae > Roseibium > Roseibium algae. The sequence goes on from NZ_JBAKIA010000015.1 coordinate 3,785, forward strand.
CCAAAACGACTGTCAGCAGAAGCCAGGCACGGTCCAGGATCGTCTGCAACCAAGTGGGAAACGCCTGCACAAACAGCTCGACAGAGACATGCCCGCGCTTCATCTGGCAATAGGGAAAGAAACTCAGTGCGGCGACACTGATCGCCAGGCTAACGAAATCCTCATAGCCAGGCAGAGCCGCGACATAGATGCCATAGGGCTTGAGAAGGCCATCCAGAATGAAGGCCCCCACATTCACGGCTGTCACGAAGACAATTGCAATCACCAAAGCCCCTCCCAGAAGGGCCCAGAAATTGATCACGCGCTGCAACAGTGAATACATTTTTCTATCCCGGCGTTCGGCCAAATCACAAAACGACGAACGGCACATACGCGCCGTTCGTCCTGGTGTTTCTTATCGGAGAGCTTTAATTGCCGTGCTGTTTGGCGACCGCTGCCTTGGCAGCTTCAACCATAGCGGTGCCATCAAGGCCATTGCTGTTGGCTTCTTCGATCCAACGGTCAACGACTGGCGCCATTTTGACATCAAACGCTGCCATTTCGCTGTCGTCCAACTCGATCAACTCGCCGGTTTCGCGGCGAAGTCCCTTTCCGTCAGCTTCTGCATCATCCCAAACTTGGCCGTAGGTCTCGGCAATGTTGCCCATCGAATGATCGTCGATCACTTTCTTCAAGTCATCAGGAAGAGAGTTGTAGCGATCAAGGTTCATGGCGATCATGAAGGTCGAGGTCCCGAAACGACGCCCTCCAGGCCCTTCGGTGCTGTATTTTGTCAGCTCATGAAGCTTCAAGGGCCTAAAAATCTCAAAGGGAACCAGAGTTCCTGCAACGACGCCCTTGGACAAGGCCTGAGGCAGGGCCGGAACCGGCATGCCGACAGGCTCAGCGCCCAGCGCTTCAATGATCCACCCTCCGGTCCGCGATGGCGTCCGCAACTTCTGGCCAACCAAATCGTCAGGTGACCGCACAGGCTTTTCGACCATGTGAATAGCCTGACCGCCATGGGTGTGGATCAGGATAGGCTTCACATCCTTGAAATCTTCCGCAACCATGTCGTAGGAATCTGCGATGGCCATGGTTGTTTCACGAGCCGAGCCCAGGTGAACGCCTGGCAATTCAAATACTTCGGTGCGCGGAAATACGCCCGGTGTGTAGCCAAGCACGGTCCAGACGACGTCAACAACGCCATCACGAACCTGACGGTACAATTCAGGCGGCTTACCACCCAGGGACATGGATGGAAAAATATCCACCTTGATACGTCCATCCGAGGCTTCCTCGATGCTCTTTGCCCAAGGCTCCAGCATCTTGGTCTGTGCTGGCGCTTTTGGCCCGAGTAGATGATGCAGTGTCAAGGTGACTTCTTGAGCGCTGGCGGATGCCACCAGCAATGAAGCAGCTGCTATGCCTGCTGCCACAGAAAGAATACGTTTCATATCAAAACCTCCCGATAGATATGCGCGGTGCTGCAAAACTAGGATGCAAGATCGTCTTCGCGACCCGCCCTCCATCCCTTTGGAACACGTAGGATGGACGCTATTGCATATGGTTCGTTATGTAAAATAAGCACTCATCAGGGAAACATATGAAATGGTTATACATCCTGGAGCGTTTATTCAGGCCTATGGCAGACTTATAGGAGAGCGGACTTCTTTTCAGCCGATGCCCTTAGCGTGCTCTGGAACATCAACAAAGCAGGTGTTGGGGCGGCGTCTGCTCGGGTCGTGAGGCCAACCGGGCCTGTTGTCTCGGCTGTTTCCAAAGGCAGTTCAAACAACTCACCCGCAGCAATGTCCCGAGCAACAACGCCACTGGAGATAATCCAGACAGCATCCGTATCCAGAGTATATGTCCGCCCAAAAGAATTGGAGATCGTTTCCACCCTCTTCGGCAGCCGCGTGACCCCATGGGCAATCAGAAGCCTTTCTATATAGGGACGAATGATGGCCTCCTTTGTGGGATACAGCACCGGAAAGTCTGCAATACGGCTTAAATCGTAGCTGTCTTCCTGCAACAGCGGATGCCCTTTGCGAACTGCGAAAGAGACGCTTTCCGAATAGAGATAGGAAAATGAAAGCCCTGCCATCTGTTCTGGTTCGGCCAGCCGACCAACAACAAGATCCAGCTCCCCCACCCTCAGGCGACTGAGCAAAAAAGTATTCGGCCCGGTGATCAACGTCAGCGTCGTCTCAACGCTCTCGGCCTGAAAGGCCTGAACTGCATCCGGTACGATCCGCGCTGCCACACTTGGTAGAACACCGACGTTGAGATAGGACTCTCCCGACATTCGCGCTTGAGCCACACTGTCCAGCCCCTGCTTCAAGGCCGCAAGGCTTGCCCCTGCGTAATGATGAAAAACCTCGCCAAACTGAGTCAGCGTCACACCTTTACGACTGCGCTCAAACAGCCGGACCTCAAGAATTTCTTCCAGCTCCTTCAGCGTTTTGGAAACAGCCGGCTGCGTGATGGAAAGAGCATCAGCAGCTTTCACGAGACTTCGGCGGCGCGACACCTCCATGAAGCATTGGACATGCCGATATTTCACCCGTGCATCGATCATTGCGCCATTCCTAAAAGTTATTTTTATCTCTCAATTTCTCATTTTACATAACCGTTCAAAGAGTTAAATATGCAATTCAACAAAAGGCGATGGAGGAAACGCGCAAATGGACATGATCAGGGCAAATGGCCTGGCATTGCATTATGCGGACACCGGTGAAGCGGATCTTCCCGTCATTGTCTTCTCCAACAGTCTTGGAACCGACTTTCGCTCCTGGGACAGGGTTGCTGCCCGGCTATCAGGCCAATTCCGATTGGTTCGCTATGACACACGTGGCCATGGCCTGAGCGACGCGCCCGATGCGCCCTACGCCATGTCCGATCATATCGACGATCTGTCTTCTCTGCTTGATGGCCTGAAGTTAAAGTCTGTCATTCTTGTTGGCCTTTCAGTCGGTGGACAAATAGCTCAGGGCATCGCGATCCACAGACCGGATCTGGTCCGGGCACTGGTGCTGTGTGACACAGCTGCCAAGATCGGAACAGCCGACATGTGGCAAGGGCGCATGGAAGCCATAGACAAGGGCGGCATTGAGGCTCTGGCCGATCCGATCCTCGAGCGTTGGTTCTCCGACGCCTTCCGATGCTCCCGCCCAGAAGAACTAGTTGGCTGGCGTGCCATGCTGACCCGAACACCCAAACAGGGTTATCTGGGCACTTGCGCTGCCATCCGCGACACTGACTTCACCGAGCAAACCGCCCAATTGTCGCTACCGACCCTTTGCCTTTGCGGCACCAATGACGGCGCGACGACACCTGAACTGGTTCAGGCAACGGCGAACCTCATTACAGGTTCCCGCTACGTGCAGATCGAAGGGGCTGGCCACCTGCCCTGCATCGAATGTCCAGATGCGTTGGTCACGGCCCTAACCGATTTTATCCAGGAGAACAAACTTGTCTGATCGCGCCTCGGGTTCCCGCTATGACAAAGGCATGAAAACACGGCGTGAAGTGCTGGGCGATGCCCATGTCGACCGTGCCAGCGCCAACATGACCGACTTCGACAAGGACTTTCAAACGCTGATCACAGAGAGTGCCTGGAGCACGGTCTGGTCTGACGAGACACTGACCAAGCGCGAGCGCTCCATGATCACCATTGCCCTGCTGGCAGCCCTTGGACACAGCGAAGAACTCGCCATGCATATCCGCGCCACGGCAAATACTGGTGCAAGTGCAGAAGATATCCGCGAAGTCTTGATGCATGTGGCGATTTACGGCGGCGTGCCTGCTGCCAACACCGCCATAAAAATCGCCAAGGACACTCTATCAGGAATGACGGAATGAGCTTCCACTTCTGAGGAGAGGTGCGAGGGGATGCGCAGGCCGCATCTAGCTATCGGGAGAAACCCATGACCACCGAACGTGCAAATGTGGATCATATCAGCCGGACGCCAGGAGAGTATTTCCAGCGGAACCGGGACATGCATCCGCCCGCTTACACGCCGATTTACAAAACGTCCGTGGGGCGTTCGCCCCAAAAGGCGTTGCTGTCCATTGAGCAATCCCTGTCCGAGATCACCGGACCGAAGTTCAATCACAATGAACTGGGCCCACTTGATCACGATATGATCCGCAACTACGAGCAGGGCGGTGAAGCTATCGGCCAACGCATCATCGTTCATGGCCGGATTATGGATGAAAGCGGCAAAGGCGTTCCCCATACTCTTGTGGAAGCCTGGCAAGCCAATGCAGGTGGTCGCTATCGCCACAAGAAAGACGCCTATCTGGCTCCGGTCGACCCAAATTTTGGCGGGTGCGGTCGATGTTTGAGCGATGAGGATGGCTATTATTTCTTCCGCACAATCAAGCCAGGCCCCTACCCTTGGCGCAATTACGTCAACAGCTGGCGGCCTGCTCACATTCACCTATCGATCTTCGGTCCATCTTTCAGCCAACGTTTAATCACCCAGATGTATTTTGAAGGGGATCCGCTGATCGATATCTGCCCGATCATCAAGACGATCCCGGATGAAGAAGCCATCAAGAGCCTGATCGCTCCAATGGACCTGAATTCCAGCATTCCTCTGGATTCACGGGCTTACAAGTTTGATATCGTGTTGCGCGGGCGTCGATCGACTCTTTTTGAAAACCGTCTGGAAGGAAACTGATCCATGGTCCAGCCGCTGAATTATATGAGGGAAACCGCCAGCCAGACGGCAGGCCCTTATGTCCACATCGGATTGGCACCGGCCTATGCCGGCTTCAACATTTTTGAGAACAATTTTTCGAATGTGGTTGCTGGCCCGAACACCAAGGGTGAACGCATCAAAATCGAGGGACGTGTGATTGACGGCACAGGCACGCCCTTGCGCGATGTTATGCTGGAAAGCTGGCAGGCCAATTCCGATGGCAAATACAATCATCCTGAAGACACCCAGCAAAAGCCCCTCGAAGAAGACTTTCGCGGATGGGGTCGCATTTGCTCCGATTTTGACACTGGGGTTTATGTCCTTGAGACCATCAAACCGGGCGCAGTTCCGGGGCGAAACGGCAAAGTTCAGGCACCGCATATCAGCCTTTGGATCGTTTCGCGCGGTATCAACATCGGCCTGCAAACGCGGGTCTATTTCTCAGATGAGACCAATGCCAATGCAAGTGACCCGGTACTGAACCTGATCGAGCAGGACGGCCGCCGCGAAACGCTGATTGCCAAGCGAACGGAGCGGGACGGCAAAATCGTCTACCTGTTCGACATTCACCTTCAGGGCGAGCATGAGACTGTCTTCCTGGACGTCTGATGCAGCCCATCTTTAAATTCCCCTCGACCCGCGCCTTCAACGCGGGTCGTTTATTGAGACCAACGAGATAGGAACCATGGCGAAATTTCAGTCCTTGGCCGATGCGGTCGCCGACAACCTGAAAGACGGCGACAGCGTTGCCTTTGAAGGTTTCACCCATCTGATCCCCCACGCAGCCGCTCATGAAACAATCAGGCAGGGCCGCAAGGACCTGACCGTGATGCGGATGACCCCGGACATGATCTACGATCAGCTGATCGGGATGGGCTGCGTGAAGAAGATGATCTTCTCTTTTGCAGGAAACCCAGGCGTTGGCCTCCTGCGCCGGTTCCGCGATGCATTGGAAAACGGCTGGCCGCATCAGCTTGAGATCGAAGAACACAGCCACGCTGCCATGGCGAACGCTTATGAAGCGGGTGCTGCGGGCCTGCCCTGCGCCATTTTCCGAGGCTATCGCGGCGCAGAGCTGACGCGGGTCAATCCGAACATCAAGTACATCAACTGCCCCTTCACCGGTGAAGAGCTGGCGGCGGTCCCTGCCCTTCGCCCGGATGTTGCCGTGATCCATGCCCTGAAAGCCAACCGCAAGGGCGATGTCTTTCTGGAAGGCATCACAGGGGTTCAAAAAGAGGCTGTTTTGGCCTCCAAACGCTCCATTGTGACGGTTGAAGAGATCGTCGATGACTTTGACGGCATTTCGCCCAACGCAACGGTTCTGCCATCCTGGACAGTGACATCGATCGCTGTCGTGCCCGGCGGCGCGCATCCGTCCTATACGCAAGGCTATTACGGCCGCGACAATGGCGCCTATATCGAGTGGGACAAGGTCGCAACCGAACGCGATACATTCACCGCCTGGATGAGCGAACATGTGCTCAACCAGACACCGGACGTCTTTGCGTCCCGCGTCGCCCACTTGAAAACGCAAGGCTGAGGAGAGCGGACATGAGTGATTTCACCCCGACTGAAATGATGACCGTTGCCGCTGCGCGCGCGCTGACAAATGACGATGTCTGTTTCGTTGGCATTGGCGCGCCATCGGCCGCCTGCAATCTTGCCCGCCTGACCCACGCGCCTGACATTACGCTGATTTATGAAAGTGGCACCATTGGAACAGCGCCAACTGTCCTGCCGCTGTCCATTGGTGATGGCGAATTGTGTGACACGGCCCTCAACACAGTCTCCGTACCGGAAATGTTCCGTTACTGGCTCCAGGGCGGGCGAATCACCGTCGGGTTCCTGGGCGGTGCCCAACTGGATAAATTCGGCAATATCAACACGACAATCGTCGGAGACTATTACAAGCCAAAGGTTCGCCTGCCTGGCGGCGGCGGCGCACCGGAAATCGCCATTTCCTGCGGCGAGATCTTCATCACCATGAAGCAATCCCTTCGTGGCTTTGTTGAAAAGCTCGATTTCATCACATCCCTTGGTCATGGAACCGGCGGCACAGACCGCGCAGACCATGGCGTGACAACCAAGGGACCAACTCGCCTGATCACTGATCTGGCAATTTGGGAGCCCGACCCGGTCAGCAAGGAATTCACGGTGACCTCCCTGCATCCGGGCGTGACCCGTGACCAAATTCAGGAAACCGTTGGCTGGAAAGCAAAGTTCGCTGAGACAATAACCGAGACCCCGGTTCCGAATGCCGAGGAACTTCAGGTTCTGCGCGAACTGCACGCCCGCACCAAGGCAGCCCACGAAGGCCAGCTAGGATAATAAAACCCATGAAACCCGCTTTTATCTGCGACTACATCCGCACACCCTTTGGCCGCTTCGCCGGCTCTCTCTCCTCAGTCCGGGCAGACGATCTTGGTGCGATCCCAATCGAAGCCTTAATGGAACGTAATACCAATGTAGATTGGGGGGCTGTTGATGAAGTCATCTACGGCTGTGCCAATCAGGCGGGCGAAGACAACCGCAACGTGGCCCGCATGTCGGCGCTTCTGGCAGGTCTGCCGGAAACGGTTCCAGGCACCACCATGAACCGGCTTTGTGGCTCCGGCATGGACGCTATCATCACAGCATCGCGGGCGATCATCTCCGGGCAATGCGATCTGATGATTGCTGGTGGCGTTGAAAACATGTCCCGCGCACCTTTTGTCATGCCCAAAGCTGAAACGGCGTTCTCCCGTGCCAACTCGATCGAAGACACGACCATCGGCTGGCGCTTCATCAATCCCTTGATGAAGAAACAATATGGCGTCGATTCCATGCCGGAAACCGGCGAAAATGTCGCCGAAGACTTCAAGATCTCCCGTGAAGATCAGGACGCCTTTGCCTTCCGCTCCCAGCAGAAAGCTGCCAAAGCACAGGAAAGCGGTCGTTTGGACGAGGAAATCGTTGCGGTCACCATTCCACAGCGCAAGGGTGACCCGATCATCATCGACAAGGACGAACACCTGCGCCCTCAAACCACTCTGGAAGCGCTGGCCAAATTGCGAGCACCTTTCCGCGAAGGTGGCTCTGTGACTGCAGGCAATGCCTCTGGGGTGAATGATGGTGCAGCCGCATTGATCATCGCGTCTGAAGAAGCTGTTCGCAAATACGGGCTGACGCCAATTGCACGTGTTGTTGGCGGTGCATCGGCAGGCGTACCACCACGCATCATGGGCATTGGTCCGGCACCGGCGACACGCAAGCTGTGCGAAAAGCTTGGCATTTCCCCCAAAGACTTCGATGTCATCGAGCTGAACGAAGCTTTTGCCTCACAAGGGATTGCAGTCTTGCGCGATCTCGGCCTTGATGAGACAGCTGAGTACATCAACCCGAATGGTGGTGCCATCGCGCTCGGTCATCCTCTGGGAGCCTCTGGAGCCCGGATCACCGGCACGGCCGCGCTTGAGTTGAAAAAACGCGGTGGCAAATTGGCGCTCGCAACCATGTGCATTGGCGTTGGCCAAGGCATTTCGATTGCGCTGGAGACTGCATAAATCATGAGCTTGACCGCCTTCGACAGCCTGATCACAGGATCACTCCTGACCGACCCCGACACTGCTGGCCTCTTTGGGGATGATGCGATCATACGGGCGATGCTGGAAGTCGAAGGCGCTCTCGCACTGGCGGAGGCCGATTGCAGTCTCCTGCCCGCTGAAGCTGCTCACGGTATTTCCGAGGCCTGCAACAGCCTTGTCATTGATCCAGCAACGCTGGCGAGCGGTACAGCGCGGGACGGTGTGCCCGTCCCTGCACTGGTTGCAGAGCTTCGCAAAGCCATCGATCCGGACCATGCCCGTTTCGTGCATTGGGGGGCGACCAGTCAGGACATTTATGACACCGGTCTGGTCTTGCGCCTCAAACAAGCCATCAAGCTTCATGAAACAGCTCTGTTTGAACTTGCAGAGCAAATCGCTGATCTCGCTGATCTGCATCGTGAAACGCCCATTGCAGCGCGTACGCGTATGCAGCAGGCAACCCCGACCAGTTTTGGCTTGAAAGCAGCTGTCTGGCTGTCTGCATTACTTCGACATCTTGAGCGCCTTGAAGGTATCCGGTCCCGAGTATTGCTGCTGTCATTCGGCGGCGCGTCGGGCAATCTTGCTGCCCTTGGTGCACATGCGCTGGATGTGGAATCATGCCTGGCCGAGCGGCTTGGCCTGAGTGTCTCGCCAGCGCCTTGGCACACCATGCGCGACGGCCTCGACGATTATGCAGGATGGCTGTCTCTCGTCACCGCCACCCTCGGCAAGATTGGCACGGATTTGATTTTGCTGTCGCAGAATGAAGTCGCAGAAGTGCGGCTCGGCGGCGGTGGTGGATCTTCGACAATGCCGAACAAAGTCAACCCGGTCGGTGCGGAGGCTCTGATTGCATTGGCCCGCCAGAACGCAGGACTACTTGGAACCCTGCATCAAGCTGCATTGCAAGAACATGAAAGGTCTGGTGCCAACTGGACCTTGGAATGGCTCACGCTACCGCAGATGGTTGTTGCCACCGGAGCGTCCCTTGCCCATGCCAACCGCCTGCTCGGCTCGCTCGAGGTCAACACGGAAGTCATGCGCGAAACCATTGTAGACTCGAAAGGCTTGATGCTGGCAGAAGCTGCGACCTTCGCCCTGGCCAAGCACATGCCGCGCCCGGAGGCTCAGGCCATGGTGAAAGAAGCGTGCAAGATCGTCACAATCTCCGGATTGCACTTGTTTGACGTTCTGGCTGAGGCTGGCGATGCCCCTGTTGATTGGCAAGCCTTGAAGGATCCAGGTCAACATATGGGCGCAAGCGATCAGATGATTGACCGGGTTCTTGAGACATTTGAATCGCTTAAGGCGAAGTCTTGAGAAATTGAATCCTAACTTTCATAGAGTGATTCAAGTTGCGATAATTTCATTCTGTTCAAAATGTCCAAGTCTTCCATCGGATGATCCATTCCGTTTTTCGACACCAGGCCTAAAATTCCTCCCAAATACTGAATACAATCTGGGAGGATCATTCGTGCGCACACAGGTCGTCATTATCGGCGCAGGGCCTTCGGGTCTTCTTTTGTCGCAGCTGCTGCATTTGGCCGGTGTTGAATGTGTTGTTCTTGAACGAAGGTCACCGGACTATGTGCTGTCACGCATTCGCGCCGGTGTGCTGGAACAGGGCATGGTCAAGATGCTGGAACGCGCTGGTGTCAGCGAGCGCCTGCACAAGGACGGCCTGCCCCACGACGGCGTTGCTCTTCATGTTGGCGAAACACGCCTGCGGATTGATCTGAAAAATCTGACCGGTGGCAAGCATGTCATGGTCTATGGCCAGACCGAAGTCACACGCGACCTGATGGATGCCCATACGGCACGCGGCGCCAAAGTGATTTATGAAACAGGCAAGGTCACACCGCTGGATTTTGACACTGACCACCCCAAGGTCACCTATGAAAAAGACGGTCTGACCCGGGAAATCTCCTGCGACTTTATTTGCGGCTGCGACGGTTATCATGGCGCATCCCGTGCTGCCGTTCCCGATGATGCCATTACCGAATATGAGAAAATCTATCCGTTCGGCTGGCTCGGTATTCTGTCTTACGTCAAGCCTGTCGATCACGAGTTGATCTACGCGAACCACGCAAATGGCTTTGCCCTTGCCTCCATGCGCTCAAACAGCTTGAGCCGGTATTATATTCAGGTTCCAACAGGAACGGATCCGAAGAGCTGGTCCGATGATGCCATCTGGGATGAACTGAAAATCCGGCTGGGCGAGGAGGCCGCTGACAAGATGGAGACCGGCCCGTCGATTGAGAAGTCTGTTGCCCCCTTGCGCAGTTTCGTTGCCGAGCCTTTGCGGTTTGGCCGGATGATGCTAGCTGGCGATGCCGGGCATATCGTGCCACCGACCGGCGCGAAGGGGCTCAATCTGGCAGCCTCAGACATTCACTATCTGTCGAATGCCTTGATCGAATATTACGGTGAAAAATCATCTGCCGGGATCGACGATTATTCAAACAAGGCCCTTGCCCGGATCTGGAAGGCAGAACGCTTCTCCTGGTGGATGACATCCCTATTGCATCAGTTCCCGGAACTTGGTCCGTTCAATGCGAGAATGCAACGCGCCGAAATGGAATATCTCGCCAGTTCACGCGCTGCCCAAATTGGCTTGGCCGAGAACTACGTGGGTCTGCCTTACTGAGTCATCGAACAAAAAGAACACCCCGAAGGAAACGCCCCGGCAGCGATGTATCGCTCCGGGGCGTTTCTGATTCTAAGGCCTTGAATCGCAAAGAGACTCAGCGCATCCCTCTGGAAACCTTGCGCAATTCCTTTCTAACAGACGCGAACAAGGCCGACGGCATAAACAGACTGGCTGCATGCAAAGTTAAAATAACTTCGGATACATCCCCGAAATCAGCCGCTCTAGCTGCTCTATTGGTCATCTCAACCAGTTCTGATGCATCTTCGGACAAGGCTTTCATGCCACGTGTCGCAGCTGACGTGTTAAGCCCGACCATAAATGCAAAGCCAAATATAAAGGCTGTGAATGCATAAATGTAAAAGTAACGACCGGATAATTTCATTGTTTTCAAGCCCCACCAAATTAACAAATCGTTAATAATAATGAGTCGTATAAAATTTTACAGAACCGCACAACTCTACAACTGTGTGGTGCAGGCCTTTTATTAGGTTATTATTAACATTAAAGGTAAACGAGACAGTGCTAGGTGCCAGGCTCGACAGGCTGCACATGCACTTGGCGTGTACGGAATTCTTGGGGAGATACACCGGTTTCCTTGCGAAAAACTCTTGAAAAATATGCAGGATCTTCATAACCAAGTTCATAACCGACCTGAGAGACACTGAGTTTGGAGAACGCCAAAAGTCGTTTTGCCTCCAAAACCAGTCGATCCCGAATGCTTTGGGTGGCGGTACGATCCATGAACAAGCGGCAATAGCGGTTCAACCTTTGGGTGGTCAGCCCCATTTGGTCAGCGTAAAAATCAGCACCCCGTTCAGCCCGGAAATTATCCTCAACCAAGGCCCGATACCGAAACAGCGAGAATTCGGGCGTTCTGTCCAGATCCGCAGGCTCAACCTTTCGTGAGAACAGATGAACCAGCACCAGCGCCAGCAAAGGACGATAGACATCCCTGCGCCGTTGACCACTGTCGAATTCAGCGGCCATTTCACCTAGATAAAACATAAGGCGCTGAAAGTCTGGCGGCTCTGTTTGGAAAACCAAGTTTCGCGCAGACCTTAAAGCTGTTCGCTCAGCTTCGCTGCGGTTCTCTTCCCGCCCCCCCAGATAATCAGAACTGAATGTGACCACATGTCCGCATGTGTCTGGCGTGAATGTCCAACCATGCACTGCCCCAGCAGGATTAAACACAACAGCGCCCGGCAAGACCTCATGCTCTCCCGCATCATCCACAAGACGCCCAACGCCTTCTGTGATCATCAGAATCTGGAACAAATATGCGTGGCTATGCGGCTCTAGCGACCATCCCAATGGCTGGGAGCGTGCGCGAATGGCCTCGATATGAAAGAAATCGAAATCATTTGCGGAATCCCCCTCGCCATAAAGGTGATATCGCGGAATTGTCGATGATAGGTCCATAGTGGAGTGTCACCTCCAACGCGAGATTGAACAAGCTGGAAAATCTAGCGAGCCGCAAAGCCTGAGAAGGCCCTGGAATTAACCGCGTGCGTGATGGGCATGCCAATGCCAGGCGATGTCTATCCGGCGGGTCAGCCAGGCTTTTTCATGTGAGGCTACATAGTCCATGAAACGCGCCAAAGCCGCTGCCCGGCCAGGTCTGCCAGCTAATCGGCAATGCAGGCCAATGTTCAGCATTTTCGGAGCCCCTGCCTCACCTTCGGCATAAAGGGTGTCAAAGGAATCCTTCAGATAGGTGAAAAACTGATCGCCGGAGTTGAAGCCCTGCACGGCGGCAAATCGCATGTCGTTTGTGTCGAGCGTATAGGGAATGACAAGATGATCACCTTCCGGGCCATCAACCCAATAAGGCAGGTCATCTGCATAGCTGTCGCTATCATAAAGAAAGCCTCCCTCTTCCATCACCAACTTTTGGGTCTGCATGGAACAGCGACCAGTGTACCAGCCCAGCGGGCGGGCGCCGGTTATTTCCTCGTGTATGCGGATGGCTTCGCGCATTTGCTCGCGCTCAAGCTCTTCCGGCATATCGGCATATTCGATCCATTTCAGGCCATGGGAAGCAATTTCCCAGTCGGCTTCCTTCATGGCTGCGACAACATCAGGATTGCGAGCCATCGCACTTGCCACACCATAGACGGTGACAGGGATAGAGCGCTCCGTAAACATTCTCCACAAACGCCAGAAACCAGCGCGAGATCCGTATTCGTAGATTGATTCCATATTCCAGTGACGTTTGCCCGGCCAAGACTGCGCACCCATGATTTCAGATAGAAAAGCCTCAGAGCCAGCATCACCATGAAGAATATTGTTTTCTCCACCTTCCTCGTAATTAATCACGAATTGGACAGCAATATTGGCACCACCAGGCCAAGCCGGGTTTGGCGCATTGCGACCGTAGCCAACCATATCGCGCGGGTAAGATGATGTCATATCACGGAAATCCTGATCAAACTGAGTTGACCTGAGAAAACCCCAACCCGCGCAATGTTGCAAGCGCACAATGGACGCAGGTCAAACCAAGGATCATGAATCCCTAGTTAGAAATAACAAATGCTTCAAATTTTAATGGATAGGTTTCCTCAACTTTAGAAAGAGGCGGCTTAAAAGCTGTCTCAACAAACAAACAAGGAAACATCTCATGAAACTGACATCAGCCGGACTGCTGTTCCTGCTCACGGCTGCCGCAATGACACTCTTCGTCGATTTCGAACGCGTGAATGCACATACGGCTGACAACATCATAAGCGCGCAACTTTCCAAGTAACCAATTTATCGCGAATTGGATTTGGATCAGCGGAAAAGCCTGCAAAAGCGCAACCACCGCCCCTTTGTTCAAGTCCCCGCAAAAGTCCCTTCACAAATAAGGGATACCTGCTCCACCCGAAAATCATGGCTGAGAAACGAGCGCCCCTCGGCGCAAGCCGCCAGTAATCGCTTTTTTTGCGATTGCCCTCCGGCCAGGCGCTCTTTCATCACAAAACTGTTATATCGATTGCGCATATATACAAACGATATATATAGAATAGATATCATGCTGGAACTATAGAGGCTCCAACCGGCAATATTCTGAATGCGAACGATCTGAAATGCGTCTATTGGGCTGGTGGCCTGCAGAACTCCTGAGAACCCGCTGCACTGACTGCGTTGAAATTGTCGGTTTGGGATTGCGCTGGACAGGGCAATCGAAAGAACACTGCCGATGATCATCCACCTGAGGAATATTGCATGAGCGTTCGTAGCCTCTGCTTGGCGATCCTCAGTTTTGGCGAAGCGACCGGGTATGAAATCCGCAAGGAATCCACCACGGGCCGGTTCAGTTATTTCGAGGACGCCAGCTTCGGATCGATCTACCCTGCGCTTGCCCGTCTGGAAACGGATGGGCTTGTCACCGTTCGCGAAGAACATAAGGACGGCAAGCCCACTCGGAAAGTCTATGCAATCACCGACGCAGGCCGCGAGAAATTCCTCGAGGACCTTATAGAACCGCAAGCTCCAGACAGCTTTAAGTCTCCATTTCTACTGGTGGCACTTTACGCTGAACAAGTTGGTCCGGAGGCGATCTCAAAGGCAATTGAAAACCGTCGCATCCAAATTCAAAATTCACTGGATTCGCTGACAATTCACAACACCCAGAGCTCACATGCCGGATCCAATTGGACCCGAGAGTACGGCATTGCCTGTATGACATTCAATTTGAATTACCTCGAATCCCATGCCGAGGCCCTTCTCAACATTGCTCGAGGCGCGCACAGCACCTCCCCTGCAGTTGCAGCCGCCGAGTAAACAAGACGACTTTCTGGAGTTATCTATGCGTTTGAATTTTTCATATGTTCTGGCCTTGGGCCTTGCCGCCGGCATCGGTGCCTGGATGTATTCCGGTACGGTTGTGATTGGTGGACGCGCCGACAGCCCAGATGCGGTTTTGCCGCCAGCTGAGCGACAAGATCCGGCCGCTGACGCACCGTTCCGCGTTGAGGTTATGCATCTTACCGCCAGCGAAAGAACAGCCGTACTTGATATCAGAGGCCGGACCGAGGCCAACGCCAAGGTCCAGGTACGCTCTGAAACCGCTGCAAAAGTAATTGACCGCCCTGCGCGTGAAGGTTCTCGCGTTTCTGCTGGCGACATCCTTTGTAAACTGGACAAGGGAACGCGCGAAGCAAGCGTCCTTGAAGCCAAGGCAATGGTTGCACAAGCCAAGCTGGATCACTCAGCTGCAACCCAGCTGCAAACCAAAGGCTTCACAGCCCAAACCCGGGTCGCACAGGTCCAGGCACAGCTCGATGCAGCAGATGCCCGCCTTCAGGAAGCCGAGTTGGAACTGCAACGGACTGTCATTCGCTCCCCGATTGACGGGATCACCGAAAGCCCTATGGCCAACATCGGTTCCCGGCTGAATATCGGGGATGTTTGCGCAAGCGTTGTCGATACGGATCCCATGACAGCCATCGGTCAGGTCTCGGAAATTGACATCGCGAAGATGACCATCGGGATGCCAGCCAAAGTTGAACTGGTCACCGGACAGACCTTTGAGGGCACAGTGCGCTATATTGCGCCAGCAGCTGATACGGACACACGCACATTCCGCATTGAAGTTGAAATTCCAAATCCTGACGGTCTGGCACGCGATGGTGTGACAGCTTTGACAACATTGTCTCTCGCGAGCGAAAAAGCCCACAAGATCAGCCCTGCCATTCTAACGCTGAATGATGCCGGATTGGTCGGCGTGCGCGGCGTCGATACGAACAACAAAACCGTATTCTACCCAGCAACCGTACTGGGCGGCGAAGAAGACGGTGTTTGGGTCAGCGGCCTGCCAAACGAGGTCACTGTCATCACGGTTGGCCAGGATTATGTCATTGATGGCGAGCTCGTGGATCCGGTGCTCAAAACTGCGGAGGCAACTCAATGATTGATATGCTCGAAGGCGTCCTGCGCCGACCGAAAACAGTCTTTGTGCTGATGCTGGCCCTGATTGTTGCCGGTGTCGCCACCTATATCGCCATTCCCAAGGAAGACACTCCGGACATCGATGTACCGGTTTTCTATGTCTCGATTTCCCAGCAAGGCATTTCACCTGAAGATGCCGAACGGCTGCTGGTGCGTCCCATGGAAACCCAGTTGCGAGGGCTTGATGGTCTCAAGGAACTGACAGCAATCGCCTCTGAGGGCCACGCTGGTATTGTTCTTGAGTTCGACATTTCATTCGACAAGGACGAAGCCCTTATTGATGTTCGCGACAAGGTCGACCGCGCCAAGAGCGAGTTGCCTGCAGATGCAGAAGAGCCGACGGTTTCGGAAACGAACCTCGCTCTTGTGCCCATCATCACCGTCGCCTTGTCTGGAAATATTCCCGAACGCACACTTTATCGACTTGCCCGCCGTCTCAAAGATCAGATCGAAGCCATTGACACCGTTCGTACGGCAGACCTCTCCGGACATAGGGAAGAACTGCTTGAAATCCTGATTGATACGGACAAGCTGGAGGCCTATTCGGTCAGTCAGCAGGACCTGTTCAACACACTGTCGCTTAACAACCAGCTTGTACCTGCTGGATACATTGATGGCGGCAAGGGTCGTTTCAACGTCAAGGTTCCAGGGTTGGTCGAAACCGCCGATGATATCTATTCATTGCCGGTCAAGCAGAACGGGGAAGCCCTTGTCACCCTTGGCGATGTTGCCGACATTCGGCGGACCTTCAAGGACGCCAGTAGCTATACCCGCGTAAACGGTCGTCCGGCGATTTCCCTGCAGATCACCAAACGTATCGGCACCAACGTAATCGATAACAACGTTGCCGTTCGCAATGTTGTTGAGGAAGCAGCAAAAGACTGGCCGTCTGCGGTTAAAGTCGACATTCTGCTTGATCAGTCGGCGAATATTTTCGAGATCCTAGGGTCGCTGCAATCCTCCATCCTGACTGCCATTTTCCTTGTCATGATCCTGGTGGTCGCGACGCTGGGCCTCAGGTCTGCCCTTCTGGTCGGCCTGGCAATTCCAACCTCATTCATGGTCGGCTTTGTCATCCTTGGCGGACTTGGATACACGGTCAACACGATGGTCATGTTTGGCCTTGTGCTGACCGTCGGACTTCTGGTCGATGGTGCGATCGTCATGACAGAATATGCCGACCGCAAGATCTCAGAAGGAATGGAAGACCGGGAAGCGTATATCCGAGCGGCCCGTCTGATGTTCTGGCCAATCGTTTCCTCGACTGCGACAACCCTTGTCGCCTTCCTCCCCATGCTGTTGTGGCCAGGGGTGGCGGGCGAGTTCATGAGCTACCTGCCAATCATGGTCATCATAGTCCTGTCCGCCTCGCTGCTGACAGCCATGGTGTTCCTGCCCGTCTCGGGGGGCATCTTTGCACAGGTGTCTCATTTCATGGGTCGCCATGCAACGATACTTCTATCGTTGGTGTTCGGCTTAGTCGCAGCCATTATCGTTCTAAATGCGCCTGACCTGCCTGTGATGTTCACCGGCCTAGTTCTCTACCTGGCAGCTTTCGTTGCCTTCGCGGTGGTCGGGATAGCATCCTTTTACGTACTCAGACCCTTTGTTCGTTGGTCACAAGCCCGAGCGCAAAAGCGATTTGAAGCTGAGCGCACAGAAGCACAGGCCCTATCGGGAGATAACACCTTTGATGTCAAGAAGATCAAGGGTGTCACCGGTCTCTATGTCCGGTTCCTGAAACTGCTCGCTGGCAATCCAATCGGCAACGTCGTCACCATTGTCGTGATGATCGGCGGCTGCTTCATGATCTTCACGACTTTCGCATCCAACCCGACCGGCGTGGAATTCTTCGTGGATGAAGAACCGGATCAGGCCATCGTACTGGTATCTGCGCGCGGTAATCTGTCCGCTGCGGAATCCCGCGATCTGGTACTGCAAGTTGAACACCAGGTGCTCCAGATTCCAGGCGTTGAAAATGTCGTCACATCGGCCTCCGCTCCTGGCGGCGGCGGTGGCAGCAGCATCGATGGCGTCCAGGACAAGCCGGCTGACGTCATAGGCCAGTTGCAGCTGGAATTGGCAAACTTCTGTTGCCGTCCTGAAGCCAAGGTAATCTTTGCCGAAATCCGCGAACGCACAGCATCTCTGCCGGGCATCAAAGTGGAAACTCGCAAGATTGAAGGCGGTCCGCCAACTGGCAAGGACATTCAGCTAGAAATGAGGTCCACCGACTACGATACATTGGTGGAACAGGTTGCACGCGTTCGTGCCCACCTTAACAACATGACCGGCCTTCTGGATCAGGAAGACAGCCGTCCTCTACCGGGCATCGAGTGGCAGATTGACATAGACCGTGAACAGGCAGGTCGCTACAAGGCTGATATTGCAGCGGTTGGATCAATGGTCCAGTTGGTCACCAATGGTGTCCTGATCGGCAAATATCGTCCAACAGACAGTGAAGACGAAGTCGACATTCGGGTTCGCCTGCCAGATGCCGAGCGTACGCTTGACCGGTTTGACCAGATGCGGCTTCAAACTCCACTCGGGCTGGTTCCACTGGCCAATTTCGTTGATAGGACTCCTGCTCGCAAAGTGTCATCAATCACCCGTCGTGATGGCCTTTATTCCATGATGCTGAAAGCCTCTGTTGATCCGTCCTCCGGTGCCCTGCCTGATGACAAGGTCAAGGAACTCGACGCATGGATCAAGGCGCAGACCTTTCCTGACAATATCTACATCAAATTTCGCGGTGCAGATGAAGATCAGCAAGAATCCGGTGCCTTTCTTGTGAAGGCAATGATCGGATCCCTGTTCTTGATGTTCCTGATCCTCTTGACCCAGTTCAATTCATTCTACCAAACGGTCCTCACGCTCTCGACCGTTGTACTGTCGGCAATGGGCGTTCTTCTGGGATTGATAATCACCGGACAGAAGTTCTCGATCATCATGACCGGGACAGGTGTCGTGGCCTTGGCTGGTATCGTGGTGAACAACGCCATCGTCCTGATAGACACATACAACCGGTTCCGCGAGGACGGCCTGGAACCACTGGATGCCATCCTGAAAACCTCGGCTCAGAGAATTCGGCCGATCCTGCTGACCACAATCACGACCATTGCCGGTCTTATTCCGATGGCAACGCAGATCAACTTTGACTTCTTCAATCAGGTCACTGCCTACGGCGGCATTACATCAGTCTGGTGGGTTCAGCTGTCGACGGCGGTCATCTCAGGCCTCGCCTTCTCGACGATCCTGACCTTGGTGATGATACCGGTGATGATTGCCCTACCAAGCGTCTGGGTCAGAACATGGCTGCGCATTTGGAACCGGAAATCGAAACAACCCCTTGCCACATCTCAAGTAAGTGGTAGCGGAGGTCAGAACAATGACGACATTGTTCCGGACGGCAAGCCATCTAAGCCTATGCAAGAAGACCGGCCTGCTGCCAAGGTGGTTCAAATCGAAAAACGCCCCACTGAGCCAACCAGGCAGGACGAGCTGCCCCACGCAGCTGAATAGCATCCCCCTCAAGCGCCGGCATAACCCGGCGCTTGAGGCATATTTGAAGACACGAAAACCACATCGTTCATGCGAATATATTTGACGTTCAGCTTTCCAGCTGTCGCTCACGCAAAACAATAAAAACACCCGACATGATAATAATCCCCGCCCCGATGTAGGTGGCAAGATCCGGGATCTCATCCCAGAGCATCCAGCCCAGGATGGTTGCCCAAATCAAGGCGCTATAATCAAATGGCGCGACCACTGAGGCCGGTGCGAACCGGAAAGCCTGAGTCATCAAGGTAATGCCCGCTGTACCAAACAGCGCAATGGCAAAAAACAGCCAAATGTCGTCAGTCCGAATGTCCGTCCAGAACAATGGCGCCAGGAAAGCACTCAGCAAGGCCCCTGTCGCCACGAGATAGAACATAAGTGTCCACACGCTTTCCCGTTGATCTACCCACCGTGCACTGATCATAAGCATGGCGTATAAAAATGCCGTCGCAAGAGGAAACAGCGATACCATCTGAAAGGTTGCCGTTCCGGGTCGAACCACAACGAGCACTCCCAAAAATCCGACAAGCACTGCCAGCCAGCGCCGCCAGCCAACGTGCTCCCTCAATATAAGCGCTGACAAAGCCGTAACAAAAACCGGAGCAATAAACACAAGCGCCGTTGCTTCGGCCAGACCAAGATAGCTCAGACCCGAGAAGAACAGGGTCGCGGCTCCAAGCCAGAGAATGCCCCTTAGGAGATGTGCGGTCGGCCGGTAAGTTCGAAACGCCTGAACGCCGCCCATCTTAAGCGCAATTAGAGCTGCGAATGGTAATGCAATGATGCTGCGCAGGAATAGGATCTGAAGGGGCGCATAACCTGCCGTCAATGTCTTGGCGATGGCATCATTGATGCAAAGGCATAGAACTCCCGCGCACATCAACAAAATACCAACGCTCGCTTGTGACCTGGCGCGCCCCTTAACCTCAGCCATCACCATTGCCCCTAAAGTCCAAATGCTTGAAAACTCCAGTCAGCTGATCAGCATCCGTCAGAGGCAACAAGCCCGGTTGGGTGATTTTTGGTTCGCACAGCATCTGATTATGAAAAGGGCCGGATCAAAAGCCCAACGCGCTCCTACCATGAATCGCTGATCAACAATCTCCAAACATTTCGCCGCAGTAAAGCTGCGCAGTCCGGCTTCAAATTTTTACCTTGCTAGGTCACTTTTTCAGCCATATAGTTGCACATTACAACTAAATGGATCAATCATGACTGTTTATTCCCCTGATCTCATTGCCTCTATCCGAAAAGCCTCCCGCGAGTTGGTTCGCGAGCACGGTTTTTTGAAGCCAACGCTGGCAGGAACGGAGCTGTCTCCTTCAGCCGTTCACACAATTCTGGAGATCGGGCAGGAAGGATACCTGACCGCTAAAGACCTATCACGAAGACTGAATCTGGAAAAATCCACAGTAAGCCGGATGCTGTTGGCACTGGAACAGCGCGGTGAAATCACAAAGACCCGTCAGGAAACCGATGCCCGCTCTCATAATCTCAGCCTGACACCTAAAGGACGGGACACCTTCAAGGCCGTAACGGCTTATGGAGAGACCATGGTCAAATCCGCACTGCCGCATTTGGCAGGTGCAACGGCAGCAGATCTAGAGCGCCTTCTCAGCGCCTATGCCAATGCCTTGAAAGAGGTTCGGACAGGCCAGACGGCAAAGACACAGGAAAAGACGATCGGTGGCGCAGATAGTTTTAAGATCGTAGAAGGCTATCAAACAGGAATGATCGGCGACATCGCAGCGCTCCACGCCCGAACCCACGGGTCTGTCATCGGCAATGGTCCGACTTTCGAAAGCCTCGTTTCAAAAGCTATGGCGGAGTTTGTTCAAAGGCTCGCAAGCCCTCTCAACAACAGCTGGAGCGTTGTTGTGGAAGGCCAGATCATTGGCTCGGTAACCATTGATGGCGAAGACCTCAGCGGTAACATTGCCCATTTGCGTTGGTTCATCCTGTCAGAACGCCTCCGCGGCAAAGGCTTGGGTCGCAGACTTCTGGACAAGGCCCTCAGCCACTGCGATGCGCATGGCTTCAACGAGATCCATCTGTGGACCGTGAAAGGCCTCGATGCCGCCAGAAAGCTCTATGAGCAAAACGGCTTTGCTCTCGTCGATGAATACGATGGAGATCAGTGGGGCAAGTCCATCACCGAACAAAAGTTCATCCGGCATCGGCTCTCTTAATCTCAAAATTCAGCATTTAAGTGGGCTGGAATTCCGATTTGAAAGGCATCCTCGAACGCACCTACCCCGCGTCATGCTTGTCCCGGTCGCCAAGGTGGTCCAGGTCGGTGTCTTCACAGTCATCATCATCCCCGGCAGCAAGTGTCTTGTCGCCTTGAAGATACTTTTGATGGGAGCGCCAGGCGAAGGGAATAGACACGAGATAAAGCGCCGACCCAAGCGACAGCATGCGGAACGGATAACTGACAGTGAGCGCGACAAGAAGCACAGCACCGACGAACAGCGGCAGCACATAATCGCGCCGCACTCGGGTTCCAACCCGTTTGCCTGAAAAGGTCGGCAGGCGGCTGATCATCAGGAATGCGACGGCGATCACATAGAGTGCAACGCCGGGCGCAAACTCTGGCCAATGCGGCAAAACGCCCAGAAATTCCCAGTAGATCGGCATCAAAACGATCAGCGCACCGGCGGGAGCTGGCACACCGGTAAAGAAGTTGGCGGCCCAAGCGGGCTTGTCCGGATCATCCAGAGCCACATTGAACCTTGCAAGGCGCAAAGATGCAGAAATGGCAAAGACAAGCGACGCGATCCAGCCCAGGGACCCGGCTTCATTCAGGATCCAGACGTAGAGCATCAAGGCCGGAGTGACACCAAAGTTGACGAAATCAGCAAGCGAATCCAGCTCTGCGCCAAAGCGCGACGTGCCCTTGAGCATCCGAGCCAAACGCCCGTCAAGCGCATCCAGTACAGCTGCGACCAAGACAGCCCCAATGGCAAACTCCCAGCGGCCCTCGAAGGCCATGCGGATGGCCGTCAACCCGGAGCACAGAGCCATCAATGTGACCATGTTGGGCAGGATCAACCGCAGAGGCACCCGGCGAAACCGTGGCGGGCGTTTGGTTTTTTGAGCGTACGAACTGTCATTCGTCTTGGCCTTGGCATAGGCCACGCCGTCAGGTGTCGAGCTTTTTGGCACTGCATCTTGCGGGAAATCGTCCAAAGCCCTGCCCTCAGCTGACGCGGGTCAGAGGCTGACCCTTGCCACCAGCATCGGCAAGATTTGCCAGCACTGTTTCTCCGGCCACCATGGTCTGTCCGATGGCAACACGAGGAACCGTTCCGTCTGGAAAATAGACATCAAGACGCGACCCAAAACGGATTAGACCGAAGCGCTCTCCGCCAGAGATATTCTCACCTTCGCGCACAAAGCATACAATACGGCGGGCAACCAGACCTGCGATCTGGACTACGCCAATGCGTGTATCGCCGCGCTCGATCACAAGACCATTGCGTTCGTTGTCATCGCTCGCCTTGTCCAACTCCGCGTTGAGAAATTTGCCTGCACGATAAGCCACCCGCGTGATCTTGCCACCGATTGGCGCGCGGTTAACATGGCAATTGAACACATTCATGAAGATCGAAATCCGCATCATTGGCTCGCTGCCCAGCTCCAGCTCTTCTGGCGGGCGAACCGGACCAACCTGGCTGACAACACCATCAGCTGGTGAGACGACAAGATCATCATCAACAGGCGTTACGCGTGCCGGATCGCGGAAGAAATAACAGACCCAACCTGTCAGGATCAGACCAATCCAGAACAACGGGTCAACGAACCAACCGACGACCACTGTTGCGGCCAGAGCGATAGCGATAAAAGGCCAGCCTTCGCGGTGAATGGGGACAAAGGCCTTGGTAACGGAATCAACAAGCGACATGGTCTTCTTCCAACATCTCAGATCCTCACCGCTGCAATTCCGGCGGGATGATTCATATACTTTGGCGAAATGCTACAGTCAGCACCTTCGCTCGTAGCTTCGCTTCTAGTCGGTTTTAGCCTGCAAGAGAACCGTTTTCAGCCTCTCCAGGGCAATAATACCGCAAGATTACTGATTGCACTCAGGACCAATCCACGTTCGCTTGCCCCGTATTCCCGGATATCTTTTGACGGGCTGAAATGCCTGCCCCAAGAAATCTGGTTTACGGGACACTTCTGGTCGCCAAAGGATACGGTGCGACCTTCGTCTTTAATCGGCACTTCAAATCCTTTGGCGGAGATGAAATCGACACAGGGGCCATTCTCATTGCCGCGATGATTGGCCCCTTGATCAGCGTTTCTTCTATTGTATGGAGCTCCGCCAGAATTGGCGCGGCGACCTTGGACGGGATTGGGGCCCTTTTCCTCAGTCTGGGCTTCACGAATATGATGGCCGGAGTTGGTCTGAGCACGTTCATTGCGGAATTCATGCTGGACCAGTTGGACGTTTCAACATCGCTTTTCTTTGGCGGCGTTGCGACTGCCTGTCTGCTTACTGCCGGTTTGCTGTTCCTATTTGAAAACCGCAGCCCAGTTGCAAGGACATCTGGAACCATTTCACCGTGGGGCCGGTCCATTGGACAGATTTCAGCCAGCACATCGCGGTTTCCCATTATCATGGTGGCACTGGGGGCTGGCGTCTTCAGCGGAGCAATGACATTTCAGTCTACCCTGATCGAGAATACGCCTCTCACGGAAGGCACATTCTTCGTAGCATATGCAATCACAGTTGTGATTGCCAGCTGGTTTCCTGCCCGCCTGGTGACTGATTATTCGTCAAGGGTAGCCGTTCCGCTTTTGCTGGTGATCATGACCGCCGGCGCGGCTGTACTCTCTGCGCTTGCCTATGGTGTGGCCGCGCAGATTGTTTCTGCCGTCCTGCTCGGCATCGGATATGGCCTGGTCTATCCGTTGATCCAGGCCCAAGCCGTGAATGACGCGCCGGGCAAAACCCATCAAAACGCCGCCCTGACATGGTTCGTGCTGTGGTATTTGTCGGAGTGTTCGGCTTTCCGCTGATTGGGGGCTGGATCATTGTTCATGTTGGAATCGCCGCCTTTGTATCAACAATTGTAGGCTTGGGGTGCCTGGATTCCTGCTCAGCCTACAGCGAAACCGGCAGCACTTGGCCTGACAACACCTCAGTCCAAATCGCTCACTGGCACGCTGATACGATAGTCAGTATCCCAATAAGGAGGTCGACCGTATTTGGACTGCAAGAAATCAATAAAGGCAGACACTTTGGGAGATGTATATTTTCCAGGGGGATAGACGGCACAAATATCGCCAGTGCGTGCGATCGGATAATCGTTCATCACAGACACCAGCCGCCCATCTCTCAATTCCTCCCACACATGAGAGATAGATTTGACGCTCAGGCCCAGACCATGGAGAGTCGCGTCATAGGAAAAATCGCCGCTATCGCCATGGATCGAATAAGCCACGCGATGGACAATCTCTCCATCCGGCCCATCGAAATACCAAATCGGCATGGCTTCAACGCCAATACAGTCATGATTGATCAGATCCGAAGGCGATCTGGGCTGGCCTTTTCTCTCAATGTAAGCAGGAGAAGCGCACAGCACCCGCTGATCGCTACCAAGCCGCCGCGCCATGAGAGAAGAATCCGGCATCGGAGCGCCTCGGATCGCCATATCGTATCCCTCGCCAATAATGTCGACGATGCGGTCCGTACAATCAATCGCAATTCGAAGATCAGGGTAGAATTCCCTGAATTCCCCAAGATGCGGCAGCACATGTTTTCGGCCAAAGAACATGTTGGATGAAATCCGTAAAACACCACTAGGCGCTGCATTGACGGCTTCCAGCTGCTCAAATGCGGCATCCATTTGCGCCAGAGCAATCCCGGCATGATCCAACAGCACCTGCCCCGCCTCGGTCAAGACAAGGCTGCGTGTGGTTCGTGCAAAAAGCTGCACTGCCAACTCGCGCTCAAGACTGGTCAACCGTGAACTTGCCGCGGACGGCGACAGCCCAAACTCCCGTCCTGCCGCAGACAGGTTTCCGAGCGCTGCAACACGTGTGAAAAAACGAAGATCCTCAAGCCGCATTATCCCAAAACTCCGAAAGGTCTTCGAGAAACAAGCCTGATTATATCATCATTCGAAATATGAGAAAGTCCCTTCACCACAGAAGGAGACGACCATGTTGCACACAGGTGACAAATACGTACGCATCGGGAGACACCTGCGCCATCAAGCAATCAGGACATTTATCATAACTGTTTTACATCTTCTCGGCCTGCTGCCAGCGAAGAACAATCCAAAACAATCTGACAACGACCCAAGTTCCTGCCCCAATCAAAGCGCCAGAAAGGTAGGCCCATCTGAACCGGAGCTAAAACCGGCTGCAGGCTCATGAGTGCGCCACCTAGACAGGCTCTCCTGCACGAGGACCACGCTGAATAACGCCCAGCTCGTCAGCTTCCTTTGCCGCTCGCAGACGCGCTTCGGCCTCATCAGCCTCGCGCTGACGGGCCCACATAGAGGTGTAGAGACCGTCCTTGGCCAGCAACTCGGTATGGGTTCCGCGCTCGGCGATCTCACCGGCGGCCAGCACAATGATCTGATCGACATTGACCACGGTCGACAGACGGTGGGCAATCACCAGGGTTGTGCGGTTCTTTGACACCTGATCAAGAGCGGCCTGAATCTCTCGCTCTGTGTGCGTATCCAGAGCGGACGTCGCTTCATCCAGGATCAGGATCGGAGGTGATTTCAGGATCGTGCGGGCAATGGCAACGCGCTGTTTTTCACCGCCGGACAGTTTGAGACCTCTCTCGCCGACTTCTGCCTGATAGCCATCTGGCAGCCTCTCGATGAAGTCATGGATCTGCGCCATGCGCGCCGCTTCCCGAACCTCTTCGTCGGTTGCATCCGGACGGCCATAGCGAATATTATAGGCAATGGTGTCATTGAACAGGACTGTGTCCTGCGGCACCATGCCGATGGCATCGCGGACGCTCTTTTGCGCAACATCGCGCACATCCTGCCCATCAATCAAAACGGCACCGCCCGTCACATCATAAAAGCGGAACAGCAGGCGTGAGATGGTCGATTTACCCGCACCGGATGGACCAACGATGGCGACCGACTTGCCAGCCGGCACTTCAAAATCAATGCCTTTCAGGATCGGACGATTGGCATCGTAGTGGAAATGCACGTCGTCAAAAACGATACGCCCTTCCACGGCCTTAAGATTAGGCGCATCAGGCTTGTCCTTAATCTCGGCAGGTACGCCCAGCAGATCAAACATGCTCTCGATATCGGCAAGGCCCTGGCGAATTTCGCGATAAATAAAGCCGATGAAATTCAATGGAATGGAGATCTGCATCAAAAGTGCGTTGATCAGAACGAAATCGCCGATCGTCTGGGTTCCGTCCATCACAGCCCAGGCGGACAGCACCATACATGCGCCCATGCCTATGCTGAGAATGACTGTCTGGCCAAAATTCAACCAGGCCAGCGATGTCCAGGTTTTGGTCGCCGCTGTCTCGTATTTCTCCATCGACACATCAAAGCGGGCCGCCTCCATGTCCTCATTGCCGAAATATTTGACCGTCTCGAAATTCAACAGGCTGTCAATGGCCTTGGAATTGGCCTCTGTGTCGCTGTCATTCATCTGACGGCGAATAGCGATGCGCCAATTGGAAGCCTTGATGGTGAACCACACATAGGCAACGATCATACCAGCAACAATCAGCAGATAATCCAGCCCGAACTGCCACCAGATCACCACCGCCATAATGGCAAATTCCAGCACTGTCGGGATGCCGTTCAGGATTGTGAAGCGGACGATGGCTTCAATACCCTTGACCCCACGCTCAATGACACGGGACAAACCGCCCGTACGTCGCGCCAGATGAAAGCGAAGAGACAGTCTGTGCAAATGCCGGAAGGTGATGTTGGACAGTTGACGTACAGCATGCTGACCAACACGCGCAAAAAGGGCATCGCGCAGCTGGTTGAAACCGACGGCCAAAACACGCGTCGCATTGTAAGCTAGTACAAGCATGACTGGCGCAATCAGGAACGCAGGAAGATTGTTCGTCTCACCAGTCAGCGCATCCGTCGACCAAGCGAAGAAATACGGCGAGAACACAGTGACAATCTTGGCAATCACAAGAGCGACGACCGCCCACATCACCCGCTTTTTCAGGTCTGGCCTGTCGTCTGGCCAAATATAGGGCCACAGATTAATCAATGTGCTGAAGGTTGACCCTTCGTCTGCACTCACAGGCTTATCCGGTGAGACCGTTTCCCCGGGTATGTCTTTCGGATCGACTTCTGAGGGGCCTGATGTGGGGTCGGTCAAACGAGGTCTCCATGGGGCTTTCCGCCCTCGTTGGCGTGATGGGCGCCATTATTTTGAATTTCGATTTGAAGGTCAGGCCGAGCGCCTGAACTGGCGTCTGGTTTACCGGGTGCAATATCCACGGCGCACTTGGAGCATTGATCTTCGATCCGCGCAAAAAACTCACCCGAGGCAACGCCAGCCTTTTGCAGCATGTCTAGGTTGAGATCGTAATGACAACAGCGGCCACGGGTGCTGCATGTCAGCAAACCAGTCTCTTTCAAGACCTGCAAATGTTGAGATACGGTCGATTGTGCGAGAGGCAGCGTGTTGACGATGTCACCGCAACAGGCACCTGGGCGCTGCGCGAGCGCTTCGATGATGGCAAGGCGAGCCGGGTGACCAAGTGCCCGGAAGATCCTCGCCAGACCTTCCCTTTCACCGGCCACCAATGCCGTAAGGGAAACATCATCGCAAGCCAGCACTGCCCCACCGGAACTGTCGCCGCAGCCCTCGTCTTCCATTTAGACCCCTCTCCGCATTGCCGATGCACAACCGTTGCGTCAGCAGTTCTCATCGTAGATATGCGATGAAAGCGGGTTTTAACAAGTCCAGTGTCGGGAAAAATCACGTTCATGACTGAAAGATAAGGGAAAACAAAAATGAACCGGCGTTTATAGCAAATCCGCCACGCGCAATAAAGCCGCGGCAAATCTGCTTGTGCTGGTTAAATTCAAGAGAGCAACACAGATTTACTGCGTCTTCTCATCCCAATTCAGATCACCTTCGGGCGTCAGGAACACCTGGCCTGGATAGATCAGATCCGGATTGCGGATCTGGCCTTTGTTGGCCTGATAGATGGTCGTGTAACGAACGCCATCACCATAAAGTCGACGCGAAATCCGCCAGAGGTTATCGCCCTTTCGGATAATGACATTCGGCAAGGGCTTGGCAACTTTCGCCACCGTGACCGCCCCATCTTCGTTTGTCTCACCAGCAGCAATAGCCCGAGTCAAAACGATGGCCTCTGCTTCTTTTTCAAAGGTGACTGCAGCCCGCCCGACGACCTGACCATCTTGACCGATCATATCAGCCCGAACCTCGACAGCTCCAGGAGCAAGTGCCATTGCGCCCTCAACCAACCAGCGATCATTGTCACCGACCGTCACCGTGCCCAGAGCAATATCTCCCAAATAAACCTGAACGCGCAGATCTGCATTGCCTGTCCCGGCGACATACACTTTGCCAAGCTCTGCCTCAACGGCATCGACAGTGACAACAAGCGCAAGCGGCTCGGGTTTGGCGGCAGGAGCAGTCTCTTGTTGTGCTGTCGCTACAGCCTGTGCTGGCTCTGCGGCTGCAACGGCCTGTTCTTCTGTGACGGCAGTGTCTGACTCTGAGGTCTGTGGCGCAGACAGCCCTTTTTCTGAAGATGGATCCTCTTCCAAATCGGCAGAAACAGGATCAGCGGCGGTTTCATCTAATGTTGTAATGCTCTGTGGTGATGAGGCTTCAGCTGCGGCTTTTGCATCCAATGAAGTCGCCAACGTTGTGGTCGCAGGCGTCTTGGGTGCAGCAGCCTCGGCTATTGGATCGGCAGCGGCCACAACAACTTCTTGCTCGTCAGCAGCATCAGGCACAGGAGCAATCATGGGCTCAGCAACCGCAGCTTTCTGAAGCACCGTTGAGGGGGCATCAGGGCTGCTCAACACAACGAGAGGCTGATCCTTGCCATCTTCGGGAATAGAAACCGTCAGGCGTTGACTGGATTCATGGGTTGCATTCCCATTGTCATCTTGCACCTGAAGACCGACATCATAGTCACCCGCATCCAATGGGCGATCCAGAATCATGGTCCACTCCCCCTTGGTGTTGGCGACCGTCTTACCGACAACTGAGCCATTTGCGACCAGAGCCACGATTGAACCTGGTTCCGCACGGCCTGCAACGACCGCATCGCCAGTAGGTTCGACGCCGACCACATCAAAACTCAAGGTCTCGCCGCTGGCCGGAGTATTATCAGCGACCTGGTCAGAAATGCTCTCGTCAGATGCAGACGCTGTCGTTGCTTCAGGCACATCACTGGCAACTGTCTGGGCTGCATCAGATTTCTGGGCAACATCGGGTTTCTTGCCAAGGTCAGCCACACTTGAAGCATCACTTGCAGGAGCATTGTCAGAAGCAGCAGTCGGTACAGTCTCCTGATCTGTATTTGGCGCAGTAGCCAGCTGGTCGCGGTCGGCGCCGATGTAAAAAATCCCAGTCACCACGGCGACGGATCCCACAATAGCAGCCAGAATAAGGGCCCGGATCAAAGCAAGTTGCGTCATCTATCTTCCCATCCGCGGCGCGAGAAACCCTGTCCCTCCCGTACCGTCAAGATCTTTTCCCACATGACCGAAGCATCAGGACAGCTTCAGACTTAGGTAAACTTCTACTAACGCCATGAATAGACGGCTTTTTGTATTGCGGCAAGAAATCCGCTGATGCGTTGCAGGACTTGATGCATTTCTGTTCATAACGAGGCAACGTCACGCTTGACGTCGTTGGCCACCAGTGCAAAACATTTTGAATGTCAAATTTTCAAAGCGTCTGTGTTTATTGCGGTTCCAGCTTCGGCACTGATCCGATCTATGAGGCCACGGCTGTCCGACTCGGCCAACTAATTGCTGGGGCAGGTCTGCGGCTCGTTTATGGCGGCGGCTCTGTCGGCTTGATGGGAACTGTCGCCAAGGCGGCCCTGGAGGAAGGCGGCCAAGTCACTGGAATTATACCGCATTTCCTTGAAAAACGCGAAGAAATGCTGTCAAGCGTGAACGATTTGATCGTCACCCAGGACATGCACGAACGCAAACAATTGATGTTTCAAAAATCAAATGCCTTCATCGCTCTTCCAGGCGGTATCGGCACATTGGAAGAAGCGGTTGAGATGATGACCTGGGCTCAATTGGGCCAGCACCGCAAACCTGTGCTTCTCGCAGACGTCAACGGCTTCTGGTCACCGCTGCTGGAATTGCTCAATCACATGCGATCTCAAGGCTTCATTCGCCCGGACACGGAAGTGCCTTATCTGGTCGCCAAACGAATCGACGATGCACTGCCAATGCTGGCAGATGCCATCAACGGCAACACAAACGCCCTGAGCCTGGACGGTGACCGTACGGCGACTGAAAACCTATAATTTATCCGGGCGGGCCTCGGCCTTTAACAGGAACAATCGCGGCGCGCGCCCTCGCTTCAAACAGCAACGGCTCGCGCGCTTTTCCATCTGCGCCAGGAATCGAAGCTGAAGATAGCCAGCGCGATCCAGATAATGACAAAAGTCATCAGCGTTGTTGGTTTCAATGGTTCGTTCCAGATGAAAACGGCCATGATGAAATGCAGAGAAGGCGCTATGTACTGCATGATCCCGATCAGGACCATCGGCAACCGGCGCGCACTGGCTGAAAACATGATCAAGGGCACTGCCGTTACGGCGCCGGTTCCAATCAGCGCCGCCAGAACAAGCGGCTGCTTAAGAACAAACGCGTCTGTCCCCCAGTGCAAACCAAGGAACAAATACCCTAGAGCTACCGGGAACAATAAAACCGTTTCAATGAACAGCCCCGGCGTTGCGCGCACG
The DNA here is from genome assembly GCF_037783265.1 of Roseibium algae. Classification (NCBI taxonomy): domain Bacteria; kingdom Pseudomonadati; phylum Pseudomonadota; class Alphaproteobacteria; order Hyphomicrobiales; family Stappiaceae; genus Roseibium; species Roseibium algae. The sequence continues at coordinate 35,117 of NZ_JBAKIA010000015.1, forward strand.
GGAATGACCTTGCGCATGTAGCCGTAACCGGCAAAAGAAAAGGCAAGAAACAGCGAGACCCAGGGCAAGCCGCCAGCCAAAACAGCCTGAAGAACCACGCCGGCAAAGGCCAGACCGATTGCAGCCCATTGCAGTGGGCTCAATTTCTCCCGAAAGACAACAAGGCCAACCAGAATGCTGACCAACGGGTTTATAAAATAGCCGAGAGAAACATCAAGCACATGACCCTGGCCGATTGCCCAGACGAACACCAGCCAGTTCAATGCGATCAGAGAGGCTGACATCCCCAGAAAGCCGACAAGCTTGGGCTGGCGCAAAATCTCGATCACCTCGCCAAAGCGGCGCATAACCAACAAAAACAGGCCGACCAGCAGCACTGACCAGACAATCCGGTGAGACACGACGAGATCGGGTGCCACTGTATCTGTCAATTTATAGTAGGCAGGCATGAAGCCCCAGAGACCATAGGCCCCCAACGCAAACAGCAGCCCTGTTTTCACGTCATTTGCGTCATTCTCTGGCGAATTGGCTGCGGACGCAGCACTCAGTGGGGAAGCCCCCACCGGCGGCGGTGTTGCCGGACCTGGACCCTGGCTCATGTTCATTGTCTTTCACGGCAAGCGTGTCAGACAGCTCCTGCCTTCAACAACGCATAATTGATGGAATCGACCAAGGCTTGAAACGAGGCATCGACGATGTTGCTGGACACACCGATTGTGAACCAGCGCCGATGGGTCGTCGTGTCGTGGCTCTCGATCAGAACCCGCGTCACCGCCCCAGTGCCGCCATTTAGAATACGCACCTTGTAGTCGATCAACTCCAGCCCGTCGATGGCCGTCTGATATTTTCCCAGATCCTTGCGCAGGGCCCTATCAAGAGCGTTGACCGGGCCGTTGCCCTCGGCAACCGACATGCGCTGCTCACCGTCGATGTCGAGCTTGACCACAGCTTCAGACATACTGACCAGATCGCCCACCGCATTGAACCGGCGCTCGACCATCACCCGGAACGAATTGACCTCAAAAAACCTGGGCACTTCACCCAGAGCCCGCCGCGCCAACAGTTCGAATGAAGCATCGGCTGCTTCATATGCATAGCCCTCAGCTTCCCTCTGCTTGACGTCTGCCAGCAAGCGATCAAGACGCGGATCAGTCTTCTCAACTTCAACGCCTAACCGAGCCAGCTCTCCCAGAAGGTTGCTTTTTCCTGCCTGATCCGACACCAGAACGCGCCGCCGGTTTCCAACAGTTTCGGGAGCAACATGCTCATAGGTTTGAGGATCCTTCAGGATCGCCGATGCATGAATACCAGCCTTGGTGGCAAAGGCCGTCTCGCCGACATAAGGCGCATGGCGATCCGGTGACCGGTTCAAGATCTCATCGAAGGCATGGGCGATAGACGTGATCTCGGTCAAGTGTTCCCTGGTGACAGCCAAGGCAAAACGGTCTGCATAAGAGGATTTCAACAGCAACGTGGGGATCAGGGTGATGAGGTTTGCATTGCCGCAGCGCTCGCCAATGCCGTTGAGCGTGCCCTGGATCTGACGCACCCCTGCATCAACCGCCGCCAGCGAATTAGCGATGGCGTGGCCCGTGTCATCATGAGTGTGGATGCCCAGATGATCACCGGGAACGACCGCCTGGACCTTGCCAACGATGCCTTTGATCTCATCAGGCAGCGTGCCGCCGTTGGTGTCACACAAGACGACCCAGCGCGCACCAGCATCATAAGCCGTCTTGGCGCAAGCAAGGGCATACTCCGGGTTGGCCTTGAAGCCATCGAAGAAATGCTCGCAGTCGATCATGGCTTCACGGCCGGTGGCGACTGCGGCCTTCACAGTTTCGGAAATGCCTTCCAGATTCTCTTCATTGGTGCAGCCAAGCGCGACCTTGACATGATAGTCCCAGGACTTGGCGACAAAGCAGTAAGCATCGACCTCTGCGGCCAGGATCTGCTGTAGACCCGGATCATTCGAGACAGAGCGCCCCGCCCGTTTGGTCATGCCAAAGGCCGTAAATTTCGCCTTTTGGGTACGCTTTTTGGAGAAGAACTCAGTGTCCGTCGGATTAGCGCCCGGATAGCCGCCTTCTGCGTAATCAACGCCAAGCCGATCCAGAAGCTCTGCAATGACGATCTTTTCATTGACCGAGAAATCAATACCGCTCGTCTGTGCGCCATCTCGCAGGGTGGTATCGAAGAGATAGAGACGTTCCTTGGTCATAGGTCTTTTGCCTGATTACCGCCCGAAGGCTTTCTTAAGTCGTGGTCTGTTCAAAGAAATAGATCAGCCGCTGATGCCAGCATATTGATCGGTGGCCCGGATGAGCTGGTCCAATATACCAGGCTCACTGAACACATGACCGGCGCCTTCGATCACATGATACGCCGCCATTGGCCAAGCCTTGTGCAGCTCATAGGCGATGCGCAACGGGCATGGCATATCGTAACGGCCATGAATGATCGTGCCTGGAATGTCGGCAAGCTTATGCGCATCTCGCAGCAGCTGCCCCTCTTCCAGCCAACCGGCGTGAACAAAAAAGTGGTTTTCGATCCGGGCAAAGGCATGTGCAAATTCATCTTCGCCGAAGTGCTGGGTGTTTTCTGCGCTCGGCAATAGGGTGATGGTTTCCCCTTCCCAGAGGCTCCAACTACGTGCAGCATCCACACGGACAGACTTGTTAGCATGAGTCAAAAGCTTCCTGTAAGCCCCCATCATGTCATGTCTTTCGGCTTCCGGGATCGGCGCTTGAAAACGCTCCCATTTCTCCGGGAACATCTCGGAGACCCCGAACTGATAGTACCAGTCGAGTTCTGACTTGGTCAGGGTATAAACGCCGCGCAGCACAAGTTCGCTAACCTGCTCAGGATGGGTTTCGGCATAAGCCAGCGCCAAGGTGGATCCCCATGAGCCGCCAAAGACCAGCCATTTGTCAACGCTAGCCATTTCGCGCAAGCGTTCAATATCAGCCACCAGATGCCAGGTGGTGTTCGCTTCAAGCCCAGCGTGGGGCAAAGAGCGGCCGCAGCCACGCTGGTCGAACAAGAGCACGTCATAATGATCCGGGTGGAACAAGCGACGGTGCACATCGCTAAATCCGCCGCCCGGCCCGCCATGCAAAAACACAGCAGGCTTCTTACCTGGCGTTCCCGAACGCTCCCAATAAATGGAATGCCCCTCCCCCACATCCAGCATACCGGATGCATAGGGTTCGATCTCGGGATAAAAGCCACGCAGTAAGGTCATTCGGACATGTCCTTTTGAGGCCAAATAGCCGTGTCGTGATCTGGATGTTGGTAGCTTTGAATGCCTGTTTCGACTGCCCCAGCACCTTCCTTTGGCATATCCGCCAGCCCTTCACACCAGGGCAACATGCTTTCTAACCCAAGCTGAACAACCGGCGGGGCCAAGCCAGGGTCATCCAGCGTTGTCACGGTCACGTCCGGATTTACGCCTTCAAATTCAAAGGTCAGCGGCGAGCCACACTGGTTGCAGAAGCCCCGCCGGACTTTATTGGAGCTTTGATAATAGGCCGGCTCACCGCGGGTGTATTCCAGTTCATAAACAGCCACCAAAGCTGCAAACGGCCCACCAAGCGCCTTCTGACACATCCGGCAATGGCAGATTGATGATCGGCCGAAGCTTGATATCCGGTAGCGCACTGCTCCACATTGGCACCCCCCAGTGTGTTTAGTCTGGGCGTCTGGCTCATTATCTGTCATTGAAGATTCCAATCACGAACACAGTTTGAACGTAGATGAGGCTAGCGCCAGATAGGCCGCGCGCCCTCATCGCCTCACTTCCCAACTGGTGACCCGCTTACCAGTCTCTGAGTCTTTTGAATCCATTAGCTGAATTCCTTCAGATACAAGTTCATCACGAATGCGGTCAGCTTCGGCCCAATTTTTAGCCTCAAAAAACGCAAGACGTTCATCGATGCGGGACTGGATCGACGCCAAATCACGGTCACCTGTATCGACAACGGCAGGAGCAACGCCAAGCAAAGCAGCCGTCGCTGAATAGACTGGAATCTTGGCAGGGTCACGAGCCGCCTCGCCTGCAAGCGCATGCAAAGCCTGAATGGCAGCAGCCGTGTTCAGATCATCCTTGAGAGCATCCAGAACTTCAGATGATGGCTCCGCATCGCTCGGCGTGACATCAGGCCATTTTGCCAGCAATCGCTCGGCCTCTTCCAGCCGCTTGACTGAGAAATCAATCGGTTCACGATAGTGGGTCATCAGCATGGCCAAACGCAGAACTTCACCCGGCCATTTGCGTCCGCCGAAATTCACAGTTGCCAGCAAATCATGGATGGTGACGAAATTACCCTCGGACTTGGACATCTTCCGCCCTTCGACCTGGACGAAGCCATTGTGAAGCCAGACGTTGGCCATCTTGTCCGTACCGTGTGCACAGCAGGATTGGGCAATCTCGTTTTCATGGTGCGGAAAGATCAAGTCCAGCCCTCCGCCGTGAATATCAAACACCTTGCCAAGATGATGCTCACTCATCACCGAACATTCAATATGCCAACCTGGACGCCCACGGCCCCATGGACTGTCCCAGCCCGGTTCGTCCTGCGAAGACAGCTTCCAAAGCACAAAGTCACCGGGGCTTTTCTTATGGTCCTCGACCGCGACGCGAGCACCGGCACGCTGCTCATCAAGATTGCGCTTGGCCAGTCCTCCATAGGCTGGCATGGAAGCTGTATCAAAGAGAACTTCACCGCCTGTTTCCGTCGCGGCCACATAGGCATGGCCCTTTTCGATGAGAGTTTGAATCATCGAAACCATGCCATCAATGTGCTGAGTCGCGCGCGGTTCGTGGGTCGGTTCCATGCAGCCAAGTGTCTCCACATCGGCATGGAACTGATTGGCCGTCTTTGTCGTCACCTTGGCAATGGCGTCGTTCAACGGCAAATCAGGATAATCGCGCAGGGCCCGTGCGTTGATCTTGTCATCAACATCCGTGATGTTCCGCACATAGGTGACGTAATCAGCGCCATAAAGATGCTGTAGAAGACGATATAGAACGTCAAAGACGATAACCGGACGGGCATTGCCGATATGGGCGAAGTCGTAAACCGTCGGCCCGCAGACATACAAGCGCACGTTCTCATCGGAAATCGGAACAAAGTCCTCCTTCTGACGTGTCAACGTGTTGGTGAGCTTCAAGCCTTTGAAAGTGCCGTTCTGCTCAACGGTTTCACTTGTCTTTGGGGCGCTCATGACAAAAAATCTCCTGACCGGTAGGCCGGGCGATCCGTCTCAAAGTGCGTTTTGCATAGAGGGAACGGCCACAGCCAGCGGTTTCGCTAGCTGCAAATAATGGTGTTCGAAATGATGTTCAACTTGGCCGTCATCATGATGTCTTTCTGACGGCTTTAGACCAAGGGGTCAAGCCTGCCTTGATTACAATCATACAAACGCGGCCATCAGGAGCTGATTTATCACACTAACACCCCATACTCTCTGGACAGCCGGAGCGCATTAGGTACCCTTACGGCACAAGATTCGGCCTGATAGGCAAACCTTTTGAATTCGTCGAAAATGTCCAATTGGGGGGACATTATTATGATCTGGACTTTCTCGCCGACGCGCAAATTGAACCAGCTTGTTTGCGCCTTCGCTTTTGCAAGCCTTGCCGCGATCGGAATTGCTTCAGCACAAAGCACAGATGCATCGGCAGCTCAGGCACAGCCATCAACGACACTGTCAGCAGAAGCGGCAACGCCCATTGCGCGGGCAATAGAAGCAGACCTGACCAAGCGCCAAACAGATGAACGTATCATCAATTTCTACAGGGAACACGGGTACACGCCTGTCTGGCTTGACGAAAATGGTCTATCAGAGCACGGTCGTCTTACCCTTGCAGCCTTTGCGGATTCAAATGCCCACGCACTGAACCCTGAGAATTACGCGCCGCTGCAATTCGCCGAACGCGCAGAAGCCGCGCAAACCGAAGAAGACTGGGTCTCTCTTGAGCTGGACCTGGCAGATCAGTTCGTCCGCTATGCCACACACTTGTCGTCTGGCCGGGTCCAGCCGAACGACGTCAACAAGGCTCTGAACATCTTTCCTCATGTTCCGGATCCTGGAATGCTTTTGGAACAGGTTGCAGCTGCATCAGATTTCAGCGTATTCCTTGAAACCCTTTCCCCAAACACCGAGAATTACGCCCGGCTGAAGCTGCGCCTCGCACAATACCGGGACAAGGCAGCTTTGGGTGAGTTCACGGTGATCCCGGACGGTGAAGTCCTCAAACCCGGCATGGAAGATACGCGTATAGCCCTGCTGCGCCAACGCTTGGCTGAAGAGGACTACATGCTGGCCACAGACCATAGCGGCGATCTTTATGACGGCACACTTGTTGAGGCGGTGAAGACATTTCAGGAGAACCATGGGCTCGGCGTTGACGGGGTAATCGGCCAGCACACCCTTGAAGCGATTAATGTGCCGATCCAACAGAGGCTGATCCAGATGGAGCTCAACATGGAGCGTCGTCGCTGGATGCCGGATTTCCTGGGCGACACTTATGTCTTCGTCAATCTGGCAGATCAGAACCTGAAAGTGGTGCGCAATGGCAAGACCTGGCACACAGCAAAGGTCGTTGTCGGCAAGCCATACCACGCAACGCCGGTCTTTTCAGACGAGATGACCTACATCGAGATCAATCCGTATTGGAACGTGCCCTACTCTATCGCCACGAAAGAATATCTTCCTAAGCTGCGCAAGAACCCCAACGCCCTTTCCGGCAAAGGCATTCGCGTCTTCAGCGGAGAACAGGAAGTGACACCGACGCAAGTTGCCTGGAACTCCTACTCGGGCGGCAAGTTCCCCTTCAAGCTGAGGCAGGATCCGGGGCCCAAGAATGCCTTGGGGCGAATCAAGTTCATGTTCCCCAACTCATTCAACATCTACATTCACGATACGCCCTCCAAGACTCTCTTCACGCAAGCGCAGCGTGATTTTAGCCATGGCTGTATCCGGGTTGCAGATCCATTTGCCCTGGGCGATGTCCTACTGACGGATCAGGGCTATGACCGGGCCAAACTGGAAGCGCTTCGCGATGCGGGCGCGCGCAAGGTGGTCAAACTGGCCACGCCGATCCCCGTCCACCTGACTTATCTCACAGCGTGGATGAACAAGGACGGCTCAACCAACTTCCGAAGCGATATTTATGACCGCGACAAGGTCCTTTTGAAGGCACTGGCGCAGGCGATGACTGAAAATCTATAGATAAATCAACTGCCTTCGATCCATTAAAGACCCTGAACGCGACCTGAACGGACCGCTCAGAAGCGGTTCAAGGCTGCGCCTCTATGGTTCCTGCATCATCCCTTGGGAACATCAGGAGCAGGTCATGTTAAATCGTTTGTTTGCAGTCGCTTTTATCGCCGCCGTCGTTGGTGCTCCATTCGCCGGTCTGATTGGCATGGTTGATGCGGCCTCGCCGTTCTCCTCCGCCAACCAGCAGAAGAGCATGTGCCTGATATCCGGCGTTGGGTGCGCCTCTGGTCACGTCATGATCCCAGCCATGGGCCGGATGTAATCAATCTGTAAATCTGTCCCGGAATAGCTTGCAGCTGGTTATTTTTCTTGTCATATTTTTTGAATGGATCATCAAGCTCTTGAACACAAGGCAGAAGACGCAGCGAATTTCTTGAAGATGCTGTCCTCTGCTCCAAGACTATTCCTCTTGTGCCAGATGTTCGACCGCGAATGCAGCGTCGGAGAGCTGGCCGAGAAAACCGGCATACGCATGCCAACGGTTTCCCAGCAACTGTCGTTGCTCAGATCACAAGGTCTCGTTGAGACACGCCGTGAAGGCACGACCATCTATTACCGTATGGTCAGCACTGCTGCTCAGGAGATCATGGGCGTTCTCTACAAACACTTCTGCGCCCAGACATCCGATAAGGTTGCAGCTGATGTTCCTGCTCCATGCAACAGCTCAGCCATTCCCGACTGAACCATTTGGGCTTTGGTCGGCAGATCAGTCCTCCAGAAAATCGCCACAACGCGGCGGGAGTTGATCACCCCAAGGCATCAACGGAACTGTTGATGTCGAATTCTTCGGGCTGCCTTCAACCAATTTGTCTGAATAAACAAGATAGACAAGGACGTTACGCTTGGCATCGCAACCTCTCACGATCCGCATCTTCTTGAACATGAACGAACGGCGCTGGCGGAACATTTCCTCGCCTTGCTCGATTTTTTCCTTGATCGTCACAGGCCCCACCTGACGGCAAGCAAGCGATATATCAGAAACTTCTTCAGCAACACCGATCCAGCCCGAAATCCCGCCCTTTTCCGGTACAGTGAAGTGACAGGCAACTCCATCGACAACCGGATCGTCAATGGCATAGGTCGCCAATTTATGGTCCGGGGACAGCAATTTCCAAACGGTTGATTTCTTGAAAATCAAATCCGGCTCATCTGCCGCTGATGCCCCAACAGGCGCAAGAGCCAGCGCCAACATCAAGGCATAAAGAGCAAGAACTGAAAAGCGCATTTGGACACCACCGTTTGTTGATCAAGTCCTCATCATGTGGGACCTGATCATGGTGATGTCCAGACGCTCATGCCAAATCAGGCCGTTTCCGACTCACGAACAGCCTTTGTTTCGCTGGCCTGTCCAGCATCATCGAGATCGTCTGGATTTTCATCGTCACTTAGGACAATTTTGTCTTCGCTCAATTCCATGTCGCTTACGGGACCCAGCGGCAAGTCGTCAGCCAAGTCATCGGCTTGCACATCGTCTGAGATCTCAACTAACGCCTCCACCTCAGGCTCTTTTTCCGGAGACACCGCAAGGCCGCGTAATGCATCCCAGAGGTCGCGATCACGCTCACTAGTCCAGATTTGCGGGATTTCAAGGCCATGCGCCTCGTCATAGGCCCGGGCAACGTTGAACGGCAGACAGTGCTCATGAATAGAGAAATCAGAGAACAACGGATCCATGACCTCTTTCACAGTCTGGAAAGTCTCCTTGATGCCCATGCCCTCAGCAACGCAATCAGCAGCCGTCTCACGCAGTAGGTCAAGAAACTGGCCGGTCTGCTCAATCGCTTCGGCGACACTCTGCTCACCGAGCAAGGCATCGCCACGACCCGGCATCAAGGCCTTGGGCCGAAAAGCCCCAATCCGGTTCAAGGCGCGTGGCCAATCCCCCAAATGAGCATCACCACAGTAACATGCTGAGCGGTTTTCAACGAGATCACCCGCATACATCACTCCAGCATCGGGCACCCATACGACAACATCGCCCATGGTGTGTCCACGTCCCAGATGCATGATCCGTACATCACGTTGTCCCAGATTGACGGACATGGACGATGCAAAGCTCATGGTCGGCCAGGTCAGCCCCGGTATGCTTTCGGCATCCTGAAACAAACGCGGGAAACGGGCGTATTGAGATTTCCAGTCCGCCTCGCCGCGTTCCTCGATCAGGCGACGGGTCAGATCCGAGGCAATGATTTCGCTAGCACCATAAGCACTGGCCCCCAGAACACGAACAGCGTGATAGTGGGTCAAGACGAGGTGCTTGATTGGCTTGTCAGTGACGGACCGAATTTTCTCGATCACTTTCTCGGCCATGACCGGCGTCGCCTGAGCATCAACGACGAGAACGCTCCGCTCACCGATAACCACACCGGTGTTCGGGTCGCCTTCAGCAGTGAAGGCATAGCAGCCTGCGCCAATCTCGGTGAAGCTCACCTTTTTGTCTTCGGTATCGCCAACGGATGCAAATTTATTGCTCATGGCTCAACTTATCCTTACCCGGCTCTGCGGAAATTCTCTTCCGTCATTGAGCTAATGGTCCGGGCCAGTTTCTTCCAGCCTCTGGAATTCTCGTGGAGAAAGTGACTAAAATCACTTCCTCGCCCATTTATTCTCAATACGGTCTCAGGTCGGGCAGTCGATTCGCAAATTTTTATAGGTAATGCATGCAAGTAAATCATTCTTTTCAACAGATTGATGGCGCAGACAAATAAAATACAAGATATTTCTGCCAATAAGGCAATGATCACGCCAAAGATGTACTCGTAAGTCCAGCCTATGATATTTTGGGCAATGGAAGCGGCAAGATAACCTTACTTTGTTGCATCTAGGCAGAACAAAGAACCGAGACCATGCGCGAAGACGATGATGCAGGACCAGACAACGCAACGCCTGAAAGGGAAATGGCGTCCGGCTCAGATTCAGCCCTTTCAGGAACAAGCGGTTCAAGCAAGTCTCCCGCCTTACTCACTACGCAAACAGAAGAACAGCGGGCCATTAGTCAGCAAGTAGGCGATGAGCAAACCCAAGATGTGTTGGCGCTGGAGGCATTCCTCCCGTACCGCCTCAACCGCGTTTCGGAAATCGTAAGCCGATCTTTCGCACGGATCTACTCCGAGCAATACGGCATGAGCCGCCCGGATTGGCGTGTCATCGCGATCATTGGTCAGTTTGGCCGTGTAACAGCAAAGACGGTCGGTGAACGCAGCACCATGCACAAGACGAAAGTGAGCAGAGCCGTCTCAGCCCTGGAAAAGCTCGGTTTCCTTATTCGCACGCCCAATTCTGAGGATATGCGCGAAATTTTCCTTGAGCTGACACCGGCAGGCCAAGCCGCCTATGACGCACTTGTGCCCCAGGCTCTGGCCTTTTCCAGCCACCTGATGAATTCTCTGCCCGCCGAACAACATGCACTGCTGGAAAACATCCTCGAACAGCTTGTGGCCTCTGCGTCAAGTTTCAAGGCATGAAGCAATTCTAACGTGCTCTAATGTCGCTGGCATTAACTCCAAGTCAGCGCTTTGCTTGCTAAGCTTGCATAACTTGCCAATATGACCAAGGGTAAGGGCGATGTTCGCCTGTGGGACAGGGTAGACTATGAGAATTCAGATGCCGGTCCGGTGGCTTTTGACCGCGCAACAGGCCGCTTTTGCGTTGCTAGCAAGTTTGTATCTTGCCGGAACAGCAGATGCTGCAACCTGTTCGGATCTACGTTCTGAATTGGCCCGATTGGGGTCATCAAAGGGCACAGTCAGTCCCGACAATCAAAAATGGAAAACAGCCCGCCAGCAACAAGGCAAGGCGATTTCCGGGGCGAAACGCGACGCAAGGTATTTTCGCTGTGACAGCGCTCCCAACACCGCCAAATGCAAAGGTCTCTTGGGCAAAATTTCCAAGATGGAGGCCAACCTTCGCGCCATTGACCGCAAGATTGCCAAAACACAACCCAAGGCAAGCAGGAATGATGGGCGCAAGCGGTCTATAAAAGCCCAAATGTTCGCGCAAAATTGTGATCGCCCGGCTCAGGATGCCAGAGCATCTCAAACTGCACCCAGAACATCCAACATCCTGTCCAAGATTTTTGACAAAACTGCACCCAAGTCAGCCCAAAAGAAAAACGGTAACTATCATACTCTGCCAAATGGGCTTGTGGTGCGAAGGCCCCACAAAGATCTTGTTGTGGCTCACGCAAAATCAGGTGACATGAAGCAACTCAAATCCCGCGTTAGCCTGTCAGGAGAAAAAAAGCACTACCGGGTCCGGCTTCCAAGCGGCGGAACATTCAGGACGCTCTGTGTACGGACTTGTGATGGCTATTTCTTTCCCGTCAGTTTTTCCACTGACAAGAAACAGTTTGCTGATGATGCCGCACGATGTGGTGAGATTTGTCCTGCTGCGCCCACTGAGCTTTATGTTTACCGCAATCCGGGTGGTCTACAGGACGAGATGATTTCGCTGGCAGGCATACCTTATGTCGAGACGGAAAACGCCTATCGTTACCGTACCGAGTATGTCGAGAACTGTAGCTGTAGAGGCGCCCGGCAGACGCAGCGAAAGTCTTCCCTGATGCCGATGGTACGCAGCGGCGACAGCATTGTGACGGAAGACGGCCGCGTTCACGTGTCTTTGCGACTTGATATGCCCTCACCTTTTACGAACACTGACGACCAGCAAAGCGCCTGGAGACGCGCTCCGCTTTCGTCTGATCAAGTGCCAATTGGCGCCGACCCGGCAACACGCATGGACATGGAAGGTGGCTTTAATTCAGCAGTCGAGACAAGCAAAACCTCAGACGTGGGTCTTGCCGTTTCGCTCGCCTCGACGGACGTTCCTGGGAACTTGCCATTGCTCAGGTCGAACATCAAACCGGCGATTGAGCAGCCAGATCCTGTCTTCCCGGAGTTGGGGCGACAGGACGGCACAAGGCAACCGCCGGATGGACCTATTCGGGTAGTCGGTCCAGAATATTTTGTCTCCCAATAAGCGGCAGAAACGCTTTCATGTCAGGTCCGTGGTCAAGGCCAGTCAACACACGGCGCAGCGGCATGAAGAGTCCCCTACCCTTACGGCCGGTTTCAGCCTTAAGCGCTGATGTCCAGCTGCCCCAGGTCTCAGCCGTCACATCGCCCTCTGGCAAAAATTTGCGCGCCTGCGTGACGAATTCAAGATCTTCATCTGCGATCTTTGTTTTAATCACCCCATGAACGATCTGCCAATAATGCTGCGCATCAATTACTTTTTGGCAATTCTCGCGAATGATAAGCCAGAAGTCTTCTCCGGCTACAATTCCCAACTTTTGAAGCCGTTCGTATACCACGTCAAAAGGCATGGCATGAACCAGCTTGGCATTCAAATTGTCCAAATCTGCCGGATCGAACTTGGCCGCTGATCTGGAGACTGTCGACAGATCAAACTTGTCTGCCAAAAGGCTCAGGTCGGATACAGCTTCAACCGACTGGCTGGTTCCTGTCAGCACAGCAAGAGAGGCCACCGCCATTGGCTCCAGCCCTGATTCCCGTAAAGAACCAACTGACAAGGCGCCCTTGCGCTTGGACAGCCCCTCGCCGTCACTTGTCGTCAAAAGATTATGGTGACCAAATGTCGGCATATCCGCGCCAAGCGCTTTGAAAATAGCGTATTGAACACCGGTGTTGGCTACATGATCCTCACCGCGGATCACATGGCTTACAGCCATGTCGATGTCATCGACAATGGACGGCAAAGTATACAGATAGCTTCCATCTTCACGGATCAGAACCGGATCAGACAGAGACGCCAGATCAACGGTTTGTTCCCCACGGCACAGATCCGTCCAGGTCACTTCCGTGCGGCGCGTCTGGAATGGATCGCCGTCATGATTTGGCAACAGGAACCGCCAATGCGGCTTGCGTCCTTCAGCTTCAAGACTGGCGCGTTCCTCATCGGTGAGCTTTAACCCACCCCGATCATAGACAGGCGCGCGCCCAAGCGCACGAGCGCGGGATCTGCGGCGATCAAGCTCTTCGGATGTCTCATAACAAGGATAAAGAAGCCCATCGGCTTTCAATTTTGCAGCGGCAGCATCATAGGAGGCAACCCTGTCGGACTGACGCTCGACCTGATCCGGCTCGATACCGAACCATGCAAGGTCTGTCTCGATGGCATCTGCAAATTCAGCCTTAGAGCGCTCCTTGTCCGTATCATCAAAACGGAGAATAAAGCGTCCGCCAGCTTTCTGTGCGAAAAGCCAGTTGAAGAGCGCAGTCCGGCTGTTGCCGATGTGAATATGGCCAGTCGGAGACGGCGCGAAACGAACAATAACAGTCATGGACTTCAGGTACCTGCCCTCACGCTTTGCTGCAAGCCCAGATCGGCGTTTTGGCCGCCTGGCACGAAAATACTCTCTATAATTGTCAAGTTACAAATAACACTCTATTTTTCACAGCCCACGTTGCATAGGCAAGAACGGCAGTCGCCAAGAGGCAATACACGCTCATCCCGACCAATTGGCTGTCATAAGGCACACGATAATCGATTAACACGCCAATCAGGCCTGGCCCGGCGGCAGATGCAAATACCATCATTGCCACTGCGATTGAGCGAATCGCGCCAATATGGCGGACGCCATAGATTTCAGCCCACAGAGCTCCCGACATGGTGGAATTCAAACCATTGCTGATCCCGAGCAGCGCCATGAAGGCAAACACTGCCGGGAACGCATGTATTTGCGCCAAAACAAGACAGGCCAACGCCAAGGGCAGCAGCAGGAATGGCAGCAGCTGGCGTGCGGAAAACCGATCCACAAGGGCACCGCAGGTCAGGGAGGATATGACGGACGTCATTGCCATGACCACGAAGGCTCCGGCAAAGAGCTCAAGGGTCCAGCCGCGCAGGGTAACCAGATAAACCTGATTGAACAGGATGGCCGTCAGAATAAAGGGCGGCGCAAGCGTTCCGCACGATATGGCCCAAAACACCGGATCACGAAGCACTTCACCGCGCGTCCATTGCCGACCTTCCGCGTTTCGGCCTCCCAGGTCAGGATTTTGCGGTTGCCGATTCTGCCTCAAAAGCCATGAAATCGTTGGAAGTACGAAGATCAGCAATACACCTGCTGCAATTGCCCAGCTGAGGCGCCATCCGACAAGTCCGGCAATCATGACGAACAGGACGGGAAATATACTTTCCGCTGCTGGCAAGCCGAGGTTGGCAACGGAGACGGCCCGCCCGCGCTGCGCCGAAAACCATCGTCCCATGGCGGTTTGTGATGTGTGTGTCATCATGCCCTGGCCGCTAAGGCGCAAGCCGAAGATAACGAATACCAACATCCAGATTGAACTGACATTTGCCATCGCAATGCAAAAAGTTGCCAGCACGATCATCACAGCAGCAGCGACGCGCTGAATTGGAAAAGAATCAACGCTGCGCCCGACCCAAGGCAGAACCAGGGCAGAACCAAGCGTCGCCAACATGTAGATCAAACCAAAATCGCCGTGACTGAGATCGAACTCCTCCCTCAGATCTGCTGACGACAGTGAAATGAAAAACGTTTGACCAAAACCAGAGAACATCGTCAGCAAAAGGCCACCGACAAGCCAGCGTTTGTTGACGCTCAGAAACGTTAGATACGACAAGTAGAAGCGTCCAATCGACAAATTGTTATCAGGCATAAGGGCTTAAGTCAGATCGCGATGAGCTGGCTCAACGAATGCCCAAAGAGTTTCTTACTTAAACGACAAGCGAGCTTGCCTGGAAATTCGAACAGAATTGTAGGTTCAAGACCTATCGCGGAACCGGTTGGTAATCGGGTAACGTCGGTCCTTGCCAAAATTCTGTTCCGTCAATTTCACTCCAGGAGGTGCCTGACGTCGTTTGTATTCAGCGATGTAAAGCAGATGTTCAATCTTTTGAATCAACGCCTTGTCATGGCCCCGCTTCTCAATATCACTGATTGCCATCTCGTGTTCGACAAGGCAGGACAGGATATCATCAAGGACGTCATAAGGCGGCAGGTTGTCCTGATCGGTCTGATCTTCGCGCAGCTCAGCCGTTGGGACCTTGGTGATGATGTTGTCTGGAATCGCATGTCCTTCAGGACCGAGAAGGCCCTTGGGGAAATTCTCGTTGCGCCAGCGCGACAGATGGAAAACCTGCGTCTTGTAGATGTCCTTGATCGGATTAAAGCCGCCGTTCATGTCGCCATAAAGCGTCGCATAGCCGACCGCCATCTCGGACTTGTTGCCCGTGGTCACAACCATGGAACCGAACTTGTTCGAGATCGCCATCAGAATAACGCCGCGGGCGCGTGATTGAAGGTTTTCCTCCGTCGTGTCCTGCTCGCAGCCGGAGAACATGGTGGCCAGCACTCGCCCGAACCCCTCAACAGGCTCGGCAATGGGAACCGTATCGTGGCGAATTCCAAGCAAACGAGCGCAGTCATCTGCGTCCTTGATGCTTTCCCTGGAGGTGTAACGATACGGCAGCATGATCGCATGGACCTTGTCGGGGCCCAACGCATCGACTGCCATTGCTGCACAAATGGCTGAATCAATGCCGCCAGACAGACCCAGCACAACACCTGGAAAGCCATTCTTCAGAACATAATCGCGAAGCCCGAGAACACAGGCGCGCCAGTTGGCTTCATCCAGACCCGGTAGCGGGCTCACTTGCCCATTTTCGCAGACCCAGGTTTCATCGTCCTGCTTAACCCAGTCTGAGATACCAAGCCCGGCTTCAAATTGCGGCATCTGGAAGGCCAGAGACCTGTCAGCCTGCAGCGCGAATGACCCGCCATCAAAAACCAGCTCGTCCTGACCGCCAAGCTGGTTGCCGTATACGAGCGGCAAACCACTTTCCACCACCCTTGCAACAACGATCTGAAGCCGGTTTTCGGAACGATGCGCCCAATAAGGCGATCCGTTCGGAACCAGCAGGATTTCCGCTCCAGTCTCCGCAAGGCACTCACAGACCTCATCGTTCCAGATGTCCTCGCAAATCGGTACGCCGATCCGCATGCCGCGAAAATCCATGGGACCTGGCAAGGGTCCGGCGTCAAAAACACGCTTTTCGTCAAACACACCATAATTGGGAAGATCAGTCTTGTAGCGAACGGCCTGAACCTCCCCGCCATCCAGCAACACAACCGCGTTATAGAGTTTTTCGTCCTCATCCAGCCACGGTGTGCCCACAAGCATCGCCGGTCCACCGTCTGCCGTTTCCAGAGCCAATTGATCAATGGCCTCGATACAGCGGCGAACAAACGCACGTTTCAGGACCAGATCCTCCGTCTGATACCCCGCGATCACAAGCTCTGAATACAGGACAAGGTCCACACCTGCTGCGGCAGCTTCTGCGCGAGCATTGCGGATCAGAGTTGCATTGCCCGAGATATCTCCGACACTCGGATTGAGCTGTGCAACGGCAAGGCGCAAACGGCCTTCAATGGGGGGGGGCTTGATCGAACTGGTCATAAAGTTGATTTAACCCGGCGTTTCTTCCGTGGCAATCGCAGTTGGCAGCTAAAGCAGCGTCATCGACAACGAGTTCCAATCTTCGGCACTTTGTTCTAACCGAGATCCGGTTTTCGTGCCGGATTGGTTCGCAACGTCAAGCACCTGTCTGGGCTTCTTCAAAGGGCGATGGAATATTCCCTTGCTGGGACCATGAAGAGACTGTTTGTGAAGAACATCGGCAATGCGATCATACAGAACCATGGGCGATACAGGTTTGGCGATAAACCCGTGCGCGCCAAGTTTAACCGCTTCAACAATTGTATTCTTACGCGAGTGCGCGCTAACCACGATCACAGGTATTGTGTTAATCACTTCATTTTTCTCAGCCCGAAGAATCTTGATGAAATCTGCCCCACTGACCGGTGCCATGACCCAATCAAGGAGAATAAAATTCGGAGCTCGGTCCAGCACGATTTCCAGCCCGTCGGCCCCGTCATTTGCCTCAAAAATCTGACGCACGCCGAAGCCGCTGACAATCGAGCGCAAAATACTGCGCATGTGAATATTGTCATCAATCACAAGAAAAGAAGCCTGAGACAGATCCCAACGCCGGTCCATTTTTACACTCTCGCGCGTTAAATATGCGCCAACCTTAAACACACAAGCTTAACGTGCATTTACCAAGCCAGCCTATCGTAGAGATATCCAAATAAAAAACGGGATGGCCGCAACCACCCCGTCAAATATACTAATCATATACTCTAAACTGCAGCTTAACGATCAGGCTTTTAAAGCAACCTTGTCGCGTTCATCACGTTCCGTTTTCAGGTTCTCAGCAACTAAGAATGCCAACTCCAGCGCCTGGTTCGCATTCAAACGCGGATCACAATGCGTATGATAACGATCACCAAGCTGATCGGCAGTCAGCGCATGAGCGCCACCTGTGCATTCGGTCACATCACGACCTGTCATTTCCACATGAATGCCACCTGCATGGGTGCCTTCGGCCCGATGAACCGCGAAGAAGGATTCAACCTCCTTCAAAATCCGGTCGAACGGACGTGTCTTGTAGCCACCGGCAGACACTGTGTTGCCATGCATTGGATCGCAAGACCAGATCACCGACTTGCCTTCACGCTCAACGGCGCGCACGAGCTGCGGCAGATGATCAAAGACCTTGTCAGCTCCAAAACGACAAATCAGCGTCAGGCGTCCAGGCTCATTTTCCGGGTTCAGGCTCTCGATCAATTCGAGCAACCCTTCCGGTGTCATGCTTGGACCGCACTTCAAACCAATCGGGTTTTTGATGCCACGGAAAAACTCGGCATGAGCATGATCTGGCTGGCGGGTCCGATCCCCAATCCACAGCATGTGGCCGGAGGTCGCGTACCAGTCGCCCGAAGTGCTGTCGACGCGTGTGAGCGCTTCTTCATAGCCAAGCAGAAGTGCTTCATGACTGGTGAAAAAATCAGTCGAGCGCAGCTGAGGCACTGATTTGCCGTCAATGCCACATGCACGCATGAACGCCAGAGACTCGGTGATCCGGTCTGCAAGCTCCTTGTAGCGATGACCTTGAGGGCTGTCGGCAATGAAACCAACCATCCACTGATGGACCTGATCGAGATTGGCAAACCCGCCCTGCGCGAAGGCGCGCAAAAGGTTCAGCGTTGCCGCCGACTGACGGTAGGCCATGCTCAGGCGGTTTGGGTCCGGAATACGGCTTTCCGAAGTAAACGCGATGTCGTTGATGATGTCACCGCGATAACTTGGCAGCTCCACATCGCCCTTTTTTTCAATATTGGAAGAGCGCGGCTTTGCGAACTGTCCCGCGATGCGTCCGACCTTTACAACTGGCTGGCTGGCCGCATAGGTGAGTACGACAGCCATCTGCAGGAAAACGCGGAAAAAGTCGCGGATGTGATCGGGATGATGCTCAGCAAAGCTCTCCGCACAATCACCACCTTGAAGGAGGAACCCTTTTCCAGCCGCGACATCAGCAAGCTGGCTCTTCAAATCACGTGCCTCGCCTGCAAAAACCAGCGGCGGATAGGTCGACAGACGCTGCTCAACGTCGGCCAGTGCCTTTTCATCGGGATATTCCGGAACCTGCAGGATCGGCTTTGATCTCCAGCTGTCCGGTGTCCACTTCTCCGCCATTACTTCCACTCCTGAAACGGGACCGGGCTTCCCAAAACTTCGTTTCTCACCATACCCGGATCACAATCGTTCGCACGATCCTCCACAACCGGTGCAAACGTGCGGCCTTATACACGGCTCTTTCCTTCAAGACCACCGGCTGTCAGGTTAAAAATACCAGTAATTGCTTGCCAACAGCAGCGGAGGTGCCCAGCGATGCCCCTTGAACACAGCCACACGCCGAAAGACATTCAAAAACGCCTGAGCGAAGGGCCGCACATCAGCTATTTGCGGGACTGGGTCTATGGCGGAATCGATGGTGCAGTCACCACATTTGCCATCGTGGCAGGCTCGCTCGGTGCAAATCTGTCAACGCAGATCGTCCTCATCCTGGGACTTGCCAATCTACTAGCAGATGGATTTTCCATGGCAGCAGCGAATTTCTCTGGAACAAAAACCGAGGAAGAGGACTATCGCCGGCTGAGAGGCGTTGAGGAAAAACACATCCGGCTGGAACCAGACGGCGAACGGGAAGAGATCCGGCAAATCTACATGGCAAAGGGATATGGCGGTGAGGAGCTGGAAACTCTGGTGACCATCATCACGTCACATCGTCAAACCTGGATTGAAACGATGATGCAGGAAGAATATGGCCTCGCCGCCATCCGCAGATCTCCGTTAAAAGCAGCGGGAGCCACCTTCGCAGCCTTTGTCATCTGCGGCAGCCTGCCCCTGTTGCCGTTTGTCTTTGGCATGAACGCATCTGGCACCATCACAACAGCCTTGACCGCTTGCGCCTTCTTCCTAATCGGCTCGATCAAGGCTCGCTGGTCGACGCAAAGCTGGTTTTCCTCAGGCGCAGAGACCATCGCCATTGGCATGTCAGCTGCCGGCATCGCATGGCTGGTTGGATATCTACTACATGACCTGCTGGCCTAATGACCCTGTCGTCTTGAGCCAGGAGCCAGGAGCCAGGAGCCATTATTTCAGAGAAATGTATCGCACTTTTTGATCCAGCAGATGGCTATCTATCATATCCTTTAGCTCTGCCGTCAGCTGAATGGATCTGGGATAAATCGGGGCATCTCGCTCGGCAAGAATCGGCACATGCCAACCTCTTGTTGTCTCAATGAAATGCGTGATGCCATCCTCGCCCCAAAACGCATGGAACCCTGCCAGTACGCAATCCAAATAGCTTTGCAAGATCGGATGTTCATCACTGCCCCATCCATAATTCTCTGGTTTGGAGCGATAAAGGAACATATCATCCGCTCCAGGCTGACCCAGCTCATCGCAGTGAAAATCTGCACCGATGTCCGCGACCCGGTAATAATTGTCCTCTCTCAGGTCAAGCTTTGCCAAGCCTTCCTTAGGTTCGCGTGCAGCGACGCCGCGAATGGAGGTGTCTTTATCCGGTACGACGCCAAGCGCGCAAACGCTGCGGCCGAAAGAGTTGCCCCCTTGAATCCGCCATTCGCGAACCCATCCAGTCAGGGTGCCCGGCGACACGCTTGTGTCCTTGCTCAAAGTTTCGATATTGACGAGAGAGCCGTAGCCAAAATAGGTAATTGTCATAGGTTTCACTTAAATCATGAACTGCCGGACGTAAAGCGCTGCCGCACGATAAGGAATGATGTCTATGTCAATCGTATCTCCGCTGAAAAAAGATGACATTGCCCAAATGCGAGCTGACACGCCGGGCTGCGCCAATCGCATCCATTTCAACAATGCTGGAACAGGACTAGCGCCCGCGCCCGTGCTGTCTGCAGTCATGCAACATCTGGATCTTGAAGCTGAAATTGGCGGCTACGAAGCTCATGACGCTCACCTTGCTGAACACCTTGCATTTTATAGCAATATCGCTTCACTGCTGAATGCCGATAGCTCGGAAATTGCCTTTATCGAGAACGCGACACGCGCCTGGGACATGGCTTTTTATGCCATTGATTTCCGCGAAGGTGACCGAGTGCTCACAGGACGGTCTGAATATGTCTCGAACTTCGTTGCTCTGCTGCAGATGAAGAAGCGCGCCGGAATTGAAATCGACCTTATTGAGGATGATGAAACCGGACAGATAGACCTGAAAGCTCTGGAAGCTGCGATTACGCCTAAAACCCGGCTGATCGCGCTGACCCATATCCCGACATTCGGCGGCTTGATCAATCCAGCCGAGGAGGTTGGCGCCATCGCTGCCCGGCACAAGCTGCTCTATTTGCTCGATGCCTGCCAGTCTGCAGGACATATCCCGCTCGACGTCAAGGCCATCGGCTGTCACATGCTGTCGGGCACTGGCCGGAAATACCTGCGCGGCCCACGGGGCACCGGGTTCCTTTATGTCAGTGATGAAGTGCTCGACCAGCTGGAGCCGCCCTTCGTTGACCTTGAAGCCACCACATGGACTGGGCCAGACAGTTATGTCTTGAAACCGAATGCAAAACGCTTCGAGAATTGGGAGCGGTATTTCGCCGGGCAAATTGGTCTGAGTATCGCCGCAAATTACGCCATCGGCTTCGGCATGGACAAGATCTCAGACAGGATCATTGGCCTCGGCCACCAGTTGCGAGACGGTCTTGCATCCCTACCCGGCTTTTCCGTTCACGACAAAGGCGCAAGGAAGGGAGGGATCGTAACATTCATCAAGGATGGCGAGGATCCGCAGGTGACCAAGGCGCGTCTTGCAGAGGCCCAGATCAACGTATCCTTTTCCAAGGCGACTTCCGCGCAGATTGATCTTCCAGCTCGCGGGCTATCCTCTGTTGTCAGAGCCTCGGTTCATGCTTTCAATACAGAAGACGAAATCGAATTATTCCTGGCTTGCGTCCGGAATAATGTAACGCCATGACCGAACGGCTAACTGGAGAATGATTTTTACAAATTCACCACTTGGCTTTAACGATTATCAGTTATTTTAACACTGATTATAACTCAGAACCTTGAACCTGAGCCCGTGCATTAGCAGCCTTGCGGCCTTACTCGAATTTCTTGGCCTTTTGGTCATTCGGCATTTGGGCAAGATACAAAGTGCTCCAGGGGCAAGCCTTAAAAACAGCAGGTCATATAAACCTTGTCCCATGAGAACGATTTAGTGAGTCAATCCAGAGGGCGTATTGCCGTGCGCGTTTACTGGCTGGCAGCTCTATTGATCATACTTTCTTGCTCCTCATTGCTGTTTGTCGGATATGTCGCCTCTAGCTTTGCAGATCAACAAGCCGCTAAAAACGAAACACAGATTTTCAAAAATGCTATTCGAGATCGGAAACTACTGATCGCACGCGATCAACTCAGCCTTGCGCGTTGGGACAAAGCGGTTTCCAACATTACACATAATGTCGATCAGGACTTCATCCGCAAAGAGTTTTTCGGGCCCCATTGGCACGACTTTGGCATCGACAGGGCTTATATCGTCTCTCCAAACGACACTATTTTGGCCACAGCGAAGGAAGATGAGGTCGATTTTACCAACGAACCGCTTAAGGCTGGCACTGTGCTCAAGCAACTCGCTGACCGGACACGTGAGCGATTTGAGAAAAACAGAATCAAGATCGCGGATGGCTTTGGACAAAAGGCAATCACCGCAACTGAGGTCAACAATATAACCGAGCTGGCCTATGCGAAAATTGACGGCGAATCCATGCTGCTTAGCGCTATGGCCATCGTTCCGGACGAAGGAGAAGTGGTCCTCACAGCTGAACCGCCTGTGATTCTGATCTCGGGGAAAATAATTGACCAGAAGTTCATCAACAATCTAAGCGCGCCCCTATCCTTGAACGATATTCAATTTCTTAAAGAAGCCAATTCAGCACTGCAGCGCACCACCCATACCTTATTAGATCCCAATGGAAACGCAGTGGGACATTTCAGTTGGGTGGCACAGACGCCAGGGCAGGAAATCTGGTCCCTTGTGGTCCCAATTGTTTTTGTCCTCGGCGGATTTCTGACATTTGCGGCCTATATGGTCAGTCGCAGGATTGCCCGACTGTCACAATCACTTGAGGAAAGCGAACGCATCAATCGCCACAATGCGCGTCATGATGCTTTGACCGGCCTGATGAACCGGCTGGCATTCTCGGAGTATCTGGCAGAAGCCCTCATGGGTCTTCCTGGAAAGCCATTCGCCCTCATCGGCTGTGACCTTGATCGCTTCAAAGCCGTGAATGACACATATGGTCATGGCGGCGGCGATATTGTTATCAAACAAGTGGCCGAACGGTTGATAGAAGCGGTTGGAGAAAGCGGAGTTGTCGGGCGCATAGGCGGCGATGAATTCATCATCCTGATCACAGGCCCGGTGACCTATGACACGCTCGATACCCTCTCATCTCAAATCCTGAGTATTTTCAGAACCCCGATAGAAATTGCTCAGGGAGTTTCCACGGAAATCGGCATTAGCCTCGGAATTGTATTGGCCCAGGAAGTCGGTATCGGAGAAATTGATCTCGTCAACGCAGCCGACAAGGCGCTTTATACCGCAAAAGAAAACGGCAGGAATCAAGCCGTTTTCGCCTCCCCCCTTCTTGAAGACCAGAATGTGGGCACAAGCGTGCCTTCGTAAATGAATCTACAGTTTCATATTGACCAACCAAAGCGTTGAATAACGCGATCGGAAATTTGGCCTTTACCGCATAATTATTGAACTGCCCCAGTTTGGAAGTACCCGTCATCGACACCTCTACCTTTGATGCACCCATGCGGATCGACAGGCAACTACACGGACCGCAACTTTTAGGTTCATGAGTTGACCCATCCCGCCGGCTCATCGATTTTTTTAGAAAATACGTCAACTGCAGCAACAGCGCAGCAATCAATGACGTCCAATGAGACGACAAGGCAATAAAACTCGCAGGTTTACTTATTCCTATCGAAATTTTAATTTGAATTATGGAATAAGATAAATTATCGAGACCCCATAAATATCAATTAAAGCAAAATTACCATTGATATTTTTTACAATACATAAAAAATAGAGGCAAATATTAGTTGAGTGAAAATAAGCAAAGAAGATATACTGATCGCGATTCAAATTTATCGCGACATCATATTTCGAGACTGGCATTTTTTCTTGCCGGCCTTCTTATTGCTGTCACCTCTACTTCACTTTTATTCGTGGGCTACATCGCTTCACAAGCATCCAATGAACAGGCAATTCAAAACGAACGTCGCCTGTTCGATAACGCGTTAAAAGATAAAATGCGACTGTTTGTGCGTGAAGCACTTCCAATTGCACGCTCGGATACATCGGTCGAAGGCCTTGTACTCAACTTCAATTATGACTTTGTACGTTCCAGAATCGGCAGCCTTTGGCGCGATCACGGCCATGACAGGAGCATGATTGTCACTGGCGATGGCGACATTCTCGCTGAGTCATTCCGTGAATACACACACATATCCCGACGGCCGATCACTGAAACACCCAGTCTGGCTCCAATTCTAAAAAAGGCACGGGAGCTTTATCAGAAAAACAGGGTCCGTGTGCCTGGCGGCTACAGTTACAGGTCTCTGCAAGGACTACAGATGTCCGACTATGCGGCCATCAATTTTGTTGTCATTGACGGCAAGATTGCTCTGGTCGGTGCGATGCCAATCATCCCAGATAAAGAGACAGTCGTCCTCCCCAAGGGGGAGCCGACCATCCTCATCTCGGCCCAATTCATTGACGAAGACTTTTTAAAGAACCTTAATTCGCAACTGTCTTTCGCCAACCTCTTATTCTCGACAGACAGACTACTTGACGATGGTGGGTCAGATCATCTGACCCAAGATATAGATGGACAAACACTCGGCAGCTTCACATGGAGAAGCGAAACCCAGACTGATACAATCTGGCCGACGGTCATTCCGGTTATTTTTGTCTTGTCTTCTGCCCTCGCCATCCTCGCATTCGGCATTGCCTGGCGTATTGGAAAGCTGACATCGTCTCTGCAATCAAGCGAAACACAAAACCGTTATTTGGCATTACATGACACATTGTCCGGCCTTGCCAACAGACTGCAGTTCAACAGGGTGCTGGAAACGTCGATCCAGAACCTCCCCAACAAGCAATTTGCCGTACTTCATTGTGACCTCGACAAATTCAAGGCCGTCAACGACTCTCACGGGCACGCTGCAGGAGATGCAGTGATCAAGGCTGTCGCACAACGGATGAAAAGCGTGACAGGCTCCAGTGGTCTTGTTGCGAGGGTTGGAGGAGATGAATTCGCCATCATCATGCGAACCAACCTCGACCGCTCAGGGTTGACCGATCTTTCCAACAGGCTGATCCTGTCTGTAAGCGAGCCGGTGCCATTGCCTGATGACAAGAAGGCCACAGTCGGTCTCAGTATCGGCATTTCGGTCGCCCCGGAACAGGGCAGCGATAGCGAAACGATTGTCGCAGCGGCGGATGCTGCCCTCTATCATTCGAAGCAGACAGGGCGCGGGCGCATGATGTTTGCCAGCGACTTGAAGACTCTCAAGAAGTGCAAGGATGTCCAGACAGGCTTCGCTCGCGAAATAGCTGGCAGAGTCAACACAAGCGCGTGAAGACATCAAACGCATTGGTCTTTTCCATTCGTCATTGTTAGAGTTTGTTAGTTCGAATGAGTCATTGGGGGAGAACATCTGCATGGCTGAGCATTTAGTCGGCATCGCGCGACTTTACCTTCTTGTGGGAGGCATTTCAGCAGCAGCTTTTCTGCTCATTGGGCTTGACCGTATCGCCCCTTCAGCCCGTGGGGCCTATTTCTTCCGCCCGTTGCTGGTGCCAGGACTTTGTCTGCTTTGGCCGCTTGTCCTGGTTCGGTGGATATTGCTGGAACGAGACCTGAGACACGCATCGAAGGACACTGTCTCGTGAAGCCCGCCTTTAGGAAAACCCATCGTAGGGTCTGGATCGTTCTCGGACTGGCTCTCCCCATTGTCCTGGTAGCTTTCATGATTATGGGGCACCACTCCCAGATGTCACCCGTAGCAGAACGCTTGTCTCCGAATAGCAGCACCGAAGGCACCACAGAGGCCACGGGAGCCAGACAATGAGCGTGCAATTTGTTCCTGTTATCTGGAACCGGAACAAGTGGATTTACGACGCGGTTTTGCTCATCGGCGTGGTCTTTTATATCTATCTCTATCTGAGGGTTGGGCCTTCCTTTTCAGAGGCCATGCGCAACACCGACGGCGCGATCCTGAGAATGCGCGCCTTCGGCAGTCTCGCCTTTTTAATGCTTTCGATGATCTTGGCCATTGGCCCATTGGCGCGGCTGGATCCAAGATATCTGCCTCTGCTCTACAATCGTAGGCATTTCGGCGTCCTGACTGCAGGGATCGCCTGTGTTCACGCAACCTATGTAATTGGCTGGTATTTCGCTTTCAGTCCAACAGATCCTTATGTAGCACTGCTTGGATCAAATGACAGTTTCACCCAGCTCCGCGGATTTCCATTCGAAGTCTTTGGCATGGCTGCACTGTTCATTCTTCTGATACTGGCAACAACAAGCCATGATTTCTGGTTAAGCTTCCTGACACCTCCTGTCTGGAAAACGCTGCATATGGGCATCTATGCTGCCTATGGCTTTGTTGCCTTCCACATAGGTTTGGGCGCGTTTCAAACGGATCGCGGAACGATCTTTCCGGTGATTGTGCTTGGCGTCGTCACGCTTGTCAGCGGGCTGCACTTCATGGCCGCGCGCCGTGACGGACAAGCCGAGATAAGGCTGCAGGCAGAAACCAAGGCACCACACACAGGTTGGGTTCGAGCTGGGGCTGTCGCTGATATTCCGGACAAGCGCGCCATCACCGTCGATTTGCCGGACGGGGACCGGGTTGCGATCTTCCGCTATGATGGCAAACTCTCTGCAGTCACCAATGCCTGCGCCCATCAGAACGGGCCTTTGGGAGAAGGCAAGATCCTCGGAGGAGCCATCACATGCCCTTGGCATGGCTACCAATACCGTCCGGAGGATGGGTGCGCACCAGCTCCCTTCACCGAGAAAATTGCAACCTACCGGCTTATGCTGGACAAAGGCGTTGTCTATGTTGAGCCTGAACCTCTTGCCCCTGGTACCCGGATCGAACCCCTCAGATTCCAGGAAGCAAACTCATGAGCAGCCCATCTGCAAATCCGCCGTTCTTCATCGGCTACGGCCGTAAGGTTCCCGCCTCCCTCAGGCTGTTTCTCGGGGTCTTCTGCCTGTGTTTCCTGATCGGCCTTGGAGCAAGTGCACTGCTTCTGCCAACAGGGCTGGCAGATCCAGGCGTTGCCGGTTTTCAATGGAACCAACGTTCAACTCAGATCGGCAAGTTGGAGCTTCGCCCCTACCCGGTTTTGCGCCTTCCGCCCGACGAAACCAACCCCGCACCTCGCACTGTCATGCTTGCAGGGCCCGGCAAGCGCGGTGTGTTTCCGCAGGCCCAGCCCCTTGAGGACATGATGGTGTCAATGACGGGCATTCCAATCCGGCGCGGCGATTTGACAATGGTGCAAGTCTCAGGGGGACCCAAAGGCTTGAGCGCTGTCCACAGTGGCGCTTCAGATCAAACACCTAGCTATCAACCATCAAATACTGTTCCTCTTGGGCGATGGCGTTTGAGCGGCGAGATCTGTGATGGAAAATGCTATTCGGGCGCCATGCGTCCCGGGCGTGGATTGGCCCATAAAGCCTGCGCGAACCTCTGCCTGAGTGGAGGCGTTCCGCCCGTGTTTGTCACAGAGATCCCCGTTGAGGGGCGCAATTTCTTTTTACTCACGGCCCCTGATGGTAGCCAGCCTTCAGATGAAATTTATGATCTTGTTGGGCTTCCCGTCACCCTTGAGGGCGATGTGGAAAAGCTTGATGATTTACTGGTCTTCAAAGCCTCACTGGCGGAAGGCCCCTCACAATGAGCAACTCAACCTCACCGTCCTGGCTGCACCTTCTGATCGGCGGGATCATCACCGCGGCTCTCATCGGCACATGCTATGTCCTTTGGGCAGAAGCACAATCCCTGTCCAAGGGCACCTTTGCTCGGGAATTTCGCCTTTTGGTCAGCGGCCTCTCTATCTTCTGCTTTTTGAGTATAGGCAACCGGCTCTGGGGCATAGTATCTCAGACTCTGACGAAAAAACCCGGCACCAACTGAATGGTCCCGGGCACTTTCAAACTTGCAATACTGCTGCCCTATCTCAATTGCGAATACGTTCGCTCGGCTCACGCATTGTGACCAGTTCCTCGGCTGCCGTTGGATGCACCGCAATGGTGCGATCGAAGTCAGCCTTGGTCGCGTCCATTGACACTGTGATGCCCAGAACCTGAGCCAATTCACCCGCGTCTGGTCCCATGATGTGAACGCCCAGAACCTTGTCAGTATCGGCATCAACAATCAGTTTCATCAGCATCTTTTCATCGCGGCCAGACAGCGTGTGCTTCATTGGCCGGAACGAAGACTTGTAGATGTCGAGATTGCCAGTGACCTTCAACGCATCTTCCTGGGATAGACCAACGGTCCCCAATTCCGGCTGTGAAAACACAGCCGTAGCGATCAGGCTGTGATCGACAGTCCATGGCTTGTTGCCAAAGATTGTATCTGCGAACGCATGACCTTCGCGGATCGCAACAGGGGTCAGATTGGCCCGGTTTGTCACATCACCAACCGCATATATGGACGGAACAGATGTTTGCGAGTCGGCACTCACCTTGATTGCGCCGATACCATCCATCTCCACGCCAGCCTTCTCCAGGCCAAGCTCGATCGTATGCGGGCGCCGACCGATGGCGAACATTATTTGATCCGCTTTAAGGGTGTCGCCTCGTTTGGTCTTCGCCGACAAAGAGCCGTCGGCATTTTTTTCAACTTCAGTAAATGTGTCGCCAAGAACGACCCGAATACCCTTTTTCTGCATTTCATCGCGGACAGCTGTGCGCATGTCCATATCAAACCCGCGCAGAATTTCATCGCCACGATACATCAACGTGGTGTCAACGCCCAAACCATTGAAAATACCTGCGAACTCGACAGCAATATAGCCTCCGCCAACCACCACGATGCTCTGCGGTAGGTCCGCCAGATTAAACGCCTCATTCGAGGTGATCACATGCTGACCGCCGACCAGGCCTTCATCCACATTGGGAGAGGCTCCAACAGCAATCAGAATATACTTCGCTGAAATAGTCTGGCCGGTTGCCAGCAAGCGCACGGTGTTAGGGCCTTCCAGAACAGCACGGCTATCGTGTGCTTCTACGTTCGTGCGTTCAAGATTCCGGCGATAGATGCCTTCAAGCCGAGTGATTTCCTGATCTTTTGCTGCAACAAGCTTTTGCCAGGAGAAATGACGTTCTCCAACAGTCCAGCCAAACCCTTCTGCGTCCTCGAATTCCTCGGAGAACTTGGAAGCATAGACAAACAGCTTTTTCGGTACACATCCGCGAATGACACAGGTTCCGCCGTAGCGAAACTCTTCCGCAATACCGACCTTGGCCCCATGGGTTGCTGCAATGCGCGCAGCACGGACACCGCCTGAACCACCTCCGATAACAAAGAGATCGTAATCAAAATCACTCATAGAAACCTCGTCGCTCATGTGCATACAGCGTACTGCCTAATTGAAATGACAGTTACAGAAAGATCTAGCTCTGCCCAACTGATAACAAGTTGAACAAGCAATCATGTTGGCTGTGATCTGGCAAAAAACAAGGCCGCAAAGCGGCCCTGTCATTTTTAAAGCGTCACGCAGGAGTTACCGAAAGATCTTCGGGTTACTCGGCTGCACGTTTGTCCAGTTCTTCGCGCACGAGTGCGACCATCTCAGTTGAGATCTTGTCCTGCCACTGTCGCGCTGCGCCAATTGCAAGAGCAGTCACCGTAGGACCATTCTTGGCCAGCTTCTGACCAATCGGCGAGCGATAGAAGTCCGCCAACTGAATAAGCTCTTCTTCGGTAAACCGGCGCGCCCAAACTTCGTAAACCATATTATTCAGCTCAGTACGCTTGCTCGCAAGCTTCAGAGCCACTTCAGTCGACACATCGACCACTTCCTGGGTCCGTGCAGGATCAGACTGAATGAAAAGCGTCCGGGTCTGTTCCGCAAGGAGCGGCAGAATATCATCAAACGATTCCAATGCCTTGGTTTCAATGACAAGCTGCCGAGCGGCTTCCAGATGGCTTGCGGTAAACTCTTGCGCTTTTACGCTGAGCGGCTGAAGGCTTGTGAACATCAAGGATGCACCAACGACAGCACCAGCTGACAGCAAGGATTTAAGCTTCATAATCGAACTCCATCACGTACAGGTAATCTTAACTGACCTGTCACCAAATTCCAAAACTCAAGTTTCAGGATCAACCGTCGTATCTTCGACAGTAATGACGCCTTCAGGGCCGGCCACATAGGCTTTTGTCGCTAGGCTGATGAACATTCCATGCTCAACGACGCCCGGCACTGCAGTCAAATCATCCGCCAGACAGGCCGGGTGAGGGATTCGCTCCAAATGCGCATCGATGATGTAGTGACCGCCATCTGTGACAAAAGGATGTTCATCACCGCCACGCAGTGCCATTTTGACCGGTAAATCATTTGCAACAAGGCAGGCTTCAAGAGCCTTCCACGTTGCACCCAGACCGAAGGGGATAACTTCTATGGGAAGTGGATAGGCTCCGACAACATCAACGAGTTTGCCAACGTCTGCGATAACAATCATGCGTTTGGACGCAGCTGCCACGATCTTTTCGCGCAGCAAAGCCCCTCCCCCGCCCTTGATCAGGACAAGCTGGGGATCCAGTTCATCCGCCCCATCAATGGTCAGATCCAGTTCTGGCATCTCTTCGAGGGTCGTCAGGGTAATTCCCTCAGCTTTGGCAAGCTCGGCGGTCCGCTCTGAGGTTGGAACACCTATCACATCCAGACCGTCACGCACCCTTTGGCCAAGTGCCCGAACAAAATGTTCAGCTGTCGATCCTGTGCCGATGCCCAGTTTCATGCCGGGTTCGACGTCTGCTACAGCCCGTTCGGCCGCAAGCCGTTTCAACTCGTCGCTCATTCGGTCGTTCTTCCCTCATCTGGCTTTAACAAGCCGATGCATGACATCGACGGCACAACGTCCGCATCCTGCATTGAGCTATCGTATTCAGCCTTGTCGGGTGATTAGCACGGCTAGCCGAATGGGCAAAGGGCAAAGCCCGGCTTTCCAAGTTTCAACTTATGATGCGCAGTTAATTAATTAACCACCATTTTATTACTAAAATTGTTTTAATTCTTAAAAGTACCGTTGATGCAGGACTTAATCGACATGAATTTGCTTCGATTCAAAGCCAAAAAGACTCAAAATTCAGATGACCCTGAAGATATTGATACTCATCAGGAAGCAACTCCGGCGCATGACAAGACCCAAACCACGGACTCCATGTCGTTTACACTGACCGCGATTGAGGATGACCTGCACGTTGCAGCCAAAGGCGTCAGCAAAACAGCAAAGGCAGTACAGGATAAAATTTCCGAACAATTCCAGTTGCTAAATCACATTCAAACGGAAAGCAGCAACCTGCGCGAACAAAGCGCAGAAGCCTCCAGCAACGCCACGGCTCTGGCCAATTCGATCTCCGAACTTGCGACTTCCAGTAATGAAATTGGCAAACAGGTGGTCTTGTCTAGTGAATTGGCAGAACAGGCACGGGATGTTGCAGATGAAGCCAATGTGGGCGTTCTGGATCTAAAAAACGCAATTGAAGACATCGCGAATGTTGTACGCCTGATTTCAGACGTCGCCAAACAGACAAACCTTCTCGCCCTCAATGCAACAATCGAGGCAGCCCGTGCCGGTGAGGCAGGCAAGGGCTTTGCCGTCGTCGCCAACGAAGTCAAATCCCTGTCCGTCGAAACACAGACTGCCACAAACGAAATTGTTTCCAACATTGACCGGCTCAAGGCCTCAGCAGAAACCAGTATCGGCTCCGTCAACAAAATTATCGACGTGATAGGGCAAATTCGCCCGAGCTTTTCTGCGGTTGAAAACGCCGTTCAGGAACAAATCACAACAACGGCTCAAATTGGTGAACAGGCCAGTGAAACCGCTGCATTTGTTCAAGAGGTTACAGGCCGCGCAGATGCCATTGACGCATCGACAAACGATGCTGTCAGCGTTGCCAGTGAGGCAAGCAAGGCAAGCTCGGACATGGGCACGTCAGCTCAGTCGCTTGGAAATCGCTTCACCATGATGATCCGGCAAAGCGCATTGGGTGACAGACGCAAGTTCGACAGGCTCCCCGCTCGCTTGAAAGGACAGGCCCAGGTTGATGGCAAAACACTGCCGATTGAAACCTTGGATATTTCCGAAGGTGGCATGCTGTTCAAAAGCACAGAAGACACAGCATTTCGTCGAGGCCAGAGACTCTCAGTTTCCCTAAATGACCTTGGTCCCTGCCACGCAGATGTCGCCCATGTTTCCGACAACGGTGTTCACTGCGCATTCGTCTCTCCTGATGAAGCCTTCAAAGACAGACTTGAACGCACAATTGAGCGTATTCACAGGGAGAACAAAACCTATGTAGAGCGCGCCCAAGAGGGAGCCACCCAGATCTCGGATGCCATGGAACAGCTGATTGCATCGAGCAAACTCAATATCGACGACCTGTTCGACACTAACTACCAGCCCATTCAAGGCACCAATCCTCAGCAATATGATACCAGCTATCTAAAGGACCTTGAGTCTGCGATTCCAGATATTCAAGAGGCCATCCTTGCGACCGACAAAAGCATGGCGTTTTGTGCAGCGGTCGACAGAAATGGTTTCTTGCCGGTTCACAACCAGATCTACTCCCACCCTCAACGCCCGGATGATCCGGCGTGGAACGCAGGAAACTGTCGAAACAAGAGAATTTTTGATGATCGCGCAGGCCTGAGTGCCGGGCGAAATACACGGCCATTCCTGATCCAGACCTACGCAAGAGACATGGGAAATGGAAACTTTGTCTGGATGCGGGAGATCGACGCGCCCATCATCGTTGGCGGACGGCACTGGGGCGGTTTCCGCACGGCCTATAAACTATAGAAACACAGCAGTGAGGACATCAGAACACCTTGTGGCCTGCAATCAGAGAGAATAAAGGTACAGTCGCAATGACCCCGTTTCTCTTCGATATTTCAAAGGTATTTCCATGTCTGTTTTGGTGTTCGATCTGGATGGAACACTTGTGTCCTCAATGGACGACCTGGTTCCAACGCTGAATACGATTCTTGTCGAGGAAGGCTACAAAGCAATGGCTCCGGAGCGCGTGAGCTCCATGATCGGGCATGGCGCCAAAGTGCTGCTGCAACGCGGCCTCGATGCAAATGATGTTTCCTGGACAGAAGAAACCATAGAGCCCCTGTTTCAGCGGTTTCTGGACCATTATGAAGCCCATATCGCCGATCAAACGCGCCCTTTTCCAGGTGTAATTGATGCCCTCGAAAGTTTCCGGGCCGAAGGTTGGCGGCTTGCGGTCTGCACCAACAAGATCGAACGCCTGACATTTCCGCTTCTGGATGCCCTCGATATGACAAAACACTTCGATGCGATTATAGGTGGTGATACGTTCGAGCACCCCAAACCCCATGCGGCCCCGGTTTTGGGCGCAATTTCAGGCGCGGGTGGTGTTGTCACAGGCTCTGTTATGGTCGGCGATTCCGTTACAGACATAGATGCTGCCCGCGCTGCGGGCATCCCGGTTGTCGCCGTCGATTTCGGGTATACGCCCGTGCCAGTCAAAGAGCTCGGCCCTGACAAGGTCATCTCCCATTTTGATGATCTTGGATCCGCCCTTCAAAAGCTGCCACGGACCGCCTAGGGTTCGGACTTATAAAATTGGATCCACTGGCGTTGAACCTGCAAAGGAGGGGCAGGAAAAGCTTGAAGAGTTATGTCTTGCATAGGTCAAGAGCTTTGACGCCGCCATCCGCAGCAGGTTCATCGTCCTTCGGATCAATCTGGAACAAGCCGTCTGCAGTGTTACCAAAACTCGAAAACCATCCAGGTTTCCATCCTTTTTGCGCCTCGCATCCGACCTGTTCCAGATCGACCAGTGCATGCAATTTTATGGGCCCGAACCCTAATACGCTCCAAACGATGTGCCCAAACTGAAATCCAGGCACGCCCTGTATCGCGACGCTGACACTTTAATGGGCTTATGTCGTTACAAGACAGTCTTGAGCGTACTTGCTGCGATTCTTAACTATACCTGCCCCTCTTTTTTCCGACTTACCGTGTTCAAAATTTGAATTCCGCAGTATCCGAAAGCCGCCCCTAAAGTTTTCCTGCGGATAGCTTTGCGGTAAATTGCATGGATCAGCCACTTTGGTCTTTTGACTGCTAAAGTTGCACCAGATGATTCCCTGACTTGTTGCAAGGACCAATCCCTATGGCGCCGAAGCCCGCATCCAATCCCTTGATGGAAAAAATGCATAAGGCTCTAGCCTATCAAAAGAACGGTGACGTTGAAAAGGCTCAAACGCTCTATAAGCAAGTCTTGAAAAAGGCCCCCAACAACCCGGATGCCAACCACCTTCTGGGTGTGTGTTATCGGCAACTTGGTTACCCGAAGCGTGCTCAGGAATTCATCCAAAAAGCCATCAAACTGGCCGATGACAGAGCTCCCTTTTACGCCAATCTGGCACGCACGTTTTCTGACATGAAGAATATCGGGCCCGAAAGCATTCTTGCTTGCACACAAAAGGCCCTTTCGCTGGACCCGACCATTGTCGAGACGCGGAACCTTCAGGCAGTATCATTAAGCAAATTAGGTCGTCTTGAAGAAGCCGAAGAGATCTTACAGCATCTGATTGTAGATCACCCAGACTACTCAGACGCCTATCGAAACTATGGCATCTTGCTGAGGGATAATAAAAAATTCGACAAAGCAGCGGTCTTTTTCTTTAAATGTACTTTACTTCAACCTGACAATCCGGATCACCACATTGAGCTATCGAAGGCACGCCATGAGGCGGAGCAGTTCATGGAGAACGACGTTGAACTTACGAGGGCACTAACCAAGTTCCCCGACAATGGAGATCTATGTCACCAGATGGCACGCCTTCAGTTCAAGCTTGGAGAAGCCGTCAAGGGTCTTCCTTATGCCCAGAAAGCAGTCAAGATAAACCCACAGGATCATCATGCTCAGGTTACACTTGGCGTCAATCTACATTGCCTTGGTATGTTCAATGAGGCCGTTGAACATCTAACCGAGGGAGTTCGCCTCTCAAAAGGTACACTTCCAGTAGCCGAGTGGAATATCGCCCTTGCCCTAATAGCAGCGGGACGCCTTCAGGAGGGCTGGTCCAAACACTTTCTTAGATTCGAAGATCCAAATACCCCCTCTGTGTGTCGTAAATTCGTTGTTCCTGAATGGGATGGGACACCGCTAAACGGCAAAACCCTTATGGTCTGGAATGACCAAGGTATCGGAGATGCCATCCGAAACGCATCTTTCGTAAAAGAACTAAAGGGATTTGGCGGAAAGATCATTTTAGAGACCGCACGTAAACTCACAGAACTCTGCGAGCGAAGCTTTGAAGGGGTAGAGGTACGCTCAGGCCAATACGATCCTGAAACCCTAGAAGCTACAATAGACGATTATGACATGCATTATTGTTTGGCTGATCTGGGCAAGTACCTTCGGCCTAATATCGAGAGCTTCTCAAAGGCCGTGTCTCCCTATTTAAGCTTTGATCGAAAGCTAGCGCGCAACTATGCAAAGCGCATGGGAGGGGAAACAAACAAACCAGTGGTTGGTATTGCCTGGCGTTCTGGAAACTTGGCTACAGGAAGAGCGCGCTGGTACCTCAGTGCTCCTGAAGCCAAGCCAATTTTTGAGACTCCGAACGTAACTTTCGTCAATCTTCAATATGGGGCCCTTGCCCGCGAACTGGAATTCATTCGAGAGAGACTGGGGGTTAAGTTACAAAGTTGGGATGACGTCGATCTCAAGGATGACATGGAAGCTGCGGCGGCAATGACCGCATGCGTTGATCTCGTGATAACAGCAAATACGAGTGTCGGGGACCTAGCCGGCGCGCTCGGTGTCCCCTGCTGGCGCTTTGGCTCCATTCACAGCGTCATCTTGATGGGGGAACAAAACCCACCTTGGTACCCAGACATGACATATTATCGCATTCAGCCAGACGAGCGGGCAAAGGACGTCGCCCCTCGGATCGCGAGTGATCTAGAGAACTGGACCAAAACAGCAGATCAAACAGCACGCATTCAGCGACTTGGGCTATAAGCTTTCAGGCAGGCTGGAGCCAATATTCAAAGTGCAGAAAAAAGGCGCTCATGAAAGTTCTTGGTCGTCTGGCGACACCTTGTCAGCTGCTCTGCCATTCTGCCCTTCAGTACTAAACGCTCTTCCAAAACGGACCTTATCTTCGCTGCAATAGCAGTCGCTCCACCTGCTGATGAATCTGCTTGGGTGGATAACCAGTTATCTAGCAGCCCAACCTCATCCAGAAAGAAACCGACCTTGTCGTGGCTGCCTAATCCCAATAGCGGCGTATTCATGCCGAAAGGAATGATGTTTGCATGACCGCGCATCCCGATTGAAATATCCATTTGCCGATATGTATCTGCCAGAAAGCCAACCTGAGCACGGGATGGTGGATAAATATTTCGAACGCTATCTTCCAAATTTAAAATTCGTGTGCCCAAACGCTGGGAAAACAGCTCCCAAACATCACTATCAATGCGATTTTCCAGATGCGGAATAAAATAAACCTGAAGCTCCGGATAATCGCCAGCCAGCGCCTGAAATGCTCCACAAAGCGCATCAATCAGCCCAAGACGATTTGCCTCCCAAGGTTCAGGGAAACGAAAATGCGGCCGGTCTCCAGCCCAGTTCAGGCCAATCTTCAAGTCCTTTCCAGCCGACTGAGGCAGTGTCAGTGGAAAGGATGGAACATACATACCTGGATCAGGCAGTATCTCTATACGGTTAGGGTCAAGGCCACCGTTAATTAGAGCATTGCGGCTTCCATTGTTTCGCACCGAAAACATCAACGCACGCTCCTGCGTCGCTTTCAGATGTTCCATCGCAACGGGAAGAAGCTTCTGGCTATCAAAATGAAACGGATTATAGCCAACGGCATAAACCACAATAGGAACCCGGATACGATCGAGATCTTCCAACGCGATGTTGAACTGCCAGCCGGACTTACTAGAATCTTCAGGCCGATGGAAAATCATGCCACCGCCGCCAAGTATCATGAGATCGCAAGTCTCGTTGATACGGTCAATCAGGTCCGGGTGGAATTCGGTTTGCTGGCAATGGATGGGCAGGAATTCCAGTGACTGATCAGAATCCTCTCGAAGAACACGCATTTGACCGTCTTGAAGGGCAAGATCACCGTAGTTACGACCCCAACCGCCTACATGGGCTATACGGATCATGTCATGACATCCTCTTCAAGAAGGCTTTTTTCCAAATCAAAATCGGGCGATTTAAGAAGGTGCTCTGCCATAGCAAAGTCATCGTGAGAATTAATATCCATGGAATGCAAACGATCCATAACAAACGGACGAGCCGTCTTCGTATGGAACGTCCCTTCGATCTCAAGAACACTCGGCTTGGCTATGTAGATCGAACCATTTACGCCGTAGACTGGTTTCAGGTTCTGGCGTTGTAAATTTAAATCGGGTGCGCTCACAACAGGCTTGAGGGCTCCGTCATCAATCCATCGCAAGCTGATAAGTGGCGTAAGACTTTTGTAGACCGAAATAACCGGAGATTCTGGTGCCTGCCAAAACAGATCCAAAGCCTTGGTGATGTGCCAGTGCCGCCTTAGTGGGGCCGTTGGAAGCAGCATGGCTATGGCATCAGGAATTTTGTGCCCACTCTGCCGTACCCACTCAACGTAATGCAAGATCACATGGAACGCATGTACACTGTCGCCAGCAAGTTCGTCTGGCCGCAAAAAGGGAACCGAAGCGCCGAAGGACTGACTTATTTCTGCTATTTCAGGATCGTCGGTGGACACAATGACTTCGGAAATTCCGTCGACCTTCAATGCTTCTTCAATGGACCAACCAATCAAAGGCCTTCCAGCAAGAGGTTTTAAATTCTTACCGGGAACACCTTTAGACCCACCGCGCGCAGGAATAATCGCCACACAATTCATGGGCACACTCTACCATCCCAAGCGACAAGTTTATCACATCCGGGACCTTCCAATGCTTGTTTCCTGATTCTTTCAAACATATTCAATCGTCAGCAACACACGGAAACATGCAATGGCAAGTTCAGAAAGCTCTTCATTTTCAACAGGTGTTTACCATCGATTTCATATACACCAGTCCTATAGCCTAGTCAGGATAGCCGATGCATGCACGGCACATTGGACTTTTGCCGGAGTGAAAAATGAGTAGCCAGATAGCTGAACCAAGCCCCCCCAAATTCATCTGCCAACTCGCTGACTTGAATCTCATCTCTGACGACACAAAGGAAGTTCATTGGCCAAGAACACGTGACACCGACATACCAGTTTTTAGAGACCGCCGATCAGGAGTTATATTTCTGTCAAGACAGCCGAACCTCGACCTACATTACGCAGAGAAGGTAATCGGCAAGAAAATAGAAGCCGAAGTTCAAACAAGCTCCGGTATTTTGAAACTGAAGAGAAACGAAGATCTGGAGCGCAGGCTCAGCCAGACAAGTTCACTCGTAGAAGGCATGAGGGTTTGCGATTTCGGAACCGGCCAAGGTCTGTACTTGGATGCAATCCAAAGTGCGGCCAAACAAGTTTGCGGCATAGAGATCAGGGCAGACTTGGCAGAGTTGATTCGCAATCGCCTGGGTTCGAATGCAGAGGTAGCTTCAGCTATTTCTTCAACATCAGGCAATTTCGATCTCGTAACACTCTTTCACGTACTAGAGCATATTCCAGACCAGCTCGGCGTCCTCAAAGATATTCACACTGCGCTCTCACCTGGAGGAAAGGTATTTGTTGAAGTCCCGCACGCTCGTGATTTTTTATCCCACGAGATGGCCTTACCAGAATACCGAGACTTCATATACTGGAGTGAGCACCTCGTTTTACACACTCAGGAAAGTCTCTCAGCTTTCCTCAAAGCAGCCGGGTTCGGCAACATTAGGATAGAGCCATTTCAACGGTACGGCTTTGCAAATCACTTATACTGGCTGAACGAGAAGAAACCAGGTGGGCATGATCTCTATAAACACATGAGTTCGCCAAACCTTGATAGCGCCTACGCCGCTCAGCTGTCAGCTATGGACAGAACAGACACGCTTATCGCCATTGCAGAAAAGAATGGCTAGTTTCAGGTATCCTGAACAAAGATACACACCTAAATAAGCTAAGGACTAAACCGTCGTATTTCTACGAAGTTTATCAGCAATCGGCTTTTCATCTTCATACACGCAGATGTTTCCATCTCCAAGGACTGTCTCCAGGCGGCGAATGTCGGAGACCAGGCTGGCCAACTCGTCCATTTCGATTGAAGCGGCTTGGTCAGACCCCCAGTCCGACCGGTCAAGGGTCACATGACGTTCGACTGAAGCGGCCCCGAGAGCCACAGCGGCAATCGTCGGCATCAAGCCTTTTTCGTGGCCGGAAAAGCCAATTTTCAGATCAGGGAACTCTTTCGCCAATGTCTGAATACCGCGCAAATTGATTTCAGAATCCGTGGTCGGATAGGTCGATGTGCAATGGTACAGGCAGGCGATTGTGCCCCCGACAGCGTTGATTGTCTTGACCACGCGGCGAATCAACCCCAGATCGCTCATTCCCGTAGATACCAGCAAGGGCCGACCTGTCCGCGCGCAATGCTCCAAAAACGCCTTGTCTGTCACCATGGCGGAGGCGACTTTCAAATAGGGGCAATCATAAGCCATCAGAAAGTCGGTTGAGCCTTCGTCCCATGGGGAGGCAAACCATTCAATGTCCAGCTCACGGCACAGCGCATCAATCTGATCAAAGGCATCCTTGCCAAATTCAAGGCCGTTTTTCTGATCACCGTTGGTGATGCCAAACACGCTGTCGCGCGGCCGGGCCAATTCTTCAGCCGAATAAACGACGTCAATCGTGCGTTTTTGAAACTTCACGGCATCGCAGCCGGCAAGTTTGGCCGCCCGGATCATCTCAAGTGCCTGGCTCAGAGCACCATTGTGATTGATGCCAATCTCGGCGATTACGTAGCAACTGCTGTCAGTTATCATTTGGTCCTGAACGGCTAGAGGGCTTCGTCGCACCACGGATTTCCCCGTGCAAGGCAGCCCAATTTTCAATCACACTCCTCACCTTCCTGCCACTACGTCATGCTGCTGTCCAGCAAATGACAGACGTTGGCCAACAGTAAGCTCTGCTTTCTTTGGAAAAACTCAGAAACAGAACACTGCGATACAAATCAAAGCAAAACGGCCGCGCTTGCACACGGCCGTTGACTTAATTAGGGCATGCAAAAGAATCACCGACACAGGCATTCACGCAGAATGCTCAGCCAACAAATGCCCGCTCAACGACGAACTCGGCAGGCTTATTGTTTGCGCCCTCGTTGAGACCGGCTTTTTCCAGCAAGGCCTTGGTGTCCTTGAGCATGTCCATCGATCCGCAGATCATGCCGCGGTCAATCGCCGGATCAAGCGGCGGAACGCCAAGGTCCGTGAACAACTTACCACTTTCAATCAGGTCGGTGATGCGCCCCTTGAACGGGTAGTCCTCCCGGGTCACGGAGGTGTAATGGATCAGCTTTTCCTGCGCCATTTCTCCGATCAGCGGATCGTTCTTGGTCGCCTCGACCAGATCCAGACCGTACTTCAACTCGGCAACTTCACGGCAAGTATGGGTTACGATCACCTGATCGAACTTTTCATAGGTGTCCGGATCCCGAATTAGGCTGGCAAATGGCGCAAGCCCGGTTCCGGTAGAGAACATATAGACCCGTTTGCCTGGAACCAGTGCATCATTGACCAATGTGCCGGTCGGCTTCTTCTTCATCAAGACGGCATCGCCCGGCTGGATTTTCTGCAAATGCTGAGTCAGCGGGCCATCCGCCACCTTGATGGAGAAGAACTCCAATTCTTCATCCCATGACGGGCTAGCAATCGAATAGGCACGATACAACGGCTTGCCGTCAATCATCAGGCCGATCATGACAAACTCTCCCGAGCGGAAGCGAAAGCTTGCTGGACGGGTCATGCGGAACTTGAACAAGTGATCAGTGTAATGCTGGACGGCAGTGACTTCCTGAACGAAGGCACCAGCAGGAGCTGCATCTTCCAGATCGGCGGGCTTGGCGAGAACATTCATAAGCTTTGGACTTCCGTTCAACATAATAGACGGTAATTTCTGGATACTCCTTACCACTTTCCGTGCCTTGACTTGAAGCAACCAAACTCTCCGAAATGCACAATTGACAAAAAATTTATTTAATCTCACCAAAACGGCGCAATCGAAGGCCCAAGTTTCCCCTCCGGAGCGTCTCGAATGCCCCTCGTTAAGACAAGGCACCCACAAAAAAATCTGGAAATACACGGACTGACAAAAGAGTTGTTTGACAGATCATAATTTCCGAAGCACTGTCTTAATAATTATAAAAGATAAACTTTCCAGACACTTTAAAAGGGCACAGCTTATGTCCGCACCGGAACAGTATTCAGAAGGAAAGAGGATAGCATTTGTTATCCTCGACCGCTTCTCCCTGATAGCGTTTTCCTCCCTCATTGAGCCAATGAGATTAGCAAATCGCTTCCTCGGGAAAGAGTATTATACTTGGACGACTTACTCGCTCGACGGAAATCCTGTCACGGCGAGCAACGGCGTCGAAATATCTGCTCAATCTTCTATCCGTGACCTGCATGATGCGGATATTACACTTTTGTGTACTGGGATCGACGTTGAGCGTTTGCCGCTTGATCCGGAGCTGGGCAAGCGCCTGCGCCGCCTGAATGCCATGGGCCGAACCTATGGAGCCATTTGCACAGGTGCCTATCTACTGGCCCGGTACCATCTTCTGGATGGTCGGCGCTGCACCATTCACTGGGAAAACCTGCATTCTCTGCGCGAGGAGTTCCCTCATGTGGAAGTCAGCTCGGATATCTTCACGATTGACCGGAATTGCATCACATGCGCTGGCGGCATGGCCGCGCTGGACATGATGCTCCGCCTGATCGCCATTCAACATGGTGCCTATCTGGCCCATGAAATTGCGGAAGTCTCGCTTTATCAGAACATGCGGTCCGGCGAGAGCGCGCAGCGTCATGATGCGGAATCGCGGACAGGCATTGCCAACACCAAAATCCTGGATGCCATTCGGATCATGGATATTCACATTGAGGACCCTTTGAGCTGTCAACAGTTGGCGATGACAGTCGATTTATCGCCGCGCCAACTGGAGCGTTTGTTCCGGCGGCATTTCGATTGCACACCCGGGCAGTATTACCTCAGGCTCAGGCTGGATACCGCACGGGACCTGCTGCGCAGAACAGGGCGTCCTGTTCTGGATGTTGCGTTGGCCTGCGGTTTCGCCTCCACATCACATTTTACCAAATGCTATCGGGAGCGGTTCGGCTTTACCCCGACAGAGGAACGGCATTCCTATCAATGGGGCGCCAATCACACCAGTTCTCGGCAGCACGCAACTCGGTGACAGACCAGATGATCTCATGAAAGCTGCTCAACTGCCGAGCAGCGGCCTGATGACAATGAAAAGGCCAAGGGCCAGAAGGCCTGCGTAAAACAGCAGACGGAAGAGGCGCTCGGACAGTCTCTTCCGTATCATCTGACCTGCAAAAAAACCGGCGAATGCGGGCACTGTTGCTCCGACTGACATCCAGCCCATCTCGGCGGTCATCAGGTTGTTGCCCGACAGAGTGACCCCGAGTGCTATTGTCGTGCCCAAAAACAACATGCCCATGGCCTGAACAAACTGATTGCGGTCAAAGCCAAGGCTTTGCAAATACATCACTCCGGGCACGGCATAAGATCCAACCATGCCGGACAAAACACCGTTCACCGTTCCAAGAACAACACCGGACAACGTCTCCTGCTGCGGCGCGGTTTTCATCTGATAGCCAGTGAACCCCAAAATGGCATATGCCACCAGCACCGCCCCGAGCAATGACGACATCAGCGACAGATCCGCATCGCGCAATACCAGCCCTCCAGCCCAAACAGTCACGGTGGCCAACAGCAAAAACGGCCAGATCCGCTTCAAAATCACTTTGGCATGACCGCCAGTCAGTGCCTGGACAACATTGGTTGCAAATGTCGGCACCAACATCAGAGCCATCGCTGTCGGCAGGCTTGTGAGGATGGTCATGAGGCTGAGCGCGACGGTCGGCAGACCAAGGCCAATCACACCTTTCACCAGCCCTGCCAGAAAGAAAACAGCCACAATCAGTGGAATGAGAATCGGATCATCCATCGCGATAACTTAGCTCGATTGAAACGTCGGACAACACCGCGTCAA
The DNA here is from genome assembly GCF_037783265.1 of Roseibium algae. Classification (NCBI taxonomy): domain Bacteria; kingdom Pseudomonadati; phylum Pseudomonadota; class Alphaproteobacteria; order Hyphomicrobiales; family Stappiaceae; genus Roseibium; species Roseibium algae. The sequence continues at coordinate 78,354 of NZ_JBAKIA010000015.1, forward strand.
TATGAGCGGTTTTCGGGTTTCGCAAGAAAGCCGAGCCATGCTAGAGTACAAATCATGAACAAGACATCATTTCAGCCCGACCTACCGCTCTTGCCCAATGCACTGGGCCGCCGCCTGTTCATAGCACGGCATGGATTGCTTCAAGCCCCCAAGGGCTCGGGCAAGGGTAATGACCTGCTGCAGGTGATTGAGGACCTTGGCTTCATACAGGTGGACAGCATCAACACGGTCGCCCGCGCGCACCACATGATCCTGTTCGCCCGACGGTCGTCTTATCGCGAGAAAAATTTGAAGCAGCTTTCAGAAAGAGACATGCAGCTTTTCGAGCACTGGACTCATGATGCCTCGATGATCCCCACCCGGTTTTACCCCCATTGGATGCTCAAGTTCGAACGGGATGCGGTTACAATTCGCAATCGTTGGCGAAATTGGCGCAGAGAGGGCTTTGAGGAAAAATTTGACGCGGTCCTGAAGCGCATTGCCGACCATGGCCCAACCACATCAGGCGATGTCGGAGAAGGAGAAGCCCGGAAAAGCGGTGGCTGGTGGGACTGGCATCCTTCGAAAACAGCGTTGGAATATCTGTGGCGGTCGGGCCAGCTTTCCGTCTGCCGCCGGAATGGTTTTCAGAAAGTATACGACCTCACCGAGCGGGTCATTCCAGACCAATATCGGACAGAGAGATCCGATGAAGCAGCCACCATAGACTGGGCCTGTCACGCCGCCCTTACCCGGCTCGGATTTGCAACCTCGGGCGAGATTGCAGCCTTTTTCGATTTGATCACCCCCCAGGAAGCCAAGGACTGGTGTGCCCGGAAGCTGGCCTCAGGCCAAATCATTGAGGTGTTGATTGAGGACTGCAAGACCACCACGCACCGGCGCAGCTTTGCCTTTCCAGGCATATTAGAGGACGCTGCAGCGCTGGAGCCTGCAACTTCCCGTCTGCGCATCCTTTCGCCTTTCGATCCCATGCTGCGGGACCGCAAGCGCGCAGAACGCCTGTTCGGCTTTCACTACCGGATAGAAGTTTTCGTTCCTGAACCAAAGCGCAAATACGGATACTACGTTTTCCCGGTCCTTGAAGGGGAACATCTTGTCGGCAGGATCGACATGAAGGCCTTCCGCGCTGACGACAAGCTCATCGTCAAGGCGTTTTGGCCAGAGCATGGCATCAAGGCCTCAAAGAGCCGCTTGTCCAAACTTGACAGCGAACTCAACCGCATGGCCAGGTTTTCTGGCGTCTCTGAGGTGGCCTACGCCGACGACTGGCTAAGAGAGCCAATGGCGCGGTCCTCCGACTAGCGTTTTACCGCAAACCGGATAAGCTCAATATTTAATCGAATAGCGAATCCCAAAGACATCAGGAGTGAACGACCATGGCCATTGATATCGAGATTGCACGGGCAGCGACCATGCGCCCGATTGCCGAAATCGGCAGCAAGATCGACATCCCTGAAGACGCCCTGATCCCGTTCGGCCGGACCAAGGCGAAAATCGATGGCAGCTATCTCTCTTCCCTCGATGATAAGCCGGATGGCAAACTGATCCTGGTCACTGCAATCAACCCGACACCGGCTGGCGAAGGCAAGACGACGACCACCGTTGGCCTTGGTGATGGTCTCAACCGGATCGGCAAAAAAGCTGTAATCTGCCTGCGCGAGCCTTCGCTTGGTCCTTGCTTTGGCATGAAAGGCGGTGCTGCAGGCGGTGGCAAGGCACAAGTCGTGCCGATGGAAGACATCAACCTGCACTTCACCGGCGACTTTCACGCCATCACCTCAGCACATAACCTTCTGTCGGCGATGATCGACAACCATATTTATTGGGGCAACGAGCTGCAGCTTGATCAGCGACGGATTACCTGGCGGCGCGTTCTGGACATGAACGACCGGGCCCTTCGCTCCGTGGTCTGCTCCCTCGGCGGCGTCTCCAACGGTTTTCCGCGTGAAAGCGGTTTCGACATCACGGTCGCCTCTGAAATCATGGCAATACTTTGCCTCGCCAAAGACCTGGACGATCTGCAAAAACGTCTTGGCAACATCATCATTGGCTACCGTCGGGACAAGACAGCCGTCACAGCCCGCGATCTTGAAGCCGATGGCGCCATGACGGTCCTGCTGAAAGAAGCAGCCCAGCCAAACCTGGTGCAAACCCTGGAAAACAATCCCGCCTTTGTCCATGGCGGCCCGTTTGCCAACATCGCCCACGGCTGCAACTCGGTGATGGCAACAAAAGCAGCGCTGAAGTTGGCGGACTATGTGGTAACGGAGGCCGGATTCGGTGCTGATCTTGGGGCCGAGAAATTTTTCAACATCAAATGCCGAAAGGCAGGGCTGTCTCCTGATGCTGTTGTTCTCGTTGCCACGGTTCGCGCCTTGAAGATAAACGGCGGCATCGCCAAGGATGAGCTGGCTGCCGAAAATGTGCCTGCAGTCACCAAAGGCTGCGAAAACCTTGGCCGACACATAGAGAACATCAAGCAGTTCGGCGTGCCCGTGGTCGTCGCCATCAACCACTTCACCGCTGATACGGACGCGGAAGTCGCAGCGGTCAAAACCTACTGCGAGGCACATGGCGTCGAAGCCATTCTGGCAACCCATTGGGCAAATGGCTCAAAGGGCACCGAAGCGCTCGCTCAAAGGGTCGCAAGCCTGGCAGACAGCGGCACGAGCAACTTTGCGCCGCTTTATGACGATGCCCTGCCCCTGATCGACAAGATCGAGCAGGTCGCCAAGATAATCTATAGGGCTGACAACATCGCCATCGACAAAGGCGTGCGCTATCAACTTGCGCGATGGGAAGCCGATGGCTTTGGTCATCTGCCTGTGTGTATGGCCAAGACGCAATATTCCTTTACGACCGATCCCACTCTGCGCGGTGCCCCCACTGGCCACAGTGTGCCAGTGCGCGAAGTCAGACTTTCAGCAGGTGCCGGTTTTATCGTCGCGATCTGCGGGGAAATCATGACCATGCCCGGTCTGCCGAGCGTGCCTGCCGCCACACAGATCGGCCTGGACGGAAACGGTCAGATCGATGGGCTGTTTTAAGACAAGGCAGCCCGGCATCAACCTAAAAGACTTACGCTATTGCTGATGCAAACAGAGTTCTATGTGGCTCACCCGCTCCATACCGGAAGGATGCGAGGCTGACGTTATTGCTGCCGAATTGTCAAATACCCATTGGGCCGAGCGTACAGCTTCAATGTCATGCTCCCGCAAGGCCTTGGTGGCAAAACAGTCGGCATCCAGCTCTGCCTGACGCAGCATATGATTGAGAACATCAATACCGAACACTTCCGCACGCCCTAAATGGGTGAGATGCCGATAGACGTGATGGGCACATTCATGTGCGATCAGGAAACGAGGATAGAACGTCAGTTTCAGCTCAGGACGCAATCATCCTCGTTACACTTCAACTTCAACCTTCCCGATGGGATGTGAACAGCAGGCGAGAATATAGCCATTGGCGATGTCGTCTTCGGAGATGCCACCGTTATGGACCATGTGAACCTCGCCCTTGCGCTTCTTGATCTTGCAAGTCCCGCAAACACCAAATGTGCAGCCCGAGGGTATGTTGAGGCCAGAGGCTCTAGCCGTTGCCAGCACAGTATCGGTCTCAATACATTTCGCTGTGACATTTGACCGGGCAAAGCGGATTTCCGCGCCCGTATCTTCGTCAGGCACGACATCATCTGCTTCCGGCTGCTCAGTCGCCACGGATCCGGGCGCGTGGAAGCTTTCCTGATGGTAGCGATCCATATCGAACCCAAGCCCCTGCAATGCATCACGCACAGACTGCATGAAGGGCTCAGGCCCGCAGCAAAACACTTCACGGTCCAAATAGTCTGGTGCCATCAGACCCAGCATAAGCTGATTGAAATGGCCCTGGTAGCCGGTCCAGGGACGGTAACGATCCGGACCATTGACCACGAACTTCAGATCGATGCCCGGCACCCGGCTGGCCATATGCTCCAGTCGTTCACGGAAGATAATTTCAGACGGACGGCGCGCACAATTGATGAAAACGATGTCAGGCTCTGTGCCAAGATCGAACAACCATGTGGTCATGGACATCATCGGCGTGATGCCTGACCCTGCTGAAATGAACAGGTACTTGTCGGCCGGATGGTGAACCATGGAAAAGAGGCCAGCGGGCCCAATAGCCTTGACCTTCATGCCCGGCTCAAGATTGTCCAACATCCACCTGGTACCGATGGAGTTATCCTGAGCCTTGACTGTCACCGATATCGAGCGCGGCCGGGAGGGCGATGAAGAAATCGTATAAGTACGGTGCAGCGGACCGCCAGGCACCGGGATTTCCAGGGTCAGAAACTGCCCCGTCAGATAGTCGAACAAGGCACCGGAGGGCGCGCGGAATGAAATCGTCTTGGTGTTCGGTATTTCGGGAATGATGGACACGCATTCCAGCAGTTCATCGTCCGTCCACACGGCTGTGCCCTGAATTGGCGAAGCATCGCTCATCACATCACTCCGCAGCCATGATCTGCGGCGTGACCGAAGCGCGCAGAGCGTCAAGATACCAGTCGACAAACTGGAGCACGCCAGATTCCTGTGTCCGCGAATAAGGACCAGGCTCATAGGCGGGCGACTTGATACCAGTCTGATTGTCTTCGACCACGCGGCGATCCTCGTCATTGGTGGTCAGCCAGACCTCGGTCAGCCGCTGCAGGTCGTAATCCCGCCCCTCCTCTGCATCTTTGTGAACGAGCCATTTGGTCGTCACTTCGGTTTGCGTCGGCGAAATGGGCGTCACACGAAAGATGACCGCATGATCGGGCAAGAAGTGGTTCCAGGTCGTCGGATAATGGAATTTCATTAGCGCGCCTGCATCAGGCAAAGTCACACGGCCAAGCCAGGGAGTGACCGCAAATTTTCCGTCCATGGTGAAGCTGGTTGCCCCTTCCAGTAGCGGCATGCGGGCCAGCCGGTACTGACCGTCGTCGGACAGATGAAACTGGGACGGCAATCCCTTGGCTTCACACCGGTCGAAATGCGCCTGAACATAGGGCGAAATGACGCCGCCCTCCCCGATCCCTGAAACGGACGGATCATCGGAATACGTCCGGCAAAGGGCAGGATGATTACCACCGCAGTGGTAGCACTCACGGTTGTTTTCCCAAACCAGCTTCCAGTTACCATTCTCAATGATCGAGCTTTCAAAGGCCACTTTGGCATCATGCAGGTGGTGCGGCACCAGATAAGGTTTGGTCACTTCCGCAAATGCATCAAAGTCTGGCGGGGTCTCGGACAGGCAGATATAGATTAAGCCTTCCAGCTGGCGGCAAGCGACCTGCTTCAGCCCATGCAGGGAGGGATCAAAATCATCTCCCATGTCCTTTGCCCACATCAAACTGCCATCCAGCTCGTAGGTCCACTGGTGATAGGGGCAGACGAGTTTCGGTGCGCTGCCTTTGGCGGCCTTGCACAGGATAGACCCACGATGACGGCAGGTGTTGTGAAACGCACGAATTTCGTCATCTGCGCCACGCACCAGGATCACACCGTAATCGCCGATCCTGTGGGTCACATAATTACCCGCCTTGGGCAGCTCGCACACAGCAATGGCAAATAACCATTCACGGTAAAAGACAGTCTCAAGATCAAACTGGAAAATGTCAGGATCTGTGTAGAACGCCTGTTCCAGACCATGGCCCGGCCGGTGTCGTTTCAGCAGTTCCTGCCTCTGTTGATCGGTCAACATGTGCAACTCTCCGAAGGCCGCCTATTTGGCCAGATTTTCTCGAGAACAAGCGCGCGAGGTCGCCAGTCAAACACAGGTCGCAGCCTTGCTAGAACGCCGCTGCTGATTTGTGCATAGCACCAACTTCATGCGGCTCTGCGCAACAAATCCGACACCGAAACGTCGGTTTCAGACACCACCCCGTCAGCATCCTCCAAACGCCTTCATTTGTCGGGTGTTTCCCAACCAGTTCGGCTCTATTTTTGTCGTACGCGGGACTTGGTGTGTCGCATTGGGGATACCTCTGTGAGGCACATGGACTCATTGTGAATATCAGAGCTGTTCAGTCATGGATTGGAGCTGCCATGTCCGATGAAGACATTGATCTTGCCACGTTGCCCGACAACGAACTGGTCGAGCAGATGCATGATGATCTTTACGACGGTCTCGGCGAGGAAATACGCGAGGCTGTCAACATTCTGCTGAAGCGAGGCTGGACACCCTACGATGTTCTGACCAAGGCTCTGGTCGAAGGGATGCGGATCGTCGGCATTGATTTTCGCGATGGCATTTTGTTCGTCCCCGAGGTCCTGCTGTCGGCCAATGCCATGAAGGCCGGCATGAGCATCCTGCGCCCTCTGCTGGCAGAGACCGGCGCGCCGAAGGTCGGCAAGATGGTGATTGGCACGGTCAAGGGCGACATCCACGACATTGGCAAGAACCTCGTCTCCATGATGATGGAAGGGGCTGGCTTTGAAGTCATAGACATCGGCATCAACAATCCGGTCGAGAATTATCTCGCCGCCCTTGAAGAGCACCAGCCTGACATTCTGGGCATGTCAGCCCTTCTGACAACCACCATGCCTTATATGAAAGTCGTGATCGACACGATGAGCGAAAAAGGCTTGCGCGATGATTACATCGTTCTGGTCGGCGGCGCACCGCTCAACGAGGAATTCGGCATAGCGGTTGGGGCCGATGGCTATTGCCGCGATGCCGCTGTGGCGGTGGACATGGCTAAGGATCTGATTGCCCGCAGGCACAACCAGCTGGCCGGAAAGGGCTGAGGTCATGTTCAGGGAAGAGAAAGTGTCAGGACCCGGCTCTTCTTTCCCAGCGCTTCAGAAAACGGCTGCAGAACGATACGGCAAGGCTGGACATGCAAAGACCGTTTTGGTCATTGCCTGCGGAGCCCTGGCCCGCGAGGTGCTTGCAATCTGCCACGCCAATCAGCTGGATCATATCGAACTGACTTGCCTGCCTGCCCAGTTGCACAACACGCCGGAGAAAATTCCGGGCGCGGTGCGTGCTGCCGTGATCGAAAATCGGCCCCATTATGATGACATTCTTGTTGCCTATGCAGACTGCGGCACCGGCCGGCTTTTAGACAAGGTGCTGGAGGAGACCGGCGCGCGGCGGATTGATGGGGCACATTGTTATGCGTTTTTCACTGGTCTGAAGACATTCGACGCTCTGGAAGAAACTCAACTCGGCACATTTTATCTGACGGATTTTCTCGCCAGACATTTCCAGACCATGGTCATCGAGCCATTGGGCTTACACAGAGCGCCAGAACTGCGAGACATGTACTTTTCTCACTACACGCGCGTGCTTTATCTGGCGCAAACAGATAATCCAGCGCTTGAAATAGCAGCACAAAAGGCAGCGGATAGGCTTGGCTTACCGCTGGAAATCAGACGTACCGGATACGGTCTTCTTGGTGAATTTCTGGCACCCAAAGCACCGACACGCAATCAGGCAAGGCTTTAGGACCCGGAGATGGCACAAAAGATCATCGTTTACTGGCGCGATATACCGGCTCAAATCTTGATCAAAAAGGGTCGCAAAGCAGCCCGTAGAGAACTACCTCCCATGTTCATGCAGGCCATTGATGCCTGCGCCATGAGTGTCGGAGCCAAGGACAGCGAAGCCTATTTGGCCGAGTGGCGACGTTCAGCAGCGGTGGATGTTTCCGACGATCTGGAGCAGGAGGCAGATCATGCCTTGGAGGCCATCGTCTCGGCTTATCCAAAGGACAAAATCAGGGAGCTTGTGTCTCATGCTGGCCAGGTGGCGGGAGAGCGGCCATGAACGAGATCACACGTCCCCCGCCCAGCGCCTCTACGCCACTGCCTGCCTCGACAGAGATGTCACCGCACCAGGTGATGGAAAAGCCTGAGCTTCTGAACCTCATTCCGGCTGGCACACGCGTTTACGTCACAGATCTTGGCAATGCCCCCGAAAACCAGATCGTTTCCGCAGCAAGCCGTTTGGCAGATCGCGGTTTCACGGCTGTGCCGCATATGGCAGCGCGGCGCTATCCAAGCCTTGAAGCCTTCGAAACACGGATCAAGCGGCTCGCCTTGGAGGCTGGTGTTCGCGATGTTCTGGCGATCGCTGGAGAGGCGGAGACAAGCGGTCCCCTCACGTCCTCTGTGATGTTACTGGAAACCGGCCTGTTCGATCAGTTGGGCATACGAACCATCGGCGTTGCCGGTCATCCAGACGGTGCACCAGAGATTTCGCCAGAGGCCCTGCGATCCTTCCTGATGCGCAAGCATGAGCTTGCCGAAGGCAGCGACGCGGCCTTTCACATCGTGACTCAATTCGGCTTTGATCCGGTGCGCCTGAACCTCTGGCTTGATCAACTGACTGCCTGGGGCAACCAGTTCCCGGTTCACGTAGGCATCGCAGGCCCGGCGAAAATGGCAACTCTCGTAAAATATGCCGCCTTTGCCGGCGTTCAGAACTCGCTGAAGTTCCTGAAGAAACGCGGCGGGTCTGTGGTGTCCATGCTGGCAGGCTATGACCCGGACTGTATGGTCCAGCCGCTGGAGGCCCGCCTGCTCCGTGAACCAGATGCAGAGCTTTCACAGATCCATGTCTATCCGTTCGGCGGCATCGCCAAGACATCCGAATGGTTGGCTGCTCGGGGCAGTTGGACGTTCAATCAGCCCGACACCTCACAGTCTCAGGAGATCGCTCAATGACGCGCACAGTCGTTGCTTCAGCCATCCGGGAGATAGTGATCGGTTTTGATCAGCCATTCTGTGTCATTGGCGAGAGGATTAACCCGACCGGCCGCAAGAAACTGGCTGCCGAAATGTTGGCCGGAAACTTCGACACGGTCACCGCCGATGCCCTGGCACAGGTCGCCGCTGGCGCAACCATGCTGGACATCAACGCAGGCGTGACTGCGGTTAATCCGAATGAAACTGAGCCACCGCTTCTGGTCAAAACTCTTGAACTTGTTCAAGGGCTTGTGGACATTCCCTTGTCTATTGATTCATCAGTGACGGCCGCCATTGAAGCAGGACTTCAAGTGGCCAAAGGGCGACCTTTGGTAAACTCGGTGACAGGCGAGGAGGAAAAACTCGAAGCGATCCTACCCCTGATCAAGAAGTACAACGTGCCGGTGGTGGCGATCTCAAATGATGAGACCGGCATTTCCGAAGATCCGGATGTGCGGTTTGAAGTGGCGAAGAAGATCGTTCAGCGCGCTGCCGACTTCGGCATTCCGGCCCATGACATTGTTGTTGATCCGCTTGTGATGCCGATTGGCGCCATGGGGACAGCAGGAGATCAGGTCTTCAAGCTGCTCAGGCGCCTCAAGGAGGAGCTGAAGGTCAACACGACCTGCGGCCTTTCCAATGTCTCCTTCGGCCTGCCACACCGCCATGGCATAAACGCGGCGTTCATTCCCATGGTGATAGCATCCGGCATGACCAGTGCCATCATGAACCCCTGCCGTCTGCAGGAGATGGAAATGGTACGGGCTGCCAATGTCCTGACAGGGCACGATCCTAATTGCCAAGACTGGATTATGGCCTATAGAGATCACATACCCATATCAGGGTCGAACGCAGCGGCTTCCCCGGACATGACGAAAGGGGAAACGGGGCGACGCAGAGGCGGCCGAGAAGGTCGCCGGCGCCAGAGCGCAAGCTAAAGGAATATTTTATGGGCCGAACGAACACCCTGGCACGCGATTTCGCGAGCCTCTGGTTTCACGCGCCACTGGTCATCGCAGCGAGATCACAGGCGATGGCAACAGCATTTTTAACAGGACAGTCCCAGGACGATACGGAGATCAACAAGATGTTCTCTGAGAAAGCCGCCGCCACAACGGAAAGCACGCAGGCCTTCAACAAGGTCATGATTGAGGGAACCGCCGCAGCGATGACAGCCATCGCTTGCGGACGCACTCCCGTATCGGCAGCGATCACCGGCGAGAAAGCCGCCGAGGCTTTCATAAGCCCTTATGCCGAACGGGTAAGGTCCAATTCCGACCGCCTGGCCTCAGACAAGGGCTGACTGACCATGAGTGAGGCCCCGCAAACAGCGAAAGTCGTATTCCAACCCAGCGGAAGACGGGGCACATTCCCAATCGGCACGCCTCTGCTGGATGCGGCCCGCTCACTCGGAGTCTATGTTGAATCCGTCTGCGGCGGGCGTGGCATTTGCGGGCGCTGTCAGATTTCAGTCTCGGAGGGCAGCTTTGCCAAGGAAAATCTGACCAGCGCTGCAGATCATCTGGATGGGGAGAGCGAAGCGGAAAGCCGATACCGGTCCTTGCGCAAGTTGCCCGGTGATCGACGCCTGTCGTGTCAGGCAACAATACTGGGCAATCTCGTTGTCGATGTGCCAACGGAAGCTCAAACCAACCGGCAAGTGGTGCGCAAGCGCGCTGAAGCCCGAAGCATCACGCCAAAAACTGCTGTTTCGCTGACGACGGTCACCTTGACCGAACCCTCCATGGAAACGCCGCACGGCGACGCAGATCGTTTGCGCGATGCAGTGGCGACAAGCCTCGACCTGTCATTCGTGACGATGGACCCTGCCCTCCTGCCGCGAGTGCAGGCGATCCTGCGCAAAGGGCAATGGACCACGACGGCCGCCGTCTACCGGGACAATGGCACGATACCGGAAATCATCGCACTGTGGCCGGTCGAGAAAACCAGCATCTATGGACTTGCCGTAGACATTGGCTCCACCACCATCGCAGCTCATCTTTGCGATTTGCAGACCGGGCGCACTGTGTCATCAGCAGGGACCTCCAACCCGCAGATCCGCTTTGGTGAAGATCTGATGTCTCGGGTGTCCTATGTGCAGATGAACCCGTCCAAACTTCCCGATCTGACGCGCTGCGTGCGCGAGGCCATCAATGCGTTGATTGGCAAGCTGGTTAGCGATGTTGGCGCAGACCGGGCGGATGTTCTGGACGCTACTTTTGTTGGCAATCCGGTGATGCATCATCTGTTCCTCGGCATTGATCCGGTGGAGCTGGGCGGCGCACCGTTTGCACTGGCTGTCTCCGATTCAATGTCGCTGAAAGCCCGTGATCTTGATCTGGAGCTTAACCCCGGCGCGCGCGTTTACATGTTACCCTGTATCGCCGGACATGTGGGCTCTGATGCAGCAGCAGCAGCACTTGCTGAAGCACCAGCCAACAGCCAAGACATCACCTTGCTGGTTGATGTGGGTACCAATGCCGAGATTGTTCTGGGCAACAAGGACCGGCTGCTGGCAGCAAGTTCACCGACCGGTCCGGCTTTCGAAGGGGCTGAGATATCCTCGGGTCAGCGGGCCGCACCTGGTGCTATTGAACGAATCCGGATTGACCGGGACACTCTCGAGCCGCGTTTCAAGGTCATCGGCCTGGATGAATGGTCCGATGAAGAGGGGTTCGCCGACAAGATCGATCAGGTCGGCGTCACCGGCATTTGCGGGTCTGGCATCATCGAAGTGGTGGCGGAAATGTTCCTCTGCGGGCTGATCACCGAGGACGGCGTGATCGATGGGGAGATGACGGCACGCACTTCCCGCATTGTCGCAAATGGACGAACATTTTCCTACATCATTGCGTCAGAGGGCTTGGAAATCTCGATCCTGCAGACGGACATCCGCGCGATTCAGCTTGCCAAGGCCGCGCTCTATGCAGGCATCAAGCTGCTGCAAGACAAGCTAGGCACCACACACATTGACCGGATTCGGCTTGCGGGCGCTTTCGGCAGCTATATTGATCCGCAATATGCGTTGGTGCTTGGACTGCTGCCTGATTGCCCGTTGGGCGGCGTGGCGGGCGTTGGCAACGCGGCAGGCACCGGCGCACGGATGGCGCTGCTGAATACAGACCATCGCCGCGCGGTCGAGACCACGGTCTGTACCATCGAGAAGATCGAAACCGCTCTGGAGCCAAAGTTCCAGGAGCATTTCGTCAATGCCATGGCCCTGCCGAACAAAGTCGATGCATTCGAAAACTTAAGAGCCGCTATATCGCTGCCAGATCGCAAAGAACCATCCGGGTCTGAGCGAGGCCGCAGCGGACGACGCAGGCGGAGTGCATAAGTCCGCAGCCATGTAACGGGTGTTTCAGGCAAAGCAAACATGCATGCACCCTGTCATGGATCTTAATTGTCGAACTGCCACTGGCGTTGCTGCCAGATCTTTTCACCGATCAGACAGTCATAGGGCTTTGAAAAAAGCAGTTGGGCTCGCCAGATTTTAGGCTGCATCCGAACGTTTCCAATCTCAAGCACCAGCTTGCGTCTCACCGCTTCCGGGAACTGGGCCCAGTCATTCACCGGGATGACAAAGCTACCTGGACCGCCGGTGACACAACGCCTATAATACTCATCCAGATCGTCGATGTTGAACCGGGAACCAAAACCGCCACGTGTCATCAGTGGAAGGCCGTTGATAGCAACACCCTTGGCAAGAGCCTTGTCGCGCGCCTCCGAAACAGGACCACCTTGATTGTTCGGCCCATCGCCGGAAATATCGATGACGTGACGGTCTGCGAGAAACGGCAGAGTTTCGAACAGACTGCTGGCGCGATCAATGGCGCCAGATATCGAGGTGCGCCGCGCGCCCTGACTGGCCCCTTCCAGAAGCTTGCTGGCGACACTTTCAGCATCTGCCGCACTTCCGATCAGCGTCCAGCCAATGATTTCTCTGGCATGATAATTTCCCGCCCACTCGAAAAAGGTCACCGCAATCTTGCCATAGGCACCCTGGCCTATGGCTCGCAAGACCTCCGGGCTGGAGATCGCAGCAACATATCCCTGACGCTGGATGCGAAGTTCTTCATAGGACATGGAGCGGGACACATCGACTGCAAGCACAAGAGCCACATCGACCCTTTCCTGCGCCCTAAGGGGTAGGCAAAATGAAATGGCTATCAATAGCGCACCGATGAACGGCTGCCTGGTTCCAGCGTGTCTCATGGCAACAGACTATATGAAGTGCGCTCATCGACATAGGCTCTTTATGGTTGAGCCAATATCACCTTTTGGTCAGATATTCCTGCCAACGGCTGACCTTGTTCAGGTTCAATGCGCTCCAATAATCCCAGTGAAAACCTGGAACCCAGCAATGCCGAGGCAGATGATCATGCCGAAGAGACCCCACCAGCGGTATCTAGCTAGTGTCTCTTCGCCCGGCTGACTGCCCAGTCTAAAGAGAGACAGATTGACCAAGGCAAAGACGCATAAGGTGACAAGGCTTGTCAGCGCTGCCAGACGTACAAGCGAGAAAAACAAAGCCAGCGCCAGGATCAAACACGTCACGGTAAGCGTCGCGCGGGTCGGTGTGTGGCGGGTCGGGCTGACCTTTGCGAACCATTGCGGCGCAAGCCCCTCCCCTGCCATGCCGTAGAGCACGCGGCTTGCCATGACGATCTGCACCAAAATACCGTTGACCATGGCAATTGCAGCCGCAGCGGCTACCGGTTTTCCAGGCAGTCCCGTGATCTGCTCGAACAACACAGCCAGAGGCGCGGAAGATCCTGTGATGGCATTTCGATCCGGCGCAAGCACCGCCGTCAACGACAACAGCACATAGATCAGGACCGTGATCCCCAAGGTCCAGAAAATCGCCCTGGGCGCTGTCCACTCAGGGTTGATTGTCTCCTCGGCCATGTTCTCGATGTCCTCAAAGCCAATGAAAGCGAAAAACGCGATCACGCTGCCCGAGAGAACCCCGGCGAGAACGACTGTATCCACATCTGGCACGAAGGCAGAGGCAACCAGTGTCATGTCAGAAAATAGCGGCACACCAAAGGCAATTACGATCATCAAGGTGCCGACCTCGATCAGGGTTACCAGAGCGGCAAAATAGACACTTTCCTTCACACCTCGGCATGCCAACCCCGCCAGCATACCGATGATGCCAATCAGCAGAATCTCCTTGGGAATGGGGAGCAAGGACTGAACATAACCTACGAAGGCAAGTGCGATCACAGAGCTGGAAATGATGCCCGTTGCCGTAATGCCGTAGCCTGTGATCCGGCCCCATAACAACCCCATTCCGCGGTTTACAAACACAGCCTCGCCGCCAGCACGAGGAAACCGGCGCACCAGAACCGCATAGGACACACCGGTCACCCCCGCGATAAGCCCGGCTAGTAAAAAAGAAAGCGGCGCATGATCGCCAGCCAGACGCAGGATCTCACCGATCAGGGCAAAGATTCCAGCCCCGACAGTCACGCCGACGCCATAACAAACAAGCAACGGCAGAGACAGAACGCGCCTAAGCTTTGCGGGTGATGTGGGTTCTAATTCTCTCATGGCGTGTATTTAGGCAGAACGCCAAGCGTTCTCCTAGGAAAAAATTCATCTAAGTTGAAACACTTAGCTCAAGAAAAATGGTGATTCTCCGCTCGATATCAGAGGTACACGGCAGTTCTATCGGCTCGTTCACCGCCGAAAGTCAATCACACCACAACCCCAGTTCAATGGGACTTGCTCTTAACCCCGCCTGCGGTTCTTGCGGGCACCGCCCCCAGCCTCGGCAGCCTTGTTCAGTGGCGAGATCAGGGGGCCGATGCGGGAGACAACATCGTCCAAGGAGGGCCGATCCTCTCTCGCGTGGCTGTCCAGAGCGCCGCGCATGGCAGACAGATGGGCGGCAGATGTGCCGCAACAGCCACCGACAATCCGGGCTCCGGCATCAATTGCCAGCCTTGCGTAGTCGGCCATCAGCTCCGGTGTTCCCGAATAGATCAGGTCCTTGCCCTTGATCTGGGGAATGCCGCAGTTGCCTTTCGCTACCACAATCGCCTCAGGATCAGCAGCCGTGATCTCCAGAATCGCGGCCAGAAGGTCCGATGCCCCAACGCCACAGTTGGACCCGATGGCGACCGGAGTGCAGGCAAACTCCGAACGCAGGTCATTCAGCCCCTTTGGCGGCAGGCCCATCATGGTGCGTCCCGCTGTGTCAAAGCTTGCGGTGATGACCAACGGCACGTCCCTGCCCTTGGCCGCCTCGCTAGCCGCTTTCATTTCCTCGCTTGCAGACATTGTCTCGACCCAGAGAATGTCGGCCCCCGCCTCGATCAAGGCATCCATCTGCTCGGCAAAGGCCTCAACGGCCTCTTCATAGGTGAGCGCGCCCAATGGCTGAAACAGCTCGCCGGTGGGGCCTATGGATCCAGCAACAAGAACATCTCGGCCACAGGCGTCAGCAGCCTCCCGAGCCAGATCAACGCCAGCCCTGTTCAACTCGCGAACCCGGTGTTCATCCTTGCTCAGTTTGAGGCGATGGCGGTTGCCGCCAAAAGTGTTGGTCAGGATGATGTCTGCACCCGCATCGAGAAATCCCTCGTGCATCGCCCGGATCTTGTCCGGTTCATCGACATTCCAGAGCTCTGGTGCATCGCCGGACTGCAGCCCCATGCCGAACAAGGTCGTGCCCGTTGCACCATCGGCAAGCAGAATGCCCTTTTCAGTCAAGAATTCCTCAAGTTTGCTCACGTTCTCAATCCTGTTGCTCCGGTCATCTGCGTGCGTGAGATAACCGCGTAGAATATAGCCGCCGTGGCTTCACGCGATCAGGACCTTGGCTTCAAATTCTCCGAATCATAGAGCGGGTTGTAGCCGACAGCTGCCACTTCGACAGGATAGGTTTCCACGAAATATTCGACATCCAGCTTGCGGCCCACCTGACAATAATCTTGCGGCAAGTAAGCCAGCGCGATGTTCTTGCCGATGGTTGGACCGTAAGCGACGGAGGTCGTGTAGGAGATACGACCTAGGCTATCGACCAGTGTGTTGCCGGTGTCCGGATCCATAACCGGCATGGGCCCAACAGGGAATCGCTGCACGCCGCTGGCATCCTTGTTCTCAAGCATCACCAATGTGCATAGCATGGCAGGCTGTTGCTCGCGGGCCTTGTACTCCACATGTTTGGCCTTGCCGCGGAAGTCGGCTTCCTTGACCTTTGGCCGGGCCAGATTTGCCTCAAGCAGATTGTACTGGGTCAAAAGGTCAGCATTCTGCAGGCGGAGGCTTTTTTCAAGGCGGCGCGAGTTGGCATAGGTTTCAACGCCAACGGCCATGACGCCGACTGCACGCAGAGCATCCCAGACAGCCAGCCCATCCTCATATTTCATATGCAGTTCCCAGCCCTGCTCCCCAACATAAGACAGCCGAAGCGCGGTGACCGCCTTGCCAGCGATCTCGATCTGTCGGATACTCGCAAAGGGGAAATTCTCCGGATCGAGCTGAGCTGGATCAGACACCACCTTTTTCAGGTTTTCGCGGGCGTTCGGGCCCCAGATGCCAATGGTCGTGTATTTCTCATTCACATCAGTGACGGTGACATCGAAGCCTTTGTCCTCGGCCATACGCTTGACATAATGGTAATCGCGCGGACCGGCGTCGGCACCATCGATGATGCGGCAGCGGTCAGCCATGCGGATCACGGTCAGATCGGCACGAACCATGCCCTCGTCATCGAGGAAGTGGGTGTAGATTCCCTTGCCGATATTGGTGTCGCCGCCAATTTTTGCCGCGCACAAATATTCCATCAACGCGACATGATCCGGGCCTTCAACGTCGAACATATAGAAATGCGACAGATTGATCAGGCCGCAATCTTCGCTCAGCGCCAGATGTTCAGCGTTGGACACGCGCCAGAAGTGGCGGCTGTCCCACTCGTTTTCCCGAACGGGTACCCTGTCGCCGTATTTTTCCAGCAGATGTTCATTGGCTGCATAGCCGTGAGCCCGCTCCCAGCCGCCCAGTTCCATAAAGTAGCCGCCAAGCTCAACCTCGCGCTCATAAAAGGGCGAACGTTTGACGCCTCGGCTGGACGCATAGGGCTCGCGGCTGTGGATCGCCGGAAAGTAGATTTTCTGTGCTGCCTCATAACAGCGGTCTTCGATGTATTTCTCGCTCAGCTGGTGCTGGTAGAAGCGTGAATAATCAATCGAGGCGTGGTCGATTTCGGTGCGGCCATCGGTGATCCAGTCGGCAATCAGCTTGCCGTAACCCGGGCCATCCTTGACCCAGATTGCGACACAATACCAAAGGCCACGCACCTTCTGGCTTTCACCACAGGAAGGACCGCCACCGGCAGACACCTGCAGCAATCCGTTGAAGGAATGACCTTCGTTGTAGCCGAGCTCGCCAAGGATCGGGGTGAGTTCCATGGCCCGCTCCAAAGGCTCGATCACCTGCTCAATCTCCAGGTCACGCTGGGAGGGCGACAAGCGGGCCTGCTCTTTTTCCTGAAGGTCGCGCGGGTGACACATACGTGGGTTGGTCGTTTCATAATACCCCCACTCGATCTGACCGCCTTCGCTGGTCTTCGGATCGCCGGTATCACGCATATAGGCCGAATTGCCCTGATCGCGCAGCAGCGGATAGCCGATGTCCTTTCCGGTGCCTTCAAATTCGTTGTAGGGGCCAAAGAACGTCAGCGGGTGATCGACCGGCATAACGGGCAGATCCTCGCCAACCATATCAGCGATCAGACGCCCCCAGAGCCCAGCGCAAACGATGACATGATCGGCCAGGATCGTCCCGCGATGGGTGACAACACCGGTGATGCGGCCGTTCTCGACCAGAAGCGATTTGGCCGGCGTGTTAGCGAATGATTTCAGCTTGCCGGTTTTCTCGCCAGCGTCCACAAGCTTACCGGCGACCGTTTGCGAGCGCGGAATGACCAGACCAGCGTCCGGATCGAACATGCCACCCTGCACCTGATCTTCCTCGATCAGCGGGAATTTCTCTTTGATCTCAGCGGGACTGACCAGATGCACATTCGTACCGAAGGCCTTGCCGGAAGTCACCTTGCGCTTCAGCTCTTCCATCCAGGCATCATCGCCGGTGCGCGCGACTTCCAAGCCGCCAACGCGGGCGTAGTGACCCATCTTGTCGAAGAAATCGATGGAATATTGCGTGGTCCAGACAGACAGGTAATCGTGGCTGGTCGTGTAGCAGAAATCTGAGGCGTGCGCCGTGGACCCGATGTCCGTGGGAATGCCGGATTTGTCGATGCCAACAATGTCGTCCCAGCCGCGCTCGATCAGGTGATGTGCCACCGAAGCGCCAACAATCCCGCCCAGACCGACGATGACGATTTTTGCTTTGTCAGGAAATGCTGACATTGTTCATTCCTTTTCAATCGCCCTAGAGCGAAGTGTCAACGCCGCGCGCCTGCTGCCTTGCCCATGCAAATGGCAAATCAACAGGCCTCCATTTGAGGCTCAGGTTAGGCAGGCCAGCGTTTCGGAATTTGCCCCGGACCGACACGCGCTGTTCTCAAGCCGCCATGCCTTCGATGGTGTCTACAAAGCCACAGCCTCAGATGCCGTTTTTGGAGCACACAACGACGCATCAAGACCGGGACTTGGCGGTAGGCGGTAGCAGGATGAAGACTGAAAGAAATGCGCGAAGTCCCTCTGCAAATCGCAGTGCCAAGGATGTTGAAGCCATGACCGACAATAGCCTTTCCGGAACGCCTCCTCCTCCCGGCCCTCCTCCATCTGGGCGAAGAGGCCGGTCCGCAAGGCGCGAACGTAGACAGTCAGGCTCGGGAGTTGTTCACGCCCCCTATCTGAGCCGCAACATTCCAACGCTCGACTACCTCAGCGACGAAGGTTGCGAGAAGATCGAGGCACAGACAGATCGTCTGCTGGCAGAAATCGGCCTTGAGTTCCGGGATGATCCGGAAGTTCTGGAAATCTGGAAGGCTGCTGGCGCATCGGTTGACGGGGAGCGAGTGCGCTTTCCAAAGGGCATGTTGCAGGAGCTGGTGAAGACAGCCCCTGCCCAATTTACCCAGCATGCGCGCAATCGTGCCCGTAGCGTTGAAATAGGCGGCAATAACACTGTCTTTGCGCCGGTCTATGGCCCGCCCTTTGTCACCGATCTGGACCAGGGACGACGCTATGGCACCATCGAGGATTTCCGGAACTTCGTAAAGCTGACCTATCTCTCGCCCTATCTGCATCATTCGGGCGGGACCGTCTGCGAACCGGTAGATCTGCCGGTAAACAAGCGCCATTTCGATATGGTCTACAGCCACATCAAATATTCCGACAAACCGTTCATGGGCTCAGTTACCGCTCCGGAACGGGCAGAAGATTCGGTCGCCATGGCGCGCATTGTATTTGGCGAAGATTTCGTCGATCAGAACTGCGTCATGATCCAGTTGATCAATGCAAATTCGCCTTTGGTCTTCGATGGCACTATGCTTGGCGCGCTGAAGGTCTACGCACGAGCCAATCAGGCCTGCATCGTCTCACCGTTCATTCTGGCAGGTGCCATGAGCCCGGTGACCGTTGCGGGCACCCTCTCGCAGGTTCTGGCAGAGGCTTTGGCCGGATGCGCGCTGACGCAGCTCCTGCGCCCTGGCGCACCGGTCGTGTTCGGCGCTTTCGTCAGTTCGATTTCGATGCAATCAGGCGCGCCGACCTTCGGTAGCCCGGAAGGTACGCTCCTGCTCAATGGTGCGGCTAAACTCGCCCGCCGTGTTGGCCTGCCATTTCGGTCGGGCGGATCTTTCACCGCATCCAAGGTTCCCGATGCGCAGTCTGCGCAAGAATCGACCCATACGATCACAGCGACAGTCCAAGCTGGCGTCAATTTCTGCCTGCATGCTGCCGGTTGGCTCGAAGGCGGACTTTGCTCGTCTTATGAGAAGTTCATTCTGGATGCGGATCAACTCGGCATGATGCATGTTCTGGCCAAGGGAATAGACCTGTCAGACGAGGCCATGGCGATGGATGCTTTTGAAGAAGTCGGACCCGGCGGTCATTTCCTGGGCGCTGAACACACACAGCGCAATTTCGAGAGCGCTTTTTACCGCTCAGCCATTGCGGACAACAATTCCTATGAGCAATGGCTTGCAGACGGAGCGTATGATGCTGCCCGGAGGGCAAACATAATCTGGAAAGACCAATTGCGCGAATATACAGGTCCCGAGCTAGACCCTGCCATTGATGAAGCCTTGCTCGCCTTCATGACCAAGCGGAAGGAATCCTTCCCGGACAGCAATGTCTAGAGCAGTGTTACGACACGGTCGGATGTGTCGCTGATATGATCTTCTATCAGTTTAACCGCCAAATCGGTATCACGGGCCAGTGCTGCATCCATGATCCGTTGATGCTCTTCAAATTTCCGAGCCCCCAGACCTTGCGGGGCCATCTTGGTCAGGAAGCGGTATCTATCCAATTGGTCGAACATCAATGATCGCAGCCGGAACAACCACTTACCTTGGCAAGCTGCCACAATGGATTCGTGAAAATCACGGTGCCGCTTAACCCAATCCGTATGGCGCTCCATTCTCTCCGACCATGGCAGTTTTTCAATGATGCTCAGACGGTGGTGCGCAGCTACAACCTGGCTTTCCCAATCATCATCGCCATGCGCGATTGAATCAGCAATGGCACGCTTTTCCAGCTCGATAAAATGCGCTGTAATTTCAATGAGTTCTTCGCGTGAAACAGGAGCAACTGTGAAGCCTTTACCAGCCTCAAGCGTGACAAAGCCTTCTGATACAAGCTGTGACAGCCCCTCGCGCAAAGTCCCGATGCCGACATCATATCGTTTGGTCAGATCTGCAAACTTGAGGCGGGTTTCGGGCTCATAAACGCTGCTGACGATATCCGATCTCAGACGTTCAACAACATCGCGCCCACCAGATGTTTCCAGCTTGGATTGGTCTTTCCGTCCAGATTTTTCTAGCTTGCTGGTCAGGGTCTATTCCGTTCGTTTGCTCGACTACCGGTCGCCACTTGCCGCCCGTGTTAGCCACTTTATTGCCGATTACCAATCAACAGCAGATTTTGCAAAAGTATTTTCGCCCTTACCCTTGCTGGTTTCCGCCAATTCCCGACAGTTATGCCGGATCAAGACAAATATAGCATAAATTTCTTTCAAAGAGATATATTCGACGATAATAATATTTTCGAATAAATGAGGTGTTTTGAATGAAGTTTGTATCTTTCGAGAAAAATGGTCAGTCCTCGTGGGGGATTTTGCGAGAAGACGAGATTTTGGATCTGGGGATGGTGGCTGAAAATCTGAAGTCCTTTATCGCAGCCGGCTTTCCAGACGTTGATCGCCTTAAAAATCTTTCGACAAACATTTCGCTGGATAGCGTGACTTTGGCACCGGTTATCCCTAACCCATCAAAGATCGTCATGGCGGCGCTGAACTATTTTGAAGCTGATAGTGATCGTTCCAAAGCGCCGGAATATCCGGTTTTGTTTTTAAGGCTTGCAGAGTCCCAGATTGGGCATGGCGCGCCGCTGATACGCCCCAGTTCGTCAGAAAAGCTTGATTACGAGGGTGAGCTGGCCGTGATTATCGGACAGGGTGGGCGTCACATTTCACAGGCGCGCGCCATGGAATCGGTTTGCGGCTATTCGATTTACAACGACGGCAGCGTGCGTGATTGGCAGCGACACAGTCACCAGTTCACACCGGGCAAGAATTTTGTCGGAACAGGTGCTTTCGGCCCATGGATGGTGAGTGCTGATGCGATGCCTGAGGGGCCCTTGTCGCTGGTCACCCGTGTCAACGGCATTGAAAAACAGCGCACAGACACATCGCGGATGATTTTCGATATCCCTTATCTGATAAGCTATATTTCGACATTCACCCCTCTTGAGCCAGGTGATGTCATCGTGACGGGAACATGCACCGGCTTTGGTGCTACACGCCGACCTCAGGAATTCTTGAGCGCCGGGGATCTGGTCGAAATCGATATTGACGGCATCGGAACTCTGTCCAATTCGGTGAGCGTGGAAGAGTAGATACATCCACTCATTACAAGCGCGTACGAGGTTCGGAGCGAACGCGAAACATGTACATTTTTTCTATTAAATAAAAATATTCGAAAATAATTGAAATGTTGAAAGCCGTGTGCTAATTAATGTTTCAGTGATGAAAAACTTGGTGGGAGTGCCAAATGAGTTATCTGGTTAATTCGATCGGACATGTGCAGTTGAATGTGACCGATGTCGATGCCTTGGTGAAAGAATCGACGGATATTCTCGGCCTGCACGTTACCCGTGCCACAGACGAAACGGTCTGGCTGTCTTCAAGCGGGCGTCAGGCTGAGTTGGTGCTGCACCGAGCTGATGAAAACTCGGTTCGCTCAATCGGATTTGATGCCTTGTCCGCAGATGCGGTGAAAGAGGCGACCAGCCGCGTGGAAGCCGCCGGATGTCGTCTGGCTTCCCAAGAACCAACACTAGATTGCTGTACAGGCGGAATGGTATTCGTCACCCCTCAGGGGCATACAATCGAAGTGCACACGCCGATTGCTGACAAGACCTACGGTCGGCGCAATAACGCGCTTGGAGTTGGTGCACTGCGTATGGATCATGTCAATTTGACATCGCCTGAACCAACTGAAACGCGGGCGCAATTTGAACATATCATGGGCCTCAAGCTCTCCGAGCGCATGGTGGACGACAGCCTGAGCTGGATGCGTGGTGCCAATCGTCTGCATCATTGCGTCGGAATCGTTCGCGGCGAAACAGGTTTGCATCATTACTCGTTTGAATTCGCAGAGTTCGCTAACTACTGCCACCTTGGCGACAAGCTAGATATGATCGGCAAGGAGTTCGCCTGGGGACCTGGCCGTCATCGTCCCGGTGACAACACTTATGCCTATTACGTTGACACCTGTGGTGCGATGGTCGAAGTCGCCGGCGGCATGGCAATGATCCATGACGATGACAGATATGAGCCGAATGTGATCACCGCGCTGACCCGCCCTGAAAACGTGCGTGTGATGAACGTATGGGGCACACCGGCACCCGCCCCTTGGCTCGCTCATAAATTTCCTTGGGCCAAACCGGCTGCCTGATGCCATTGCCGGGCGCTTTAAGGTCAATTTTTGACCGTTGTGCCGGAAACCAATTTTCTACACGGAGATTACAATCGCATGGAATATCCTCTTTCATTCATGTCGGATGGCCTGAAACTGTCGGGCGTTTTGCATGTCCCGGAAGGGCGTAAGCCTGGCCAGAAGCTGCCAACCTTCATCGTCCTTCACGGGTTTGTTGGAACGAAAGACAAATCTCATGTCGAGCTGGTGGCCCGGATGATCGAGGAGATGGGCTATTGCGTCTTTCGCATCGATTTCAGGGGCTGCGGTGAAAGTGAAGGCGCGCGCGGCGAAGTTCGGTGTTTTGATCAGGTCGCAGACACGAAAAATGCTTTGACATTCATTGCCCAGCGTGAGGAAGTCGATCCAGACAGAATTGGTGTCACAGGTCATAGTTTTGGCGCTGCGGTTGCAATCTTTGCAGGCGGCATTGATGAACGGATCGCCTGTGTGATGTCGTTCTGCGGTTGGGGAGATGGCGAGCGCAAGTTCCGTGGCCAGCACCCTACACCGGAGGCTTGGGCCAAGTTCACCAAAATCCTGGAAGACGGGCGCAAGCAAAAGGCAGAAACAGGCGAAAGCATGTGGGTGTCTCGGTTTGATGTGGTGCCAATCCCAGAAAGACTTCGATATAATCTGTCGCCAAAGGCCCAATTTGAAGTTCCGGTAGAGACGGCGAGCAGCATGTATAACTTCCGTGCTGACGATGTGGTGGCCGACATCGCACCGCGCCCCTTGTTGCTGTTTCACACAGCAGGCGATGAAATCACACCGATGGAACAATCGATGCGCCTGTTTGAAAAAGCTGGTGCCAATGCTGAACTCATGATCCCCACTGGAATGTCTCACTTCCCGCTTTCGGAAGAAGATGCACCCCATACACGGGCTCTGGTTCAGGCATGGCTGAACAAGTTCTTCCCATCGCCCTTGAAGAACGCGTCATGAGCACCTTGCGTGCCGCGGATCTGAAATCCTATGCGGCGGCCTTGCTCACGGCTGGCGGCTTCGCACAGGTTCATGCGGAGAAGACTGCCGACATACTTGTCTGGGCCAATGCACGCGGAGCCGATTCCCACGGTGTGCTTCGCATTCCCAGGTACATTGAAATGGTTGAGCTGGGCAAAATCGATCCATCCGCCATCCCGGTTATTGAAAAGCGCAGCGGTTCTGTTGCCGTTCTTGACGCAATGAATGCACCGGGAGCGTTCTCAATGACGGCTGCCATGGATGAGGCAATTGATCTTGCCTCCCAGTTCAGCATTGGCTGGTGTTCTGCGCAAAACATCACCCACGCCGGGGCTGTTGGATATTATGCATTGCAGGCCGCGATGAGAGGCTATGTCGGTATTGTCATGACTGCATCGGGCCCATTAATGGCCTACCATGGGGCACGGGTCTCAGGCGTATCGACAAATCCGATTTCCATTGGTGCACCGTCTTCTGGTCGACCTTTGCTCCTGGATATGTCGACATCAACAGTTGCTCTGGGCAAAATCATGTTTGCAAAAGACGCTGGCAAACAGATCCCGGAAGGCTGGGGCATTGATGCAAATGGGACCCCGGTGACCGATCCACAAAAGGTCGCGACTGTAACGCCACTTGGAGGCCCCAAGGGCTCTGGGTTGTCGTTGATGATCGAGGTGCTCTCAAGCGTCCTTATTGGCAACCCGGTTATATCGAAGGCTTTGTCCGGACAAGGTGGCTCCATGAATGGAGTTGCCATGGCCTTGAATATCAGTGCGTTTTCCAATCCGGATAGCTTTGCCGATCAGATCGCCACTTTGGCCGCGAGTATCAAGAGCCTGCCAAAAGCAGAGGGAACCGACGCAATCCTGATGCCGGGAGAACGTGGTTTTCTATTGTCGGAAGCGCGCAACGAGAGCGGCATTCCAGTGGCCGAGGGCACGCTAAAACGACTGTCTACATTGGCTGAACGGTTCGGCGTGGAGGCGCCTGCTGTTTATACGGCTTGAAGCGAGCAGCCCGGAGAGATTGCAGAAGCCAAGTTATGATCAGGGAAGAGTGAATTGCAGAATTTGGATCAGCAGAAGTTACCGATCTGGCGCCGCATCATCGGCGGATCGGTCTTGGTTGTGATCGGCCTCACGATGATCGCGATTTCGTGGTCCTATCCAAGCGGCAGCCTGACACAAATGGGTCCGGGTTTCATGCCGCACCTCATTGCGTTGGCCCTGATCACAATGGGGATCGCAGTGATTGTTTCTGATTTACGTGATGCTGGCCCTGTGCGCGAGGAGCAGGTCCACTGGCGCGCACTTGTATTTATCTCTGGCGCTGTCATCATCTTTATTGTTCTGATCGAACCTGCAGGTCTTATCCCTGCGATGTTCTGTGCCGTGGCAGCGTCAATGCTTGCAAACAAGCGGTCAGGATTTCTGAGTATTTTGATCTATTCAGCCGCCGTTACTTTGGCTGGTTGGTTCTTGTTCATCGTCGCACTTGGTTTGCCTCTAACCTTGTTTGGGAGGTAAGGCGATGCTGGAACAATTCCTGTTAGGCTTATCCGTCGTTCTGCAGCCTGATGTGCTTATGTATGCCTTCTTTGGCGTTCTGCTTGGACAAGTGATCGGGGTTTTGCCGGGAGTTGGGGCGATCACCGCGATCTCGCTGCTGCTTCCAGTCACATTCTATCTGGATGCAACGAGCTCCGTGATCTTGTTGGCAGGCATCTATTACGGCTCTCAATATGGTGGTGCTATTGCCTCCATTTTGCTGAATTTGCCCGGCACACCCTCTTCCGTCGTCACCTGCTTGGAGGGCTATCCGCTAGCGCAGAATGGACGGGCGGGGTTTGCTCTGCTTGTGACGGCACTCTCATCGTTTGTCGGCAGCATGATTGGTGTGTTCGTGGTCGTCTTGGCTGCCATTCCAATGGCCGCATTTGCCCTTAAGTTCGGCGCACCCGAATATACAATGCTGGTGGCTCTTGGACTGGTTGCGGCTTCCTTGATCAGCTCCGGGTCCCATTTACGCGCCTTTTCGATGGCTTTGGTCGGCATCGCCCTTGGAATGGTGGGGGCTGACGCAAACACCGGGCAATATCGTTTCGTTGCCACAGAGTCTCTGGCAGACGGCATCAGCCTGGTTTCATTGGCAATGGGCCTGTTTGGTGTATCTGAAATCATTCGGAATGCCTCAAGTTTTGATGAGCGCCGTGCCAAGATTGACTTGTCATTCAAGGACATTTTCCCCACTAAGGACGAGCTGCGTGCCATGGTATCTCCCGTGGGACGCGGAGCCTCTATTGGCGCATTTTTCGGCGCACTACCTGGAACAGGAGCCGCGATCGCCTCTTTCATGGCCTATGCGTTCGAGCGTCGGATTTCCAGAACCCCGGAGAAATTCGGCAAGGGCCATCTGCCAGGCCTTTGCGCACCTGAGGCTTCCAATAACGCTGCGGCCCAGACCAGCTTTATCCCAACATTGACACTTGGCGTCCCAGGAGATGCAGTGATGGCTCTCATCATTGGTGCATTGATCCTCAACGGTATTGTCCCTGGACCACGTCTTATCATTGAACAGCCGGATTTGTTCTGGGGGGTGATCGCCAGTTTCTTTGTAGGGAACGTCATCTTGTTGATCATCAATATTCCGCTGATTGGCCTTTGGGTGCGTTTGTTGAGCATTCCCTATCATCGGCTCTATCCGGCCATCGTTCTTCTCATATGCGTCGGCGTCTATTCTCATCGCAACAGTGTGACAGACGTTTTGCTTACTCTCGTGTTTGGGATCGTGGGTTATGTAATGAAGCGGTACCGCTTTGAACCTGCCCCGGTACTGCTCGGCTTTGTACTTGGTCCGATGCTTGAGGAGAACTTTCGACGGACCATGCTTTTGTACGGCGGGGATTTCTCAGTGTTCGTGACACGCCCCATCAGCGCTGTGCTGGTGGCGTGCGGCGCAGCTCTGATGGCGTTTACCGCTTTATCTACACTCAAGTCTTATCGAAAACCCTGGAAAACAGGTGGGAGGTAAGATCGGGCTTTTTCGGTCTTAGGCCCTTTGAGCTCACGTTGGACCGAATACTATTGGGAGGAAGAAAATGTTGAAGAAACTGATGCTGGCACTGCCAGTTGTTACACTTATGTCAGGTGCCGCAATGGCGGGCGATGATTATCCAGATAGGTCCATTCGGTTCATCATCGGATTTGGTGCCGGTGGAAATGCAGATACGGTCGCCCGTATCCTTGCAGAACCGATGACACAGGATTTGGGACAGCCTGTTGTGGTTGAGTCCAAGCCAGGAGCAGGCGGTAATGTGGCGTCTGATTTTGTCTCAAAGTCAGACCCGGATGGATACACAATACAGCTCATGGTCGGCGGACACGCCGTTTCGGCGGCACTCTATAACTCGCAGCCATTTGATCCACTTTCTGATTTCACCTTCATCTCAACAATCGGCCAGTTTCCGTTCTTTGTGGCGACCCCGGCTGGGGCTTATGACTCGATCGAAGATTTGATCGCAAAAGCAAAAGCTGCCCCCAGCACGATCAAGATCGGGCACTCTGGTGTCGGTTCTACTCAAAATCTAACTGGTGAACTTCTGGAACTGGAAACAGGGGCTGATTTTATCCACGTGCCGTATAAGGGAGGAGCTGCAGCAGTGACTGCAATGCTCGGCGGTGAAGTTGACGTCGTGATCGACACTGGCTCTGTTTTGAAGCCCCAGAAAGAAGCCGGAAATTTTGATATTCTGGCAGTGAGTTCAAAGCGCCGTTGGATTGATAGTCCGGATATTCCAAGCCTGGCCGAAACGGTTGCGCCAGGAATTGATATCATATCCTGGACTGGTGTTGGTGCACCAGCGGGCCTTGACCCTGCAGTTACTGATAAACTGCGCGCATCGGTGCATAAGGCGCTGGCAAACACGGACACAGCTGAACGGATAAGCAAGTTGGGAGCATGGCCTTCTCCGTCCAGCGGGAAAGACATGCGCAAGATGATCGAGAACCAGATCGCGACCTGGAAAAAGGTTGTTGAACTGACTGGTATCCAAAAGCGTTAACTTGCCAAGAGGTTCGCCGACATGTTGGCGGACCTTATTTTTTGTTATTATGAATATGCAGCCAGTAAAGCAGGTTCTCGGTTATGAGCGAGAAAACACCAGATCAGCTGACCGCAGATATGCTGCGCAAGGAACTATATGTGGTCACGACCACACCTGCCAGATCCCCTGAAATCAGGAAACTGTTGCCAGAACATCTAGACTATCAGGTCAAGCTAGAACGCGAGGGCAAGCTATTCGGTGCAGGGCCTTATTTTGAGGAAGGCGAGGATATTCCCTCGGGCGGCATGATTATCTTGCGTGTAAAGTCAATCACTGAGGCAAGAGAGTTGGCCGATGCTGATCCGTTTCACGCCGCAGGATTGAGGACATACACACTGCGCAAATGGATGATGAACGAAGGCAGCATGACCTTCACTGTCCGCTATTCCGATCAGAGTGTGGTTGTGGGCTGATTACTTGATGTGCCTGTTACGTTCTGGGCGGGAATATAAATGTTCATAATCTATGGCGAGCTTTTAGCCTTACATAGAAGAGCTTACTGAACTCATTAAATGAGCTTCGCACTCCCCTAAAAACCGCGACCCAAATTTGTAAATGGCATAAACTTTTTTGCAACACCGCAGATTAAATCCACATTTATTTGCCGATTGTTTCAATTGCGTAGCCGATCTGCGGCGCTAGTGGGTTTATAAACGTTCCAAATAAGCTATTACAAATTTTAATCCTCAGCGTAAACATTACCATGCGTATGGTAACTGATGTACGAACGAGGTATGTTCGCATGGCTAAACACTCCCATTGGGATTAAAAGTAAGCGAAAATTCGGGTTGAGGGGACTGAATACCATTATGACTTCCATATACTCATATTAAACGTTTAAACGAAAAAAGTGTTTAAGCTGAAAGAACTAAAGCTGGCGCTATGCGCCTTGGAATGAAGGTCGATCTGTGGCTTCGCTTACCTCTGATATTGATATCCTGGGCTTTTCCAACCGCCTGCCGGGCGCCAACTCGTCCGAAGAATTCTGGAAGCTACTCTCAGATGGCACCTGTACCGTCACCACAGTCAAAGAAGAACGCTGGCCGCTGGCGCGTTTTGGTCATCCGGACAAAGCTGCCTTGGGTAAATCCTATACATGGGCAGCAGGCCAGATTGATGATGTGTGGGGGTTTGATCCATCCTTTTTTGGAATTTCACCGCGCGAGGCCCTGCAAATGGATCCTCAGCAGCGGCTTTTGCTGCAGCTCGTCTGGGAATCCCTTGAGCACGCGAATATAAAGCCGAGTGATATAGCGGGCACCAATACCGGCGTTTACGTTGGCGCATCTTCACTCGATTATCACCATCGCTTTCTGGTTGACCCTGCGAATTCCGACATGCAGTTCATGACCGGCAACACGTTGTCGATCGTATCTAACCGTATTTCCTATATTTACGATTTGCGCGGACCCAGCTTCACCGTTGACACTGCCTGCTCATCGTCTCTGGTTGCCCTTCATGAGGCTGCTACCGCGCTTGAAAGCGGACAGATCGACACTGCAATTGTCTGCGGTGTCAGTCTTCTCCTTAGCCCGTTTGCTTTCATCGGCTTTTCCCGTGCCACAATGCTGTCACCTACCGGGCTCTGTCAGGCGTTTGACGCCAATGGTGATGGTTATGTGCGTTCTGAAGGCGGAGTCGCCATCGTTCTGCGTTCAAAACGTGCCGGAAAGCTCAAAGGAACCCGAAGCCACGCGATACTCTCTGCGACCGGGATCAACGCGGATGGCCGAACCGTCGGAATGTCACTGCCCTCGCCCTACGCGCAGGCAGACTTGTTGCGCGAAATATATGATGGCCTGGGTATTCCTCCCAAGGATCTGGCATTCGTGGAAGCCCATGGTACGGGAACCCGCGTCGGCGACCCTGCGGAAGCAGAAGCGCTTGGCACGATTATTGGCCAAAAGCGCGATGCAGTCTTGCCGATTGGCTCGGTTAAAACCAATGTTGGGCATCTTGAGCCAGTGTCCGGTCTTGTCGGTCTCTTGAAAGCTATTCTGTCTCTCAAGCACAATACATTCCCGAAGTCGCTACATTTCCAGAATCCAAATCCAGACATTCCTTTTGAAGAGCTCAATCTTCAGGTTGCAGCAGAATCTGTTGCGCTGGCACCGTCCGACACGCCGCGCTTGGCTGGCGTCAACTCCTTTGGCTTTGGTGGCACCAATGCCCATGCGGTGATTGCGGACGGCGAAGAAGAAACCGAGGATGCAGCCGCTTGCAATCAAGCTGCACCGCTTCTGCTGACCGCCAGATCTCAAGGCGCCCTTAAGGAGCTAGCAAAGTCCTATGCCGCGCTTTTCGAAACAGATGATAGCGTAAAGGCTGCCCATATTGCAGCTTCCACAGCCCATGCCCGCGACTTGCTTGGCGAACGCCTAATTGTCCACGGCGACACCTGCGCTGACAAATTCGCGGCTCTGAACGCTTACCTCGAAGATGCTGCAGGGCCTGAGGTTGTTTCAGGCGAGGCCTTGCGATCATCGGAAAACATCGGCTTTATCTTTTCCGGCAATGGCTCTCAGTGGGCAGGAATGGGCCAGGAAGCCTATCAAAAAGATACCGCGTTCCAAAAATCCTTTGAGAAAATCGACCATATATTCATGGGCGTTGCAGGCTGGTCCCTGCTGACAACTCTGTACTCTGAAGATCTTGAAAGTGACATAGAGCGCACGGAAATAGCGCAGCCACTGCTGTTTGCAATCCAGGTCGCTGTCGTTGAATCGCTGAAAACACGTGGCATCGAACCCAACGCAGTCGCCGGACACAGTGTCGGAGAAGTGGCTGCTGCCTGGTGTGCAAGCGCCCTGACCCTTGAACAGGCCGTTAAGGTAATCCATGCCCGTTCCACCGAGCAGGAAGTTGTCCGTGATCTCGGCTCGATGGCAGCCTTGCTGTTGTCGGCTGAAAAAGCAAAGGAAGCGATCAGGGCCAGCGGCCTACCCCGTATTGAGCTTGCTGCGGTCAACAGTCCACGCAGTGTGACAATCTCCGGCGATGCTGAAAGCCTTGATGTTTTTGCGAAATTTGCGCGCAAGAACAAATGGGCCATGCGCCGTTTGAACCTTGCCTATCCATTCCACAGTGCCCTGGTTGACCCGATCCGAGAACCACTCAGGAACGCGCTCTCTGGCCTGTCACCGAAGGCTCCTTCCATCCGGTTTTATTCGACCGTCGATACGGACGCTGAATCCCCACTGCTCGATGCCGACTATTGGTGGCGCAATGTTCGCCAACCCGTCCTGTTCGCTGATGCCATCATGAACATGATTGACGCAGGCACAGGCGTCCTTGTGGAGATCGGGCCTAAAGCAGTTCTGGGAACCTACATGAACGACGCCCTTCGGGGCGGCGGTAAAAAAGCCAAGGTTCTTGCGACGCTCGACCAGCCAGGCAAAAAAGCCAAGCCAGTTGCTAACCCCATTTCCGTTGCAGCCAGCGGCATCGTCGTCAATGGCGGAAAAGTCGACTTGGCAGCCTTCGTCGGACCAGAACCAAACTCGCTGGCGGATTTGCCGCTATACCCTTGGCAAAACATCGAAATCAAACCAGCACCAACGGGCGAGCAGATAAATGCCATCTTCGGGCATTCTTGGCCTTTGTTGGGCTCTCGGCTCCGTAAGGATACCAGCGAGTGGTTTAACCACATTGATGCAGAATCGACCAAATGGCTTAACGATCATAAGGTCGAGGAATCTGTCGTTTTCCCCGCAGCCGGCTTCACCGAAATGGCCCTTCGTGCAGCACTGATCTGGGTCGACGGGGAAACGGTTGAACTACGGGATCTGGACATCCTGCGTCCTATGGTGATTGAGCCTGGCGAAACATTCGAAACTCAAGTTCGTATTTCTTCAGACGATCACGTGATTGAGATACTGTCACGACCGCGCCTTCAGGACAGCGATTGGTCCTTGAACGTCCGCGGTCATTTTGTCTCTGTGTCAAATGGTAGTCCAACCCCGTGGCTGAAAGACAATCCCGCAATCTTGTCGACACTGGAACATGACGAACTTTATGAAATTACCCGCAGTTTTGGCCTCGAATATGGCCCTGCCTTCCGGCGTGCAGATAAAGTTGTTACTCACGACCCGCGAAACGCGACGGTCTATCTTAAGCCTCAGCATGATGCCGTTTCGAAAGTAAAACTTTGCCTGTGCCCAACACTTGTAGACAGCGGGTTCCACGGGCTATTTGCGCTTCTGCGAAATGTCGAGGGGATCCCGGAGAAGACCAGTTTTCTGCCGATCCGGATTGGGTCACTGCGCCTTCTGAAGGCTGACACGACACCGACATGTGTCCACATCAAGGTGACAAAAGCATCACCTCGCTCTATCGAAGCAACATTTGAATATCATGATGCAGAAGGCAATGTTGTTGCCCGTCTGTCTCAAGCTCGTTTCCGCGCCGTGAAACTTGGACGCGAAACTCTTCCAAATGAGCTCATCTATCGCCAAATCGCAGCTGTTCTGCCGGATGCAAACCGTCAGTCTCCGGTTGGAAGTGTGATTGGTGAGAGCTTTGCGGATTTCGCTGCACGTCTAGACCTGTCCTCAGACGAGCCTCAGGACATTTCTGAGCAATCACTGCTTGTCGAGGCGCTTGGCCGCACCATAGCCCATGAAACACTTTGGACCTTTGCCAAGAGCGGCTCACTGTCCCCTGCGAACCTATTTGCGGATGATACTTGGCACGCAAGCGCGAGGCCCTTGGCCCTTTCACTTTTGAATTGGCTGGCGGACAGTAATCTCGCTGTAGAAGACGTTGATACTGCGCAGTGGGCTTTGAGCGATCCGTCAGACGGTCCGGGCCAAATGGCTCTTATGCAGGCAATTGCTTTTGAGGGATCCCGGCATGTTGCCGAGGCTGCCTTGCTTGCACGGCTTTCCACCGATTTGTCCAAGCTTTTGGCGACTGGCCTGAAGTCTTCTGCGCGCGAACTTTACGCCAGCGGACTGTTCGAAGCCTATTCAACAGCATCCCCGGCAGCGATCGCCTTATCCAATGCGCAGAACGCCCTTGCCGCCAATATCGTCACAGGCTGGCCTGAAGAAGAGGCCATGCGGATTCTGATCGTTGGGGCCTCGTCACTCGACATTGCCCAAACCATCGACCGGAAACTAGACCCGCGCCGGATGAGTGCTGTTGTCACGGATGCAAATGACGCTGTGCTTGGTCGCGCCATGCGTCTTTGGTCCGGCAGCACATCGACTTCCTTTGTGGAGTTCGACGATGACGCTATCAAGGAAACGGCCCCTTACGACCTCATTCTATACGCATCGTCCCTTGCCAACATGACGGGTGAGCAACATCGCAGCCTTTCGGGTCTCATTGCACGAGACGGATTGATTTTAGGCGCGGAATATCTACCATCGCCTCTTACGGACCTAGTCATGGGCGTGGGAAGTGATTGGTGGGGAGACAGTGCGACCGCTGATTTCCCGATCTCGCGGCAGTCTGCGAACTGGACCACGACACTTGCCCATGCTGGTTTCGAGCGGGTTGAAACCGTACCACTCGACAGCGCTGATGCTGAAGTCGACCTATTTGCAGCGCGTGCGGTTGCATTGAAAGCTGACAATGACGATGAAGCGTCCATTGCCGCTCCCGAAGAAGCTGCGGCAACGATTGGAAAATGGCTGATCCTGGCGGATGCAATCGGGCCTTCCAGAAAACTTGCTGATGCACTGGCCTCAGGCCTTAAACGAGACGGTGGGGATGCCTGTATTGCGATCCCAGCTCTTTCGCCAGAAAAGGCGATAGAGGGTCTTGTTCATGTGGATTTTGATGCAGACCCGGCCCATTTGAAGTCACTTTTGGCTGAGGCTGGCGGACGTGTTGTCCATCTGATGGGCGCATATGACGGTGCCAATGATGCATTGGCAGCTGCGACCCTACGCAGCTGGTCGCTGACACGCCTTTTGAACACGATTGGCGCTGATGATGCGTCCGTGACGATAGTTGCGCCGGGCGGTGCTCAGGACCTTGCAGGCGGCACATCCCATATCGCTGCACAGGCAGCGGTCTGGGCCTATGCCCGCGTCGCAATGAACGAATTCCCACAAACCGGTGTTCGTTTGATTGATCTATCGCCGGACCTGGAGCCGGGCATAGCGGCGGTGCGCCTGCTTCGCGAACTGCTACATTCTGGAGACGAGCGGGAAGTTATCATCGATGGCGACCGGCGTTCGGGACTGCGGATAGTTCAAGGCGGCGTGCTTCCAGAAGCAACCATGCCGAAAGAATCTGCACCTGCTATGCGCCTCGACATCCTCCGTCAGGGAGCTCTTGATCAGCTCGCCTGGCAGGCGGTGCCGCGCAAGCAACCTCAAGGCTCCGACGTAGAAATTGCTGTTGAAGCAAGCGGCCTGAATTTCCGTGATGTCATGTGGGCCCTTGGCCTGCTACCTGAAGAGGCACTGGAAGACGGCTTCGCCGGCCCGACACTGGGTATGGAGTGCTGCGGAACAGTCACCTCTTGCGGCGAAAACGTCACCCGTTTCAAACCTGGAGACAAGGTCATCACCTTTGCTCCTGCTTGCTTTGCAAGCCACGTATCCGTTGACGAAAGCGGCTGCGCACGGATGCCGTCTACGGTCTCATCCGAAGAGGCCGCAACCATTCCAGTTACGTTCCTGACAGCCTATTATGCACTGGTCCATCTGGCAAAACTGTCCAAGGGTGAGACGGTTCTGATCCATGGTGGTGCTGGCGGCGTCGGTCTTGCGGCGCTTCAGATCGCCAAATGGCGCGGCGTGAAAGTCATCACGACCGCAGGCTCAGTTGAGAAACGCAACTTCGTCAAATTGCTTGGCGCAGATGTCGTGCTTGATTCACGATCGCTTGAATTCGTTGATGCAGTCATGGCCGAGACTGACGGTGAAGGCGTCGATGTGGTCCTGAACTCACTGTTCGGCGAAGCCATGGAACGCAGTATTGAAGTGCTAAAGCCCTTCGGCCGGTTTCTGGAACTCGGCAAGCGCGATTACTATGGCAACACACGCATCGGTCTGAGACCCTTCCGTCAAAACCTGACTTACTTCGGCATTGATGCCGATCAGCTTTTGACCCGCCAACCCGCTTTGGCCGAACAGCTTTTCACTGATTTGGTGGAGTTGTTTGAAAACGGGACCCTCTCGCCGCTTCCTTACCGCGTGTTCGATGCGGATCGGGCGGTTGATGCCTTCCGTTTGATGCAGCAAGCAGGCCATATCGGCAAAATTGTCCTGCGCCCACCTAGCGTTCCTGAAGCACTTCCGGAAGTCGCCGAGCAGAACTTCAAGGCGGATGCCACCTATGTGATCGCTGGTGGCTTCGGAGGCTTCGGCGTAGAGCTTCTCAAGCGTCTTGGCGAAAAAGGCGCGCGCCACCTGGCCGTGCTGAGCCGCAGCGGTGGGGCTTCTGAGGAGGCCCAGACAGCCATTGCTGACCTCGCCAAAACTGGAATAATGGCCAAGGCGTTTGCCTGTGACATTACCGATGAGGCTGCCATGTCTGCAGCGCTTGACGGCATCCGCTCCGAGATGCCGGAAATTCGTGGTGTGTTCCACACGGCCATGGTTCTGAATGATGTCTTGATCGCCAATCTTGATCATGACGGTCTGACCAAGGTGCTCGCCCCCAAAATACGAGGCGCGGAGCTTCTTGACCGTCTGACCTTGAACGATCCACTCGATCATTTCGTTCTGTACTCGTCTGCCACCACGCTGGTAGGCAACCCCGGACAGGCCAACTATGTCGCCGCTAATGGTTATCTGGAAGCGCTGTCTCGCAAACGCCGGGCAGAGGGCAAACCCGCGCTGACAGTCGCATGGGGGGCTATTTCCGATGCTGGATATCTGGCGCGCAATGAAGACGTCAACGAGATGTTGTCCCGCAAGCTTGGGCGCCATGCCCTGTCAGCCAAAGAAGCTCTTGATGGGCTGATGGACCTAATGGCCTTACCGCAAGCTGATCTGGAAACAGCAGCGGTTGGTTACGCACGCATCGACTGGCAATCCGCCCGCAAGGATCTCGCCCTCCTCGACACACCTCTGATTGACCTTCTAGGCCTTGGCGATGGAGACGATAGCGGCACTGGAGAAGGCGCGGTCGATCTGCATGCCCTTCTTGAAGGCATGGAAAAGGTCGCAGCAGCACAAGTCGTTTCCAAGCTGCTTGCGGGTGAGATAGGTAAAATCCTCCGGATTGCGCCAGATGAGATCGACGCTCACAAGCCACTTTCGGAAATCGGCATGGATTCCCTTATGGCGCTCGAATTGCGCATGAGCGCCGAGCGCCAGTTGGGCATCGACATCCCATTGATGTCCCTGGCAAATGGTGCGACTTTGATTGATCTGTCGACCCGCGTTGCAAACCGGATCCTGGGTGAAGGAAGCGACGATACAGCCTCTACCGACAGCCGTCAGCTTGCAAGCCAGCACATGACAGATGAGCAAAGCGAGACGGATGACTTCGAGGATGTCGCGGCGAAAGTTGAAGAGAAAAGCCGTGAGATGGGATCATTCCTATGACAGGCCCAAATGATCCCAATGCCAAGGGAATAAACGCTGGCGACCGTGCCAAGCTTTTGGAAAGCATGAGATCTGGCCGACGAACAGGCCGCCAACGACGCCCGGAAGAACTTGGGAATTCTGCGCGCGCCCCAAAGCGCAAAGCATATGATTTCGGCGAGCTGCCGCAAATCAAACAGCTGCAGATGCAGCGCGCTGCCGCAGACATGATGGGAATTGAAAACCCGTTTTTCCGGGCTCATGACGGACTTGCCGCTGGCACCACCATGATCGACGGCAAGCAATATGACAATTTTGCCTCCTATAATTACCTTGGCCTCAATGGCCATCCAGAGGTGAATGCAGCTGCAGCCAAGGCCATAGAAGTCTTTGGAACAAGCGTTTCAGCCAGTCGTATTGTTGCGGGGGAACGCCCATTTCATGGAGAACTTGAACAAGCCCTAGCCCGTGTT
This sequence comes from Roseibium algae, assembly GCF_037783265.1. Lineage (NCBI taxonomy): Bacteria > Pseudomonadati > Pseudomonadota > Alphaproteobacteria > Hyphomicrobiales > Stappiaceae > Roseibium > Roseibium algae. The sequence goes on from NZ_JBAKIA010000015.1 coordinate 115,211, forward strand.
CACGGTGTTGAGGCTGCTATCGTCATGGTGTCGGGCCACGCGACGAATGTCACGACAATCGGACATTTGATGCACAAGGGCGACTTGATCCTAACCGATAGCCTTGTTCATAACTCCATTGCAGAGGGAGTCCGCCTGTCCGGCGCCACCCGAATCAACTTCCCACACGATGATCTGAATGCGCTGGAAAAGCTGCTTGCAGACAATAGGCACAAGTTCGACAATGTTCTGATCGTTGTCGAAGGTCTTTATTCGATGGATGGGGATTTTCCGGACCTCAGGCGTGTGGTCAAGCTCAAGCAATCCTATGATGCCTGGCTGATGGTCGATGAGGCGCATTCAATTGGAGCCCTTGGTGAAAGCGGCAAAGGCATTGCCGAGCATTACGGCATAAATCCGCAGGAAGTCGAACTGTGGATGGGCACGCTCAGCAAGACGTTCTCTTCTTGTGGCGGCTATATCGCAGGTTCGCGCGTTCTGTGCGACTACCTAAAGGTTACGGCCCCGGGCTTCGTTTTTTCCGTCGGCCTGTCCCCTGCCCTGACAGCGGCAGCTCTGGCTTCCATTGAAATCATGGAGCGGGAACCAGACCGTGTTGCGAAGTTGCAGGCGAACGGCAAGCTGTTTTTGGACCTCGCCCTCAAAGCAGGACTGGATGTCGGCCCAAGCGCTGGCTACTCAGTCGTCCCTGTGATCGTCGGAGATTCAGTGCGTGCTGCAATGCTGTCGAACCAGCTGCTCGCCCGGGGTATCAACGCACTGCCAATCATTTTTCCAGCAGTAGCTGAAAAATCCGCAAGGGTACGGTTTTTCATAACAAGCGAACACACCGAAGAGCAGATCGAACGCGCGGTGCGATTTACAGCCGAAGAAATTGAAAAACTGATGGGCGAAGGCACGGCTGTCGACAAATTGCTTCGCGCCACACGCTGATCACAAATGTTATTTCTTGAAGCGGGGATCTTCTTCGATCTCCGCTTTGAAACCACCCATGAACCAATCCGAGATGCGAGCGGGCAATAGGTTCTGGAGACGAATACCTGTCGCCAACAGAAACGGGAACGCATAGAAAGCCCGGCGTTTTTCGATCGCTCTTAACATCATTCTAGCCGCCTTTTCCGCAGACATTTCGAAGGGCTTAGCGCCCTTATGTCGCGCAGACATTGGCGACGTAACGAAGCCCGGACAGATAATCGTAACATCAACCCCGAATGGATTGAGCCATCCTCTCAAAGCGTGTCCATAGGCGATAAGAGCAGCTTTGGAGGCCGAATAACTCGGCATGTCGGGCAAAGCTTTCATTCCGGCCAGAGACGCCACGAGTACAATCTGCCCACGACCACGCAACCGCATGGCTTCAACCACACCCGTCACCGTGTTCACTGCGCCGCGGTAATTGATGTCGAGCTGACGATCTGCGTCTTCATCCGCCTCACGGCTGCGATCAGGACCAAGGCCCGCAGTAACCCCTGCATTGGCAATCACCAGATCAACAGGGTGACGTGCATCAAGTTTAACCAGATAGTCATGCAGCACGTCGCGATCACGTACATCCAGCGCGGCTGTCTCAAGGTCGCAGCCAGTGTCCTTCAGCGATGTAGCAAGAGCCTCCAGCTTTACGCGATCACGTGCGATGAGCGCCAAACGCCGCCCAGGCCGGGCGTATTGCCGGGCCAACTCAACACCTATGCCACCGCTGGCTCCGGTCAGGACGATCATCTTATGCGCCTGCGCTGACATCTTTTTTCCTCATTTTCCAATGAACCGTGGCCATAGAAGAGCAAAATTCACCCACGACAGATCAAGTCAATTAAACAAAGATAAAGAAATTGCCTCTATATTCTAATATGTTAGAGGCCAATTTTACGACCAAACCAAGACGCTTGCCTCAATACAGTCGCTCTCAGAACATGCCATCTACTCTGCCTTTGCTGGGACAGACGCTTTATCAGGAATTCAGGCGTACAAGGCAGCAAGGACACCGGGTCAATGGTTCGGCAATAGACACAAAACGCCAGATATACAAGCTCTGCAACCGTCCTCTGCCGTCCCCGCCTCGGACTGTCGGTCAGATCCTCGCTGAGGCCCCATCCAGCATAAAATGGCAGCCCATGCACAGTTACCGACTTTCCACGTATCAAGGCCTCAAACCCAGAAAGGGAGGAAAAGGTCTCGACCCTATCGATGGCCTCTATCAAGTCGATGATGTCGGCATTGGCGGCGATCTCATCTGCATACTGCAGGGTCTCCGCAACATCCATCTTGCCTTTGCGCAGACCGGTTTCCACGTCTGGATGAGGCTTGAACACGATGTAACTATCAGGTGCTCGCTCGCGTGCTAGGCGCAAAAGATCCAAGTTCACATTGGGAGTATGAGCACAATCGATTGTGCTGGAACGTGATTTTCGTACGGCAGCATCATCAGCCACTTGGCCGGGTACCAGAAGGATTTCACGGTCATTTGGAAACTGATAGGTCTGCGCCTTGCCGAAATTATATTTCGACACACGAGCCCGCACCATGGCTTCAATCAGAGCTGCGCCGCGCTGCGCTTCGGTTTTGCTTACATCTTGCGCCAGTAACAGGGCTTCCAGCCGATTTGCCCGCGATGGGTCATAATAAATGCCGATGTCATCGACAGCAATTGACGCGCCGCGTGCCAGGCCAGCGCCCAGGCCAACAGACCGCAGAAACCCGTCTTCGATACGTAGCAGGTCAACACCTGCCTGTTGGCTTGCAGCTTCAAACTCAGCCCTTGTTTTCCCGGCCCAAGACACAATCCGCCCGCCGTTTGCCTTTGCTGCGGACAATGTCTCTTCTTCACTCTCATAGAAGCGAACATCTCCTCCGCCACCAGCGAAGGCTGCCCGGATCGATGGGTGATTCCAATATTGAGCCCCGTAACAGTGAGACGGAACATCATTCAGAGCCCAATGCGCCTCAATGAGCCTGCAGGTCTCCAGCATGTCTTCAAAGGCGTAGGCATTTCCGTCGTATGGATCGAACCAAAGGCAAGTTCGCTTCAAGACATGCCCCAGATGTGCATCCAGACCGCCAGCTGCCTCTGAAGCCTTTGTTGCCCACATGCGCCAAAACCCGGACACATCAGAAGTCTCATCACTTAAAGACGCGCCGACAAAGAGCGCAAGCAAAACCTCCTCATCGGACGAAGTACCCACCTGATCGGGGCCGCTTGCGAAATTCGGATTGGGCGTTTGCTCCCGCCACTTCTGCAAATCAAAGGCATTTGCTTCTCTGTCTCGAGATTGACAAGTTTCAGCTTGAGACAAAAGCGCGTGTCGTGCTGCCTCCTCAACTCCGGATGCCGATACAAGGCTGTTACTGGTAAGCTCGACGTGGATTAATGAGCCAGGATAGCCAGCCTGAAGCATAGGCAACGGTCCCGGCAGGATGATCGTGACCGATTTATTGCTGGCAAGCGCCTTACGACGTGCTTTCTGGAATGAGCCATCATCAAGACCGACAATGAACCCTGAAAACGGGAGCGCCGCGAATTTGCTCCGAAATGACTTCAGAGCCGGATCTATGATCACATGCGCTATGCTCATAATGGCACACCCAGCGCACGGGCTTTTGCAAGGCGCGGCGGTTGATCGCAAAAACCGCCGGGTTCATTCACAGAGAACTCCAAAATTCGCTTCGCCATGTTCTGAGCCGCAGCATCAATGCCTTCACTGTTATGGATAGAACCTCGCACCTGCACCGTGGCAGCAATTGCTTTCAGGTAATCGCGGACCAAGCTTTCATCCGGCTTTTCCGGCCTCTTCCAGAACGTCGCCAGATCACCAGAATGGGTCATACCCGCAATGTCATAATGCGCAGGCACCAAAGTCTTGACGGGCACCCCACATTGCATTGCTTCAAGTCCGGCAGTTGAGTTCAGCGTTACAAGCCCAGAAGTTTTGGAAAACAAGTGATCCAGGCGACCGCCGTCAAGGAAGATAATCCTGTCGGAAATCCGATATTCTTGAGCCAGCTTCCGGACAACAATAGGCCAGTTCTCAAATCCCGCGTCCAGAGGATGGCTCTTTAAAACCAGCCAGGCAGCCTTCGGCGCATGTTCCGCGAAAGACACAAGAATCGTATCGATAACCTCGGAAAAGCTCTTATAAGGCGAATGAGCCCTTAACTGAAAGTCACCTTCCAGCTGAAGAGGAAAGATGAAATAAGGCTGATCTTGCAAAAGGAGCTCATCCAGCTGAACCTCCACCTTACGGTTTCGTGCCCCTTCCCGAAAAAGCCGCCAACCACCGCGTAAATACTCCAAGATTGGCGGATAAAGCGTATGGCGCTGATAGCTAGGATAGAGTGGCTTCAGAAAGACGTTCGTCAAATTATAGATCACATCTGGAATGATCTCGAGCGCGGTGGACTTTGGATACATCGGCGTGAAATCCACTTCTCCAGCGCTGCGGCTTATGCCGCGAACAGCAGCAGGATCAGCAGGAAAGCGGCTGAGCGTTGCAAGTCCCTCACGCTCCAATGTCATCCAGCCAGACCGTAGCAGCCCCAGCTCGGTCACGAAAACCCTGACTCCGCGCGCGTTGGCTTCTGCGATGGCCATCTTGTGGTAAATTCTCTGGTCGGCATGAAGAACTAGATCAGTGATGCCAAGCTCATCCATCACACCCGACACATAAGCTGGCCAATCTTGCGGCTTACCTTTGAAGGACCGAGCATCCGAGCCATTCCAATGAAGCCAATCTCCAGCGCATAGATTGATCCTGTAAACGCGGCAACCAGCTTGCTTTAATTGCCTCCCAAGCAGCCGATAGAGCGGAGACAAAGGCCCTTGCAAGAACAGAACTTGCCTGTCAGCGGTCTCCTGGAACGCCTTATCCTCGCCAAGCATGGGTCCAGCGCTCTGTGGATCCACGAGAGGCAATTTGCTCGTCGAATGTGGTCGCAATTCCAAGCTTACGTGCCTTATCCAGTCGTGGAGCAACATCGCACAGCGCACCGGGCAAGTTTACCTTACGATCTGCCAAGCGTCGCGCCATTTGATAGGCTCCTGCCCTGCGACCCGCATCAGTGTAAAAGCACCCTTTCACCTGGATCGAGGCCGCTAGCAAGCGTTCAAGGTCATCCAGCAAACTCTGGTCAGGTTTGGATCCATCACGCCAGAAGTCATCAATTGAATTCTGGCAGGTTAGCCCATCAATGTCATAGAGCGCGATGCCCAGAACCTTGGTCGGACACCCGACCCGAAGGGAATGCAATCCAGTCGTTGAATTGATGGTCAATGCTCCAGCTGAATGACGCAAAAGATGATCCAGATTTCCACCATCAATGACATACACGCGTTTCTTAACACCATAACGCTTGGCGACTGTGCGCAAGATTTTGCGCCAAGGCTCCATTCCATTGTCCAGAGGGTGAATCTTGAAGACAAGCCTTGCCGAAACAGGAGCAGACTTTGCAAAGGACCGAATAACCTCTTCCGCAGCATCTGCAATATGTTCAAAAGGCGAATTGTAGCGCAGCTGATAATCGCTCTGCAGCTGTAGGGGAAATACAAAATAAGGACAGCCAACCGAAATCACATCATCAACAAGATGAGCGGCGACCTTCTGGCGACTGCGGGCAAGAGCCAGACGCGGCAGATTACTCAGGTAATCGACAAGTGGAAAATAAAGTTTGTCCCTTACGAACTTGCGATAAAATGCCGAGAAAATCACATTCGACATATTATATGTGACTTCTGCAACAGCTTCGGCCTCGAAGCTGAAAGGATAGAGCCGACGCCTATCTATCTTCGGTAAGCCCTTTGCAGCTTCTCTAATTGCCTTTGGGTCGACCGGAAACCGGGAATGCGCAGACAGTCCATCGCGTTCGACCGTGATCCAATCAGGTCTGAGGTAGCCAAATTCATAGGCTGTACAGATCAAGCCAAGAGAGTTTCCAACCTCCACCGCAGCAGAATGATATGGTACCCGGTCAGCATAATAAACCAGATCTGTTACACTGTTCTGCTTACAGAAGCAGGCCAGCCATTCAGGCCAGTCCGAAAGTTTGCCTTTATAAGAGGTCGCGCGCCAATCATGCCAAAACAACCAGTCTCCGGGGCAAAAATTGATCCGGAGTGTCTTGCAACCCAACAGTTCCAATTCGTCAGCGACAGTACGCGCGAAAATTGATGGCGGCCCTTGCAAGAACAAGAATACTTTTTGACTGACTGCCACTTTTCTTACACCGAACTTGTTCGCCTTGTAGGCGGACCAATTGGCCCGCCAACCCGGGACTGTATCAATCCAGCTTAGTCTGTAAGATTTTGAACCGATGATACATTGCTGATCAGCGGTGCAATGATCTGCAGGAATTTACCCAACTCAGCCGTTGGATGATTGGATACATAGAGGATATCCTTGTCGCGCATCTCAAAGAAACGTGCAAGGAAGAAGCCACCAGGATCCCGCAAACTAACCCTATAAACGACAGGCACAGTTTGATCACTGGCGAAACGTTGCGCCAATTCAGGTCTCACAGCACGAACCAAACTTGCATCTTCGTATCGGAACAGGAAAATTCCTGCAGCATCTGCCTTGTTGTCATTCAAGCCACCAACAGTCGCCAAAGCCTCTGCAAGCGTCATGTCTTTTGTCTTGAAGGGCACAAGCTGATTTGATTTTATCGCACCAAATGCAGAAAACGTCCTAGGCCTATGCGACAAGAGAATGTTGTCGCTTGGTGAAATCAGCACATTGTTTTCAGGATAATCAATCAGATCTTCCAACCGAGTGGTACCCGAACGCCGTCCACGTTTTAGTGTCACGACGGTTTCATATGTCGCCTTACGTGATCCACCTGCATTTGCCACAATGTCCAACAGGCGCGTATTTCGAAGTGGCAAAGGATATACGCCAGGCTTGGCAACATCCCCGACGACAACTGCGGTTTTGCTGAGTTTTTCCCTGAGCGATACCAGGACCTGAGGTTCGACGGCCTTGCCAACAAGTTTCTTTTGAATTGATTGACGCAATCCCTCAACAGTCAGGCCGACAGCACGAACGCGCCCAGCATAAGGAATGAAGATATTCCCCGTTTCATCAATAACAACGGGGATCTGGCTCGAGTTGCTGTCAGAATTTGTAAACAAACCATCCGGTGTTGCTTCCCAGATCCCAACACCCAAAACGTCACCAACTCCAAGCTCCGAGCTAGACCCACCACCTCCAACACCATGGAACTGATTGGCAAAGGAAAGCGGTCGATAACGCTTGATGGCCTCAATGTTGGAGCTATCGAGCTTAATAATCGTATAGTCGCTGCTATTTGATTCCGCCTCTATATCCTGTGAGGATATATTAAATGCCCCAGGGCCATCACCAGGGAGCGCAGCACAAGCTGCAAGCGCCACTGACAAAAACGTTACCGCTATGAATCTCATTAATAAACCTGTTCCACCCAACTGCGTGCCTGGTTTCCTAGCACGCACGCAAACCACCTGTCCAAGAAACCTTGATAGATTTTATGTTCCATCCACGAGCTGTGGTGCCCCGGCAACACTTGATCTCAAATTCGTTAAAGAATTGAGTTCTCGCACCTTTTTTCCTTCAGCGCAAAACGATCATACTATCTTACTAAACTCTACTCATAGCAAAATTGCGAATCGGCACCTCATCCGACACGGCATAGAACGGAGACCATCATGTCCGCCGCCCTTCAAACTGAGCTGGAGACAGAAATTCGGCACACTTCTGACCGATTCATCTCCTGGCTTACACATGATGCCCTTCCTGTTTGGCTTCATGAAGGCGTAGACCAAAGACATGGCGGGTTTTACGAGGCCATCGATCCGGCTGACGTAAAAGGCTGCAGCGTTGCCAAAAGGGCACGGGTTCAACCACGCCAAATCTATAGCTTCATTGAAGCTGGAAATCTTGGGTGGACGGGCCCGTGGCAAAAAACGGTTGAAGCGGGACTGGATTGGTATCTCGCACATTACCGACATCCTGACGGAACCTTTGCATCAGCGGTTCAGCCCGACGGTACGGTCTCTGACGAGACCTTCGATCTCTACAATCAGGCATTTGCTTTTTTCGCTTATTCACAAGCAGCAGCAGCGCTCCCTGATCGGGCAGAGAGCCTTATGGCAGATGCACGGTCTTTACTGACACATCTGAGATCAGAATACGGCCACTCTGAAAGAGGCTTTCGCGAAGCAAACCCTGACTGCGCGCCGCTTTGTTCAAATCCTCATATGCATCTGTTCGAAGCCTCGCAAGCACTTGAACTCATTGACACCACTGGCCCCTGGATTGCCTTAACCGATGAAATAGCCAATCTCGCGATGGACCGCTTCATCGACCCGATCAATGGCGGGGAGCGTGAGTTCTTTGATCTAGACTGGTCGCCTATGCCGGATGATCGCGGGCGGGTGATGGAGCCAGGGCATCAATTCGAGTGGTGCTGGTTGCTTGCACGCTGGGGCATTTTGCGTGGCAACGCCAAAGCGATCCAAATGGCGCGCCGACTTTATCAAATTGGCGAAAGCTACGGGATTGATAGGGACCGGCAGGTTGCGATCATGGCCCTGAATGATGATTTCTCCGTGCGGGACCCGCTGGCGCGCCTATGGGGGCAGACAGAATGGATCAAGGCAGCTGTAATTTTGGCCGAGCATTCCAGTGGGCCTGAGCGGACGGCTTATCTCCAAGACATTTTGCGAGCCAGCAACGCTCTTTTCCTTTATCTGGATGCTGCACCAAAGGGGCTATGGCGTGACAAGCTGAATGCAAATGGAGAGTTCGTGGAAGAACCGGCTCCGGCAAGCTCATTGTATCATATTGTCTGCGCCATTTCGGAACTTCACCGGTTTACAAAAGAACAGACCCTCGGCCCTTCTTAAAACTCTACTTTGATCCAAACCCCACTAGAAATTGTCACAGCAGGCTTTTCTGAATGCCTTGAGCTTCCTATACAGACGAGAAACACGAGCTTCATAAGGAATGCCAATGTCACAGGCACGCATTATCGACGGCAAGGCGATTGCCATATCCGTTCGCGATGAAATCGCAACGCGCGCAGCGGCCCTCTTGAAAACCAGCGGCGTGCGCCCTGGACTCGCGGTTGTGCTGGTCGGCGAAGATGCCGCCAGCCAGGTCTATGTTCGCAATAAGGAAGCCACTGCCGAAGCCTGTGGTTTTCACTCGGTCAAACACACCTTGACAGCTGATACCAGCGAATTTGATCTGCTGGCCTTGGTCAATTCCCTCAATGAAGATCCAGAAATCCACGGTATCTTAGTGCAATTACCACTGCCCGCTCACATTGAGGAAAGCAAGGTATTGCGCTTGATCCGGCCGGAAAAAGACGTTGACGGTTTTCACCCGATCAACGTTGGCCTGCTGACCTGTGGCGAAATGAATACGGCACTCGTTCCTTGCACGCCGGCTGGCAGTATAGTGCTGCTGAAACGCACCCTAGACAACGCGCTATCTGGCAAAAGCGCGGTCGTCATTGGCCGTTCCAATATTGTTGGCAAACCGATGGCCAGCCTGCTGCTCCAGGAAAGCTGCACGGTGACAATCGCCCATAGCCGTACTCAGGACCTCCCCTCCGTTGTGCGGGCTGCTGACATTGTGATCGCGGCTGTCGGGCGCCATGAAATGGTACGTGGAAACTGGATCAAACCTGGCGCGACCGTTATTGATGTCGGGATCAATCGCATTTCTGCACCAGAGCGCGGCGAAGGAAAAACACGTCTCGTCGGTGATGTCGCCTTTCAAGAAGCCGTTGGCCACGCTGGCGCGATCACGCCTGTTCCCGGTGGCGTCGGCCCGATGACAATCGCGATGCTGATGGCAAATACATTGACAGCTGCACGCCGACAGCTCGGTCTGACAGAAGACACTGCTCTGTTCTGAAAATAGCTGTCTTGGTGAGGCCACCAACTCTACGCGAGTTGTTTTCATAACTTTTACGTGGTCTATCAAAGGTCAGGGTCTTTTAACCAAGAGTCTCTATGATTAACCTTAGGGGATGGATCAACCATTGGCCACGCAGCGCACCGAGTTCATTGAGCTTTGAATAGCGCTGGAGTTTCAATTTTGATCCTGAAACGCCAAGTTTACCAGATGGTTTTCAAGTGAAGGCAGGTCTGAACTGATTGGTCTAACAGGCGGCAGTAAGTGATGTATCGACCGTCTCAAGCGTGCAGAGACATTAGCAGCGCGCAAAAAATTCAGCATTCCTCCAAAATTGCTTTTGGCGGCAATACCTTATCTTATCTAAAACTTGGTGTTTCTGCGCTTGCCCTGCTTGCCGTATCAGGTGTCCCTCTGACACTTTCCATGCAGCCTGCGAGTGCTTTTGACCTTTTTGGAATGACGTTATTCGGTGAAAAGGAAGTCCAGAGCGATCCGGCTCCCGATCCACTGGCCTATACAGCTTCCTTAACTGTCTCAGGAGAAGATGATCTCACCGCAGGGCTAGAAGCCAGTTCGCTTCTGATTACCCGTGAAAAGCAGCGCCCCTCAGGGCGCTCCGGGCTAATCTCCCGTGGGCTTACGGATCTGGATCGCCTGGTCGCGCGGCTCTACACCACAGGCCACTACGGCGGCACCGTCAAGATCGACTTCAATGGCACAAGCCTGCAGACAGCGTTGGAGACCGGAGACATTCCAGGCGCGCGCCCTGTGAAAGTGGCCATCAACGTTACTCCTGGCCCACAATTCACCTTCGGGCGCATCAACATAAATGCCGCCGGTAAAGCTGGAGCAAGTTTGTCGGAAGACCCCGGATCCTGGGGACTTTCTTCGGGATTGCCTGCCAAATCAGGAGACATTCTGGTCGCAGAAGGCCGCATTGTTAAAACGCTTCGCGCACGCGGGTATCCAAATGCCAAGATCACAAACCGGGAGATTGTCGCAGATCACGCAACGAATAAACTTGATGTGTCTCTGGATGTGAACACCGGTTTTAAAGCTCGGTTCGGTGCGGTCACCGTGTCCGGAGCCGACATAACGGACCCTGCCTTTGTTGCCCGTCAAGCAATGATACCGGAAGGCACTGTCTATTCTCCCGCAGAACTGGATAAGGCCCGAGGACGGCTAAACGAACTCGGTATATTCTCCTCTGTTCGACTTATTGAGGGTGACGTTTCAGGTCCCGATGGTCTGTTGCCCATCATGATTGAGGTATCGGAGCGCAAACGGCACGTGATCGGAGCCGGGGCAACCTGGTCCAGCTCGGAGGGCTTTGGCGTCGAGGGATACTGGCGTCGCAGAAATGTCTTTGGAAAGGGCGAATTGCTGTCTCTGGAGGGCTCGGTCGGGCGTATCGGCAATGCCGATCTGCAAGCCATGGAATATTCAACACGGATCGCCTTTGAAAAGCCGGGAGTGTTCGGGCCAACGACCAAATTTACGACCAGCCTGGGGGCCAAACAGGAAGCGCCAGATGCCTATACCAGCCGCTCTGTGACGTTGGACGCCTATCTCGTGCACGACTTCAATGAGCACCTGACGGGGCGCGGCGGTGCCAAAGTGTATTATTCCCAGGAAGACGATGTCTTTGGCGAGAATGAATATCTTCTGGTGAGCCTGCCTGCTGACCTGACTTTCGACAATCGAGACAATAAACTGAACCCGTCGAAAGGCATTTTCGCAGCAGCTTCCTTGGAACCGGCCTATGATACGCTCAACAGCAACGCCATGGTTTTCATCAAGGCGACCGTCTCCAGCTATGTTGCTCTGGACGAGGCAAAGCGCTTCATTCTCGCAGGCAAGATAGCTGGCGGCAGCATATTGGGCCCAAGCATAGAAGACATTCCGGCCAGCCAGCGCTTTATTGCAGGCGGCGGCGGCTCGATTCGAGGCTATGCTTATCGAAATGTCGGTCCTCGCAAGAATGGCCAAGTCACCGGCGGACGCAGTCTGTTGGAGGTCTCTGGCGAAATCAGGGTAAGGATGACGGATACAATTGGTATGGTAGGCTTCGTTGATGCTGGCAACGCCTATGCGGACAGCACACCGGACCTTTCCAAACCACTCAAAATCGGTGTTGGTGCTGGCATCAGATACTTCACCCCGATCGGACCATTGCGCATTGATGCTGCAGTCCCGCTGGATCCGGAAAAAGACGACCCGGAGTTCGCGCTCTACGTCGGCCTCAGCCAAGCGTTCTAAACTCGGATATGAGAATTGAAACGACTTCTTAAAGGCCTGCTTTGGCTTTTCATTGCTGTTGTAGCGCTGCCGTTTCTTATGATCGCAGTTTTGCAGGTCTCGGCAGGGCGGACATTCGTGTCCAACATGGTCAGCTCCCTCGCATCTTCTCCAGATCAAACCATCGCTGTTGAAGACCTTTCCATAGGCTGGTCGCTTGATGCCTCGGTCGCTGGTTTCAGCCTTGCCGACCAGACAGGCGTTTGGCTCAAGGGGCATGACATCAAGTTTGCCTGGTCCCCGCCGCAGCTTTTGACGGGCACAATCAATATTGATGCGCTGACAGCAAAGGGCATTGAAATCCTGCGCGCACCCGTGGCCTCGGCAACCGAAAACACCACAGAGAGTACCAAAGACCCGAAAGATGGCGGCATCCCGATGTTGCCCGGTAAACTTGGCAAATTGCAGATCGATTCTCTTGTCCTTGGCCCTACGATTGCTGGCGAAGAAGTAACTTTGGGACTGTCGGCCTCTGGCTCGCTCGACAGCGCGCCGATGAAGATCAATGCCAAATTTGATCTAACCCGGATAGATGAAAGCAACGGAACGATTTCCGCGGCCATCCGCTTTGAGCCGACCAGCGAGACACTTGCATTTGATTTAAGCGTCCATGAGCCGCGCGGCGGCCTTGTGGCGCGGCTACTTGACGTTCCGAACCTGCCAGCTCTTGATGTCACTTTGATCGGAGATGGCCCGCTGACTGACTGGGCCAGCAATCTGGCGATTGCGCTGGACGGACGCGAAACTGTTACAGGCAAGGCCCTCCTGAGCGAAGCCCCGATTGGCAGAAAACTTGCGCTCGATCTGGATGGCAACCTGTCTCCCTTGATGCCTGACATTGCTTCCGCATTCTTCATTGGCACCACGGACCTCACAGGCACCGCCTATTTTGATCCGGATTTCATGCCCCTGTCTGGTGACATCAATCTGGCGACCCAGACGTTGCAGTTCGCCGGTCGCGGGTCATTCAACAGAGCGGAACAAGCCATCAACGCATCTGCCGCCTTGAAAGTCAGTGCAGATGATAATCGACTGATTGCGCTCGACTTGCCCGACCGACGCATCATGTTTGGGCCTCTCTCAGCAGATGTAAACCTGTCAGGCCTTCTGACGGATGCGGCCTGGAACATCAACATCTTGGCCAACAGCCTAGGCACCACAGAGGGCAAAATAGGCGAAACAAAGCTGACTTTTTCCGGTTCGAAAACGAATTTGACACCGGAAAGCCTGTCCAGCGGCTTTGCCCTAAAGTTTTCGGTATCGGACATTGATCCGTCGGACCAAAAACTTGCGGCCTTTGCGGGGCCACTAGAGATATCTGCTTCCGGTGATGTTTCAGCTGAGACAGAAAAACTCAAATTGGCAGCTGCACAACTGACCACATCAGCTGTGACGCTCGACCTTGAGCCTTCGGTCTTTTCACCAGAGGACTTCACTGCCAGCGGCAAAATGGGCATCGGCACCCTTTCGGCATTTTCTGATCTCGCAAACAAGCCCCTCGGGGGCTCACTTGCCGTCACATTTCAAGCAAAAGGCGTGTCCGAACCGCAGAAAGCCAACATCGACATTACCGCCAGCGGTCGCAATATCCAGCTTGGCACAGAACAGCTGGACGCACTGCTCGACGATACGACAACCCTTACTGCGTCAATCATGGTGGACGGCCCAAAGAACGTTGAATTGACCTCACTGGCCCTCAAGGCATCAGGCCTTGAAACTTCGGGCAAGGCCTCACTTAAAGACGATACGATCTCGGCAGAACTCACCGGCCTCCTGCAAGACCTGACACGGATCAATCCTGAAATCGCTGGAAGCCTGAAGTTCGACGTTTCGGCTGAAGGCCCGTTAACGGCCGCAGAGGTGAACGCGGCGCTATCATCCGGAAACCTCATCATGTCCGGAACGCCGCTAAAAGATTTTCAGCTGACGGCAGATGTCGTTGCATCGTCAAGTGAACCTCAAGGCCATATTGAATCCTCAGGAACATTGAATGGAGCCCCTCTCACCCTGACGGCTGATCTGTCCAGCAAGGATGGCGCGGCCACGATTGAGAATCTCAAGGCGGAACTTGACGGTAACAGCATCTCCGGACAGTTCCTGTTGTCCGATCTCTCCAAAGCCCCCGACAGTCTTTCTGGCAATCTCACCATTAATGCTCCGACGTTGGCCGCGCTCTCTCCGCTCGTCCTGCGCCCAATCAGCGGCAGCCTAGAAGGCGAACTCGTTGCAAAGGCTGACAAGAACAGCACCCAAACCATTAGCCTTGACCTCAAAGGTAACGCGCTTTCAACTGATGGGCTGGATATCGGAGACCTGTCGGCCAAGGCAACAATAGCCACGCCATTTGAAACACCACAGATCAACACTTCTGTGCTCGCCTCCAGCATTTTGGCTGGCAGCACTCCGATCCAGAGCGTCAAACTTGATGCCATCAACAACGGAACGCAAACCAACTTTGAGACGATCGTCCGCCTGACTGATAGTGCCAAGCCGGACGGCCTCACTGCCAAGGGACGCCTGGAGCAATTCCCTGACCGGATCGCCCTTAGCCTTGATACGTTTGACGGCACTTATGAGGGCCTGAAGACGCAAATCAGGGAACCGGCCAAATTGACCTACGCGGATGGGCTTGCCAACGTCGAAAATCTGACTTTAGCACTTGGCTCCGGTAGCCTGTCCATCTCTGGCAGCGCCGGAGATGCATTAGATCTTACCGCGAACCTGAACAAAGTACCGCTGGCGCTGGCCAACGCCTTTGTGCCCGACGCCGGGGTCGCAGGTTTTTTGTCCGGGACAGTAAGAGTCACCGGCTCCTCTATTGCGCCTGTTGCAAACTGGACTCTGTCGGCGAACGGTCTGACGGCAAAGCCCTTGTCGCAAAAAGGCCTACCTACCTTGAATGTCGCCAGCACCGGAAAATTAGACTCTGGTCTTGTGACACAAAAGACAACTTTGAGCGGCCCAACTGATCTGGTGCTGACGGCTGAAGGCAAGGTCGGAATAGAACGACCGCAATCCCTGAACCTGGCGCTCAATGGGTCTCTACCCCTGTCCTTTCTAAGGCGTCCACTCACCGAAGCAGGCCTTCGGGCTGGCGGTGGAGTCACGATTTCCGGGTCGGTCGGCGGCACACTCTCTAACCCTCAATACTCCCTGACCGCGAAGCCAAAGGGTATCACCATCACCGAGCTGACGAGCGCTGTTACGCTTCAGGAAGTAACCGGTTCGGTGGACGTTACACCAGCTGGCATCACGCTCTCTTCCCTGTCTGCGAAACTGGCAAGCGGTGGTTCTGTTGCAGTATCCGGTTCTGTAAAACTCGGCCCAACTCTGGACGCCAATATCAAGGCCACTGCAACACAGGCGCGCTATATTGATCCTGGACTCGTCACTGCGGTCGTCGATGCCGACATCGCAATCACTGGCCCGTTGTCCAGTACCTCTGAAGCAGCGCAGGTGTCTGGAGAGATCAAGATCCGGAAAGCTGACATCTCAATCCCGGAATCACTTGGGGGGGCGGTTCCCGCCGTCGCAGTCCAGCACATCAATGCACCCAAAGCCATTCGCTCCCAAATGACTGAGCTGGGCGCAGACAAGCAGGATAAAGCCACTCAGGACACATCTGGTCTACCACCTCGACTCAACGTCAAGCTCTCAGCGCCCGGTAAGATATTCATCCGTGGGCGCGGACTTGATGCCGAACTCTTCGGCGACCTCACCATTAGCGGCACAACAGAAGACCCTCAGGCGCTTGGTGCTTTTAATCTGAAGCGCGGGCAAATGGACATCCTGACACGGCGGCTGGCCTTCTCAAAGGGAACTGCAACGTTTTTCGGTGACCTGACCCCGGTGATCAATTTCCTGGCCACGACGACCGTTAACGGCACAACGATCAGCATCAGCGTCACGGGAAAAGCAGATGACCCGATCATCGCGTTTTCGTCTGCACCCGAATTGCCTCAGGATGAAGTGCTCGCCCTGCTGCTCTTCGGCACCGAAATGGGATCACTGTCACCAGGGCAAATTGCTGAACTTGCAGGAGCAATCAGAACCTTGAGCGGTGGAGGCAGTGACGGTCCGCTGTCCCAGATCAGAAAATCTCTAGGACTGGACACCCTCGACATCAACACCCAGGGAGAAGACGGGCCGACCATTGGTGTCGGGCGGTACATCAACGACAATATCTATCTGGGTGTGGAGCAAGGTACCAACTCAGCAGGAAGCCGGGTCAGGGTCGACATTGACCTGGACAAGGGCTTGAAGTTGCGCGGCGAAGTCGGCGCCAACGGATCCTCGAAGGCCGGGATCTTCTTCGAAAGAGACTACTGAACCAGCCCGGGCTTCGATCATGGCGGCATCAGGACTGCAATCGTTACAGACGACACGTATGTTTCTGGAATGCCTGTTCCGGTTGAATTGACCGACATGCAGTCCGTCCAAACGGCAAATGAAGGCTCTAAACCTTGAGCACAAAGAACGTGATGGCCAGGGCCATGCCCGCCAGGAACAGGGTTTCAGCAACGATAACACCGATGTGACGTGGTCCGAGCGCAGCCATCGCCCGCAGGGATGTCTTTACCCCAAGGGCCGAAATCGCGGCAATCAGAAGCCAGCGAGACGACACTTGCAGTCCCTCCTGTACCAATGGCGGAATAATCCCGGTGGAATTCACAAGCAACAGCGCCGCGAAGGCCACGGCGAACCAGGGGAAAGACGCTTTGCCTGTCACCTGTGCGGTGCCATTTTTACGCGCTGCATAGCCATAAGAGAAGGCCAGGATGATGACGACAACCGGAAGCATGGCAACCCGCAGCAGCTTGACATAGGTCGCGATATCTCCCGCCTCATCAGACACCGCATAGCCTGCTCCGACCACCTGAGCGACATCATGAATGGTTGATCCCAGAAGGATCCCGATCTCGGCATCGGAAAACCCGAACAGGCCGAAAATCAACGGATAGGAAATCATTGCAACAGTTGACAGTGTTGTCACCGCGATGACGGTGAAAAGCGTATCGCGCTCAGCTTCTTTTGTTTGTGGCAGCGCGGACGAAATGGCCAGTGCTGCAGATGCGCCGCAAATCGCAACAGCGCCGCCTGTCAGGATTCCGAAATCTCTGCTTCGGCCTAGAAGGCGCGCAATGGCCCAGCCGAACAAGATGGTTGCCGTAACACTGGAAATCACCAGCAGCACAGGGCCGATACCCAGTGACTGGATCTGCTGCAGTGTCACCCTCGCCCCCAGGAACGCAACACCAACACGCAGGAGTTTGCGCGCGGTAAACTCAATGCCCTGAATGCAAGGACCTTCTTGTGACAGGAAATGAAAGGCAATGCCGAGCAGCAGCGCAAACAGCATGACTGGGCCGCCGTAGTGATCGGAAAGAAACCCTGCTGCAGCAGCAATTGTGAAACACAGAAGCATTCCCGGTAAAAGGACAAAGACCCGGTCGATCTGTTTTTTTAAATTCATGCTCATATCGGCATTTCCTTCCCGGCCAATTGGCAAACTTCTCTCAGGATCGGCGTTGGGATTGAAACTCCCTCCCGCTCTGCCTTTTCACGAGAAGCAAGACGGCGGCTGCCTGGCAGGCGCGCGCCTTCTTCCACTTCAACAGCCTCGACCAAGGTGACCATACGTTCACCGAAGGCGCCTGCGGACGTCATGTTCGGATTGAGAACCAATATCACCTGACCAAGATTGGGGGCATCGCCCTCCCCGGTGAAGAGACTGGACGATTCGAATCCAAAGGCCGCCCCCACGATGGCAGCCGACATCACTTCGATCATCATGGCCAGCGCGGCCCCCTTGGCCTCGCCAATCGGCAGCATGGTTCCGGCAATAGCATCGGTGGGGTTCGTCGTGGATTTACCATCCTTGTCCAGCGCCCATCCTTCGGGGATCGAGGTACCAGCTTTTTCTGCGGCCATGACCTTTCCCCTTGCGACGCGGGACATTGCAAGGTCAATTACCAGCGGTGGCTTTCCGGGAACTGGAGCTGCAAAAGCGATTGGATTGGTTCCGAACATCGGCTTGCTTCCGCCCCAGGGTGCAATCGCCTTGTGGGCATTCCCGAATACGAAGGACACATAGCCCTTTTCCGCCAGCGCCTCGCAATGGGCTCCGCCCTGGCCAAAATGATGGGAGCGTCGGATCGCGGCCATGGCGATGCCCTGCTTGTCGGCCATGTCTGGCAATGTACGCAGGGCCAAGTCGATAGCCGGATAGGCAAAACCAAAGCTAGCATCCACCCGCACCAGCGAACTGGTCACCTTCTCGAGGGTCGGCGTAACCAGTCCATCGACTTTGCCGGAGCGCACTTGAGCGACATAGGAGGGAACCCGGGACAAACCATGCCCCGGCTGACCGGAGCTTTCGGCCTGTAGCAAAGCCTTCGCCACGAAAGCAGCGTTCTCAGCGCTGGCCCCGTTGACGGTCAAGGCCGTGAAGATGAGATCGTAGGCCTGACTAAGCGATATGGTTACGGAAGACATGATTCAAACTTCTTGAGGCAGGAAGGAATGGGGAAAACGCAGGCAGGAGAAGGAACATTCAAGACTCTGTTTAGCAAAGCTAACTCGATATTTCGAGCCTTACAGCAAGATTGTTACTCTGGGCTCACATCTTCGAAAATACCCGCCCTTTCAGATATATTCGGCGTCATGCCATTGATCGGCTTGACCCAAACCAATTGACGTTGTTTGCTGGCGACAAATTCCGTTCAGGCAGGAATGCACCGATCATCCAAGAGTGCTGACCGCCTCCCCTGACACAATGACCCGACACATTGACGATGGCTGCCCCGTGGCCTTGATGGAGAATATCTATGAGCTTCGACAAAACCTTCATGAAAGAAACCGTCTTTATTGCGGGCGCCTGGACTGCTGCCGACAGCAAAGACAGCATTGACGTGATCAACCCGGCGACTGGCGAGACCATTGGCACGGTGCCAAATTGCGGCCGAGCTGAGACAGCGCGCGCGATTGACGCAGCCCATGCAGCATTCGCCCCCTGGAAAGCCAAGACTGCCGGAGAACGCGCTGGCCTGATGCAAAAACTCGCCGATGAAATCATGGCGAACATCGATGCGCTGGCCGAGCTTTTGGTGACCGAAATGGGCAAGCCCCTTGCCGAAGCCAAAGGCGAAATAACGGGTGGAGCCAATTACATCCGCTTCTTCGCCGAGGAAGCTCGCCGCGTCTATGGCGACATCATTCCATCCCCATGGGCCGGCAAGAAAATCATGGTGACCAAGGAACCAGTTGGCGTTGTCGGTGCCATCACACCGTGGAACTTCCCGAACTCCATGATTGCCCGCAAGCTGGGTGCGGCCCTTGCTGCTGGCTGCACCATGGTGATCAAGCCGTCCGAGCTGACACCGTTCTCTGCGCTGGCCTATGGCGTTCTGGCTGAAAAGGTTGGAATCCCGACTGGCGTCATCAACGTCTTGACCGGCGATGCGCCCGTAATCGGCGCGGAAATGTGCGAAAATCCGAAGCTGCGCAAGATGACCTTCACCGGGTCGACCCGCGTCGGCAAGCTGCTCGCCTCCAATGCGGCAGGTCACATGAAAAAAATCTCGATGGAACTTGGCGGCAATGCGCCTTTCATCGTCTTCGATGATGCTGATCTGGATGCCGCTGTTGCGGGAGCCATTGCCTCAAAGTTCCGCAATTCCGGTCAGACCTGTGTCTGTGCCAACCGGATTTACGTGCAATCCGGTATCTATGATGCTTTTGCTGCCAAGCTGAAAGAGACTGTGGAAGCCGAACTTATTCCAGGCAACGGAATGAGTGCTGGCAGCACTCAGGGCCCAGTGATTGATGATCGGGCGATCAGCAAGATCACCGATCACCTGCAAGACGCCCTCTCCAAGGGAGGAACTTTGATCAGCGGCGGGGAGCGCGCAGGCACTGCAGGCACGTTCTTCCAACCGACTATTGTGACCGGCGCAACTTCAGACATGAAGATCGCCCGGGAAGAAACCTTCGGACCGCTGGCAGCCCTCTTCAGATTTGAAACCGAAGAAGAAGCCATCCAGCTGGCCAACGACACCGAATACGGCCTCGCCTGCTATTTCTATACGCAGCAGCTGGGCCGGGTTTTCCGGGTCATGGAAGCTCTGGAATACGGCCTCGTCGGCGTCAACGAAGGCGTTATCACCACCGAAGTCGCCCCCTTCGGCGGCGTCAAGGACAGCGGCATGGGCAACGAAGGTTCCAAATACGGCCTCGACGACTACCTGAACATCAAATATTCCTGCATTGGTGGCCTTGGCCAGTAAACAGGCCTGTCTCTGACACGAAAAAGCCCCGCCGGAATGTTTGGCGGGGCTTTTTTGTTTGATAGGTGAGAGCTTTGTGGATGCCCTTGCCTGATAGCCTCAGCTTGCCGGAGACAGCATTTCAGCCTCAACGCTGCGAAACAGTTCAACGTCATCGATGTTCATCTGCTCAACCTGGCTGCGCACGGCGTTTTCAAACACAGTGCGATCAGACCCACCATAGAAAACCTGCGTTACGAGACCAGCAGCCTTGGCCTCAGCCACCCGCTCAGCCGTCAGCGTGTCTGCCTGGAATTCAAGGATATGCGCGCCAAGTGCAGTTGCTCGCTCTACAGATCCGACATGCTCGAACAACACCATGCGCCGAAAATCAGGCACCCTGGCGCGGGTCTCGGCTCGAATGCTCTGATCAAAGGAAAACGTCCAGGCATCTGCCAGCAATCCATGCGCAGCCAGCATATCGCGAACCCGCGCCGGATCTGCCGTCTTGATCTCTGCATAGGTGGCAATGCGGCCCTTGCAGGCAGCCAGAAAAACATCGAGACGTGGTACCATTTGACCTGCGAACTCAGGCCCAAACCAGCTTCCGGCATCAAGAGCATCAATTTCTGCAGATGTCAGGTCGGCAAACCGGCCCTTCCCATTGGTGGTCCGATCCACAGTCTCGTCATGCATGACGTAAAGCACCTCGTCCTTGCTGGTCCGGATATCAAACTCAACGGCATAGGCCCCCATGGAGATCGCGCCTTCTAGGGACGCCAATGTGTTTTCCGGGGCTGCCATGCTGGCACCGCGATGGCATACAATTCTTGCTGTGTGCACGTGAGAGCTCCTCAATGCATCTGTGATGGGGTTTCATCTTTTTAGAGGCGGGTTGGTCCAATTTATCCAAGACTTGCACCTGTTTGATGAACTGTGACACGATTCGAGTGATCTACAGATGACACAACCTCGCTATCAACCCATGAGAGCCAGTTTCGTTGGTTCCTCGTCATAACCCGCCAGAAATATTGAACTCTTCGCATCGCGATGACCTTGTTACGAAGATTACACAGGCGCATCTGATTGTTCACTCGCTGGAGACAGTCAGTCAAATTGTCTCACTCAAGATCATCACTATGTATGTGATCGTGGCACTCGATCCCGAGAGCCGTGCTACTCTCCCGATTTGAGGTTTTTAAATGATCCGTCTTGCTTCTTCCGCCCTGGCCTTGACCCTTCTGACAGGTGCCGCCCTTGCTGAACCAGTTGCATATGACTTCGACAAGTCCCATGCAAATCTTGCATTTTCTTACAATCACCTTGGCTATTCCATCACAGACGGCCGCTTCGGCGAGTGGACCGGAACGCTGATGATCGACCAGGATACACCAGCAAACTCCTCCGTTGAGTTCGTCATCGATGTAGACTCCCTCGACACATTCTGGGCTGCCCGCGACACACACCTGAAGGGCCCTGACTTCTTTGATGTTACCAAGTTCCCAAAAGCATCATTCAAGAGCACCAGTGTTGAAAAGACAGGCGAAAAGACACTCAAAGTGACCGGCGACCTGACCATCAAGGACGTCACCAAGCCAACAGTTCTGGACGTAACAGTCAACACAATCGGCGAACATCCAATGGCAAAGAAGCCTGCTGCAGGCTTCACAGTCACAACCACAATCAAGCGGTCTGACTTCGGCATGGACATGTACACTCCCTACGTTGGCGATGATGTCACCGTAACGTTCAACGCAGAAACTCTGGAAGCCGCAAAGTAAGGCTTTCGCTTTCAACTCAATCGGTTCCCGGAAATTCCGGGGATCGATTTTATCTCCCGTGACACGAAATCGCCAAATACACTGGTCGATATTCAACTATGTAAACGGTATGATTCGAAGCCCGGTAAACATCCAATCGTTGCCGTAACCGTTGCTTGGAGAGCGAAATGATCCGCAATACTTCTACCGGCTACGGCCTGATTGCTATCCTGTTTCACTGGACGATGGCTGCGCTTATTTTTGGCATGCTGGCACTGGGCATTTACATGACCGACCTGCCGCCGACAGATATGGAAACGTTCAAGCTCTATCAGCTGCACAAATCCATCGGCTTTGTCGTGCTGGCTCTGGCCTCCCTGCGCATCGTCTGGCGCTTATCCAATCCGTCTCCAAAGCTTCCCGCGGGCATGAAGTCCATTGAAAAGCTCGCAGCTCATCTCGGCCATATCGGGCTTTATGTTTTGCTCTTCGCCCTGCCCTTGTCCGGTTGGCTGATGGTTTCGGCCTCTCCGTGGAACATTCCGACCGTGCTGTTTGATGTGCTGCCCATGCCACATCTACACGTGCCAGCCTTTCTGGGGGACAAAACCCAGGCGGAAGGCATTTTAAAAGAAGTCCATGAGTATGCCGCATGGTTCCTGATGGCCCTTTTGCTCGCCCATATCTGCGCGGCCCTGAAACATCATTTCATTTCCCGTGACACCACTTTGAAACGGATGATCTCGACGGGTCCCTCGCGCGGATCTGTCTGACACCTCCCTTCCTGAGGCAAATATCACATGACGCTATCGACACTCCGCCGCAGTTTCGCGGCTCTCGCCCTCGGTCTTGCTGCCGCGCTTGCATCAGCTCCGACGTTCGCCGCCAGCTGGACCGTCGACAAGGACGCCAGTTCCATCGGCTTTGAAGTACAACAAGGCGATGCAGCCCTGACCGGCAGCTTTGGCAGCTGGACGGCCGACATCAACCTTGACCCGGACAACATCGATGCGGCGACCATCTCCGCCACCATCGACACAGGCAGCGCCGCCACCGGCAATTCGCAGTTTGACGGTATGTTGCCCTCGCCAGACTGGTTCAGCGTTGAAGCATTTCCAGCCGCCACATTCAGCTCAGACAATGTGACATCTGTTGGCGGCAACGCCTATCAGGCCGCCGGCACGCTGACGATCCGCGACATCAGCCAGCCAGTAACGCTTGATTTCACACTCGACATTGACGGCGACACAGCCGTTGCCAAAGGCACGGCAACTGTTGAGCGCATCGCCTATCAGGTCGGAGCCAGTGTCAGTCCTGCACAAGTTGGCGAAAGCGTTGCCATTACACTGAACCTGAAAGCGACCCGCTAACAGCACACCAGCTAAGGGTCCTCCCCTGTTTACACGTATTGACGGCCTGAAGTCCCGGCGTTGAAGCCTTGGCATTTCAGGCCGTTTTCGCGTAAAAGGACGGAAATCACAACGATCCAGCAACTGCCTTTCCCAAAGGCATAGCCAGAGAGACACGCCTGATTATGAACGCTCCCGTCACGCCGCCCGAGTATCACCACAGCCCGCTTTTTCCGCAAGGGACCGACACCACGCCCTACCGCAAGCTGAGCTCGGATTTCGTTCGCACCGAAAGCTTCAACGGCGAAGACGTGCTGGTGGTCGAGCGCGAGGGGCTGCGGCTGCTGGCTGAGGAAGCCTTCAAAGACATCAACCACTTCCTGCGCCCTGGCCATCTGGAACAGCTGACAAAAATCCTCAAGGATCCCGAAGCCACCCAGAACGACAAGTTTGTTGCTTTTGATCTGTTGAAGAACGCCAATATTGCCGCTCACGGCGTATTGCCCATGTGTCAGGACACGGGCACGGCAATCATCATGGGCAAGAAGGGCCGCCGGATCTGGACCGATGGGTCGGATGAAGCAGCCCTCGGCGAAGGCGCGCGCGATGCCTATTTCAAGAAGAACCTGCGCTATTCGCAACTGGCACCAATCTCCATGTTCGAGGAGAAGAACACCGCCAGCAACATGCCGGCCCAGATCGAGCTCTATGCGGACGGTGAAGATGCCTACAAGTTCCTGTTCATGGCCAAGGGCGGCGGCTCAGCCAACAAGACCTTCCTGTTTCAGGGCACACCGTCCCTCTTGACCCATGACCGGATGATCGACTTCCTGAAGGAAAAGATCCTGACGCTCGGTACAGCGGCCTGCCCGCCGTACCACCTGGCGATTGTCATTGGCGGCACTTCGGCCGAAATGAACCTGAAAACCGCGAAATACGCATCTGCGCGCTATCTGGACGGATTGCCGACACAAGGCTCGGAAGCGGGCCATGCTTTCCGCGATCTGGAAATGGAAGCCGAGATCCACAAGCTGACCCAGGACACTGGCGTTGGCGCTCAGTTCGGCGGCAAATACTTCTGCCACGATGTGCGCGTCATCCGCCTACCGCGCCATGGGGCGTCCCTGCCGATTGGTCTGGCCGTATCCTGTTCGGCGGACCGTCAGGCGGTCGGCAAGATCACCAAGGACGGCATTTTCCTGGAACAGCTGGAAATGCATCCGGAGAAATATTTGCCAGAGGTCACCGATGAGCATCTGGGCGGCGATGTGGTCAAGATCGATCTCAGCAAGCCGATGTCCGAGATCCTGGGCGAATTGACGAGGCACCCGATCAAGACACGCCTGAGCCTGACAGGTACCTTGATTGTTGCCCGCGATGCGGCGCATTCCAAGCTGCGCGAGCGGCTGGAGGCAGGCGAGCCCCTGCCCGATTACATCAAGAACCACCCAGTCTATTACGCCGGCCCGGCCAAGACACCGGATGGCATGGCGTCAGGCTCCTTCGGGCCGACCACCGCCGGGCGCATGGATGCCTTTGTCGACCAGTTTCAGGCAGCAGGCGGGTCCATGGTGATGCTGGCCAAGGGAAATCGCTCAGCGCAAGTCCGCCGCGCCTGTCAGGCCCACGGCGGTTTTTACCTCGGCTCAATTGGCGGCCCGGCCGCCCGTCTGGCGCAGGACTGCATCAAGAAGGTTGAAGTGGTCGAATATGAAGAACTTGGCATGGAAGCCGTCTGGAAAATCGAAGTCGAAGATTTTCCAGCCTTTATCATCATCGACGACAAGGGCAATGACTTCTTCAAGGAACTGAATTTGGGGTGATTTCCTGGCGCTGATCGAGCCACACTCACTTCGGGGCGATCAGCGCCAACCCGACCACAATGAGCATCGACAAGGCCATCGCGATGTTCACGCGGCGCTGGATGTGGGGGGCCAAATTGAGCCGGTGCAGGGTCATGCCTGCATAGAGCCAGGCAAAATGGATGGGCAGCCAGATCAGGTTCAGAATCAGAAACTTGAGGGCTGTCTCTGTTGCCAGATGTCCGGGCATGAACGCAAAACCGGTCAGTAGTGTTGTGTTCACCGCATAGGCTTTCGGATTGACGGTCTGCAGGATCACGCCAGCCCAAAATCCGGGCGCTTTCACAGCTTCCTTAAAGACAATTTTGGAGCCGGCGAAAGCGATCTTGGATGCTAGATAGACCAGATAGAGCGCAGATGCGATCAGCAGGATCAAGCGCAGGTTATCATTGGCCAAAAGGACTGTCGCCAATCCCGTCACCACAGCAATGGCGACAAGGTTCGATCCAACACACAAGCCGCCAATATAGCGCGCGCCTTGCGCGAAGCCGAAAGCAGACCCGACACCGGCCACGGACAGAACGCCGGGCCCGGGTGTAATGATCAGAAAGAAAACAGCAAGGCTAAAAGTCAGCATGCCATTTCGTAGGTGACACGATCTGGCGCGTCAATGCAGAGCTGTTTCCGAAGGGATGACTGAAGCCTGCCTGTCATTCCGAGTGCCTTGCTGAAAGAGCGGCTGTTCGACTGGATGCGCCGCGGTATGGATCACCGGATCAAGTCCGGTGATGACGGCTGGGGGTGGGGACCACTGCAAAGGTTCCACCGCCATCCCCGACTTGATCGGGGATCCACTGGCACCCGAACCATTGGCTTGTAGGTTCTGTATTCGATGATTGGGCAAGGCGCATGTTTAAAGCGTTGGCAGCAGAGATGTGGATTGGATCCCCGATCAAGTCGGGGATGACCGTGAGCGCATGGGGTGACGCTTGGAAACACTCACCATAGGGAAGCTCGAAAATTTGAGCACATAGGTGGGCGGCCAAGCCACAAGGGTTCGACCGCTCGGGACCAATAAAAGCGGCCAAGTTTGTGACTGCTAGATGCCGACGCCCCCTACCCGCGCACCGGATATGGCCCCTTGAGGGCGACGAGGTAGTCAACAGCGGCGGCGAGGACGAAGACAGCGAAGGCCTGGTGCCAGAGGGCGAGATGCAGCGGGACAAACATAACCAGCGTCGTGATGCCGAAAAAAACCTGCAGAGCCACAAAGCCGACAATGTGCCGGGCTGGCATCATCACCGGCTTGCGACCGCTGAGCTTTTTCGAGCGGATCAGCAGCCAGAGAGCGACAATGACCAGAAGATAGGCTGTCATCCGGTGCTGGAATTGAACCGTCATGACGTTTTCAAAGAAATTGGCCCAGGCTGGGCTCATCACCAGCAGCCCCCCTGGAACGATCTGCCCGTCCATCAGAGGCCATGTGTTGAAGGTGAATCCCGCATTCAGGCCCGCGACCAACCCGCCCATGAATATCTGCAGGAACACCAGCGCCAGAAACAGTTTGCCGATGCCCGACAATCCAGCGGCTTCTTCAGACGTTGCTGATGCCTTTGGCGGGGTCAAGCGTCTTGCAATCCAGAACAGATAAGCGAAAATCACACAAGCCAAGGTCAGATGCGCTGCCAATCGATACTGACTGACGTCGATCCGGTCCACCAGACCCGATGCTACCATATACCAACCGAGCGCGCCCTGAAGACCACCCAGTACTAGCCCAAAAACCAAGCTGGGCTTCAGCCAGGGCTCAATCCGTCCCTGAACCCAGAACACCGCCATGGGAATGAAGAAGGCAATGCCGATGAAGCGGCCCAGCAGGCGATGCCCCCACTCCCACCAGAAGATGACCTTGAACTCCTCAAGGCTCATCCCCTTGTTGACCACTTCGTACTGGGGAATCTCGCGGTACTTGGCGAATTCCTCTTCCCACTCGGTCACGGACAACGGTGGTATCGCGCCATGAATCGGCTTCCATTCAGTGATCGACAGTCCGGATTCGGTCAAACGTGTCGCACCGCCCACAACAACCATGGCCAGGACAAGCAAGCAGATGCCGTAGAGCCACCAGCGGATCAGCGCACGATTGCGCCAAAAGCGGTCGTTTTCACCGGATGGCAGGGCAGATCCGGCTGTGGCACCGGTCGTTGAGGAAACAGACATTCTCTATCCCGAATTTGACCTTTGATCGGGGGAGATATAGGTGCTTATCAAACGCGGCAAGGCGCAGACACGCATTTGCGACATTCTAACGCTGTAAATCAGGCAAAAAGGTCTCCAAACCTCATGGTTCCCTCTTTTCGCAAGTTTGTCGGCATGGTGCTGCTGGTGGTGTTCGTCATCGTCTATGCACTGGTTGCCATGGTCATCGGCGACATGACGCTTCAGCAGTCATCCACACTGGTCCGCTTCACCTATTACGCCATCGCCGGCCTGATCTGGGTCATACCGGCAGGCGCTATCATCTGGTGGATGGAAAGAGGCGGGAAAAACCGCTCCTGAGGCCACATCCCCGATAGAACCAGCGCACGATCCAGTAGAGGAAAAAAGGTGCGCCGGTCAGATACTGGTCGATGACATAGGGATCCTGGAACCGGCCGTTCAGGGACACCCGTGGCAACATCATCAGATCACGGGCATTCACCGATTTGAGAACACCAGGCAGCGTCGTCACAGCCGAACTGAAGCCAGCAGCAAGTAACAGAGTTGCATCGCGTTCGCTGACCGCTGTCATGTTGCCATAGGGATAGGCGAAGTGTTTGGGCTTGCGGCCAAGCTCGCTCTGCATTCGCGCGATACCGGTCCATATGTCCGCGTCAGCATCCGCATCATTCAAGCGGGCCAAGGCATGATGGGCATGAGTGTGAGCCGCCAAGGTGACCAGAGGGTCTTGACCAAGCTGCCGCAACTCGTCCCAGGTCATCATCAATTCATCCGCCAGCGCTGAAAGGTCAAAGTCATAACGGTCTGCCAAGCTGCGGATAATTACCCTTTGGTCATACTCGCTCACGTCATGGGTCAGCCATTTCGTCAATTGAACGTAACAGGCTTCCTTTTCACAGGACGTTCTGCAAACGACATCCTTTCCGCCATAATCTGACAGATGCAATGCATCATTCGCACCAATGATGCGCTCTAGAGCGATCCACCAAAGTTCGGTCGTTCGATCAATCAGGCCGCTGCTGACAAAAATCGTAAAAGGAGCTTTCAGTTTCTTCAGGATCGGATAAGCAATTTCCAGATTGTCCCGATAGCCATCGTCAAAGGTCAAGACCGCATAACGCTTGCGCCCGTAACCGCTCTTAAGAAGATCAACAGCTTCATCCAGTGCTATGATTTCATAGCCGTTTCTGCGAATACGCTCGATAGCCTGGAGTAGAAACTCAGGGGTAATCTCAAGATGCCGGTTCGGGCAATAATCGGATTTCTCAATCGCACGGACGTGATGCATCATGAAGACAGCACCGCACCCTTGCGTGAAAGGCGCCATGAGACGACCCAAGCCGCTGCTTTGCAACACCTTGAACGCGTTTTGAAAAACCTTCTGCCTGGCGCTCATTATGGATTTACATACCTTTGAATAACGACCTACAGGATAGGTACTCTTTCTTTAATTTTTATTGCTATTTCTAGCAGGAGTTGTTCGGCAAGGGCGGAAACAGAAATAATGGCTTTCAGATCGGGACATGAACACTACAAAGTTAGCCGTTGGCAACCAGTTCGCCACCTCAAGCTTCCATGATCGCCGTAAAAGAGTGCAAGCATGACCATACGTCTTGAGCAGCTGAGAGACCTTGCAGCCGCCAAGGAATTTGTCCGCAGCCTTGGCCCTTGTCCAATTGACCTGCCCTATCATACCACAGCCTGGCTAGAGGCCTGGCAGTCGAACCTCGGTGACCTTGAAGGCTGCAAACCAGTGCTTCTTGCAGGTTTAGGAAGCGCGGGCCCGGCCTGTTTCCTGCCGCTTGGCCTAGAACAACGTGGTTCGTTGAAAGTGCTATCTTTTCTTGGCCATAACAGAGGCAATCAAGCCACTGGGATTTGGGCGACCGGCTCAGTCAAGCATGTTGAGACCAGTGCTCTTCGTGATCAACTTGCTGAAATCGCACGCGACCTTGGGGCAGACCTCATTCAGCTGGCGAATATGCCGAGCGAGATCGACGGCATAGCGAACCCGCTGCTAGCAGACAAACTGGTACCAAGTCCAAGTCCTGTATTCGTCGGCAAACTCAATATTGATTTTGATGTGCTGTACCGGGAAACCCACAGCAAGGCATCACGCAAGAAACTCACAAAGAAGCAAATAACGCTTGAGGCTTCCGGAGAGTACCAAATTACCGCTGCGAAGACACCAGAGCAGATTGCACGCGGTCTTGAGGCCTTCCTGGCACAGAGAGCGGTTCGCGCTGCCGCAACCGGCATTCCGAATGTGTTCGTCGGGCCTCAAGAAAAAACCTTTCTGCAAAATCTGTTGAGCGCAGAAGGGAATGACAGCATGCCAAGTCTGAAACTCTGGTGGCTGGAGTGTGCTGGCAGCATTCGAGCGACATATCTTTGCAGCCGCACCCAAGACACGTTGATCGGCTATGCCAACAGCATTTCCCACGATGACATGACCCCACACAGCCCGGGCGTTGTCCTTCTGAAGGAAATCATCTGTCGTGCATGTGCTGACCCAACCTTGAAAAAGCTCGATCTTGGTCTTGGAGATGAACGTTACAAGAGGTCCTGGACTGCGCCCTGCCCGCTGGTCGACAGCAATCGGGCATTATCATTGAAAGGCGCTCTTGCTCTTCATGTCTTCACCGTCAAGCAAACGCTCAAGGCCCACATCCGGGATTCTGAAAAACTCTGGCCGCTGGTCAAAAAGATGCGAGCGCTGCGCGCACGCCTCGGCTAGAATTTTAGTGTCTTTTCAGTAGTGCTAAGCAGCCCGGCCCGAACCTTTTTTAGACTGACTCTTACGCTTTTCCGCTGGCAGAACTTCAACTTCGGCGCCACTGCTATAGGCGAGCAGACGAGCTGCACTTTCCAGTTCATAGCCATGCCCAGTCTTGATCGACATCAGCAGAACCCTGTCCGCCATACGCAGGAAGTTCGCGCTGGCAATCGATCCATCGATCGTTCCCAAATCTACCACGATGGTTTCATATGTCTTGGAAATGGCATCAACAGCCATTTGAAACCGTTCGCTTTCGGCCATCTCATCATCAATCGCGCAGGTGCCAGCCTCAATAATATGTGCAGGTGAAGCTGCATCGCGGTAGATAATCTTTGAGAAGATAGCATCACCTTCAACAAGGTCAGAAAACCCTGCAGCGCTCTCTGGCGCCTCCAATGTGGGGAACACTTCAAGCATCAATGCTGCGGCGCCTTCGGCTGCAGCTGCGCGCGCCATCTTGAAAGCCTGCTCATGAGACACCTTGGGATCATCCACACTTAGAACGACGATGAGCCCGTCCAGATCGCCCAAGCCGTCCATTTCACCAAGGTCGTCCAACTCAACTGCATTGCCTGAAGCAGGCCCTGCTTGCATTGCCTTATCCAGCTCGCGCATACGGCTATCCGGTACCTCTACATGATCAGGCAATGCCTCCCGATCGTCAGCACTGCTTCGCCCGGTAAATTTCAATTTCCTCGCAACGCGGCTTTTCAGCGACGGACTGTGCTCATCCTTCTCAACAACATCGCTGCTAACCGGCTCGTCTTGAGCATCGTCTTTCTTGACGAGCGTTTCTTTCGAAGGCGCGGCGACTTCACTTACATAGCGTTCTGCCGCTTCCTTATAGCCCCCGAAAGAATAGCTCGTGGAGGTTGGAGCGATTGAAGGGGAAATATCAGCGCCCCATGAAGCCTGCTGAGATCGCGCAGCGTTGGGTTCCGGATAAGCTGCAGAAGGCTTTTCTGGGTGCTGAATACTGCTAGCATCATAGGCAACGGGATAAAGCACATTGCCATTTAAAAACTCACGCATGATTACGAAGGCGCAGCCAAGGATAAAGGTCGTCAATGCCGCAATGATCGTAATGGCGAGCACCTTTGGCGCATAAGAGTCTATCGGCACCGCAGCACGGGAAATGATCCGGGCGTCTGCTGGCTGCGCTTGCGCCCTCAACCTGGAATCAGCATCCCGAAAGCTACTGATCAATTCATCCAGCTGGGTCGCCTTCGCGTTTGCCTCGCGCTCCAACTCGGCCAAACGAACCTGATCGGAATTTGAACGCGCAGCGGCAGTCTTCAATTCACCAAGCCGAGCCTTTAAAGCAGCAGCTTGTTGCGCGGAGACCTTGGCATCATTTTCCAGCCCGACCAGAACCTTGCGAGCCTCTGATTTTAGCTGCCGATTGTAGTCATTCAACTGGGACTGAAGCGCCTTGAGCTGCGGATGGTTCGGCAACAGTGTAATCGACAACTCTGCGATGTTCGACTGAATCGCCACCTGACGTTCCCGCAAGCGCTGGATCAAAAGCGAGTTCAAGACATCACTCGCCGTTTCAAGAGATCCTCCAGACTCCAACAGCTCCCGAACAAGATCGGCCTTCGCCTGGGATTCAGCCTTACTGCTCTGAGCTTGAGAATATGAACTGCTGATCTCAGCAAGTTCCTGCTGGCTCAATGTCAAATTATCTGTCCCCATCAACAAATCTGCGTGGGCTCTAAAATCTTCAACGGCTTTGCGGGCAGCCTGAACTTCCGTTTTCAGATTTGCGATCTGAGGCTCTAGTGAAGACGTTGCGAACTCCGTTGTCTTGCGTTTGGCCCGCGACTGGAGAGCCATATACTCATCCAATATCGTGTTTGCGACCGCAGCGGCCAGCTCCGGATCCTGAGAAGAGAAGTCAACCGCGATGACACGAGAGCCCTCAAGCCGATAGACTTCCAAATTTTCGTTAAAGATTTTGAGGACCCGCTCTTCCGGCGAGACCCTTGCAGGATCGCGCGCGATCCCAAGCATGACAAGCGCGTCATTTACAATGCCTGCCCCACTGTCCGCCTCAAATTCAGGCACTGAAACAAGATCAAGACGCTTTGCGACGCGTCTGGCTAAATCAGCGGACATCAGAAGCTGAACCTGACTGGCAACGCCCTCATTATCAAGAAGCGCCCGTTCCTCTTCAATGCCGCGAACCGCCCCCGGATATCCAGAGTTCGTACTTTCGATCAAAATACGCGCTTCGCCCAGATACTTGGCGGGTACAAAGTGCAGAAGCACAAATGTTCCGGCAGCAACGACCAACACCAGAGGCAACAACCAACGCATTGCTCCGCCAAGGGTTCTCAGCAACCCCGCCAGATCAAGAGCCATATCGTCGTCATGAACCGCGTTGCCGGTCGAACTCATTTGCCAAACTCCAAACAGAATATTCGAACTATGACGAATTATGGTAAGCGTTCCGTTAAACTCACCGAGTTCAGAATTCCTTCCGCGTTAATAATTACATGCGCATTTTTCACAGTAATAATTTATAGCTTTTTTGCTCTTCACCGAGCATTAACCACGATTTGCGATGGTGCCTTTGTTCCTTAGGAGAGTCGTCAATGTCCATCAGACTGTTTCTTGCCTTGGCTCTATGTGCCAGCGTTGTGGCTTGCAGCGGTTACAAGCGTCCGCCAACAGCGTTTCATGAAACACTCACCCAACCCTATCGTTTGGATTCAAGCGATCGGCTACGAATTATTGTGTTTGGACAAACGGACCTCTCCAATACATATAGCATTGATCAAGCTGGATATATTGCATTTCCGCTGGTTGGCAGCGTACCTGCTCGCGGCAAGACCCAACAGGAGTTGGCTGTTACTCTGGCCAAAAAACTCCGGCAAGGTTATTTGCGCGATCCAGACGTTTCGGTTGAAGTTGACACTTATCGTCCCGTCTTCATCATGGGCGAAGTGCAAAATGCAGGCCAATACAGCTTCGTCGCAGGCATGACGGTCCAGAATGCCATTGCCACTGCTGGTGGTTTCTCTACACGGGCCCAACAGCAAGACGTTGATATTACCCGCCAGATTAACGGCGAAATTCTAAACGGCCGTGTGCCCATTTCGGACCCCTTGCGTCCCGGCGACACTGTTTACGTCAGAGAGCGCTACTTCTGACAATCCGAACCGATTAACCGCAGACTCACTTCCCTTTGCTAGAGTGCTGGTATTGAGTGATAAGGGCTCTTCACGAAACCCTGATCGCTACAACAGGGAGCCTGCATCATGACGACGGATCCGCTCCGGATCATTCACTGCGTACGCTCGCCGATTGGCGGCATATTCAGACACATAAAAGATCTTGCAACCAGCCAGGCAGAGGCTGGTCATGAGGTTGGGCTGATTTGCGACAGCACATCAGGCAGTAACTTTGACAATGCCCTTGTGGAAGCTCTGCGACCAACACTTTCACTTGGTGTCGCGCGATTTCCAATGCAGCGAAACCTCACCATCAAGGATCTGCGCGCCACACGCGATTTGTACCGCTACATCCGAGACTTGAAACCCGATGTTCTGCATGGTCACGGCGCAAAAGGCGGCGCCTACGCTCGCACTATCGGCACGATTCTACGCATGAAAGGTCAGGATGTTACGCGGATTTATTGTCCGCATGGCGGCAGCCTACACTATGATCCCAATCGTCTTGAAGGCCGCGTTTATCATACGATTGAGCGCATGCTCTCGCGCCTCACTGACGGCCTGATATTCGTGTCTGATTATGAATATGCCGCCTTTGAAACAAAGGTCGGTCGCCCCAAGGCACCCGTTCGCATTGTTTACAACGGCCTGCAAGCCAGTGAATTCTCGCCAGTGACAGAGGCTCCTGAAGCTGCCGAATTTCTCTACATCGGAATGTTACGCGATTTGAAGGGCACAGACCTGTTCATTGATGCGCTTTACAACATCAAGCTGAAGACGGGAAGCGCTCCAACGGCGCATATCGTAGGGGAAGGCCCTGACGAAGACAAATATCGCAAGATGGTCGAGACCTATGGTCTTGGCGACAAAGTGACGTTTCATGGCGCGCTGCCAGCTCGCGAAGCCTTTCGCATGGCAAAGACCGTCGTGGTGCCTTCACGTGCGGAAGCCATGCCCTACATCATTTTGGAGACAGTGGCCGCTCAGCGCCCCCTGATTGCGACCCGGGTTGGTGGGATCCCTGAAATTTACGGCAAATTCTCGGGACGCCTCATAGAGCCTGGCCACATTGATATGCTGACAAATGCAATGGAACAGGCCACAATCAATCCGCAAACCATGCAAAACGCAGCCGTCAAGCTTCGCGGATGTTTGGCTGAGACATTTTCAGTCGACCTGATGAGCGATCGTATTACTACGCTTTATCAACAGGTTCGCGGCGTACTTCCTGCAGACCATCCCGCGGCCTCTTCCGCAGCCAGTGCTGCGCCAGCTTCATCAGCGCAAGCTGCTTACGCCAGATCGAGCAACCAACAATGACGATTACGGCTCCTAAAAACGGAGAGGCTCCCGAACCAAAGTCATCCTTTCGATCAGCGCCTGATCTTCGGCAGCACCTGACCGATGGCCTGCACCGGGCAGCAGAACAAACCGATGGGCCGCAATCGCACCAACCATTTGTCTCGTCTTCTGGCCATGAAGGGCAGGACCCAGCGAGATCAGGTCTTTCCGTGGAAGCATTGGAAATCGCAGAAAGCCTAGACGACGATGGTATTTCTGTTCCCGTTCTGACGGGAACTGTGCGCTTCGTTGACCTGGCGCTCATCGCAGTGACCTCGGTGGCTGCAGCCTTCACTGAAATCGGCGCGTCCGAATTTGGCCTGCCACAGGTGATTGCAGCGGCGATTGCAATGATTTTCGCGCTCGCATTCTTCCAAGCCTCTGATTCCTATCAAGTGTCTAACATGCGGCGCGGGCTGTCACAGGTCGGGCGGATCGCGGCAGGTTGGACATTGGTCTTTGGCATGTTCTACCTCATTCGTGCGACCAGCGGGTTCGGCAGCAGTTTGTCCATGCACTGGCTTGGCGCCTGGTACCTTCTCAGTTTGACCGGATTGATCTGTGCGCGCCTGGCTGTCTTTCAGCTTGTGCGTCACTGGATGAACACAGGGCGCCTTGAGCGCCGTGCCATTATCGTTGGCGGCGGCACGGCCGCGGCCGATCTGATCCATGAACTTGAAAGCCAACCTGAGAATGATATCCGCATCTGCGGTATCTTCGATGACCGCGCCAACGACCGCTCCCCGCCGGTCGTGGCCGGTTATCCGAAGCTTGGCAACATATCTGCGCTGGTCGAGTTCTCTCGGCTTGCGCGCATCGATATGTTGATCGTCTGCATTCCGCTTCGGGCCGAGCAACGGGTTTTGCAACTGTTGCGCAGACTCTGGATTCTGCCGGTTGATATCCGCTTGTCAGCCCATACCGACAAGCTCCAGTTCCGTAACCGTGGCGCGTCCTTTATCGGCACAGTTCCGTTTGTTGATGTGGTTGAAAAACCGATCACTGACTGGGATATGGTGGCCAAGCGGATCTTCGATATTGTTTTTGCATGCTTGGCGTTGGCAACCCTGTTTCCACTGATGATCGCAACGGCCATTGCGATCCGCCTCGGCAGCAAGGGCCCTGCCCTGTTCCGTCAGAAGCGCTATGGCTTCAACAATGAAATCATCGAAGTTCTGAAATTCCGTTCCATGTATCAGGAACAGGCTGATCCGGATGCGAAAACCGCCGTCACGAAAAACGATAGCCGCGTGACACCGATTGGCCGTTTCATTCGCAAAACCTCCATTGATGAGCTGCCACAGCTGTTCAACGTGCTACGCGGAGAACTGTCTCTGGTCGGACCACGTCCTCATGCGGTGAACGCCCACACCAACGACCACACCTGGGACGAAGTGGTTGATGGTTATTTCGCCCGCCACAAGGTCAAGCCAGGAGTAACCGGCTGGGCGCAGATCAATGGTTGGCGCGGCGAAGTCGACACACCGGAGAAAATCCAGAAGCGCGTTGAATGCGATGTCTATTACATCGAGAACTGGTCGATCCTGTTCGATCTGAAGATCCTCATGATGACGCCGTTTTGCCTTCTGAACACGGAGAACGCCTATTGAGCCTGCAGGTCGCCCACGTCCGACCTTTGGCTGCAGCAATGACAGCCAAGTCCGGGCCATACCAAGTGCGCCCAAGCAGCGTTGGCGATGCAGCCTTGTGGCTTGCGGCCTTCCTGTCCGGCTTTGTAATCCGAGAACCTGCGCCCTATGAACTCTATATGGCTGGGCTAACAGTCGTCTGGCTTGGGTTCGGTCTGACCTTGAGACGCGAGTTCGGCCCGCTGATCATCTGCCTTATGCTTTATATCGTCGGCGGCATTGCTGCCATTCCCCTTGCACGGGAAATGGGCGATGCCATTGTCTATATCGCCGTTTCCGGCTTTCTCGCCATCACTGCTATTTTCTACGCTGCGATCCTGGCCGATCGTCCGGAACGATATCACCTGATTGAAAAAGGCTATCTGGCCAGCTCCATTCTGGTAGCTCTGTTTGGCATCGCCGGGTACTTTCACCTATTCCCGGGAGCCGATTTTTTCACACTCTACGACAGGGCGCGCGGGACCTTTCAGGATCCCAATGTCTTTGGCCCCTTTCTGGCCCTGCCTGCGGTCATTCTGATCCAGCGCCTGTTGACACACCGGATGCGCGACTGCCTCACCTGTCTACCAGCCCTTGCCATTATCGTACTCGGTATTTTCCTGAGTTTTTCACGCGGTGCGTGGGTCGTTCTGTCAGCAGCCTCCATGGTGGTTTATCTGCTCGCCCTAATCACCGAGCAGAACGCCGTTAGAAGACTCCGCCTGCTGGCGCTGGGCGCCCTTGGCATACTGGCTCTGATCGGTCTGATCGGCATTGCCCTGTCCATCGATAGTGTCGCCGACATGTTTCAACAGCGGGCCAAGCTTGTGCAGGATTATGATGGCGCCCGCCTTGGTCGCTTTGCCCGCTATACACTCGGCTTTCAAATGGTCATGGACCATCCGCTTGGCCTCGGCGCGCTGGAGTTCAACAAGTACTTTCCCGAAGACGAACACAATGTCTACCTGAAAGGCTTCACCACCTACGGCTGGCTTGGCGGCACAGTCTATCTGTTGCTGGTCGGCTGGACGTTCGCGCGCTTAACCCCGCTTTTGTTCAAGTCCCGCCCCTGGACGCCGTTTCTGCACTGCATCTTTGGCGTCCTAATCGCACACGTCATCCTGTCGGTGATCATCGACACCGATCACTGGCGTCATATGTACATGTTGTATGGCGTTGCCTGGGGCCTGATTGCCGCAGACAGGATCGAGCAACGCCGAATGGTTCGCAAATGATTTCAACGCTCCCCCACAAGAACTGTGGACCACACAGCAGGTAGCGCCTTGCGCGAGCGGCTTGAACCAGATAGGTAAAGCTCGTTCGGGCAGTAGCGCAGCCTGGTAGCGCACTTCACTGGGGGTGAAGGGGTCGTCGGTTCAAATCCGGCCTGCCCGACCAACAAAGACTTACTGAAAACTCAAGTTACTTTCTACTCAGAATCCGCTCGAAAACTGTAGCGTGCAAGAACGGATGGTCGTCAATTGAGGCGTGGCTTGCTGACAACATGCTGGCGAGCCAAATTCACCGGCGTAAACCGAAGGGCAAACCCATTCCGCAGGCAACGGCCCGCGCCAATACCAGGAAGTCTGCGATCCGTGCACGGGTAGAGCATGTCTTTGCGCATCAGAAGACACGCTATGGCCTGTTTGTCCGCACCATCGGCCAGGCTCGTGCTGAAGCGAAACTGACGCTTGCCAATCTCGCCTACAATTTTGGCCGCCTGATTTTCCACGAACGTAAAAATGCCATGGAATCAATCCGCCGGAACGGCGGAGAAACGACCCAAACCCGGCCCAGGTCAGCAAGGACCGGGCCAAAACGGCTGCTCTCGTGACACAATCCCGTGGGACACAATCAGAAAACACGGATTTTTGCGGGTTTCCAGCTCCCGCTTGGCGAGCATCTGAGATGCCACGGACTCTTTTTAGCCAGATGATGGATGACTGATACGCTTTGGCTTAACGAGACGGTAATCCCCCCTAAAATTAGTGGTGTTCAAAAGTAGAATTTTCTCGGCAAGATATCTGAGGAGATTTTTGATGAAGAACGGACGATACAGCGACGCACAGATCATGGCGGTGTTGAGGCAGGCGGA
>NZ_JBAKIA010000016.1:0-142180 GCF_037783265.1 Roseibium algae
TGCGTAACTCTCACTTAAAACACCCAGCCACATAAGCAACCGAGCATCCGCAAGAACAACGCCGTCCACGCTTCCCTTTCTTCAATATCATATTGTCAATGAACACTCAGATCAAAAAACCCGAGTTCCGGAGCAAATCAAACAACCCGAAAGCCATTCAATCCAACCCCTTGGCCCTCCGAAGAGGCCTGAAGTGGAGCGCCTTATCGTCGAACCAAAGCTCGATGTCAACACTCAATTTTCAGTAATTTTGGACGAACGATCCGTCCGCCAGCGACGTTGCCGCCGTCGATGAACGTGGTTATAGGGGCCACCCCCAAAACCGTCAACGGCTAAATCCAAAAAAACAAAACTAAAAACAAATCAAACAAACACACTGTGGACAAACAACAAAACAAAACTCAAAAAACAACCAAAAACATACAAAAAATCAAATGGTTAAACAAAATTCATAAATCCAAAAAATAAAGAAAAATCAAAAAAACGCAAAGCCAACTAAAAACCTAAGAACCCAAACATAAACAAACACCAATCCTCCACGCGCCTAGATTGGCCAGGGTTTCGACCAAGACATGCTCACGCAAAGATATACCTGCTATCGCAAGCGCCGGCCGCAGCGCAGAGCCGGATGCCTACGCCGGAAGAAGAACTCACCAGATTGAGCCGTGCAAGTGTCGATACGTCCATCGTCATTCCCAACCGGGCCGTTGTATGATGCGCCTCAACCAGGACATCGACAACCATCACCAGAGCAGCGTCCTATGGCTGCGGCATCGCCGGGGAGACGTCGAAGTTCGGTGGCTCACTCGGGATCGCGGAAGGGTCGATCAATGCCGGGGTGATCGGGCCGCAAGCGTTTTATTCAGATACCGCTGTGAGGCTAACGGCGAATAGGAGGAGTTTTACGGTAGGGGCAGTGAAGGTGGTGTTGCATTACATGCTGCCGGTGTTACCGCAGGAGTGAGGTGCCGCAGAAAGAAACTGATTGCGCGGGCAGAGGGACTGCAAGCAGAAATTCACGGCGCTCTATACATTGTTAAGAAATGGAATCGCTAGCAAGCTAACTGTTTGCTCAAAATGAAACTTAGGATGGGGTTGGTGCAATACTTTTGCATCCACATAAGCAAAAGGCAGCAAAGGTGTTTATAAGGCCTATCCTTGCTGACCCTCCTATCGCAAGCCCGCATAAGTCAGTACCGTGATATCACCAGTTTCGCATTGTTGAGAACAATGTCGTTCGTGTTTATGTTTGGACGACGAATCTCCGGCACATGGCATCTCATGACACTCGAGGAAATCACTGCCCAATTGAATGGCTCGACCTTCTGGAAAGAATTCACTTTCTCCCAGAACCAGTTCTCTCCTCGTTCAGGCCAAGAAGCCGAACTGGCCGATAATATCGTCTGGCTAGGCCAGACACTTTTCGTTATCCAAATGAAGGAACGAGAACAGCCAACTGGTGATTCTGAGGCAGAAGGTCGCTGGTTTAAAAACAAGATCCGCGGCAAGGCAGTTAGCCAAATCAAAGATTCTCTTCGTTTTCTTGCCGAACACGAAAGTATCTGCATTTCCAATGACCGTGGACACCGCTTTGAGATTAGTAGCAAAGACTTTCTGCAAATTGAAAAGATCATCCTCTATACTGATGCCCCGGCGCTTCCTGACGAATGCAGGGCCATGCTTTATCACATTAGTGAAACTGCGGGCTTCATCCATCTCTTCGAACAGGCCAACTACAGTCAGGTCGTTAAAACTCTAGCGGTTCCCGAAGAAGTGCGACGCTATCTAGGATACCGTCGGAATGCCCTAAACGCGTGCACGGATGCAAATATAAAGGTTGTTGAGGCCGACCTCCTCGCTGCCTACATGTCAGACGAGGTGGTACCAACGCCGACATCACATAGGTTGTTGGATCGTCTATTCGACGATTCTCATCAGACTGACTTGTCACCGATCATGAACCGTCTTGCCGACCACATACAGCACCCAGACAGCAGCGATGATTACACGCGCATCCTGCTCGAATTCGCCAAATTGCCGAGATCAGCCTGGCGGGCAGCCAAAGAACGACTGGACTTGGCTATAGCGCAAGCCCGAAACGGTGAATTCAAACGCCCTTACTATTTCGCATTTCCACCGACCGATTGCTGTTTCATGTTTTCACCGATCCCCTCAGAAAGGCCTAGTACCGGTCTCGAGGGCGAAAGAACCAGGGTCACTGGCCTTAGCAACCTGACTGCTATCGCCAAATACCTCCTGAAAACATCCAAGGGTGTTGGTGTCCTCGTCTCAAAAGATGGTGATCATTTCCATCTCGATTGGTGCCTGATCGATCAAGCTTGGGAATACGATCCCGATCTCGATGCTCATCTCGAAAAAAGCAATCCATTTGGCGCTGTTGGTGAAAAGAAAATTGACGGATTTTATTTTTTCGACAGTTAAACCGAAGCGGAAATTCACCAGGGTCCAATCAAATTTTGAATTCAACGGCGTTAAGCGACCATTGATGCTCGAACGGTGATTAACTTCTCTGGGACGAAACTAGTCGTGCAACGATATTCAACAAGATGACATGTAAAGTTGCGCGTTATGCCAAACGAAGTTGCGCGCTACAGAACCGCTTTTCAATCTAGCGCCAGATGAAGTTTACCGTTTTGCCAAGAGCACTTACGCCCTACAGCAACCGTATAAACATTATTCATAATACTATATTTAGGGGAATGGTGCACCGGGGAGGATTCGAACCCCCGACCCCCAGATTCGTAGTCTGGTGCTCTATCCAGCTGAGCTACCGGTGCATATTGCCTGTAATCTTGATCAAAACCCCACCAAAACGGCTTACAGAGTTTTCCTCAGATCCGGCTCAGTTCTAAAGAGGCGACGTTGGTATCGCTCCGAACTGGTGGGACTTCTACTTTGCCCATTGGCGCATTGCAAGCACCGTTTTGTTTTTTTTGAGCCTTTGGACAATGATTGGAAAAACTGGCCGAAAGTCGCTGTTTTTTGCCTGTGAAAAACTTCTTCGGCAAACAGTATTCATTGCGCTCCCTCCCCTCGCAGCAAAGTCAGGGAACCGAAAGTCGCGCTAGGCAGCCCGATCCGGCAGCTCAATCCGGAAGCAAGCCCCCTGAACCGTTTCATCAAGGCGTATGCGACCACCGTGTGCTTTCAGAAGTTCAGCTGCAATCGCAAGCCCCAGGCCAACTCCGCCTTGCTTGGAGCCGCTGTGAAACGCACGGAACAAGGAAGTCTTGATATTTTCCGGAATACCCGGACCCGTGTCCTCAACCGAAATATGAACACAGGTCTTGTCGCGATGTGCGTCCAGAACAATGCGCCGAACCAAATTCCCTTCCCGCTCGCTCTCCAGGACCTGCAAAGCATTACGACACAAGTTCAGCAACACCCGGAAAATCTGCTCCGGATCCGCATCAATCTCCAGGTCCTGCGGAACCTTGTTTTCAAAAGACACGCTGTCATGCTCCGGCAGACCCAAGACATCGGCGACATCATCGCCGACACGAGACAGTGCCAATAACCTGCGCTTGGGCGCCTCCTCTTGCGCCTTGCCATAAGACATGACGGCTTGCGTATAGGAGACGGCCCGATCCAGTGTCGCAAGAATCTTCGGAGCGAGCCGCGAAACTGTCGGGTCGGGCACATGCTCCAGTCGCTCGAGGAACAGTTGGGCGGACGCAAGAAGATTGCGAAGGTCATGATTGATCTTGGAGACAGCCAGCCCCAAATCGGCCAGACGCTGTTTCTGCTGCAAGGCCCGTGACAAGGCCTTCTGCATTGCAGCCAGCCGCACCTCTGCATCGCCCAGCTCATCGCTGCGCCCTGAAAGACGCATGGTGCGGGCAACATCATCCGGCATCTCGGCAAAATGATCCATAGACTGGGTCAGCCGTTGAAGAGGCCGGACCAGAAGTGCTCTCAGGCTGATGTAGACCAGGGTCGCAGTGAAAATGGAAATCATCAAAGACAACGCCAGAATACGGCCTGAGAAGGCAAGCATGTCTTTTTGCAAAAGCCCGATTGGCAGAACCACATCCACCCGCTTGACAGCCCCCATCTGCCCGGCGCCAACGACGCGCATGAGTCCATCGCCGCGATAAGCAAGCACCTTGAAGCTATCAAGCACCGACATAAGCGGGGACATCTCAGCCATATCAACGACAAACTCGACCTCGAACGGCATTTCGCTCATGGCGATCATGCTGCGCCGTGTGCCCATATCCAGCGATATGGCGATCGCTCCCGTGGTTTGCAAAAGCTGTTCCTGCAAACGTGGGGCAATGGTGTTTGTCTCGCTGAGAACGGCCGCAGCAACCCCTGCTGTGGTCAGCCTGTCATTCAACCAGTTATTACGAAAATTGACGACGGAGGGAACGTAGATAAAAACTTCCGCCAACATCACAAAGACACCGGTCAGAAGCAACAATTTGCCAGATAAACCACCAAGGCTATGATGCCCGCGGTCATCTGGTTCAGCAGCTTGTCCAATTTCCTGCTCAGCGCAGCCCGATAGTTGATCAACCCCACCCATGGAGGGATCAACGCGTCCCTCCGGCAAACCTTCGTGCTTCATTCAAGCGTCTCTCAAACATTTCACTCTAGGTCATCAAATGATCGGGGCAGGAGCAAGGCAGACCAAGCCTCATCTCAACCGAACTGCCTTAATAGATACAACAAACGACGCACCCATGTGTTTTTCGGTGCCTCTGCATAGTAAGAGACCGCAGCACGGCGCACCAATTCTCCCAACGTTGGGTAAGGTGCCACAAATCCGGCCAGATCGCCCATTGTCATTTTTTGCGATAGTGCGAGAGACAAAAGATTAAGCATCTCTCCAGCCTGAGCCCCCACGATATCGCCCCCCAGAAGACGACCGCGAGGGCCCACGACCAGTCTCAATTGGCCAACACTCGCATCTTCTGCGCGCGCCCTGTCATTATCCGCATAATCAGCGGTCAAAACCCTTACCTTGTTGCCGTGCCGATCCCGAGCTTGCTGTTCACTCAAACCAACATGGCCCAACTCCGGCGACGTGTAAGTCACCCAAGGTATGATTGTCCGGTCTTCATGAACCGGCAATCTAAAGAGAATAGAACGGATCACCAGCCCGGCATGGTAGCCAGCGGCATGGGTGAACTGCAAACCACCGATGACATCTCCGATTGCGTAGATTTTCCTGTTGGTTGTACGAAGGCCGGCGTCGACTTTAATGCCGCCACCCTCAACGTCTATTCCGGCGAGTTCAAGACCGAGACTTCCAAAGTTCGGCTTGCGGCCCGCAGCGACCAGCAAATGACTCCCATTGACCGATGAGGTGCCGTCTTCGGTTTCGAAATGAACCTGAATCCCTTCACCAGACGACTCAACCGCATTGACTGCCGCACCTTCCAGAATCCGGACCCCTTCTGCCCTCAAAGCATCCAAAACGACAACAGCAAATTCAGGAAGATCCTTGGCCAAAGCTTTTTGCGCTTCAATCACGGTCACTTTGCTGCCCAGCCTCCGATGCGCCTGCGCCATTTCCAGACCAATTGGGCCCCCACCGATGACAATCAGATGCTCCGGAGCCTCTCGCAACTCGAACAAGGTTTCATTCGTCAGGAAATCGACGCCTGCCAGGCCAGGGATAGGCGGCACTGCGGGCGACGACCCTGTCGCAATGACAAAGCGTCGGGCGCGGATCTCTGTTTCACCCGCCAACACGCAGTCTGATGAGACGAACCGTGCCTCGTCTTGCAAGACCTTGACCCCCAGCCCTTCAAACCTCTCGACAGAATCATGAGGGGCGATGGCGGCGATCACCGCTTGCACATGGTCATTGGCTTTTGCGAACTTGACACCTTCAAATACACCTTCAAAGCCGATCTTTAGATCCGCGCCATGGGCTTTTGCCGACTTGGCGGCAGACAGCAGCGCCTTGGACGGAACACAGCCATAGTTCAGGCAATCACCGCCCATTTTGGCTTTTTCAACAAGCACAACATCAACGCCAAAGGCTGCAGCAGCAGCAGCGACCGAAAGACCCCCGGAGCCAGCGCCAATCACACAA
This sequence comes from Roseibium algae, assembly GCF_037783265.1. NCBI lineage: Bacteria > Pseudomonadati > Pseudomonadota > Alphaproteobacteria > Hyphomicrobiales > Stappiaceae > Roseibium > Roseibium algae. The sequence continues at coordinate 6,068 of NZ_JBAKIA010000016.1, forward strand.
ATATCCGGCGTCAATACGTCAGGCATCTGTATTACCCTTTCAGTCGATGACTTTACGCAAAACGTCTAACAACCTCAGCTCAAGAACTCGGCGGACGGTTTCGCATTTTTTTGACCACGACGGGAATCAGAGAGGCAAAACCAAGGGCGAAAAATGCAGCCAGGAGCTCCGGCGTTATCAATGCCCCTATGTCTATCTGGCAAGTCCCCGCTGTGGCGCAACCCGGATTGGCCATTTCCTGAGCTGCAATTACGCTGTCCAGCCCCGATCCAATAATAGCAAAAGCATATGTGCCCGGGATGATCCCGATAAAGGTAGCCAGAATATAGGTGGCCAGTGGTACGTGAAAAATCGCAGGAGCGATGTTTACCAGCCAAAACGGGAAGATTGGCGTCAATCGCAAGAAAAGAAGATAGCTGAAGGCATTTTCGCAAAACCCCTCCGACAGTGTGGAGATGAAAGGTCCGGCCTTGCGTGTAATCGAAACGCCAATAGACGAGCGAGCTGCCAGGTAAATGACTGTGGCCCCCAGGGTGGCGGCAATAATTGTGGCTGTTCCGCCAAGAAACCAGCCAAACAGAAGTCCGCCAGCTATCGTCAACAAAGATGCGCCGGGAAAGGACAGCGCCACGGCAACAGCATAGATCAGGACATATCCACCAAGAGACAAAAGCAAATTGGCCTCAACAAAGTCTGCCAAAGCAAAACGATTGCGTATGAGCGCGGACAAGGTCAGCTGCTCATGCAACCCAAGCCCCCAGGCAACCACCGAGGCAGCCAGAATAACGAACACAGGAAGCCAACGACGCAACACATGGGCAAGCGATGCCGAAGTTTGACGCTCTGCCTCCTGGTCAGTGTGTTCCTTGCGCATACCCACTCTCCAAGCACCTGTATGCTGCCTTGTCAGCATATGGTTCGTTATCATAAGGCAGAACACTTATGATACAGATGTGAATAGAAAGAACTATCTAGAACAACGTTTCACCGACAAGTGAGAGAGCAGTGAATATACTGGTCACGACCTCACGAAAGAGTGTTGCTCGCAAGAATTTTCACTTCTTTAGTAGAAATCAGGAGAGTGTCGCAATCTAGCAGCATGAGATGGCGTCGTTGGTGGCCTGGACATATCGCAACAGTTAAGAAGGGTCATCCATGATGAACCCATAAGTGCCACAAAGGCCATCATCGTTCATGGACACAGGTGGCTGGCTCCCGTTAAACACCCCAAGATTGAGCGACCACATGCCATAGCTTTTGAATTGGAACACGACCAGATACGTCGGTGCGCCTTCTGGACCGCATAGCGTGTTTCCGTTCATCAATTCACCGGGATTGGAGCCAATCGAGAAAATTTGTGCTGGCAGGCTTTGACCCGAGACACCCCAAGCGCCTGTTGTTTCACCGAGAAGGCGCAACTTCATCTGCGTTCCATTGCCAAAGATCAACAAGGACTGTGACGCAATGATTGGCCCTGTTATGGCCATGGACGTGTTACTTTCAGGGTTAAATGCGCTTGGCAAATCGTTAATAGGCGAGGTTTGAGCAGTGGCTGTGGTTTGCACCAAAGCCATGACCGCGCAAAAAACGGTGGGGATTGCAAACCTCAAGGCATTCGAAAGCGTCATAGTCAGCTCCTGCATTCCAAGTCAAAGACAGCTGAGCAATGATAACCGAAACCCGGCAATACGCTAACTGCTAAAACGCAAGATGCTGCGTCTCATCAAAGAATTGCATTTAGCCAAGATTGATAAATAGTATAAAAACGTTGCCCCGTCAGTAAGGCCCAAGTTGCAGTCAACCCAATGAAAGCGGTTGCGAGGCAGAGCTGCAATCGGGTTCTCTGATTATTATATCGTGGCAGTCCTGTTTCTGCCCTTGCGACGTTGGCGAAACCGAGATATTTGATCGTGAACGCGTTGACTTGGAGGCCTGTCCCCCGTATAAGCGCGCTCGACCGGGACATGCATTCGGATCACGGCTCATTTTATGGGCTCGCCTCTTGTAAGGCGCTTTGGATGCTTCCTCCAAGAATTTCGTAAAACAAGGGCCGCGCTGTTTGCGTGGAATTGAACAATGAAGCGTACGTATCAACCGAGCCGCATCGTCCGCAAGCGTCGCCACGGCTTCCGTTCGCGCATGGCAACGGCAAATGGTCGTCAGGTTATTGCGCGTCGCCGGGCCAAGGGCCGCAAGCGCCTTAGCGCCTAATCATCCGGCTTAACGCATGCGGCGTTGCCGGTGATGACTGGTTTTTGCAAACAAAGCCTACGCCGCCGCTGATGAAAACTCTTAAAAAGCGCTCCGAGTTCCTAGCTATCGCCAAAGGCGGACGGGTGGGTCGGCGCGCTTTTTTGCTTCAGGGACTGAAGCGCGATACGGACGACGCCCCACGCGTCGGCTATACCGTGACCAAGAAGACCGGCAATTCTGCCGTGCGCAGCCGTATCAAGCGTCGACTGCGGGCTGCAGTTGCGGCGCTTGAGAGTGCGGACATTCCGCAAAAGGCCGATTTTGTTCTTGTTGGACGCGAAGCCGCTCTCTCCCTTCCCTTTCAAAATCTGGTATCGGACCTTAAATCCGGACTGTCGCTTGCGCTGGATCCGAAGTCAGGTCAGCGTCGCAGGACACCGCGCAAGCCAAGTGGCAAGCCGGTTCCAGAGACCGCATCGAGTAGAAAACAGGGGTAATTCCAGTTGTTCTCGGAAAATAAAAATACGATTCTCGCAGTCGTTCTGTCTCTGGTCGTCCTGCTGGGTTGGCAATATTTTATTGCCCAGCCACAGCTTGAACGTCAGCAAGCAGAAATGCAGGCTCAGCAGGAAGCCCAACAGGCAACTGCTGCTGCAAACGGCGATCCGCTCAAGCCTTCGCCGAATGCGGTCCCTGGACAGGCTCCAGCGAGCACTTCCGCTGCACCTACTGTCACACGTGAACAGGCACTGGCTGCCTCAGAGCGCGTCAGGATCGAAACGCCGAAACTCTCCGGTTCAATCAATCTGACAGGTGCACGGCTCGATGATCTTCGCCTGAAAGATTATCACGAGACAGTCGACAAGAGCAGCCCCACCATTGTTCTGCTCTCGCCGAAAGGCAGCCCGAAGCCTTACTACTCCGACCATGGCTGGGTTGCCGATCCGGGCGCGAACATTACCTTGCCGGAAGCAGACACGCTCTGGACCGTAAATGGCAACAGCGAACTCAGCCCGGAGACACCGGTCACGTTGAGCTTCGACAATGGCGAAGGCATCGTCTTCAATCGTACGTTCTCGCTGGATGAGAACTACATGTTCACGATTGAACAATCGGTCGAGAACTCCACAGGCGAAGACCTCACGCTATACCCTTATGGTTTGATTGCCCGCACAGGACAGCCCAAGACATCCGGCTTCTACATTCTCCATGAAGGCCTCCTCGGCGTCTTCGGCGAGAAGGGGTTGCAGGAGGTTGATTACTCCGACCTCGAAGAAGAAGGTCCGGTTCGTCCGGAAGCAGTCGATCAGGGATGGCTTGGTATTACCGACAAGTACTGGGCCGCAACGCTGATCCCGACACCAGGCGAAACGTTCCAGCCAAGCTTCAGCTACGCACCAGGCTCGCAGAACTTCCAGGCAGACTTCCTTGGAGAAGGCGTGACCATCGCGGCTGGCAGCACAGCTGGAACAAGCTCGTACCTGTTTGCTGGTGCAAAGCAGAAAGGCCTCCTGGATGCCTATGAAGAAACCATTGGCGTTTCCAAGTTCAACCTGCTGATCGACTGGGGTTGGTTCTACTTCCTGACCAAACCGATGTTCTGGGCGATCGACCATCTCTATCACCTGGTCGGCAACTTCGGCGTCGCGATCCTTCTGGTCACAGTCGGCGTGAAGATCCTGTTCTTCCCACTGGCGAACAAGTCTTACGTTTCCATGAGTAAGATGAAGCTCGTACAGCCACAAATGACCGAAATTCGCGAACGCCATGCGGATGACAAGGCCAAACAGCAACAAGCGCTGATGGAGCTTTACAAGAAGGAAAAGATCAATCCACTGGCAGGGTGTCTTCCGGTGGTGATTCAGATCCCGGTTTTCTTCTCCCTCTACAAGGTTCTTTTCGTCACCATTGAAATGCGTCATGCGCCATTCTTTGGCTGGATTCACGATCTGTCAGCCCCTGATCCAACGACCCTCTTCAACCTGTTCGGACTGATCCCGTGGGATCCACCACAGATGCTCATGCTCGGCGTCTGGCCGATTATCATGGGCATCACCATGTTCGTTCAGATGAAGATGAACCCGGCCCCGCCGGACCCAACACAGCAGATGATTTTCACCTGGATGCCAGTGATCTTCACCTTCATGCTCGCCTCTTTCCCAGCTGGTCTCGTGATTTACTGGGCGTGGAACAACACACTTTCGATTTCCCAACAGTGGGTGATCATGCGTCGTCAAGGCGTGAAGGTGGAACTGTTTGACAATCTGAGGTCAACCTTCAAACGAAAGAAGCCAGAGACTGAAGACAAGAGCTGACCCTCTTGAAAAGATCTGCTAAATGATCAGGGCCCTGAAATTCAGGGCCCTTTTCTATGTTCATCATCTGCAAGGAACCGCCGGGCAATGATCCACTAATCCCAGACCCGAACCGCAAGGCGATATCGCCGGTCGACGGGTCGTGAACAGAAAGACTGTTCGCTCATCCTAATCCTTGCCAAAACGTCTGCAGATGGAACATCCCATGCACGGTCCTAACCCTTCCGCTCGCTTTCCTTTCCCGGATGCGACCCACACGGTTTTCCTGAAGAATGTCATTTCCGGTTCGAATATAGAGGCCGGAGACTACAGCTACTATAATGACCCTGACCAAGCTGAACGCTTTCAGGAAAAATGCGTCCGGTACCACTTTGAGTTCATGGGCGACCGATTAAGCATCGGCAAATTCTGCGCGCTGGCGACCGGCGTGGAATTCATCATGAATGGCGCAAATCATGTCCTTGGCGGGTTTTCCACCTTCCCTTTCAGTATCTTCCAGGGCGGATGGGAAAAGGATTTCGATCCCGCAGATTTTCTCGTAGGTTCGCGAGGCGATACGGTGATCGGAAACGACGTGTGGATCGGGACAGGCGCAACGATCCTTCCTGGCGTCAAGATCGGAGATGGAGCCATCATTGGCGCCAAGGCAATTGTCTCTCGGGATGTGCCCGCCTATGCAATTGCAGTCGGAAACCCTGCCCAGGAAGTTAAATCACGCTACCCTGCCGAAGTGGTTGAAGAGCTGCTGCACATCGCCTGGTGGAATTGGCCAGTCGAAAAAATTACACAACACCTTAATGCCATCAGAGGCGGCGACCTCACCGCACTGCACGCTGCGGCCATTGAAGATTAACGAAACTCAAGCCGATCCAAAGCATCGTCTCACTCGACGCGGAGGGATTTGCCCGATAGAAGACATCTCATGAGCGACGAACCAAAATTCACCGAAGACCAGATTGAAGCCGGACGCCTGTTGTTCGCCAAACCCTGGGACTTCCGGACCAGCGTAACGGACATGGCAAACCTGCCGGACATCGGCGGTATTGAAATTGCCTTTGCCGGTCGGTCCAACGTTGGCAAATCAAGCCTGATCAATGCCCTGACTGGACGTAACGGCCTGGCCAGAACCTCCCGGACCCCCGGTCGGACACAGATGCTAAACTTCTTTTCGGCTGATGATGCGCCTTTGGCTATTGTCGATATGCCGGGCTATGGCTATGCGCAGGCGCCCAAAGATCTCGTCGACGCCTGGACAAAACTTGTCTTTTCCTATTTGCGTGGCCGTCCGACCCTGCGTCGCGTGTTCCTGCTGATTGACAGTCGGCATGGCATCAAGCCAATCGACACCCAGGCCATGGGACTGCTAGACAAGGCAGCTGTCACCTATCAGGTGGTGCTGACGAAGTCCGACAAGATCAAACCGCCTCAGCTCGAACGGCTGATGGAAGAGACGCTTGTGGCATTGGCGAAACGCCCCGCGGCATTTCCTGAAATCGTCGCGACCTCATCAGAAAAAGGCAAAGGCCTTGCCGAACTGCGCGCAGAGATCCTCCAGCTGGTGTTAAACTGAGTTTGGCGGACTGATTGAGCATCTCATCGAAAACAGCTATCAAGCGTATTCACGCATCGTGAATTAAAAGCGAGACTTCCCAGCCCATGGCCTCTTCGGAACAGCATAACCACGCTCATGTTATTGCCCAGGCACTGCCCTACATGCAGCGCTATGACGGCCGTACAGTTGTTGTTAAATACGGCGGTCATGCAATGGGAGACGCGGACTTGGGTCGTGCCTTTGCACGCGACATCACGCTTATGCGGCAGTCTGGCGTGCATCCCGTCGTGGTTCATGGCGGTGGGCCGCAAATCGGCAAGATGCTGACGCGGCTCGGGATTGTCAGCGAGTTCAAGGAAGGCCTGCGCGTCACCGACAAGGCGACTGTAGAGATCGTCGAGATGGTTCTTGCAGGCTCGATCAACAAGGAAATCGTTCAGGCCATCAATGCTGAGGGCGGGCGCGCTGTCGGCCTTTGCGGCAAGGACGGCAACATGGTGACGGCAGAAAAACTTCGCCGAACCATTGTTGATCCAGACTCCAACATTGAAAGCGTTTTGGACCTTGGCTTCGTTGGCGAACCGGCTGACGTCAATCCGACGGTCCTCAAGCTGGTGTTGAAAGAAGACCTGATCCCTGTAATCGCACCCGTCGCTCCTGGCCCCGATGGCGAGACCTATAATATCAATGCCGATACATTCGCAGGTGCCATTGCGGGCTCTTTGAATGCCAAACGGCTGTTGTTCCTGACTGACGTGCCTGGTGTTCTCGATAAAGAGGGCAATCTGATCAAGCAATTGACCGTTGCCAAGGCACGCGAATTGATTGCCAATGGCACGATCTCAGGCGGGATGATCCCAAAGGTAGAGACCTGCATCGAAGCGCTTGATCAGGGCGTCGAAGGCGTCGTCATTCTGGACGGTAAAGTCGCCCACGCTGTTCTTCTTGAGCTCTTCACCGACCATGGCGTCGGCACGCTGATCCGCCCGTGACCGGTAAGAGAACGACCTCCGAAGAAGGCCGTCACCTTCATGCGCAAGACCTGCGTGTGTTTCAGGGAGTCCAAGCTTGGGTTTTCGATCTCGACAACACGCTCTACCCTGCCGAGACCGACCTTTTCAGTCAAATCAACGAGCAAATTTCAAGCTATGTTGCCCGCCTGCTCAGCATCGGTAAGAAAGAAGCCCAAGTACAACAGAAAGCCTACTACCGTCAGTATGGTACGACCCTGCGCGGCCTGATGCTCGAGCATAAAATCAATCCGGATGACTTTCTAAAGCACGCGCATGACATTGATTATTCCACTGTGAAACCCAATCCGGCACTCGGAACATCGATTTCTGCACTGCCTGGCAAGAAGTACATTTTTACCAACGGTGACAAACCACATGCCGAGCGCACGGCTGCAGCTCTGGGAATTTCCGACCATTTCGAAGACATTTTCGACATTGTCGCCGCCGACCTGATCCCAAAACCCAGCCGTGAAACCTACGACATGTTCCTGAAACAGACCGGTGTTTCGCCGGTTAGGGCCGCCATGTTCGAGGATCTCCAGCGCAATCTCGACGTCCCGCGCAAACTGGGCATGCGTACAGTGTTGATCGTACCGTCAGGCACACGGGATGTATTCCGTGAAGACTGGGATCTTGAAGGTGGAGACCTGAAAGGCGGACAAAAGAGCTCCGTTGATTTTGTCACCGACGATCTGACAGGATTTCTAAAGGCCGTAAATGGTGCACTCAAGCCGCTATAAAATCAATCTCTGGCACCGTTTCCAATCCTCGCCTATATTGAGTTTAACTCAAACAACGGACTCGCGGGCCAGTGGCTTCCCTTCGCGCACTTCATGCATTTTCCCTTTTGGCCCGCTATGGCCGCGCTGCCCAGGCTGCTGAGCAATTGGGCGTTTCACCCTCGGCTTTGTCGCATCTCATGCGCAAGTTGGAGGGAGAGCTCGGCACGACGCTTGTTCTGCGTGATGGGCGCGGGTTGACGCTTACCGAAGAAGGCCAACGGCTGGCGCTGGGGATCGGCGATGCTTTTGAGCGCATCGATGGGGCCGTTGACAGTTTCAAGCGACGCAGCCGGACTGAATTGCGTATCAGCACCGTTTCCACATTCGCAACGCGCTGGCTCATTCCCCGACTTCCGGAGTTTCAGGCGATACAGCCGGACGTCGAAATCCTGCTGTCTGCCTCGACCCGCGTCATTGACCTGGAACGAGAGAACTATGACTGCACCATCCGGCTCGGAAAAGGCATCTGGCAAGGCGTTGACGCCTCTTTGCTCTGGCAGGAGCACCTGGCCGTAGCAATGGCCCCGGGACTGCTGCCAGCGGGTGGAGGTTTGACACAGGAAGCGCTGTCCAGCCTGCGCCTCCTCCACAGCACAAGCCGCAGAAACGACTGGCCACACTGGCTTGAGACTGTTGAGCTCAACCATGGCGATGCGAACTCCGGGACATTACTGGAAAGTCGCGACCTCGCCATACAGGCAGCCATTGCCGGAATGGGCGCACTGGTCATCGACCGCAGATTTGTTGATCAGGAAATCAAGGCAGGTCATCTCGTGATGCCGGATTGGCCCATCGTGGAACTGGAGACCGGATATTGGTTTGCCCGCTCGCCAAACCGACCTCTGTCACGACCTGTTGCTGCCTTCAGAGACTGGCTGCTAAGCGCTGCCAACTAAGGTCAGGTGCTCAATTCGAGAACAGGATAATCCCGATGACCGCAAGGATGATCAGGCAACAGCCGGTCACCTCAAAACGGTTCATGCGTTCCTTGAACACCAGCCAAGACACGGCGAACGTAAAAATCAGTTCAATTTGCGCCAAGGCACGCACGTAGGCGACCTGCTGCAAGGTCATGGCCGTAAACCAGCCAATGGAACCAAGCACACCAGCCAGCCCAACCCAGACAGATATCCGCCAATGACGAACCACCAATTCCAATTGCGCGGGTTCTTTGAAAGCCATCCAGCTGCCCATGACTATGGTCTGGAAGAATGTCACGCAGGCCAATGAAAACCCGGCTTGCATCAGGAAGCCAGGACCATCCAGTGACAGGGAGGCAGATCGATAAAAGGCTGCCGATGCGCCAAATAGCGCAGCGGACGCCAGTCCAATCAACGCCGGCTTTCCTATCAAGGCTGCGATGATCGCCTGCTTCGTTAGGGCTGAGCGTGCCAGCGAGATCACGATGACTCCAAACACCCCTAGTAAAATGCACAAGACTGCGAAGACCGTAAGCCCTTCGCCCAGAATAACGAGCCCAAACAAAGCCGCCTGAATTGGCTCCGTCTTGGAATAAGCCGTGCCCACTGCGAAGTTACGATATGAGAACAAATGCACCAGCAGGAACGTTGCCCCAATCTGGGCCAACCCTCCAATCGCCCCGGAGAGCAGGAACGTAGGGTTTATCGATGGCAGCGGCGCGCCGGTCATCAAGTGGATTCCTGCCACATAAAGAACCGCAAACGGAAAGCCATAGCCAAAGCGCACGAAGGTCGCTGCGGTCGTGCCGAACTTGCCCTTCATGTGCTTTTGCAAAGCCGAGCGCAGGTTCTGGCAAAACGCTGCAAAAATCGTGATCGGAATCCACAGTTCCATACTTATCTTTCCAGTCATGGAGTGCCCAAGCCAAGTGTTTAGTCTCGGGACTAAATTAAACAACACTCAAACACGGGTGACGGAGGGAGATAAACTCAACCATAATTGAGCCACCCTATCGAAGTCACGCTGGCGATGCCTTGAGGCAAGAGCTTTCACAAAGCTCCATCTTGACATCCTGAAGCCTGAAGGCTTAGGTCCGGCAACTGTTTTAACCTTGCCTTTCCGGAGACCATGAGCCTGATGACCCCTGATCTTGCCAAACTTGCCGAAACCATCGACGCAGCATTTGAGGATCGCGCAAATATCGACACACACACCACAGGTGATGTTCGTAATGCTGTCGAAACGACGCTGAACCTGCTCGACCGCGGCCAGCTGCGCGTTGCAGAAAAGAAAGATGGCGACTGGGTTGTGAACCAGTGGACCAAAAAGGCTGTTCTTCTGTCCTTCCGCCTGAATGCTATGGAAGTGATCAAGGGCGGTCCAGGCGATGCAACATGGTGGGACAAGGTTCCCTCCAAGTTCAATGGCTGGAGCGGCATCGATTTTGAAGAAGCTGGCTTCCGGGCGGTTCCGAACTGTATTGTGCGTCGCTCCGCATTCATCGGCAAAAACGCTGTGTTGATGCCCTCATTCGTCAACCTGGGTGCCTATGTCGATGAAGGCACGATGGTCGACACATGGGTGACCGTGGGCTCCTGTGCCCAGATCGGCAAGAATGTGCATCTGTCCGGCGGCGTCGGCATTGGCGGTGTTCTTGAGCCGCTCCAGGCTGGCCCGGTCATCATCGAAGACAATTGCTTCATCGGCGCACGGTCAGAAGTCGTTGAAGGCGTCATCGTCCGTGAAGGGGCCGTTCTGTCCATGGGCGTCTTCATCAGCGCGTCCACGAAGATCATCGACCGCAACACCGGCGAAATCTTCATCGGTGAAGTTCCAGCCTATTCTGTGGTCGTTCCAGGCAACATGCCCGGCAAGCCACTCCCGGACGGAACGCCCGGACCGAGCCTCTATTGCGCGGTTATCGTCAAGCGCGTAGATGCGCAGACGCGCTCCAAGACATCAATTAACGACCTGTTGCGCGACTAATAATACGCGCCTTGAAACATCGCTTATAGCCCCGCGCAGTTTAACTGCGCGGGGCTTTTTGTTGGTTTCAGATGAAACTCACATCTGGTAGCATAGCTGAAAACCGGTCCGCCAGCGCGGCCATGGCAACCTTGTGAACCATCTCGCCGGACAGGACACCACCGATCGGCGCTGGAAGAACCCGACTGGCGCAGGCGGACGCAATCACTGTTGCAGAAAACCCCAGATCCAAGCTTGCCCGAACCGGGCTCGACACACACATGTGGCTCATGAAACCACCAACGATAAGATTCTTCACTGAGTGCTGTTCCAGATCGGCAGTTTCTTGGAGATAACCAACTCACCACCAGCCGGTTTTCCCTCGACGCAAAACTGCCCATTGCCAGCCTCATCAATGATGACCCAGACCTTCAAATTCTTGATGAGGATTGTACCGCTACACGCTCGCTCTGGATCGTTTTTCACGAAAGTCACAGAGACCGAAAGGCCATCAGGATCGCAGCGGACTGGCTGGCCAAAATCCTGTCAAATGGGAGCTCAGAGGCCCCACATCCGACCAACCAGCTCACCAATCAAAAGTGATAAAACAATATCCAGGATGACAATCCCAATTGTCATGCTGAGATTGGCCTGAAGGGAAATTCGTGTCACCAAAAACCTGAACCAGATCACAACGATCAGCGACATCAAGGACAAAAGAACCATGATGCCTGGTGCAATGACGCCCATGAGATACAACAGCGACACACAGACATAGGGAACAGCCGCCAGAAGGCTGGTCCAGTTTCGCGCCACGATGAATGGAACATAGCCCTGGGCAATGCCCAACGGCCGCGCAAGGACAGCCAAAAGCAACGGCAAGGCCAGCCAATCCAGGCCAAGGCTGGTGAATTGCGCCAGCCAATAAGTGCCAACTGGAAACGTTTCCGAAATGAAATCAGTCTCATCCAGGAGAAGTTTTTTCTCAGCCAGTGAACTGATCACAAACAGTGGCACGAGAAGCAGGACCACCGCAAACGAGCGCCAAAACCCATTGATGGAGACGTCGAAGGCCCGCATCCCTTCCGGACGATTTCGGAACAGATACCAACTGCCTTGCAGGGCGCGCGCGATCTCCTGGCTGCTCAACATTTTTAAGCGCCTTTCGCAGCCTTGAAATAATCATCCAGAAAAACGCGATATATAGCGGCCAGACCATCGACATCCGACAGCGCCACGCATTCATCAACCTTGTGCATTGTCTTGCCAACGAGACCAAACTCGACAACGGGGCAATAGTTCTTGATGAAGCGCGCATCAGACGTCCCACCACCTGTGGTGAGCTCAGGCACACGGCCCATTTTGGCCTCCACCGCTGCACTCAGAGTTTTGATCAAGGCATCGTCGCGCGTCAGGAATGACTCGCTGGCATCCCGCCGATATTCGACCTCCCAATTCAGCGTTTTTGGCGCGGCATCTTCCAATGTACTGGTAATCTTGGCTTTCAACGTCTCTAACGTCCACTCGTCATTGTAGCGGATGTTGAAGCGGGCCTCTGCACGCGCGGGAATTATATTGAATGCAGGATTGCCAACATCAATGGTCACGATTTCCAGATTGCTCGGTTGAAAGCGATCATTGCCTTCATCAAATCTGACCGCATCAAGCTCACTCATCAACGCCATCAAACCAGGTACAGGATTGTTCGCATGTTCCGGATAGGCCACATGTCCCTGCATGCCGGTCACTGTCACAGTGCCGGACAGGGATCCCCTGCGTCCGACCTTGATCTGATCTCCAAGAGCTGCCGGATTGGTCGGCTCTCCGACGATGCAGGCATCGAACTTATGGCCCTGCCCTTCAGCCCATTCCAAAAGCTTTACCGTTCCGTTGACAGCAGGACCTTCTTCGTCCCCGGTAATCAGAAGAGAAATCGTGCCGCCAAACTCATCACCGCGAGATTTCAGGAAGTCCAGAGCTGCGGCTGCAAAACAGGCAATGCCTCCCTTCATGTCAACGGCACCACGACCGAACAAAATGCCCTCTGCAATGTCCCCCGAGAAAGGCCCATGGCTCCAGTCTGTTTCATTTCCAGGAGGCACGACATCTGTATGACCTGCGAAGACGAAATGCGGACTACCGGAACCGATGGAGGCAAACAGGTTCTCTACATCGGGCGTATCGTCATCGGAAAATGTCACCCGATCAACTGTAAAACCAGCGCCGCTCAGCAGTTCCTCCAAAAAGCCTAATGCCCCGCCTTCAGACGGTGTCACCGAAGGGCAGCGAATGAGATCGCGAGCAATCTGGATTGCGGAAGAATAGGTTTCAGACATGAGGCTTCTGGTCTTTCAGGCAGTGAAATCGATAAAACGCCAACCTGATCAGGTCTTGCGTCGATAGTAGCTGTTTGGGAACGGACCGAAACGATTGGGCCCTTGTTCGCTGGGCATGAAGCCCAATACGAACACAACGATAATATTGATCCCGGGGATAAAAATCAAAAGCGCCGTGAAGCCACTGATCCCGATATCCTGACATCGCTTGATCACCAGGGCCAATTCAACCCATTGAAGCACAAAGAAAAGAATTGGAAAAAGGGGATTGGATTCCACGAAGCCCTGAAGATTCAGATCATCAATGGCAACATCGGAATCCATCGACCCAAACCAAATGTTGATCGCAATTCCGATTACGATCCAGACGAGAAACAATACAAGCCAATAAGGCTCGCGCCCAACCCGTCCGATCGGGCTGGCAAGCAGCCATCCCAAGCCGGGTGTCACGTTTGCCTGGCTGTCATTTGAAGACATGAAAAATCCGTTCTCGGGTCGAAATGCAAAGCTCCTCCAGCAGTTAGTCACATGCGGCCATGGGATCAAGGTTTGAACAGCCCGAAAGAGCGTAGCTTTCCCGGAAATCCGCATTTCTTGCCTCAACATACCGGAAACTACGAATGCTCAAGCTCAACTGACCTGCCATGATGTTTCTTTTGTTCCCGTCGGGGTGAGGAAATCGGAGACATCAAATGGCTGAAGATAACGATAATACGAACGCTACAAGCCTTATTAAGCCAGCGGCGCCTCGCAAAGCACCGATAGTCCTGGAAATAACTTTGAATGATGTAATTGATGCCCTGTCTGCAGGCTTGCAGGACTTCCGCAAAGCCCCAGTCTACGGTCTGGCCTTCGGAGCGTTCTTCGCCATTGGCGGTATTCTGATTGTCCTGACCGCCGCAGCTTTCAACATGAGTTATCTCAGTTACCCACTGGCGGCCGGTTTCGTTCTTATAGGCCCGTTCGCAGCAGTCGGGATTTATGAGGTCAGCCGCCGCCTTGAGCGTAACGAAGCGCTCAGCTGGGGCACGATCTTTCGGACAATGTGGGACCAAAAAGGCCGCGAGCTGTCATGGATGGCCTTCGTGGTGCTCTTCATCCAAATCATGTGGATGTATCAGGTTCGGTTGCTGCTCGCTATTTTCATGGGGTTCCGGTCTTTCGCATCCTTTGGCGAGTTCATTTCCGAGATCGTCAACACACCGGAAGGCCTGATGTTCCTCGCAATCGGCCATGTGGTCGGGGCAATCCTATCGCTGATCTTGCTCTCTTTGACAGTCATCTCCTTCCCGCTTCTCCTGGAAGAAGACCGGGACTTCATCACCGCCATGATCACCAGCGTAAAGGCCGTTGTTGTCTCCCCCGTACCCATGATCAGTTGGGCCATCGTGGTCACGATCACATTGATCGTCTCGATCGCTCCCGCCTTTATCGGCCTTGTCGTAACACTGCCTGTTCTGGGCCACACAACATGGCACCTCTATCGTAAATGCGTGGTGCCGGAAGATGCAGGTTAGCCTTGTTCCTGGGCGGCCTTTAGGGCTTTTTCCGCCTGCTTTGCCAGATGATTTTCAGTGTCTTTGGCCTTGGACCGATAATCAACGGCGGTCAGATAAAGTCCATCAGCAGGCGCGACCGGACCACAGGCCTTGCGATCTCGTGCAGCCAAGGCATCGCGCACATCTTGCGGTGTCCATTTCCCTTCACCGACCAGTTTCAACGATCCGACCATGGACCGCACCTGATTGTGCAAGAAAGAGCGCGAAGAACACTCGGCGATCACGACCTGTCCCTCTCTTCGCACCGAGAAACTTTCCAACGTCTTTTCCGGGCTTTTTGCCTGACATTTGGTATGGCGAAACGTCGTAAAATCATGATGACCGATGAACTCTTGTGCAGCAATATGCATCGCCTCGGCATCCAGATCTGCCTTCACGTGCCAGGCGAGGCCCTTTTCAAAGGTCAGCTGCGCCCCGCGATTGAAAATCCGATAGCGGTAAGAGCGGCGTATGGCGGAGAAGCGGGCATCGAAGCCTTCATGCATCTTCTCACAATCCAGCAGAACGACCGGGTCAGGCTGAATGTGGAAATTCATCGCCTTCATGACCGTTTCTGCGGGCCAATCCTTTTCAAGGTCAGCGTGCCCGACCTGTCCTGTGGCATGTACGCCAGTATCAGTCCGGCCTGCCCCACCAACAGCAACAGCTTCACCGGTGAAGCCCTTGATTGCGCGTTCCAGGGCAGCCTGCACAGAAGGTCCATTTGACTGACGTTGCCAACCACAATAGGGCCTGCCGTCATATTCCACAGTGAACTTATAACGCGGCATATCGTGCCTTATTCGAATTCCTGAAACGGTGTCGCAAAGCCCACCTCGACCGGCAGGTCATTTTCGCCTGCATCGGTTAGCGCCAGTGCCATGAATGCATCGCCTGCATAGGGTGCCTTGACCTTCCGTGCCAGAGCAGGATCAAAACCGAACCTGGGATAATAGGCTGGCGGCCCCAGAACCAGAACAAGATCCTCACCCAGCCCCTTCAATGCTTCCAGTCCTGCCTTGATCATCGCCGACCCAACGCCTTGGCGCTGGAACTCAGGCAAGACCGAGATCGGCGCAAGGCAGCAAATGATCAAACCTTGCCCAGGACCAACATCGGCGGGTGTGACACGGCTGAAGGCCACATGCCCAACCACCTGCCCGTCTTTGCTCACCGCAACCAGCTCCAGAACAAGGGCCCCGCAATGACGAAGACGATACACAAGCCGCGCTTCAATCTCCTGGCCAAAAGCGACTGTGACAAGGCCTTTCACATCGGCTTCATCTGAAGAAACGAAAGCCCGAACCGTGAGCGTGCTCGCATCAATGATATTGTCCATGGCCTCGCCCCTCAGCCTCATATGAGGCAACATGTTCAGATCAGGATATCACCTGAAGACAGTTTCGCGCCGCGCAGGAAGTCCTGACCGCCAACCGGTTTCTTGCCAGCGCGCTGAACCTGAACAAGCTGGACCGAACCATCGCCGCAGGCAACGACTGGCCCGTTTCCATCGACAGTCAACACTTCGCCAACAGATCCGGCCTCGGTCGTCAGTTGACTGCGCAGAACCTTGACCCGCTCAGTCTTTCCGCCAAGTGTCATCTCGCACCATGCACCCGGAAAAGGTGACAGACCGCGAATATGATCATGCACCGCTTTAGCACTCTGCGACCAGTCAATACGTGTTTCAGCTTTTGTGAGTTTGCGGGCGTATGTGACGCCATCGTCTGTTTGAGGCGTTGCATTGAGTGACCCGCGGGACAAACCGGCCAGGGCGCGGATCATCAAATCACTGCCCAGCCCGGATAGCTGGTCATGAAGTTCCCCCGCAGTCATGTTTTCGCCAATCGACAAGGTTTCCGACATACAGACAGGGCCAGTGTCTAGGCCCTCTTCCATCTTCATCACCTGCACGGCGGTCTCAGCATCCCCTGCCATGATTGCGCGATTGATCGGAGCTGCTCCACGCCAGCGCGGCAAAAGCGATGCATGAAGGTTGAGGCATCCATCTGTCGGCGCTTCTAGCACCGCTTTGGGTAAGAGCAGACCATAAGCCACCACGACTGCGACATCAGCCTCCAGATCAGCAAATTTCTGCTGTTCCTCAGGGTCTTTCAAAGAGACCGGTGTGAAGACGGGGATTCCAAAAGACTCTGCCGCCCCGTGAACGGGAGTTTTTTTCAAATCCATGCCACGGCCAGCCGGGCGCGGTGGCTGAGAATAGCAAGCAACCACCTCGTAGCCATGGCCAACGATTTCCATCAAGGTGGGAACGGAGAACTCTGGAGTTCCCATGAAGACAATGCGTAGGGTCATGATGCTTCCGGCTGTCTTTAACTGAAGTGCGCCCTTATTGCGCGATCAGGCCAATCCGGGCAACAGGGCTTTAAGGCTTGAGACCATCATTTCCATGGCAATCGCGGCTAGAATCATCCCCATCAGCCGACTCATGACGCTGGTTGCGGTCTGACCGAGCAAGCGTTGTAGCAAGGGAGCCGCCAGAAACGTCACGCCAAGAAGGGCTATTGCAGCAGCAATAGCCGCGCCATATGCGATTTCCTGCGAAACAGACGTCGCCTGACCGCGAAAGATGATCAGTGTCGAAATCGTTCCTGGACCCAACAGAATAGGAACCGTCAATGGATAGATCGCCGGGTTATCCTGTGTCGCACTATGGGCCTTTTCAGCATCCGTGCCATGATGCGCCGCGCTCTGCTCACCGGAAATCAAATGCAAGGCAATCAGCAGGATCAAAAACCCGCCAGCAAGCCGGAAAGCACTAAGGGAAATACCGAAAACAGCCAGAATCTCATTGCCAACCAACGCGATGATCCCGCTACCAACGATCAAAGCAATGATGACGGTGATTGCCACAGCCCTTTGGCTGGCGGGTGTTCTACTCGAAGTCAGTGACAAAAACACGGGCAGGTTGGCAACCGGGTTCATGATTGCAAACAGAGCTGCAAACATCTTCAGGAAAAATGCCTGATCCATTCCGAGTTTCTCCTTGATGGCGCGTTGCGCCTAAACGGTGCCAGCCATTTTGGCCTGTTTCATAAATTTCTTCATCACCCTATCGCGCTTCAACTTGGACAGGTAATCAATAAACAGCTTGCCATCGAGATGATCCAACTCGTGCTGGATACATGTCGCCAGAAGGCCATCAGCTTCAAGCTTCTGCGCCGCACCGTGCTGATCCGTGAATTCGACATTAACCGCTTTCGGGCGCTCAACATCCTCAAAAAACTCCGGGATAGACAAACATCCTTCCTGATAGACGGATAATTCGTCGCTCCTCCAGGTAATCACCGGATTTATGAAGACCATTGGGTCATTGGCGTCTTCGTCCTGAGCCACATCAAGAACAAAGATACGCTTCAAAACCCCGATCTGGCTGGCTGCCAGGCCAATGCCCGGTGCTTCGTACATTGTCTCCAACATATCGTCGGCAAGACTACGAATACTAGCATCAACTGAAGCGATAGGTTTGCAAACCTCGCGCAGTTGCTGATTGGGTATGATGATGATGTCACGTTTCGTCATGGCAACGACATATGCAAAGCTGCGGCGAGGGTCAACGCGGATTAATGCAGTTCGACACTGTTTATTGGCCAATCAGACCAAGATTAACGGTAAATACTCCCTGACTGCCGCCAAATGCCTGTTCGCCCCCCGAGAAGCAAACTGCATCCAGGTCCGAATCGTTCTATGTTTGTTTCATGTACAGTGTCCTCTTCATTTTCAGTGGTCATGCCGTGACTGTTCTGGAAGCCTCCATCGCTGGCGGCCTCTTTCTCCTGGTTATGATCGCATGGCTTGTTCTGCGCACATTGGGTCAGATGCGCATTAGCGCCCGGGCTGACAAAGCAGCGACCAAGCGTATTTATGAGCTGGAAAGCCACCTGTCGATGTTGCTCAAATCCCAAGGCGAAATGACAGGGCGCATGCAAACAATGGCAGAGGTTTTTGGCTCCCGCCAATCGGACATGATGCGCGCTGTCAACGACCGGCTTGATGGCATGGGACACAAGCTGGGCACGTCCATGGCCAACACCACAAAACAAACCCACGACGGCTTGCGCCAATTGCATGAGCGACTTGCTGTCATCGACAGGGCCCAGCGCACGATTACTGACTTGTCCACTCAAGTGGTGGAGCTGCAATCAATCCTGTCCAACAAGCAGACACGCGGTGCATTTGGTCAGGGACGGATGGAGGCCATCATCCAGGATCAATTACCCCCCAGCGGTTATGACTTTCAGGCAACTCTTTCGACCGGCACACGCCCTGACTGCCTGGTTCACATGCCCAATGGCGCGCCATCACTTGCTATCGATGCAAAATTTCCGCTTGAAGGTTTCAATCTGCTGCGCAATGCCAAGACTGACGAACAACTAAAGTCGGCACAGGCTCAATTTCGCCGGGATTTTACAAAGCATATCCAAGACATTCGAGACAAATATCTGATCCCCGGCGAGACCCAGGACACAGCCTTTCTTTTCGTTCCGTCCGAAAGTGTATTTGCCGAACTGAATGAAGGTTTCGAAGACCTTGTTCAAAAGGCCCACAGAGCCCGCGTCGTGATCGTTTCGCCAACCCTCTTAATGCTCTCGATCCAGGTGATTCAGGCCGTTTTGCGTGATGCCCGCATGCGCGAACAAGCTCATCTCATTCAGGCAGAAGTCGCCCATCTCACAGCAGATGTCGGGCGTCTCAACGACCGTGTACTCAAGTTACAGACCCATTTCGGCCAAGCGAACAGGGACATCGACCAGATCCTTGTTTCGACCGACAAGATCAGTAAGCGCAGCGCCAGAATTGAAGATCTCGATCTGGGGCAAATTGCGGGAGAAACAGCCCCAACTGAAACACTGCCACCCAGTGCTTGAAGTCCGAAGCGAGCTCAAGGTGTAGTGGTGTTGTCACATTAACTGCGCCGGGTCGCATGAAGGCGATTGTGTTCGCCGTTTAAGCGATGCTCGCATCGACCTTCCACGCGTCGAAAGCCTCCAGGCGGTGGTATCTGATCTGAACTGCGGAGCGGCGGCGGGCGGGAACGGGGAAGCGGTTGCGTACGGCTGAGTGGCAGGACACGTATCGTTGCAAGCCTTCCGGAGATCGGAATCCCTGCATGCATCGCTCTCGCTTTGTGAACGGCAAATGGCTGTTTTCGGAACGATTGTTCAGACCTTTGTGGGACCGGTGCTTGAGGCCGGGCGCCACCTCGCGTTTCGCCGCGCCGTACGATCTCAATTTGTCCGTCACGATCCGCCGGGGAATTCCGTGGCGCTTGATCAGCGACTTCAGAAGCCGTTTCGCAGCCCGTTTGTCACGTCTGGATTGCAAGATCTCGTCCAGAACCATCCCATCCTGATCCACAGCTCGCCAGAGCCAGAACACACGACCTGAGATCTCCACCCGGACTTCGTCCAGATGCCAAATGTCGCCGGGGTGCGCCGGGCGGCGGCGTAGATTTCGGGCGATGCCGGGACCGAACTTCACCATCCAGCGTCGAACGGTCTCGTATGAGACGTCGATCCCGCGCTCGAGCATCATCTCCTCGACTTCGCGCAGGCTCAGATTGAAACGGACGTAGAGCCAGACCGCGTGGGCGATAATTTCGGGCGGAAAGCGGTGGCGTTTGTAGCTGATAGGCGATGTCGACAGCCGGGTCACTATGCCGATTTCGGCAAGTTTGCAAATCTGCAACTGTTAACGTGACAACACCGATGTACCCGCGCCACGCCGTGCCGAACATGATCAGACTGGCCGAAGGTGGATTACTTCCCCTCGACGAGTTCGCCTTCGATACTTTCCGGCTCGAGGACGTGAACGCGGCGGTTGCCTGTGCGCGGCAAAATGCAGGCCCGTTCCGCATGACGGCCATTCACCCGACGTGAGCCCCAAGACCAACGTGCGATTCCCAACCGATTGGTGGCACCGTATTTGCCCCCTGTTCGTCACCAGGGCAGACGCCCTCCGGTGGCGAAGTACCCGCCGGTTTCGTCATCGTCATCCGATAGGGCCAGCCGGACGGCTTCGGCCGCGCCTTGCGGAATGGTCTGCCGTCCCCGGTGACCGTTGAGATCGGTTGCGGTAAAGCCGGGGTCAGCGGCGTTTACCCGGACACCGCTTTGCCGAAGTTCGGCTGCAAGCTGCACGGTAAGCATGTTCACTGCAGCCTTCGAGGCGTTGTAGCCGATCAGCTTGTAAGCGGAATATTCCCAGGACGGATCCGCGTTGAGCGTCAAGGAGCCAAGACCGCTGGAGAGGTTGATGATCCGCGCCGGGCGCGCCTTCTGCAAGAGCGGTAGCATGGCCTGGGTGACGGATAGGGTGCCCAGAAAGTTCGTTTCGAAAACGCGCCTGACCGCGTCGAGGTTGGCCTGTGCTGGGCTTGCGTCGCGGGGATCGGTGATACCGGCATTGTTGACCAGAATATTCAGCGATCCCTCGCGCGCGCCTATGTCCGCGGCGGCGCGTTGTGCCGATGCCGGGTCGGTCAGGTCGAGGTGCAGGTATCGCGCGACGATCCCCTCGGTCGCAAGGGTTCTGGCGGCCTTCTCCCCGCGTTCCGCGTCCCGGGCGCCGATGATGATCCGCAGCCCCGCTTGTCCGAGCTGGCGGGCGATTTCGAGCCCGATTCCCTTGTTGGCCCCGGTGACGAGGGCGCATAGTTCGGCAGATGATCGCATGACATTTCCTATCAAAGCGTGGTTGAAGTGCAAGTGCATGCGGGTATTATATGAACCATTCTTCAGGTTTGGAATTCGCATATGACGAGACCCTCCGGTGGCGCTCTAAGCGCCCGTAAACAGCCGCGTCAGGCGCGCGCGCACCTCACCGTTGACGCGATATTCGAGGCAACCATTCAGGTTTTGTTGTCGGAAGGTCTGTCGGCCCTGACAACCACCCGGGTGGCGGCAAGGGCCGGCGTCTCCGTAGGAAGCCTGTATCAGTATTTTCCGCAAAAGCAGGCTTTGCTGTTCGCCTTGCTGCAACGCCATCTCGAAGCCGTCTCTGACGCGGTTTGCGCGACCTGCGCGCAGTGTCGCGCCATGCCCCTTGACCAAATGTCAGACGCGCTGGTCCATGCCTATCTCGACGCGAAGACCAGGGATATCGCCGCCACGCGCGCGCTTTATGTTGTCGCGGCAGAGCTTGATACGGACGACCTTCTTGGCGCGGTTGCCCGGCGCAATCATTCCGCGATCCGCGATCTTCTGCTGAGCGCCGGAGACCGCCGCGTCCACCAACCTGACGCCGTCGCTTTCGCCCTTAGCGCGACACTCGCCGGGACGACGCGCGCGGTGTTGGCGCGTGACGCCACGCAGGGCGATCTTGCCGCGTTACGTGCGGAATTGCCCGTGCTGTGCCGGGCTTACCTGGTCGCACGGTCCGGTCCTCTTTGACGGGTGTAGTCTCTAATCTGGCAGGCTTACTCTGCGGACACTGCTCACTGCACCCCACTCATTTTTTGATATTCGATCAACTGCAATATCCAAGGGTTCAATTGCCACCGTCATCGTGTGGCCGTTGGCATGAAGAAGGCTGTTCTCCGCATTTATGATTCCGACATGCCCCTTCCAGAATACAAGATCTCCACGTTGAAGTTCTGCCAATGCATCAAACGACACCGCCTCCCCGACATCGACCTCCATGACATCACTGTCACGCTGAAGAGATATTCTGGCGACCTGCGCCGAAATCTGGACCAAGGCCGAACAATCAAGGCCAAGACTCGTGCGACCGCCCCACAGATATGGCGTCCCGATAAACTCTTCCGCAACAGACACCCAATCGCTTTCAGTTTGATCCATCAGAACCAGATGGCCCTTTACGACTGCAGATCCATCACTCAACAACGCATAGTCCAACCCACGGGTCGTCGCCTCGCCAACAACGACAACAGCCGACCCCATTGAGATTAAGCCGACCGGAGGGCGTTTGAGATCAGGCCCTGGATAGCGATAAGTTCTTAACGCTCGCACCCGGTGAGTCCCGTTGCGATGAGGAGCAAGGCAATCACTTCGAAACCAGCCAACATATCCATCTGTTTCCAGTTGCCCCCAAGCCCAGCCTTCGGCGGTCTCATCAAACACTTTAACAGTTTCTCCGTGGAGTGCCTGTGTATCAATGGCAACCTCCAGGTCAGGTTTTGGCCTTATGTCGATAAAATCCGCATGAATGGTTCTTAAGCTGCCCTCCACGAACCGGTCAGCGACAACCTTTCCCTCATAATCGATTGAGGCGAGATCAGGACGCACAGGATGGAAGCGTCGATCAAATATGTCAGCCATGGTTTGTCTGTTCCATTCAAAAACCGGTCGCGACCAGGTCAAAATCCCCAGTGCGGAAATCTATCGGGGCAATTCTTGAGCTTTTTCGACGACCAGATCGCCAAGCTGCTCCAAATATAATGCGCCGTCGACTGTCCGCGTAATGATCACATTGCGTTTGTCCGCCTCATCCCTCTTGCGAGACAGAAGGCGCATGCTTCCGAGCGTATCAAGTGCCCGCGTAATCGCGGGTTTAGTCACGTTCAGTTTAGCCGCCAAGCCTCTAACCGTATGAGGCGGCGGCTCAAGGTAGACTGACAACAGTATGGTCAGCTGACGAGCCGACAGATCCTGCTCGCTGTCCCGCACCAGAGTCAGGTTCACCTCGTGCAAAAGCTTCAATGCCTGGGAGGCGCGAATCTCAACCGCCATATCGAATACGTACCCCATCTGGTTTCATGGTTGCCATTCAACCATGAAACCGTTTCGGAGCCGTTATACTCAAGAAGAATATTTTTCAGCAATTACATCAAAGAGGCACCGGATGCCCTGTGCCTCTCCGCCCGAAGGCTTTCCTGGCCTCTCCGTCGGGGTCCATCCATAGATATCAAAATGCACCCAAGCTGTCGTGTTTTCAATAAAACGCGACAAGAAGAGAGCTGCTGTAATTGATCCGGCAAAACCTGCGCCTGACGTGTTGATGTGATTGATATCAGCGACCTTGCTATCAAGGTACTTCATGTAGGGCTGCCACAACGGCAAACGCCAAAGCGGATCGGCGCTTGCCTCAGACATCAACGCAATCTCATCTGCAAGCTCTTCATGATACGTATAGAACGGCGGCAAATCTGGCCCTAGGGCAACGCGTGCAGCCCCCGTCAAAGTTGCCATATCGACCAAAAGGTCTGGAGCTTCTTCATCCGCCAGTGACAATGCATCCGCAAGAACAAGCCGCCCTTCAGCATCCGTATTGCCAATCTCAACGGTCAAGCCTTTGCGGCTTGCCAGAATATCACTTGGACGGAATGCGGAGCCAGAAATGGAGTTTTCAACGCAGGGCACAATCACGCGCAAACGCACCGGCAAATTGGCTGCCATGATCATGGACGCAAGCCCCAGTACATTCGCAGCGCCGCCCATGTCTTTTTTCATCAAGCCCATGCCGTTGGACGGTTTGATGTTCAGGCCCCCCGTATCGAAAATAACGCCCTTGCCAACCAGCGTTACCTTAGGTGCATTTTCATCGCCCCACGAAAAATCAGCCAACCTCGGAGCCCGACTGCTTGCACGTCCGACCGCATGAACCATCGGAAAATCGCGCTCAAGAAGATCATCTCCAACAATAATCTCACCGGAACCATCATATGTGACGAACAACTCTTCAATGGCTGCGGCAAGTTCTTCGGGGCCAAGATCATTAGCGGGCGTGTTGATGAGATCGCGCGCCAATTCGACACCGTCCAGAATGAAATGCATTCGCTCAAGATCAACACTCTCTGGCGCAGCGAGCCGCGGCAAAGGTCTAGCTGGCTTTGTGTAACGGTCAAATCGATAGGAGCTAAGAGCAAAACCCAAAAGGCCTTGCTCAACATCAGGGAAGCCTGCGGCAAGGTGATAATCCGCTGCTGGCAGCGCACTCACGATCCCTCCGAGAGCAAAAGACGAGGGCAGTTCCTCTACAGGGGTACCATAAAGAACAGCTTGTCCCTGTTCACCCTCAACAGGAACCAACAGCACACTGCCAACCGCAGCGGAGAACCCATTCAGCGTTGCCCAATGCCGCGCGGTTGGCCCAAGGGCCTCCAACAAACTGTCCAAATTGGTTTCACTCGCAGCATAAATCGGAGTGGAAGATACTGCTTCATTCTGCCGGATGATCGACTGACGCACGGATGGCTCCTTCGGGAATTTATTAGACTTTACAGTTAAGCGCCTGTCTCTGACTTGGCAAGCAAGCCGCACTCCAAAGACAATTAACCTGACCCAATCGTAGCTGCAAAATGCAACTTTTAACAAAGCATTAGGGTTAACAAGCTATTTCATAAGAATAGATTTCAACGTCGCCCTCTTGCCTGGATTAGAGTCATGGCCCATCGCGCATCCAATCTGAAGCATAGGACCGCTCGGTTCATTCCGATCGCAGCCGCATTAAGTGTCCTCATGCTTGCGACTGGTTGCTCCTCTACAAAACAGGGAGCCATTGGAACTCATGCCTCGGCAACAGGGCAAGCTTATGCTGCACCAGGTTCATCTGAAGCACGGCGAGCCGTTTCCAGCTGGGGTGCACGATATGAAAAGAATCGACAGGATAAAAATGCAATCCTGGGATACGCAAGTGCCTTGCGCCAAAACGAACAAACGCCGCAGGCGATGGCTGTGCTCAGAAGCGGGGTCATCTCGCACCCGAGAGACCGCCAAATAGCCTCAGCCTACGGCAAGATACTCGCCATTGGCGGAAAGTTTGGCGAGGCCCTTAATGTGCTGCAGGGCGCGCAAAATCCGCAAACCCCGGATTGGAAACTCATGTCCGCAGAAGCAGCGGTCTATGATCAGATGGGCAATCACAAACGAGCTCAAGCCTTGTACAATCAGGCACTCAAGATCGAGCCAAACGAACCATCCATCTTGAACAACCTCGGGCTTTCGCACCTGCTGTCCAATCAACTGCCTGAAGCAGAATATACGCTTCGCAAAGCGGCTTCCCTGCCCGGCGCAGACAGCCGAGTTCGGCAGAACCTGGTTCTGGCCTTGGGTGTCCAAGGAAAATTTGCCGAAGCCGAGCAAATTGCCCGCAGTGAAATGGACCCAAGGCAAGCGGAAGCGAATATCGCCTACCTACGCCAGATGATGTCCAGCACACACGGTTGATTCAGACGCGCCTGCACCTAAAACAAGGAACGTACGGCCGAACTCCTGCTAGCCCTGTTTTCTGCCAGAATTTTCGATATTTTTCTACTGGAATGCATCCATGACCTGCATAACGGCAGGGCCAAGGATGACGAAGAACAGAACCGGCAGGAAGAATATAATCATAGGAACGGTCAACTTAGGCGGCAAAGAAGCTGCCTTCTTTTCAGCCTCCTGCATCCTCTGCTCTCGCGTATCATCCGACATCACACGAATAGCATTACCGACAGGTGTTCCGTAGCGTTCAGCCTGAATAAGAGCCATCGTGACGTTTCTCACCCCATCAACGCCTGTTCGAGTGCCTAGATTCTCATAGGCCAAACGCCGTTCGCCAAGATACGATAGCTCGGCATTCGTCAGTGTCAATTCTTCTGCAAGCGCAATAGACTGAACGCCAATTTCCTCGGCCACGCGAGCGAATGCTGCTTCAATCGACATGCCGGACTCGACACATATCAGCATGAGATCAAGTGCATCCGGCCAAGCCTGTTTGATTGACTGCTGACGATTTGTAATCTTGTTTTGCACATAGACGTTTGGCCCGAAGACACCGATCCCCCCGATGAACAAACATCCACATATCTTAGTTATAACCGGTATCGTGTCTGGCAAAATCAAGAAAGCGTAAAACAAACTGAAAAACAGAAGAATGACAGGAACTACAATACGTGCAAACAGAAAAGTATAAAGTGGACCTGTGCCCCTATATCCTGCCATGCGCAGCTTTTTCTTTGTATCACCGTCTGACAGCATTTCTATCAGATTTAACCGATCAACAATATTTTTGACATTTTCCTTTGGCTTTGCTCTCAAAGAACTACGCGGATCCTGCTTTTCCGTTGCAAGGCGCGCACGCTCACGCGCCCGTATTTTGTCCCGCTCCAAGGCTACCGTTTTCATACGCGATTTAAGACTGTCACGCTCGAAGAAAGGCATAATGATTGTGTAGAGCGTACCAGTGACCGCGACCACAGCTAGGACCGCTATCAGAAATTGGCTATCAACAAGAGCTTCCAGGTTCATTCCTCAATATCCCAACGATCACAGCCTAGAAGTCAAAATTTATCATCTTGCGCATGACCATGACGCCGCAAAACATCCAGAACAGCCCTCCGGCGATGATGATGTTCCCCGCCGTCCGAGTGAACAACAGGCTAATATAATCAGGCGCAATCGCGTACATAATGCCTGTAATAATAAACGGCAGAGATCCGATTATGGCTGCTGAAGACTTCGCTTCAGAGCTCAGAGCTTGAACTTTCCGTTTCAAGGTCTTTCGCCCACGCAACACCTTTGAAAGATTGCCCAGCGCTTCTGACAAACCACCGCCAGCCTTCTGCTGAATGGCAACGACAATGGCGAAGAAGTTGGCTTCGGCGACCGGCATCCGTTCAGGCATTCGTGCCACGGCATCTGTCAGACTGACGCCCATAACCTGTGTTTCAACAATCTTGCGAAACTCCGTGGAAACTGGCTCCGGGGCCTCCTTGGCAACGATCTTGATGCAATCACCCAGTGGCAGACCTGCTTTCACCCCACGAACGATGACATCAACAGCACCGGGCAATTCGTCAAGAAAAGCGGCAAAGCGTTTCTTACGTTTGTAATTGACGAACCAACGCGGAAAACCAAGTCCACCAGCAAATCCCAACGCCAATGCCACAATAAGGTTTTTGCTGAAGATAAGGCCAAGAAGTAGAAACACAATACCGCAGGCAATGCTAAAGAAAATGAAATGCTTGCGTTCCCAGTTGAGGCCAGCCTGTTCCATTCGAACATTTAAAGTAACATGGGTCTGCTTTTGGCTTTTTTTCTTCTGCCGTTCTTCAAATTCTTTCAACTGGTCTTGAACCGACCGCCGTCGCTTGTCCCCATCACGAACCTGGGTGCGAGCCTCAACTGACTGCGAACGAGTAGTGATCACAGTCATACGTTCATCGCGGCGCTTTGTTCCAGACAGTGCCGGTTGGAAAACGGCGTAAATTATGCCGCCAATACAAAGTGTCACCAACACGGCAACACCGACCGTCGCGGCTTCTGGTCCCTGTAAAAACTGCAGATCAAACATTGGAAAACTCACTCATCAGCATACTCAGGCATTTCTGATGCGTCTAAAGCTTGGGCAAGCCGGTTCTCTTCACCAAAATAACGCGCGCGCTCCCAAAACCGGGGGCGCCCAATTCCGGTTGATCTATGACGACCAATGATGCGTCCACTCGCGTCCTCTCCCATCATCTCGTAGAGGAAGACATCCTGAGTAATAATCACGTCCCCCTCCATTCCCATGACTTCGGTTACATGAGTGATCCGGCGAGACCCGTCTCTAAGCCGGGCAGCTTGAACCACCACATCAATGGAGGATACGATCATCTCTCTCAAGGTTCGCGATGGCAGCGAAAAACCACCCATAGTGATCATCGATTCAAGCCGCGACAAAGCCTCACGAGGCGAGTTCGCATGCAAAGTGCCCATGGAGCCATCATGACCGGTGTTCATGGCTTGCAGAAGGTCGAAAGCTTCTGGTCCACGCACCTCACCTACAATGATACGCTCCGGACGCATACGTAGACAGTTCTTAACGAGATCTCGCATTGTGATCTCACCTTCACCCTCAAGATTGGGCGGTCTCGTTTCCAACCGAACCACATGAGGCTGTTGAAGTTGAAGCTCGGCAGAATCCTCGCACGTTATGATACGCTCGGTGCTCTCAATATAAGCTGTCAGGCAATTAAGCAGCGTTGTCTTACCTGATCCTGTGCCACCCGAAATAAGAACATTGCAACGGGATCGTCCGATGATCTGCAAGATCGTCGAGCCTTCCGGAGTTATCGAGCCAAATTTGGTCAGCTGTTCTAGGGTAAGTTTGTCTTTCTTAAACTTACGAATCGTCAAAGCCGGACCATCGATGGCAAGCGGCGGCGCGATGACGTTTACACGAGACCCGTCTGGCAAACGGGCGTCACAAATCGGGCTTGAATCATCGACACGACGTCCCACCTGGCTGACGATTCGTTGGCAAATATTCATCAGCTGAGCGTTGTCGCGGAAATGAATTCCGGTCTGCTGCATCTTGCCCTCGGTCTCAATATATACCGTTTGAGAACCGTTCACCATGATGTCCGCAATGTCATCTCGTGCCAAGAGCGGCTCAAGAGGACCGTAACCCAAAACGTCGTTACAGATATCATCCAACAGGTCTTCCTGTTCGGAGATAGACATGACAACATTTTTAAGCGCAATGATATCGTTGACGACATCTCGGATTTCATCGCGAGCATCTTCAGGCCCTAGCCTGCTCAGTTGAGATAAATCAATCGCCTCGACAAGGGCGCCGAAAATTTGCCCCTTGGTTTCATAATAATCTTTGGACTTCCGGCGCTTGATCTCTTCCGGTGTTGCTTTTGGCGGTGCGGGCTTTTCTTCGACAGCAATAGTTGGGGCGTTCGACTTGACCTCGGGCTCAACTGATTGTGAGTCAGCCATTGACGGAACCGGCCCTAAAGGCTTTGCCGACGTCGCTCCAGAAGGCGATGTACCGCGTCTACCGAACATGGCGAACTGTTTCTCCGTTATGGAGTCGGCCTCAGGCCGACTTCCCAATCAACTTTGACAGAAGGGAATTCAAACCAGTGCGTTTCACCTTGTTTGCATCGCTCCGGCCCGACACTTGTTGTGCCAGTTCTGAAAACATCCCGCTGATTGCATGTTTTGAATCAAGTTCAGCAATCATCTGACCATTGTTGGCGGCGGTTCCGAAAAGTTGCGGGTCAAAAGGTATTATTATCGGCGCAGGCAGCCCGAGTGCTGTTGCGAATTCATCAGGCTTGATTTCAGGTCGCTTTGGCACATTAACCCGGTTCATCACCAATTGCGGCAAACGGTCATTTGGCCGCAACTGTTTCAGCATATCGACCACGTTCTTGGCATTACGCAAGTTGGCCAAGTCCGGCTCTGCAACGATGACAACCTCATCCGCGCTGACCAGAACATTTCTGGTCCAACCGTTCCAAGCGTGAGGTACATCCAGCACAATATAGGGGGTCGAGCTGCGCATCGTATCGACGAGGCCATCAAAAGCGCTTTCTTCATAATCATATGTGCGCTCAAGGGTCGCTGGCGCTGCCAGAAGGCTCAAGTTCTCAGTGCATTTAGATAAAATACGGTCGAGAAAGGTCTCATCCAGGCGCTCAGGTGCAGAAACCGCTTCATATACCCCCTGAAGAGGGTCCTGATTGAAATCAAGCCCTGCAGTTCCAAAAGGAAGATCCAAATCAGCAACAGCAACTTCATTCTCAAAGCTGTGGGCGAGGGCCCAAGCACTGTTATGTGCAACGGTTGACGCCCCACACCCGCCCTTTACGCCAAAAAACGCAATTGTCCGGCCAAGCGGTTCTTTTTCCGGCGAGCCATAGAGCTCACCGGCAGCAGCAATCAGCTGATACACATCAATAGGTGCAACGAGATATTCGCTAACCCCCTTTTGGATTAAATCACGATAGAGCGATACATCGTTGATCATGCCAATCACGATGACCTTCGTTCCCGCATCACAATATTCTGCAAGTTGCTCCAGCTCAGACGAGAGCTTTTCCTTGTCGGGCCCCGCTTCTACAACGATCAAGTTTGGCGTTGGAGCTTGAGCGTAGAATTCGACCGCGGCCGGAATACCGCCCATATGCACTTTAACATGAGCCTTCGCCATTCGACGATCTTCAGCTGCCATCTCAATTGTGCGAACCGTTTCGTCAGTCAGGCAGAAGCTCTGAATGGATATACGCGGGACTGGCCGAATGCCGATGCCAGCTTCAGGCGCAGCTTTTAATTGTTCCTGCGGAATGACGCCATGTTCTGCATCTTCCTCAAGCCCGGACATGTTTAGCTCGATGCTCATAAGCAATCCTATTCGGCGATTTCGGCGCCTACGCCTTCTTTGTATTGACTGGCCGTCGTATCGCCGGCCCTGTATTTCTCAAACGTCACAACCCGGCGCATCTGGTCAGGAGGTGTGCTCGCCCGCGGCGTGATCAAATCGGTAGGATTGCTCACCATCGCAGCGAGATTGGCTTGGGACGCACAGCCGAAATTCTCGTAATCCCGATTGACATTAAAGCCACCACCGATGTCCCTTGGCCATTCTCCGCACGTTCCAGCGGTTGCCATGACCCTTGCATATGATAGCCTAATAGGTGCCTGCGCCGATGCATCTTCGACCGCATAACTTCTGGTGGTAATGTAACGACCCAAAACGCCGCCTCTTTTCAAGGCACTGCGGATCTTTGGGGTCACCGCATGAACAGCTGACTCGTTGCCCGCTCCTGCAGGCACCAGAATTTCGACCGCGCCATCGCCATTTTGCAAGGACTGTGAACCGAAAGCGGCCACCGAATCTGACAGGTCTCGGTTCAGCGAGCGCGTGTTGTAGCCGATTGGCAAATCGAGCGTTTCCGGTTGCTCTGTGATGACAATCGGATGCCGAAGACGATAGTCATTCGCGGCCAGCGCCGACGTCTGGCTATCTCCAGTGTTCGTCTGGCATCCGGCAAGCACACCAAAACAGGCCAGACTGATCCCAATACGCAAGGTCCTCGGGAACAGAGTGTTTGCAGAGAAGCTCATTGTCTGTTCCTTACTTGTAGATAAAGCCGACTTGGCCTTGATAACTGCCTTCAGCCACCTGCCCCGGTGCTCGAAAGATCTTGTTGATCCGATTAAGGAAAATCGTGGCGCTATCCGTGGGCGGCTGAAGGTTTTTGTCAGGCCGTGTGAGCTTGCTCTGCGCAACCGGAGTAACAATGTAGGGCGTGACAAACACTGCCAGCTCAGTCTGCTGACGCAGAAAATCGCGGCTTTTGAAAAGCGCGCCCAAGATGGGCAACTGCATCAATCCAGGGACGCCATTGATAGACTGCCGATAACTTTCCCTCAGCAAACCAGCCATCACCAAGGTTCCGCCCGACGGCAACTCCAAAGTGGATTCAGCTCGCCTCACTTTCAAAGCAGAGATTGTTATGTTGCTAGCTGTTACTGCGCCATCATTAGTAAGCTCACTGACTTCTGTCTTGACCCGCAAGCTGATACGGCCGCCAGAAAGAACGACCGGCGTAAAGTCCAAGCCGACACCAAATTTCTTGAACTCTACCGAGACAGTATTATCGTCCTGCGCAACCGGGATTGGAAACTCCCCACCTGCGAGGAAACTCGCATTTTCGCCAGAGATCGCTGTCAGCGTCGGCTCTGCCAGTGTACGAATGACACCATCACGTTGCAGGGCCTTCAAATCGGCCTGGAGAGATGTATTTCCAGCCAGAAAAGAAGTTCCAAGATTTGCCTGATTCACAACACTGGAATTCACATTGAAGGACGTGGAGTTATTGAAAGACGTCGTATAGTTGCCAATTCCAACGGAACCGCCCAACTGCACGCCAAGCTGTTTAATAATGGACCGTTCAACTTCGGCAACGGTGACCTTCAATTGCACCTGATCTTTGCCATCTACCGAAATCAGGTTGAGAATCTGAGAAGCAGTTACGCCTTCCCCGGCGAAACGCGCCGCCAAGTCTCCTGCTCGCTGTGCGTCACCGGTGCTGATGGCTGTACCCGTCAGGATAATGTTTCCATTTAAAGATTCAGCCATGACATTGGCACGGGGAATCGCGCGGCGGATCAAGGCCGTCAAATCGGACGTATCCGGCTCTACTCTCAGATTAAAACTGGCCAACTCCCGACCTGAACGGCTGAATAGAACGAGGCTCGCCTGACCAGCCTTATTGCCCAGTATGAACACCCTGTGCTTTGTCTTGACTACGGCATCTGCAATATCAGGATTGGACACCAAAACATCGGCAACAGGATCGGCAAGATTAACAACCACGGACCTATTAACGCCGATGGTCAAGATCCGGGATTTGACACGTTCGCCAGACGCAACGTGTACTTGCGTGGGGAAGCCGTCGGCGGCACGTGCCTCTTGTTGGAAACCTGCCAGAAAGGTCATTATCCAGCACAAAGCAAACACTTTTGCCAAATCAGATCCACGGCGAACCCACATTTCTCTTCCAACCATTTTTTTCAATAAAAGCATGTTCAACGTCCCCCTGCTTGACTGGAAACGCCATATTTCACGAAGCTCACACCACCTCGTTTGCGTACGATTTCTTCATTGTCATCGGAGGAATCCTGAGCGCTCCGGAGTGCAAGGGAAATTGTTCCCGATTGTTGAGCTTGGGCTACGATCTCGGCCTGTGACAATGCAAGCTCCAATGTTGCAGTCCGCTTTGGCGACAAGTTCTTCTGATCTTTTTCGCCAGCTGTTGTGGTATCAATTGCAAGAACACGCACATTTTCGAGAATGGTTTCACTTGTCGCTGAATTGTCACGACCAGAGCGAGTCAGAATGAGATCAACCTTGTCACCAGGCAAAATAAACCCGCCAGCACTGGTTTCAGCTTCCACACTGACAGCAATTGCCCGCTGCCCCTTTGGTAGCATTGCCGCCATGAACCCTCGGTCAGTATCAATTAATCGCTGTGGTCGGATAGGTTCACCGCCGTAGATAGGCGCCTTTGCGATCTGACCGGTATAAGTTTCCTCGGCTTCAGGAACCTTCGACTTGGTAATTGCGCCTTTCGGAAGGGAATTTTCTGGCCAAGGTGCCCATTCAAGATCTTTAGCTGTAAGCTTTTCACCAAGTCTAATATCCTTGGATGCGACCAATACCTGCTCACTTGGAGAGACGAGTTCAGGCTGATCAACCAAAGACATCGGCTCAGGTTCGTTTGATTTCATCACCATGCGCGCTGCAAGCAACCCGGCACCCAATGCCACTCCAAGAACAACCAGTCGAGCGTACTTCATCACTAAATTCCACAGGTCCAGACGCGCTAAGCCGCATCACTTGTCCTAGTGTGGAACGCAAATCGTCAAAACATGGTTAACTTGGTGTAATCAAACTAAGTTAATGATTTTTAATATGAATTAATAGTTATTTAAATATTCGCAAAATTGAAGTAATTTACAATTAATTAAACATAAAACTCAAAATTAAACACAGGCAGATACATTAACCTCGCTAGCCAATCAAAATGAACCACTCAGATGATGCGTAAACTTGTAAAGCGGCAATAGAAATTGCTATGCCATAAGGAATTCCTGTTTCTTTGTCGTGAAGCCGGGAAACCCACTCCAAACGACTGAGGAACAGCGGCAAAATTGGCCATTTTCTAAACAATAACAGGCCAATGGTGAGGAACATTCCGTAAATTGCAGTCAGAAGTACAAAATCAAGTAGGCTACTGGTAAAACCAAACCAAAGGGCTATCGCACTGGCAATTTTAGCGTCGCCGCCCCCCATCCACCCAAAGGCGAACATGCAGAAACAAGCCACAAATACAATTGCACCACCTAGAAAATGCATACCCCAGTCTTGCCCCGATAATCCGGTTAACAGACCCACAAACAAAAATGCGCTCGCCAAAAGAATCGATACCCGATTGGGTATGGTCATAGTGAAAAGATCGGAAGCGCCCGCGTAGGCAACAAGAACTGGAAATACGGTCAGTAACACTGCATCAAACATAAAAATTCACACCGTTGTGTCTGGTGAAAACTTCATAAACACATCAGATGGCCAAACCGTTAACCAACGCAAAAACGGGCGATAAATCGCCCGCTTAAATTGCATAATAAATTATATTTCCATTTTGAATAACTTATTATGATGCTGGCACAGCTTTTTTAAGCTCAGTGCTAACATTCGTGAAGACCGCACCAAGGTCAGTGCCTATTGTCACGAGAGTCGCAACGATTACAACAGAAATAAGACCAGCAATCATTCCGTATTCGATTGCTGTTGCACCTGATTCATCATTTGCGAAACGTGCGAAAAGATTTTTCATAAGTCTACTCCAATACTACCACTTGATATGACGGTTCCATCGTTCGACGCGCCTGTTTACCGACCGTTCGAACTTGAGGGTAATTTACGAGCCTCATGTTTCCAAGGAGTTAAATTCAACACTCAATAGACCTAGTTTTTCGTAAAAATTACCTATAGTTAATGAAACATTAAATTCCATAAGACTTAACCTTCACTTACTCCATCAGAAACCAGCGGAATATTTTACTTAGTTCAAGCCACCCCTAGGCAAGGCGCCCTCTCAGGAAATTCATGTCTTTCTTTAACAATCAATCATCTCAATTATGACCTATCCATTTCGGTTCCCAGTTAACTATCTGCCCACCTTCTGCGTTCAGTGGCGGCTTCAGGCCGATCATTAACTTCTTTTCGATGAAGTCTGTTTCTTTCCACTAGAGCGTTAGGGCTTCCTTCACCTAGTTCTTGGTAAATGATCGTAAAGAATTTTCGATCTGGAGTACGGTCATGGGCGTTGGTAATTTCTGGTTTCAAAAATTTGGCATCGCCATCATGCTTATGCTCACCTCCCTTTCTGCCCTCGCAGAAGAAACAGAAACCTCTGCAACAGCGGTCACGGTAACGGTTGATCGCGCAAAAGTTTTTCGGATAGAAGAAGCGGCCAGCACCGTGATTGTCGGAAATCCGTTCATTGCAGATGTCTCCATGCATGACCGCTATACCGTCGTCGTTACGGGAAAAGCCTATGGCAGCACGAATCTTGTAATCCTTGATGATGCAAACGAGCCCATCATCGACGAAATCATTACCGTTAAAGCCCAAGATGAAAACACTGTCTCCGTATTCCGCAATGTTGCAAGAACGACTTATTCCTGCTCTCCCGGATGCGAGCCAACACTGCGGCTAGGAGACAATCAGGCCGCTTTTGCCTCGGCGGCAGAACAATCTTCAACCCGTAGTGAGTTGGCCGTTAAAGCGGCCGGGGCCGGAAACTAGAGCATTGCAGATATGGCCGTTCAAAATAACCATCCAGACTCGTGTGCGACGCCAAGAAAACCAAAGCTCAACCAATATTTTTTAGGTCGAATGCTTAGGCGGTGCATAAAGAATAAAGAAGGTGTCACGGCAATCGAATTCGCCGCTGTTGGCTTGCCCTTCTTTATGCTTGTTCTTGGAATTATGGAACTCGGATTGGCGTTTTTCGTCAATCGGGTTTTGGACAATGCAACCCTTGAATCTGCTCGTTTGATTAGAACCGGGCAGGCACAGCATAGCAATTTTAACGCCGTTGATTTTAAAAAAGACGTTTGCGCAAGGTTAACAGCCGTTTTCTGCAGCCCTGTTAGATTAATTGTTGATGTAAGGAAATATGACAGCTTCACAGGCATAACGACCCCACCTGATCTGTTGAATGATAAAGGTGAACCGAATGATGAGAATGACTTTTCGATCGGTGAGGGCAACGACATCATCGTTGTTCGCACGCTCTATCGTTGGCCCATGTTCACATCATTCCTCCATTCGAACCCTGGCGACACAGGTGATGGGGACCGCCTCATCTACTCAACGGCTGTGTTCAGAAACGAGCCTTTTCCTTCTCCATGAGAGCCAACATGCTGCGCAAAATATTCAACAGAAGAATTCATAGGTTTGCTGTCGATAAGACCGCTGTAGCCGCCGTCGAATTTGCCTTGATATTGCCGTTCCTTCTTCTCCTTTTAATCGGTATGGCCGAAACAACATCCGCCCTGAATCAGGACCGTAGGGTCAGTCAGGTTGCCAGTAGCGTCACGGACCTTGTGGCGCAGAGTAAAAGCATGTCATCAAATGACATGACAGACATCATGAAGGCCGTTGGAGCCATCATGGCGCCCTATAACTCTGCGGCACTTGAAGTCATTGTTGCGAGTGTTACTTTCGATGATGAAGGTGAGCCTAAAGTCGACTGGAGTGTAAACAAGGATGGGAATACGCCGGACACATGGATAAAAGGTCAAAAGCCTCCAATCGATATTCCGGAAACGATTTCGATTGCAGGCACCTCGCTCGTATTTGGCTCGGCCTCTTATAAATTCATTCCGAAATTTGCCGGCCTTTCCGACAGTATATTTCCGGGTGCTGCGCTTATTCAAATGGGAGATCACTATTTTCTCAAGCCACGCATAACGGCAACAGTAACGTTCAACTAACCGCACAAAGAGCCATGTTCTTTCGTTACTCTTTAACAAAAACTGTTTGAAAATCAGGTTCATAAGATCGAAGCACCGCCCGGTAATCGGCGTGCACGACAGGTTCCAACCCTCCAGGAAAATCTGGTTCCCTGGAAAAATATGCCAGGGGATCCGCCTCGAGCAAATCGAGCAGAGCACCGCGTAACTGCCGTTTCGTATGATCAGGTAACCCTGACCTCACAGCATGCGCGTTATATGGAATTGGCTGAGACCTCCAGACAATCTGAAGTTTATCGAACCCGGCTGCCCCCCTCAGGAAGAAGTCATTCAAAGAGCCAGCGGTGTATCCTGTGTTCGGTGCACCAGCGAGGCTTGACCAACCCAAAGAGGCTTCAATCCGACCGTCCAGAACCGCCTGAAGCCCCTCAATCTCCCCCTTGACTTGAACCATCGTGCGAAAGTGCTTGCGTGGATCGATCCCTTCAGCAAGTAAATTGGACAGCGGCACCCGGTAGCTCGCAATAGACAAATGGTCACCAACCCCAAGGCGTCCACCTTTCAAATCAGCGATTGTCTTGCGTGGTTTGGCCGTTTTGGCAATCAACACCGAATAAAACCGTGCCGGAAAACCATCCGGCCGAACAGTTGCCAGCGGTTCGATACACTCACACTCAGAGTAAACCGCCGCATAGGATGATGAAGAAAGCCTGGCATAATCAATATCACCATTTGCCAAGGCCTCAGCCAATTGCCCCAAAGTGTCGATCAGAAACAAATCCACCGGCACATCCAGCTTCTCTTCCAGATACAGTCTGAATGGTTCAATGCGCTCACGAATTGCCTCATCTGGGCTCAATGAAACACCCAAACGCAAGCGTTGAAAATCATCCTGCCCAGCTGCAGGTGAATTTGCTGCCAAGGCCAGCAAAATTGCCGAAAACACAAGCTGAAGACGTTTGAATGTCATAGATTCGCCGCGGGTTAATGGTTGGGTCCGGAAATCAAAGTGGCTATAATTAAATCCTGATACTGCATTTCCAGACAATCACTTAGGAGATTTGATGACCACGCCTGTCACAACAGTTGTCTTTGATGTAGGCAACGTTCTCATTGAATGGGGCCCGGAGCACCTTTACCGTGAACTTATCCCGGATACTGTGGAACGCACGAGTTTTCTAACCCACATTTGTTCCATGGAGTGGAACCTGCAGCAAGACCTCGGACGTAATTGGAGCGAGGCTATCGCGCTGTTGTCCAGCGAATATCCTGAGCATGCTGATTTGATTGCCGCTTATTCATCCCGCTGGCATGATATGGTTCCGGGAGAAATCAGTGGCAGCGTGCGCATTCTTGAAGATTTGAAACGATCCAAGACCCCGCTGTATGCGATCACAAACTTCTCGTCAGAGAAGTTCAACGAAGCCCAGGAACGCTTTTCGTTTCTAAAAACGTCCTTCAGCGACATTGTCGTATCAGCCGAAGAGGGCCTGCTAAAGCCAGATGTCAGGATCTATGAAGTTTTGTTTTCCAGAAACAAACTTGATCCGTCAGCTTGCGTCTTCATTGATGATTCAGAGAAGAACGTCTTGGGAGCCCGGGAGGCCGGAATGCAGGCCCTGCATTTCACTAGCGCGGAAAAATTGCGTGCCGACCTTATCGACATGGACTTTCCGCTTTAGGGTTCGCACTCATTACAAAAAGTTAGAACATTTCCCGGTCAAGCAGTTCGCATCTTGGTTCAGACCAACCGGGAAATACACCGCTCATAAGCTGGCAACGCAACTGCTTTATGCTCCTGCCTCAAATCCCCGGAGCACATTCACGCAATTAGTGCCAAGGGCATCAACTGCATACCCCCCTTCCATCAGAAAAACGGTCGGCAGTCCGATAGCCGCAAGTCGGTTTCCCAATGCCGTGAAATCATCGCTCTTGAACTTAAAGCCGGAAATAGGATCATTCTCGAAACAGTCGAGGCCTAGAGAAATGATCAGATAATCCGGCTTGAATGCGACCACCTTGTTGCAAGCTTCTTCAAGGGCCCTTGCGTATTCTCGCCAATGCGTTCCAAGCGGCAAAGGCCAGTTCTGATTAAAGCCTGCTCCCTCGTTCTCACCGGTCTCATCTGCATGGCCGAGGAAAAACGGGTATTCTACTTTCGGGTCAGCATGAATTGACAAGAAGAGGACATCGGATCGATCATAAAAAATCGACTGCGTGCCATTGCCGTGGTGATAGTCCACATCCAGAATGGCAACACGTTCTGCGCCTTGATCCCTGAACCATTGCGCGGCAATAGCTGCATTATTCAGGAAACAATAGCCGCCGAAAAAATCGGGGCCGCTGTGGTGTCCTGGTGGACGGCAGAGGCCAAAGGCTGCCTTTTCTCCCTGTTTCACGAGTCTGGCTGCCGTAAGTGCCGTGTTGGCGGAAGCCTTGGCGGCTTCAAAGGTGAACTCACCCACAGGTGTTCCTGAATCCATGGAATAACGTCCAAGCAAACCATCGATATGCTCGGGAACGGGGTCTTCTCGAAGGGTCCTGACAGGCCACACGAACGGAAAGGCTTCAGAGCTACGACCTTCCGCAATCCATCGTGCCCAAAAGCTCTCCATAAAAGCCAGATAGTCCGCAGAATGGACCCGACGTAGCGGATCAACTCCGAAATCATCCGGCTCCATCACCTCACCGAGGCCGCAATCGCGGATGGTCCCCAGCACGATTTCAGCACGTTGTGGAATCTCAACGGCAGGTTTTAACTCTCCGTCAGAAATCTCATTCTTTGGATCGTGGCCCAGCTGTGTTTTGGAAAAAATAGTCTTCAACAGAATTTGCCTTTTAAGTCCTATTTAGGAGAAACGAAACTCGGTCACATGCGTATAGGTCTCGCCGGGACGCAGGAGAACATCCGGAAAAGTCTCCTGGTTGACACTGTCCGGATAGGCTTGTGTCTCAAGGCAGAGACCTGAGTACGCTCCATATGATGCACCATCCAGACCTGCTACAGGAACCTGAACTTTGTAGCCGTCATAAAGTTGGAGCCCAGGTTCAGAGGTCCAGACTTCCATCCGGCATTCTCCTTGGCTGTCTTCCAACGCCGCAGCAAAGGCGATGTCACCAAGCGGTTTTTCTCCAAGACAGAAGTTATGATCGAATATCACATCCTTCTCAGTGGCCTTTCGGCGAAGCTTGCGACCGCTTCGGAAATCATACGACGTCCATTCCACGCTCCGGATTTCACCAGTTGGCAGAAACTCTTCGCTCACAGGCAGATAAGCGTCTGCCGCAATCTCCAGCGTATGATCCAGGATCGTTGGACTGCCATCAAGATTGAAATAGCTGTGCTGGGTGACATTCAAGATAGTCGTCTTGTCCGTGGTTGCTGTGAACTTCACCCGCAATGCCCCTGCTCCGGTCAGGGTATAGCGGCACAAGACTTCAACACAGCCAGGATATCCCTCCTCACCGTCTTCGGACACATACTTCAGTAGAACGCTGGCCTTATCCCGCTGCTCAAGGGACCAAACCCGGCTGGAAAAGCCCGTTGCTCCGCCATGGAGTTGATGTTTTCCATCCTCATTAATGCCCAATTGATAGGACGTTCCATCAATTTCACAACGCGCGTTGGCAATCCGGTTGGCACAGCGCCCGGGAACAGCTCCAAAATACGGAGAATGATCCAGATAGCCTTGCAGATCCTCAAAACCAAGAACAACGCTTTTGCCGTTGAACTTAAAGTCCCGAATGATGGCGCCATACGTCAGGATCTTGGCCTCCAAGGGGCCCTTCTTCAGCGTGATCTCATCAATTTTTGTGCCATCGGCAAGCAAGCCGAAATCCCGGATCATTTTCTGCATCCCCAGTCATCAGACATTTTGAAAATTCTCATGAGAATTTGTAGTGCGCATTGATCACCCGTTGCAGGCTTTCCAGATCATAGCTCAAGTTATCAACCACTCGCCAAATTCAGGGGCAATAATAGCTTCGCAATGACCGCGACCTACGTCCTTATGGCTTAAGGCGTAGGTCGCATTTCAAATCAGATCTTCTGATTGTACTCACCGACTTCCGGGTTTTCCCGCAAGACAGCGTCCACGGCGTGGAACATGGAATGAAGCCGTTCTTCAGAGGCAGGGCTCTCTACGACCACAACCAGCTCCGGCTTGTTGGACGATGCACGCACCAGCCCCCAAGTACCATCTTCCGTTACCACTCGCACGCCATTGACCAGGATCAGATCTGTGATCGGAGATCCTGCTATCTTTTCGCCCTTAGCCTGCATGTCCTTGAAGCGCGCCACGACACGATCAACCACATCATATTTAATTTCATCGGCGCAATGCGGCGACATCGTTGGAGAACCCCAGGTCTTGGGCAGGTCACGGCGCAAATCTGCCATGGTCTTGCCCGGGTTGCGGTCCAGCATGTCGAGGATCGCAATCGCCGAGACCAAACCGTCATCATATCCACGGCCAATCGGCGCGTTGAAGAAATAGTGGCCTGACTTTTCAAAGCCGACAATCGCGCCAAGCTCGGCAACCCGGCGTTTGATGTAGGAATGACCTGTCTTGTAGTAGTCGGTCTTTGCGCCGTTGGCTTTAAGAACCGGATCCGTGTTGAAAAGGCCGGTTGATTTCACATCGACCACAAACTGGGAATCTGGATGCAATGCCGAGATATCACGAGCCAGCATCACACCGACTTTATCGGCGAAAATCTCTTCGCCTTCATTGTCGACAACACCACAGCGATCACCATCACCGTCAAACCCAAGTCCAACTTCAGCACCGGTTTCCATAACTTTGTCGCGAATGGCATGAAGCATTTTCATATCTTCCGGATTTGGATTGTAGTTCGGGAAACTATGATCGAGTTCCGTATCTAGCGGAATAACTTCAGCTCCCAGAGCCTCAAGAATTCTAGGTGCAAAGGCGCCGGCAGTTCCATTGCCACAGGCGGCAACGATCTTGATTGGGCGTTTTAGTTTCGCGCGGTTTGTCAGGTCTTCGAAATAGACATCCTCAAAACGCTCGATATAACGATAGCTGCCGCTGCCCTTAGAAATGAACGCAGCTTCCAGAACAATATCTTTCAAGCGTCCCATTTCATCCGGACCGAAAGTCAGTGGGCGATTAATGCCCATCTTAACGCCCGTCCAGCCATTGTCGTTGTGAGAAGCGGTGATCATCGCAACTGCGGGCACATCAAGCGCAAACTGGGCGAAATAGGCCATCGGTGACAAGGCAAGCCCAATGTCGTGCACGTTGATCCCGGCGGCCATCAGACCATTGATGACGGCCATCTTGATGGAAGCGGAATAACCGCGAAAATCATGGCCCACCACAATGTCAGGGCGAATGCCACGTTCATGCATCAGGGTTCCAATGCCGAGGCCCAACGCCTGCATGCCCATCAAATTGATTTCTTTTTCAAACAACCAGCGGGCGTCATATTCACGGAAGCCGGTTGGCTTCACCATTGGCTGGGTTTCGTAGGCATGTGTATTTGGCTTTAGGGATGCCTGCGGTTTCGGGAACATATTTTACCTCACAAGATGGAATTTGGTCAGTGCCAGAATTTTAGAAAAGGTCCCTGTTCAAAACAGCAAGAGCTTATTGAATGAGGACCATGGTGTCATTGGATATGTCAAATCGTTTCAGTTGGCTTAGGGCTGACATGCCGAGCAGGGGCTGAGACAATGCGTTATCCCGTAACACCAGCACATCAACATTCTTGAGCCGTACTCGGCCCATTTTTAGCTCGCGCAAATTCGATCTGGCCCCATAAGTCATGCCATTTGCAGTCTTGACTGGAACATTAAAGTCGGAATGTTTCAGGAAGATGCCAGCAGATCGTGCAGCTTTTTCCGGCAAAGCGACTGAGGAAGCTCCGGTGTCGATTAACATCTCAACAAACCGTCCATTGATCCGGGCTTCCGTTACAAAACTGCCGTTGCGCGATACGTCCACCTTATGAACACGGCGTCCCCCAGCATCACTCGCTTGTTCGGTCTGTTCATCATCGGCATATCCTACCATTTCCATAACTTTGGAAGCAGACAGGTCGCCCTCCAGCAACTTTGGAACCAAAGACAGGGCTGCGACAACGAACAAGAATACCAAGGCATAGTGCCACATGACCGGGAACACCGCATAAGGAATATTACCTAACGATAGCAGGACCAGGTTAGCAGTCAGTGAAGCAAACCTCAGAGCTCGTTTTTAAGATTGACTGCCATCCGAATGATTTCATCACGATCTGGAGCGCTGGACTGCGCACCTGTCGCAAGACAGGCCAGACTTCCAGCCGCGACCGCCTCCTTTAGAGCAAGTTCTGTCTCGGCACCTCGATCAACTGCGGCACTCAGAGCTCCGCAGAAAGCATCGCCTGCTCCGGTCGTGTCCATGACTGTGATCTTGGGCGATAGGATTCGGTAGCGCGTTGTTCCCTTGCCTGCAATCACGCCATTGCCGCCAAGCGTGACAACTACAAGCTCGCACTCTGTTGCCATGGCATCAATGAAGCTTTCTGGAGAAGACGGAAGGCCCAGCAACTCGGCAAGCTCCTTGGCCTCACCTTCATTCACCACCAGGATATCAACCCCGCGAACAAGGCTGGCGTTTGTGGCCGAGGGCACAGGCGCGGGATTCCAGATCATTGTCGCACCGGCCTTGCGCCCGATCTCCAAGGCTTTGACGATTTCGGCTTCAGGCACCTCACCTTGCATCAGCAGGGTATCTTGATCTGATGTCAGTAGCGGCTCGAGCCAACTGGCTGCAACCTGCCGATTTGCGCCACTCGCGACAATAATCTGGTTCTCACCACTGCCTTCCACGCCAATGAACGCGAGACCCGTTGCACCGCCCAATCGGCGAACCGTTTCGAGATCCACACCGGCACTCTTCAGGTTTTCAAGAGCCCCATCTGCAAAGGCATCCGTGCCGACGGCCCCAACCATGCGAACGCTGCCCCCTGCCCGTCGGGCCGCAAGAGCCTGATTGCTGCCTTTGCCACCTGCAAATGCCTGATGCTCGGACCCGATGACAGTTTCACCACGCGTCGGCAGCCTTTGAACAGCAACCACCAAGTCGAGATTGATCGAGCCGAATACTGTAATCATGGATCCCTCCGAAAAAAAGAAAGCTACCGAGCAGCGCGCGCGTCGAATAAGCAAAAGGCGCCCGACACAAATCGGACGCCTGAAACCATCATGCCTGACGGCCAAATTATTTCGTGCCGTACATCCGGTCGCCCGCATCGCCCAAGCCCGGAACGATGTAGCCATGGTCATTCAATTTCTGATCCACAGAAGCCGTGAAAATTGGCACATCAGGATGCGCTTCGTTAAACTTGGCAACGCCTTCAGGTGCAGCAAGCAGGCACAGGAAACGAATGTTGTTTGCGCCGCGCTCTTTCAATTTATCAACTGCCGCGATCGCTGAATTTGCGGTTGCCAGCATCGGGTCAACCACAATGACCAAA
Organism: Roseibium algae; assembly: GCF_037783265.1. Lineage (NCBI taxonomy): Bacteria > Pseudomonadati > Pseudomonadota > Alphaproteobacteria > Hyphomicrobiales > Stappiaceae > Roseibium > Roseibium algae. Next base: position 50,391 of record NZ_JBAKIA010000016.1, read on the forward strand.
CGCTCGTTCAGGTCTTCAGGTGCTTTGAAATAATATTCGACCGGCTTAAGTGTCTTAGGGTCTCGGTAGAGACCGATATGAGCGACACGCGCGGATGGAACCAGATCCAACATGCCTTCCAACAGGCCATTCCCAGCGCGCAGCACGGATGCGAACACCAGCTTCTTGCCAGCAAGCGTAGGAGATTCCATCTCGCAGATCGGAGTCTCGATTGTCTGCTGAGTAACCGGCAAGTCCCGGGTCACTTCGTAGCAAAGCAGAAGCGAAATCTCACGCAGCAAGCGCCGGAAGCCTTGGGTCGACGTTGCCTTGTCGCGCATGATCGTCAGCTTGTGCTGGACGAGCGGGTGATGGACGATTGTCGCTCCGGACATGCTTGCCTCTTTCATTTGGGCCCAAGTCGCGAAGGGCCTGTCTCTTGGAATATGCTATATTGTGCTATGCCCTGAAAGGTAGCCAAAAAACACCCCCGCCGCCGAGGATTTTTGCCGCTTTTTCGCTGGTCAGAGGATTTTCCCTTAGAATCTTACGCCCGGCCCGGCTTGATCCGGCCTCAAGCACACAGGTCAGAGGGAGCGTTTCCCGATCAACATCGAGTTCAGAACGTAACTCATCAGCCAACTCGGCTGACAGGCCCAAGCAAACAGCCCTGAGCTCAATAGCTCCATCCAGCGGCAACCAGGCCTTCTCAAGACGCGGCTTTATAGCACCACAGGCAATAAACAGCGCCGCATGGTCAATGTCAGCAAGCCCCGGCAACTCTTCCAGCCCGCTGATCCCAATCCCGGCCAAGGCGAATGGCTCAATAAGGCTGTAGACGACTTCCAAGGCAGGGAGATGAAAAGGCATAACTCCTGCCGCCGGAAGGTCAGCAAAAAGGCTCGAATGCTGCCAAGCATCTCCAAGGATAACATCATCCAGAACCGCCCCACCCTGCCAAAGCGGCGTTAGCCCCTCCAGAACAGCATCGAGGACTGCAGATGCATCCAATTGCCCATCGAGTGCATTCTCCGCCAAACAGGCCATTAGACAGCCCGGCCGGATTTCGTCATTCCGCTCAAACAGATCTGGCCGCAGCCCGATTGCTTCGCCAAGCCGCTTGAGGAGATGGGACAGCTTCGTAATGTCTTCCAAGTCATCGTCGGCATCAAGTTGAAGCCCTGCGGCAATCTCTGCGCTTTCCAGGCGGATCAACGCATGAGCATCAACACGGAGCGGATCTTCCGGCATGGCGGAAAACGTTCCAGCTGCAAACATGGACAGCACGGCAAGCGCCCGACCCTGCTGATCAGAGTAGGCGTTTCCGGAAACAGCTTCCGAATAACTCCATGAAGGCCTCAGAGCCACATTCATAACCGCGGTTACAACGGCCAGATCTCCTGCGGACTTCAGCATATCTTCGGCAGTTTCAAATTCCCTTGCGCCTGCCAGCATTGACCATCGATCCATTCCGCCTGTCTCAAAAGACCTCCAGCAGCCATGGGGCGGGATCTGGTAATCAGGGTAATTGTGCTCGCATTCGTCCAGAACCCAGCGGACCGCTTGTTCCATACACCCGGGGATGACCTCAAGACTGGCCAACTCGCCTGCCCGCCCCTTTGTCATCACCAATTCCACTCTTTCTCTGACGGCTTTTGCATTGAGCAGAGAGATCGCTGCAGATGGAGAAGGCGATAATGTTGTCATAGGTCAGTTTTGCTTTCAATCAGCCCTAGCACTATCGAGCCGCACCAGCAGGCGCTGTTTCGTTGAGTGATCGCAAAAAGCAGCTTCAATCGCAGTGCGCGTAATGCTGATCTGATCCGCGAAGGTCCATCCGAAGGTCTTGGAGACACTAGAATATTCCCTGCCGAGCGTCGTGTCAAAGAAGGGTGGATCATCCGAATTCAGGGTCATGCGAACGCCTTGCCGACGCAGCAGGTTGATGGGATGGAATCGCAGCACGGAACAGACACCCAGCTTAACGTTTGATGCCGGGCAAACCTCCAGAACAACCCGCTCATCCACCAGGCGCTTGATCAGGTCCTTATCTTCAATTGCCCGAACCCCGTGCCCGATGCGTTTCACACGGAGAAATTCCAACGCTGCCAGAATGCTGTCAGCGCCAGAGAACTCTCCAGCATGCGCCGTCAAACCGAGTCCCGCATCGCCAGCCATCCTGAAGGCCTTTGCGAAATTCGCAGCATGGCCTTCACGTTCATCTCCTGCAAGGCCAAATCCTGTGACCAAGGGATGAGGATTTCCGACCACTTCCTTTGCCACACGCTCAACCGCAGCTGCACCGAAATGACGAACGCCAACTGCAATCATCCGCCCTTCAATGCCTGTTTCATCTTTTGCACGTTCAATGCCTGCCGCAAGCCCTTCGATATAAGATCGATAGGACAGGCCAGCGGCCTGAGCGTGATCCGGAGACACAAATATTTCGCCATAAATCGCGCCTTCAGCGGCAAGCATCCGGAAATATGTCTCACTCAACAGCGCATAGTCGCCCGGCGTCTTGAAGACTGAACTTGCAAGATCGTAGGCCTGCAGAAAGCTGGTAAAATCAGACCAGACGTACTTCCCCTTGGCGTCGATGATCGACGACACATCAACATTGTGTTTTTCCGCTAGACGCATGACCAGCGATGGCGGTGCAGCGCCTTCGATATGGCAGTGAAGTTCAGCCTTCGGTACAGCTGTATGTGTTGTCATGATCTGCCTTCATCCATGCGCTGGCGGCCCGTTGCCGTTTTACAGGAAGCTCACACCATGAGATCCGGGCGCAACACCCAGATGATGCGCAATGGTTTCGCCAATGTCAGCAAATGTCTTGCGAATTCCAACGGAATGTCCTGCCAAACCTGGTCCAGTCGCCAAAACGGGCACATGTTCACGCGTGTGGTCTGTCCCTTTCCAGGTTGGATCGCAGCCATGATCAGCCGTCAGAATCAGCAGATCTCCCTCTTTCAATGCGGAGATCATATCCGGTAATCGCTCATCAAAGCGTTCTAACGCTGCTGCATAACCTGGCACATCACGGCGATGGCCGAATAAAGAATCGAAATCGATGAAATTGGCAAAGACGAGATCTCCGTCACCTGCAATCTCGATTGCTTCCATCGTCTTGTCGAAAAGCTCGTCGTTGCCAACACCCTTGAGGACTTTCGTGACGCCCTGATGTGCAAAGATGTCGGAAATCTTGCCAACACCAAAAACGGATTTTCCATTTGCCGTGATCCGGTCGAGCAAAGTCGGTTCAGGCGGCAGGACCGAATAATCACGCCGGTTTGACGTTCGTGCAAAATCAGCTGCCCCCGTGCCGTCAAACGGACGCGCGATCACGCGGCCAATATTGTAGGGGCCGACCAGTTCACGCACGGTCTCGCAAAGCGCATAGAGCCGTTCCAATCCAAAATGCCCTTCATGGGCTGCAATCTGAACGACGGAATCTGCAGACGTGTAGAAAATGGGCTTCCCGGTACGAAGATGCTCTTCTCCGAGTTCCTCGATAATCACGGTACCGGAGGCATGCTTGTTACCAAGAATCCCTGGAATGCTGGCCGCTTGGACAACCGCTCCAATCAAGTCGTCCGGGAATGTCGGAATGGTTTCAGGGAAATAGCCCCAGTCGAAAAGAACAGGAACGCCTGCGATTTCCCAATGACCGGAAGGTGTGTCCTTGCCGTGCGAGGTTTCTGCAGCGCAGCCCCAAATTCCTTCAGGCTCACCATCGAAATCAAGGCCCGGAGCTGCTTTTCCATTCGACAAAAGAGAGGCACGACCAAGCCCGAGCCGATCCATATTCGGCACATGCAAAGGACCGGACCGCAATCCGACGCGGTCGGCTTTGCCGGTAGCGCAAGCTTCCGCTATGTGGCCGAGTGTATCTGAACCGGCGTCTCCGAAGCTGCTTGCGTCGGCGGCACCACCAATCCCGAAACTGTCCAATACGCATAGTATTGCACGAGCCATGAGGGTTTCCTCTTGTTATCCCGGCCAGCTTTTCGCCAGCACTTTTTGCGGCCATTCCCCAGTGCGAGCCCGGAGCTGTGCCTTGTTCAGCAGCGCCCGTTTATTAGGGCGCAATGCGATCCACAACGCTTGGATGATCCACCACATCCATGACACTGCCGATGCTGTAGGCTTGGCGTATTGCATTGGCGGCCGCATACGCGGCCTCTTCGCTGACTGCGTGTACCAATGCAATTGGCGCATCTGCATCAACGCGATGGCCAACACCGGCCAGCTCCGTCAGACCAACAGCCGGGTCAATCACGTCAGCAGCGGCCTTGCGTCCACCGCCAAGTTCCACGACGGCCACTCCAACAGCTCTTGCATTGACCCCGGTCACGACACCTTCGCGATCAGAATAAATCGGTGCGACAACTGGCGCTTTAGGCAAATAAAGCTCTGACTTTTCCATGAAGTCGGCCGGTCCACCGAGCGCCGTCACCATCTTTGCGAAAACTTCAGCCGCTCTGCCGCTCTCAAAGGCCTGGCGCATTTGGTCCGCACCCTGCTCAGCAGTGGCTGCGAGACCGCCCGTTGCGAGCAACTCACCGCCTTGGGCCACTGTCACATCCCACAGACGATTGTCGATGGCTGTCCCTTTCAGGAAATCAACCGCGTTTTGAACTTCCACAGCGTTGCCCGCAGCAGATGCCAGAGGCTCATTCATATCCGTCAACAAGGCAGTTGTTTTCAATCCTGCGCCATTGGCAACTAGAACAAGGCTCTCGGCCAAAGCACGGGCTTCTTCAAGCGTCGCCATGAAGGCACCTGTGCCCCATTTCACATCGAGTACCAGCCCCTGCAGACCAGCAGCCAGCTTTTTAGACAAGATCGAAGCTGTGATCAGATCCAGGCTTTCCACCGTCCCGGTCACATCGCGGATCGAGTAAAAGCGTTTATCTGCAGGCGCAAGATTGCCAGTCTGACCAATAACAGCACAGCCGACTTCCTTGACAACCTTGTGAAACAGGCTGTTGTCCGGCTGCGTCTGATAACCTGGGATGCTGTCGAACTTATCGAGCGTGCCGCCAGTATGTCCGAGCCCACGGCCAGAAATCATCGGAACGGCAGCGCCGCAAGCCGCAAGAGCTGGCGCGAGCATCAACGAGACATTGTCGCCAACACCGCCTGTTGAATGCTTGTCGAGAACCGGAGCCTCGATGTCTGACCAATCCATGACATCGCCGCTGTCGCGCATTTCAAGGGTCAGGGCAACGCGCTCATCAACGCTCAAGCCTTTGAAGAAAACAGCCATTGCGAGAGCCGCGACTTGACCTTCTGTGACGGAACCATCGGCCAATCCACGGACAAAAAACGCGATCTCTTCGTGATTCAAAACGCCGCCATCGCGCTTCTTACGGACAAGTTCCTGGGGCAGCATGATTAATATCCTTCACCGGCTGTAGCACCGGTGCCTTCAAGTGCACCCACAAGAGCATCCAGCAGGCCACTGGCCCCAAACCGGAACGTTGCCGCCGAGACCCAATTGTGACCAAGGATCTTGTCGGCCAACGCCAAATAGGCAGCCGCATCATCAACTGTTCGAATACCGCCTGCAGGCTTAAACCCGATCTCTTTGAACTGATCACGACGGGTTTCATCAATCACCGTCAGCATCACCTCAGCGGCTTCCAAAGTGGCATTGACCTTGACCTTGCCGGTTGAGGTCTTGATAAAATCCGCCCCGGCGGAAATCGCAATTTCCGAAGCAATGTGGATCAGCAATGGATCCTTGATCTCGCCGGTTTCCAGAATAACCTTCAGGATTGCCGGCTCAGGAATCACCGCTTTGACTCGGATGATCAGCTCTTCAGCAAAGCCTTTTCGCCCATCGAGAAAGGCCTTGTAAGGCATGACAAGGTCGATCTCGTCGGCCCCATCGAGAACAGCCTGTTTGGTTTCCGCAAGAACTGCAGGCGTATCCACACCGCCATCAGGGAAGTTGACGACAGTGGCGACCTTCACACCGGTTCCAGCCAACGCACCAAGACCTTGGCTGACAAAACGCGGCCAGATGCAGACTGCCGCAACATGCCCAAATGGCGTTACAGCCCGCTTGCACAGGGTTGTTATGTCCTCAGCCGTGCAGTCATCGTTCAGGTTGGTCAGATCGACCAGGCCAATAGCGCGCTTGGCGACATCAGCAACTGAAACTTCAGTCATTTCCGATTTCCTTTACGAAGTTGCGCACCAGCTGTTTCATCCGGTCCATACCGGTCAGCGCGACACTCTTCGTTTCGTCGTGGGACAGGGCATGAGCTTGCAGCCCTGCACCGTAATTGGTGATGATTGACATGGCTGCAACACGCATGCCGAGAAAGCGCGCCATGATAACTTCCGGCACGGTCGACATGCCGACCGCATCTGCGCCCAAGGTCCTGGCCATACGGATCTCGGCAGGCGTCTCGAAGGACGGACCGGAGAACCACATATAGACACCCTCGGCCACCGGATCCCCGGTCTCGCTTGCAACCTTCTGCATCACGGCGCGAAGATCGGGATCATAAGCAGCGCTCATATCGAGAAAACGTTTTTCGTCTTCTTCTCCAATCAGCGGGTTTTTGCCCGACCAGTTGATGTGATCAGAAATCAGCATCGGATTGCCGGGAGCAACCTCCTGACGTAATGATCCCGCCGCGTTTGTCGCCAGCAAGATCTCGCAGCCAAGCTCCTTCAACGTCTCGACTGGCGTGCGCATTACACTAGGGTCGCCGCCTTCATAGTAATGCGCACGACCTGACAGAATAACGACGGGCACGCCCTCAAGAGTGCCGACCACCAGCTCGCTGGAATGCGATGTCACGCTGGACACCGGAAACTCCGGCAGATGCGAATAGGAGATGCGCACCGCATCTTCGACTTCATCGGCAAGAGACCCGAGGCCAGAGCCCAGGATCATACCGATGCGATAAGAGCCAGAGCGAGCAGCACGAACGATGTCCGCACATTCACGACCAAAACCACTCATGGATTGTTAGTCCTTTTCCTCAAGTACAAAACCGGCCGGCAGAAGCTCAGCCATATTGAAGCTTCTTCTCACACCGTTCAGATCAGCCACGTGAACCACCATTTCGCTGCCCGCAAATTCGTTCAACTTCTGACGACATCCGCCACAAGGTGTGCAAAGCGCGGCATCCGCAATGACCATGACTTCTGAAATTCTTTGTTGGCCGGACAGTACCATGGCACTGATAGCTCCAGCTTCGGCACATACACCTTCCGGAAAAGCTGCATTTTCCACATTACAGCCAGTGAACACTGTTCCATCCTCGGCCCGGATTGCGGCGCCGACCTTGAAGTTGGAATAGGGCGCATAGGCGGTTTTCCGCGCCGTTTTCGCGGCTTCAAAAAGATCTTCAACCAGACTCATGTGCGTTCTTTCAAGTAAGCCACACCAGAGGCTTTCGGAGGCACGGCCTTGCCGATGAAGCCAGCCAGAAGGATGACGGTGAGGATATAAGGTAGCGCCTGAAAGAACTGAACCGGGACGGTCCCAATTCCGGGAATTTCCTGACCCTGCAAGCGAATGGCGACTGCATCCAAAAAGCCAAACAACAGACAGGCCATCATGGCACTGCCCGGTTTCCACTTGGCGAAGATTAACGCAGCCAGCGCAATAAATCCGCGTCCTGCCGTCATATCCTTGATGAAGCCAGCGGACTGGGCGATTGACAGATAGCTGCCGGCCATGCCGCATAGTATACCGCAGGCAATCACAGCCCGGTATCGCAGCCAAGTCACCGAAATACCGGCAGTATCAACCGCTGCTGGATTTTCACCGACGGCTCGCAAGCGCAAACCAAACCGGGTTCTGAACAGGATCCACCAAGTTACCGGCACAGCCAGAAAGGCGATGTAAACGAGAATATTGTGGCCAGATAAAAGCTCCGAGTAAATCGGACCGATGACCGGCACTCCTTCAACTGACGATGCAAACGGCAGATCAATATTCTGGAAACGACCGTCTTTCGACAAGGACGGTGTCCGACCGCCTTGATGGAACCAGGCCTGCCCAAGAAGAGCCGTCAGTCCGACCGCCAGAAAATTGATAGCGACGCCGGAAACAATCTGATTGCCGCGATTGGTGATCGAGGCAAAGCCATGCAAGAGCGCTAGCAAGATGGAAACGCCGATGCCGCCGAACAAGCCCAACCAGGCATTGCCGGTTATGTATGCAACTGCGCCAGCCCCGAATGCTGCACCCAGCATCTTGCCCTCAAGGCCAATGTCGACAACGCCTGCACGTTCTGAGAAGAGCCCGGCGAGACACGCCAGCAGCAGGGGCGTGGACAGTCGAACTGTTGAATCCAGGATAAGAATAAGGGTCTCGAACATGTCCATCTCCTATCCTGCCGCTTTTGAAGGCGCGCTGCTGAAATTGAACAACTGCACCAGCGCCGGCCTGAACATGTATTCCAAAGCCCCGGCGAACAGGATCACCAGACCCTGGATCACGACAATCATGTCGCGGGTGATCGCTGGAATTTCAAACGCCAGTTCTGCACCGCCCTGGTAGAGCATGCCAAAAAGAACTGCCGAGAGAACAATACCAACGGGATGCGCACGGCCCATCAGAGCGACAGCGATTCCGACGAAGCCATAGCCTGCGACAAATTCAATCAGCAATCGATGCTGCGCACCCATGATTTCATTGATGGCCATCAGGCCTGCCAGACCGCCCGATATCATCATCGTCACGATGATGATACGCGCCGGTGAGATGCCAGCATAAATGGCAGCCGTCGGATTGGCCCCAAAGGTCCTGATCTCATAACCAAGCCGGGTTCTCCAGATCAAAATCCAAACGAACACACAGCATAGAAGTGCAATCACAAGCGAAAGGTTGACCTGAGAGGTACCGAAAAAATCCCCGGGAAGCAGATCATCCAACAAAGGCAATTGTCCACCAGCCTCAAACGTCCGGGTCTCTGGCTGCATTGAGCCGGGCTTGGAAATGACATCCACCAGCAGATAGCCCATCAAGGCAGCGCCGATGAAGTTGAACATGATCGTTGTGATCACGATATGGCTGCCCCGGGTTGCCTGCAACCAGGCCGGTATGAATGCCCATGCAGCTCCGAACAACGCACCACCCATAACAGCGAACGGCAGCGTTACCCACCAAGGCACATAGCTATCGAGCATCAGACAAGCGAAGGCGACACCCAAGCCGCCGACATAGGCCTGGCCTTCACCGCCAATGTTGAAGAGGCCAGCATGGAAAGCCACCGCCACAGCAAGACCTGTAAAAATGAAGCTGGTGGCATTGAACAGGGTGAACCCGATGCCCTCGCCAAATCCCAATGACCCCCAAATGAGAATTTTCACCACTTCGATAGGGCTCTCCCCGATCAGAAGCACGACGAGGCCCGACACCAGAAACGCGGCCATCAGGTTCAGCGCCGGAATCAGGCCGAAATCCACCCAACGGGGCAATTGTCCGGAACTCATGCTGTCACTCCGTCTACGCCAGCCATCAGCAAGCCCATCTCACCCTCATCCGCGTCTGGGGTGCGTTCGCCCACAATGGCACCGCCGCACATCACAAGGATACGGTCTGCCAGGGAACGAATTTCATCCAGTTCCACCGACACAAGCAAAACGCCTTTACCCTGGTCTCGCAGCTCGATGAGGCGTTTGTGAATGAATTCAATGGCACCAATGTCCACACCGCGCGTCGGCTGCCCAACCAGCAAGACAGTCGGATCGCGTTCAATTTCGCGCGCCAGCACGATCTTCTGCTGATTGCCACCGGAAAAATTCGCAGTCTTAAGCAATGGGTTAGCCGGTCTTATGTCGTATTTTTCGATCTCGACAGCAGCCGCGTTCTTGATCCCTGCGATGTCGAGAAACATACCCTTGGAGTATTTTGGGTCATTGTGATGGCCCAAAATAGCGTTCTCATATTCGGCAAAACTGGTCACCAACCCCATGCGGTGGCGGTCTTCGGGAACATGCCCCAGACTGCGTGCACGCATCGACGCCGGATCAACGTCCTGTTCAGCCAGGTTGATGGTCTCGCCGTTGATCCGAATGGTGCCGGAAACCGCCTTGCGAATACCGGACAGGGTTTCCAAAAGCTCTGATTGGCCATTTCCAGAGACGCCCGCAATGCCGACGATTTCGCCTGCACGGACACTGAAGGACACATCCTTGACGACAGCTACACCTCGGCTGTCAATCACGTTCAGCCCTTCGACATCGAGCACATTGTCTTTTGGTTGCGCGGGCTGTTTATCGACCTCAAGGAGAACGCTCCGGCCAACCATAAGCTCGGCCAGCTCTTCCATGGAAGTCTGAGAGGTCTTCCGACTCGCGACCATCTCACCGCGCCGCATGACGGACACTGTGTCCGTTACAGCCATGATTTCCCGCAACTTGTGCGTGATTAAAAGAACTGTTTTTCCCTCTCTCTTCAAGACCTCAAGAATCTTGAAAAGATGATCTGCCTCTGCCGGGGTCAGAACGCCGGTTGGCTCATCTAGGATAAGAATGTCTGCGCCTCTGAATAGCGCTTTCAGAATCTCGACACGCTGCTGCAGACCGACAGGCAAATCCCCGACCAGCGCATCGGGATCTACATTCAGTTCATAATTTTCTTCCAGGCGCTTCAGCTCTTGCCGGGCCTTGTCGAGCCCGCCTGACAGTCTGAAACCGCCCTCAGCACCCAGAACAACATTTTCCAGCACCGTGAAATTATCGACCAGCATAAAGTGCTGATGCACCATGCCAATGCCATGAGAAATCGCGGTTTTTGAATCGGGAATAGAGACTTTATTGCCATTGATAATGATCTCGCCCTTATCGGCCTGATAGAAGCCATACAGGATCGACATCAGCGTTGACTTGCCAGCACCGTTTTCTCCAATCACGCCGTGAATGGAGCCTTTCTCGACAACAAGATCAATGTCCTTGTTGGCATGCACAGAGCCGAAACTCTTGCTGATCTTCCGCAATTCAATGGCTGGCGTCATATATCTGCCCTCACACGGAAATGCATGTTCCGTGGTGTTATGGTCGCAGGTGCTGTGATCGGATCCGCGGCTTTCTCGCAGATCGACCGAACTCTCAAAAGGCGGCGGTTCATCGGGTGTTTATTGAAGCGTCTAGGGCGCGCAGTCATGATCACCTGAAAACCAAGTAGGCATTACCCCGCGTACCAGCACTGAAGCGATACGCGGGGTATTCAGATCGTGAACCGACGCCTTAGAACGGGCAGTTCTGATCAGCCATGTAGTCGTGAACTGTCACAGTACCGGACACGATGTCGGCACGTGCCTTATCGACAGCAGCCTTCATGTCAGGCGTGATCAGCTTCTCGTTGTTTTCATCAAGCGCCCAATCGATGCCGCCTTCTGCAAGACCGAGAACTTCAAAGCCAGACGTCCAAGCATCGTTCTTGGCATCTTCAAATGCCTTATAGACAGCAACATCAACGCGCTTGAGCATGGATGTCAAAACAGACCCCGGATGCATGCCGTTCTGGTTGCTGTCAACGCCGATGCCGAGCTTGCCTTCATCTGCAGCCGCCTGCAGGACGCCGAGGCCGGTACCGCCAGCCGCATGATAAACAACGTCAGCACCACGATCGAACTGTGATTTCGCGAGTTCGCCGCCCTTGACCGGATCATTCCAAGCAGCACCCGTCGTGCCTGTCATGTTTTCGAACACTTCAGCATCAGCATTCACGGCCAAAACGCCCTGTTTGTAGCCACATGCAAATTTACGAATAAGCGGAATATCCATACCGCCAACGAAACCAACTTTGCCGGTTTCGGACGCCATAGCGGCCAACATGCCAACGATGTAAGAGCCTTCCTGCTCTTTAAACACGATGGAACGAACATTCGGCAGATCGACAACCATGTCTACGATGGCAAACTGTGTGTCCGGGAATTCCTTGGCGACTTTCTCGACTGCATTGGCCTGGGAAAAGCCGATTGCGACAATCGGTGTCTGGCCGCGTTTGGCGAAGTTCCGAAGCGCCTGCTCACGCTGGCTGTCGTTCTGAAGTTCGAAATCGCGGTAGGCCACTCCGGTATCAGCTGTGAATTTCTCAGCGCCAGTATGAGCTGATTCATTGAATGACTTATCAAACTTGCCACCCAGATCATAAAGAACAGCAGGTTTGATATCTGCCGCCATCGCGGCTGTTGAAAACGCCATGCCTGCTAGGGCGGCGCCGATCGTCAGGAGCTTCTTCACGTTTATGTCCTCCGGCAATTAGAGCCACCCAGTCGAGCGGCACCTATGCTATTTCCCCTATCTGACACGTCTGCTTTATGCAGATCGTGCCAACTTCAATCCGATCCTCTCACGAATGGCCCTTGCCAGGGTTTCATCCGCGATCAGGTCGGTAATGACACCGGCACGCAGCGCAGCAAGGGTCGCATCGACCTTGCTTTCACCACCCACAAGCGCAATCAGTCTGCTGCCACGCACTTCATTGAAATGAAGCCCGACAGCGCAATCACCCAGGCTGACAGGTGCCAATTCCCCGTCAATCGTCAGGAATCGGCCCATCAAGTCACTTGCTGCGCCGCTCTGGTTCAGTTCAGCATGTTCCTGCTTGGTAATCATGCCGCGTTGAATGAGATGTCCATCTTCATCGACAGACCCAATGCCCACCACAAAGACCTCCGCATCACGCGCCAGCCCAAGCAAAGCCTGCACGCTGCGCTGGCCGAGAAAAACGTCTTTTTCCTCAAGGCTCTCAGCAAAATATGGAACGGGCAGATAATATCCCTCGCCGCCTGTGCGGTCTTGCAACAGCTGAACCACATCATACGGGTTCGCCGACAGCGTGCGGGTCAAGGATCCACAAATCGACACAACGTCGAGATCAGGCCGAGACAAGCGTGGCATTTCTTCGATGGCGGCTTTGAGGGTCCGGCCCATGCCAACACCCACTCTTTTAACGTTCGGCGAACCGAGAATACCGGCCAGAACATTCGCACCAGCAGACGCCACAGCCCTGACAGCACTCTCCTGATCACTTCCGCCAAGATCAGGCGCGATAACGCAGCTTCTGAGACTGAACTGCCCAGACAGAAAATCTTCCAGCTCAAGGCATTCCAGAGGACGACCTTCAACCTGGAACTTCACATATCCTGCCTTTTGGGCATGCGCGATCAATCGGTGCACCTTCGCAGGGGACACTCCGAGCTGTTCTGCAATCTCGCCCTGAGTACGCCCGCCAACAAAAGACAGCCACGCCGCTCGGATCGCTAGATATGTTGTCCAATCGTCATCACGCGCTTGCATGAGCGATACACCACCTTCAATTACCGTCTCACCCCAACCGCTCTGAGCCCCGGAAACCGGCGAAACAAATCGTTGTTTGCCAAGCCCAATACGAGATGGCGAAGATCGTCTTGAAAAATTCTTCACCGCCTGAGAATTTCTTCGAATACTTGCCTGTTGTGTCTCTACAGTCAAGCATGTAGCTGCCGAAATTATGATCCTTCAATGCTCTTCTTGACAACAGAAGAGGCATAATCGGATTGGCACGCGACTAAAGTACGACATGACATCAGTTGAGGCCGCAATCCGCTTAAACGAATCAGTCCCTGCGTCATTTCTGTGGACTTACGCGCACTATGTGCACTTTTTATTTTGCCGTTTAACGTGAATCAATCACACTCACTTCCTGTAGTGAGTAGTATTCGCAGTTAGACAGCTAATGACTTTGATAATTCATAAGCTGTTTTCACGAGGAACGAAGCGCTAAGAATTTCGTCCTTAAATAAAAGACGGGGAGACGTGACTAACCAGCCTTCGGGCCTGTTTTAGGAGCTCAAGTCATGCGTCTTGAAACTTACAAGAAAACAGTAAGCGTAGCCGGTGCTGTATTACTTGCCGGTCTTGTCTCCAGTAGCTTTTCAGTACCGGCCCTTGCACGTGATTTCACAATGCCGGGCAAGTCCTATTTTGCGTATAATTATGACCCAGCCAATGAAGTTGACGTAGAGCTGGTGCTTGCGGTCGACATCTCCCAATCCATGGACACAGAGGAACAGGAAGTTCAGCGAGCAGGATATGTCGCAGCTTTAACCTCTAATGAAGTTCTTGATGCCGTTCGCGATGGTCCTATTGGCCGGATAGCCGTCACCTATATGGAATGGGGCGGCGTAGACGAGCACTTCATGGTCGCAGACTGGACGGTCATCCAGGACGAGACATCGGCAGCTAAATTCGCTGCATTTGTTGCAGAAGCTCCGCTTAGACAAGTGCAGCGAACTTCAATTGCATCCGCATTGAAGAAGTCGGTCGAGTTGGTTCAAAACAACCAGTACAGCGGTTTGCGACGTGTGATTGATATATCCGGCGACGGTCCAAACAATCAGGGCGGGTCCGTGACCAAGGTTCGCGATCAACTGCTGGCCTCTGGTGTCACCATCAATGGCCTGCCACTCATGATGAAAGCTAATGCCAATGCCTGGCAAGCAATGCTGAACCTTGACCACTACTATGAGGATTGCGTCATCGGCGGCCCTGGTTCATTTGCCATCCCGGTCCGTTCCAAAGAAGGCTTTGAAGACGCAATTCGAATGAAACTGGTGATGGAAATTGCTGGCCTCAGCTTTGAACAGCCACTGCTGCACAAAGCCTCTGCCCGAAAAACCGTACGCTGCTCGATGTTCGATTAGGCTTGAAGTGCCGAAGGCAGATTGAGCAGGTCTTATTTGAGAGGTTGGAGCGGGTATTTTTGTGCCCGCTCCAATGCCTTTATGCCAAAGTGCATTCACGCTACACACGCAACGCTCCTTTACCCTTGCAACAGAATAAAGGTACATCTGTTCAGGCTAGTAACCTGCGCAGAGGATTTCGCATGACCGGTCGACCAATGCTCGCCTTAGTGGCCCATGACGCAAAAAAAGACGCCATGGTCGATTTCGCCCTTAGGAATCATGACAAACTCAAGCCCTACGGTCTTGTGGCGACAGGTACAACGGGTCAGCGTATTTCCGAACGCTGTCCGACCCTGGACATCACACCTTTGAAAAGTGGCCCACTCGGCGGCGACCAGCAGATCGGTGCCATGATTGCTGAAGGCGCGCTCAATGGGCTGATTTTTTTCATCGACCCTTTGAGCCCCATGCCACATGACGTGGATGTCAAAGCATTGATGCGCCTGGCCGTCGTCTATGACCTACCCATGGCCCTGAATTTGACCACTGCGGAGATTCTGCTTCGCTCTGCCCGGTTACGTGGTCTAGAAAGTACTTCAACAATTCCTGAGATCAGCGTTTCCAAATTATGAGCCTTGCCTCCCTATCAAACCGTTCCTTTTCCTTTCCTGTCCTGGTTGCTGACATTGGCGGAACAAATGCGCGGTTTGCACTTGTTTATGGGCCTGACTCTGCAACGGACTTCTGTGTGTCTACCGCGACTGCAGATCACGAAGACATCTCCAGTGCCATTCAACAAAGCCTAAGCTTTTCTGGCCACAGCAAGCCACGCACCGCCATTATAGCTGTCGCGGGCCCGGTAACGGGCGACCGCATCCCTTTGACGAATGCAAAATGGGTCATCGAGCCACGAAAGCTGATCAAGGACCTCGGTCTTGAAGACGTTGTCGTGGTCAATGATTTCGAGGCGCAGGCACTCGTTCTCCCAGGCCTGTCAGGAAGCGACATTCAACAAGTTGGATCTGGAGCAGCGCGTCCTGCATCGACCAAATTCGTTCTCGGCCCAGGTACTGGCCTGGGTGCCGCTGCTATGATCAATGCGGTTGATACCTGGATCCCGGTGCCAGGTGAGGGCGGACATGTCGAAGTTGGCCCGGTGACGGCTGATGATTTCGAAGTGTTTCAACACATTGAGAGAGTAGGCGGCCGCCTTGGGGCCGAACAAATCCTAAGCGGCACAGGATTGCCGCGCCTTGCACGTGGCGTGACCAAAGCCATGGCACTCGAAAGGCGCTTCAAGACAGCCTCAGAGATCACCATTGCCGCAGAGCAGAATGATCCTGTTGCTGTCAGAACGCTGGAAGTCTTTGCAAGGGCGCTTGGCCGCTTGGCTGGAGATTTCGCCCTGTCCCTGCTGGCCAGAGGCGGCGTTTATCTGACCGGTGGCGTCACACCGCGAATCGCCAAATATCTGACGGACGGATCTTTTCGCACCGCTTTCGAAGCCAAAGCACCTCATGAAGCGCTGATGCGCTCGATTCCAACCTATATCATCTGCCATGAAAATCCCGCTCTTGAAGGCCTAGCGTCCTATGCCCGTGCCCCAGACCAGTTTGCCGTAGAACTGGACGGCAGGAGGTGGAGCCGAAAGGATGGCTTGTCCTAAAGCAAAATCCACCGATACCGATTTCAATCCAAGCCTATAATGATCAAGGGAGCGCCATGAAGACAAAGCCTTTTTCAACGCCCCTTCCGATAGATGCAGTCCTCGGCAAGGTCACTGACGCACTCACCAAATCTCCTAACGCAGTCTTGGTTGCCGAACCGGGAGCAGGCAAGACAACCCGAGTCCCCCTTGCGTTGCTGGATGCTCCATGGCGTGGCGACGGGCGTATTCTGGTGCTGGAACCGCGGCGTCTTGCAGCGCGTGCTGCGGCCCGACGCATGGCCTCGGAACTGTCAGAAAAAGTTGGAGAGACCGTTGGATACCGGGTCCGCATGGACACGAAGGTCAGCGCCAAAACGCGTATTGAAGTGATCACCGAAGGTGTCTTCACCCGCATGATCCTGAACGACCCGGAGCTCTCCGGTGTTTCGGCAATTCTCTTCGATGAATTTCACGAGCGTTCTCTCGACGGCGATCTCGGGCTGGCGCTCGCCCTCGATGTGCAAGGCGCGCTTCGCGATGACCTCCGCTTGTTGCCTATGTCCGCGACCATTGATGCTGCTTCAGTGGCACGATTGTTGGGCAACTGTCCGGTGATCGAAAGCAAGGGCCGCTGCTTTCCGGTTGAGACGCGCTATCTCGGACGTAAAGCCCAAGAACGCATTGAACCGCAGGTCGCCCATGCTGTCCGAAAAGCTCTGGCAGAAGAAACCGGGTCCATTCTGGTCTTTTTGCCCGGCCAAGGTGAGATCAATCGCACCGCGAGCTTTCTGGCCGACAAACTTCCGCAGAATTGTATCTTGACCCCACTCTATGGCGCGCTGGATGGCAAGGCTCAGGATCTGGCAATCAGGCCGGCACAGGCAGGCGTTCGTAAAATCGTCTTGGCCACTGCCATTGCCCAGACCTCCCTGACGATTGAAGGCGTTCGCGTCGTCATAGACAGTGGCATGGCGCGCGTTCCGAAATACGAGCCACAAACCGGCCTGACGCGGCTTGAAACCATCCGTGTCTCGCGCGCCTCCGCCGACCAACGTCGGGGACGAGCAGGACGAACCGAACCTGGTGTTTGTTATCGCATTTGGGACGAAGCCCAGACGACGGCCCTGCCTGCCAATGAAGCCCCGGAAATACTGGAAGCAGATCTGTCAGCTCTTGCGCTCGACCTTGCTTCCTGGGGCACGCTTGATCCCGGCCAACTGGCTTTTCTCGACCCTCCTCCCATCGGGGCCTGGGCAGAGGCTTTGAGCCTTTTAAAGGCACTTCATGCTTTGGACGGCTCAGGCCAATTGACCAAGCAAGGCAAGGCGCTGGCCCGCCTCCCCTTGGCACCACGCCTTGCACATATGGTCATTCAAGGTGTTGAAGATGGCAACGGATTGACGGCGGCCTATCTTGCCGCGCTTCTGTCGGAGCCCGGAGTTGGCGGCAGAGATCCTGATCTGCGGGATAGATTGAGACGCCTGCGGCATGAAAATTCGCCGAAAGCCAGGGAAATCCGTTCCATGGCGCACAGGTGGCTGAAGCTGTGTGGCGGTTCCGATAGAACAGTCGAACAAGAAGACGCAGGACAACTGCTTGCCCACGCCTATCCAGACCGGATTGCTCAGGCCAGAGGCCAAAGAGGGCGTTTCAGGCTTGCAAATGGACGTGGCGCAGAACTTCCAGAAGACAATGCGCTGGCCGCCGCGGACTTTCTCGTGGTGGCTGAAATACAAGGCCGGGCTGCCAATGGCCGTATCATTCAATGCGCGCCGATTTCCCGTGAGGAGATTGAAAGCCTTTTCGCCAGCGATATCATCGAGGAAGATGACGTGCGTCTGGAAAAGGACGGCAGCATTCGAGCCAGGCGGGTCAGGCGCTACCTAAACATTGAGTTAGAGGCACGGCAGACCATAAATCCAGACCCTGCAGCTGTTGAAAAAGCACTTATCCAGGAGCTCATGCGCCGAGGCGCAGCACGGCTTGACTGGAGTAAGGATCAACTGAGGCTGCGCAAAAGGATCGGGTATCTGAGAGACAACGGCCAAGCCAATCTGCCTGACCTTTCGGACACAGCGCTTACCAACTCATTACCAGACTGGCTTGGACCTTTTTTGGCCGGGCGCATGACGCTTAACGCAATTGATACGGCATGTCTGGGAGACGCCTTGGGCAGCCTGCTTCCCCATGATACGTCTTCCCGGCTGGACAGGTTAGCGCCGTCTCATTTCACAGCCCCGACAGGCAGTAAAGTCCCAATTGATTATGGGGCAGAAGCCGGGCCTGCTATCTCAATCCGTGTTCAGGAGCTTTTCGGCCTGTCTCAGCACCCGGCTGTTTGCGACGGACGCATTCCGTTGACCCTTGAATTGCTCTCCCCGGCACAGCGCCCCATCCAGATCACACGCGACCTTCCCGGCTTCTGGGCTGGATCCTGGGCAGATGTGAAAGCGGACATGAAAGGCCGGTATCCACGGCACCCTTGGCCCGATGACCCAACCGTTGCCGAAGCAACCCGGCGCGTGAAACCACGCAAGACAACATAGATTCGAAACCTCAGCCATTAGAGACATTTTCAATATATGCTACTATAGGTTGGCGGAGACGATATTCATGAAGCGACAGGACATTATTACAGAATTGGCCGATCGAAGTCGGTTGCCATGGAGCACCCTGTCCTTTTGCCTTGAAAATCACGATGCCTGCGTCCCCACATTCCTTTTGTTACTCGAACGCGAAGTAAGAGGGCTTCTTCTTGCAGAGGAAGAGCAACGAGCCCTTTTCTTTGGCATCCATCTTCTGGGGGCCTTCCAGGTCCGCGAAGCCTTTGCACCACTGCAAACCGCGTTATGCGGCGATAGCATTCGTGCTGTAAGACTCGTTGGCGACGCAATTGGCGATACAGTCCCTCGCGTTCTCATGGGCCTTGGAAAGCACAAGAGCGATGCTTGCTGGGATGCAGTCGCCTCACCGCAAACGGATTGGCTGGTGCGTGAAGCTTTTCTCAGGTGCTGGACATTTGAAGTTCTGGAAGACCGTTTATCCATGCAGGCGGCTGAAGAAAAGCTGCGGCGCTTTCCTACCAGCGTTGCCCCCGAACCGGACAATTTTCTCTGGATGGCATGGATGACTGCGATTGCAGATCTAGGCCTATCATCTTTGGCCCCATTGATTGATCGTACAATTAACAGTGGTCAGATTGAAACTGGGCCTCTCGGCTTACTACCCAATGATATTGCTGTTTTTCATGAAGACCTTAAAGAGGCAAAGAAAGCGCGCAAAGAAAAGCAACCAGCTTTCAACATCTGGCGAGAATTAAAGCGATACACTGCGTTCTCGGGCACTTATCAGGACTTTTATCAAGCTGGTTGTCATGTGTTGGTAGATGGGTCAAATGAATACAAAGCTGCAGGAGAGAAAGAAAGATCAATTCTTGCAGCAGATCAAGAAACGCCTTTTGACGACGCACCAGAAGCCTGATCAAGAGACGAGTCAGAGCTCTTGATCATCAGCATTGGTGCCGGGCGCGCCAATGCTGATGACTCAGAACCTAATCGTCCGATGCGGCCACCAGGCTTGCATTGCCGCCAGCAGCGGCAGTGTTGATGGAAACGACCTGCTCCAGCGCAAAGCGGTGAAGATAACCAGGGCCACCTGCCTTCGGTCCGGTCCCGGACAAGCCGGATCCACCGAATGGCTGGGTTCCGACAACAGCTCCGATCGTGTTGCGGTTGATGTAGACGTTGCCAACAGAAAGGCGGTCGACGACTTTTTTCACCGTCGCATCAATCCGGCTGTGCACCCCAAGCGTCAATCCGTATCCGCTGTCCGAAATAGTATCAAGAACCTTATCCAAATCCTTGGCCTGATAGCGCACAACATGGAGAACCGGACCAAACACTTCACGGCTCAAGGCTCCAGCATTGTCCAGCTCAACAATATGCGGCGCAACCCAAAAGCCATTGCTAAGCACACCGACCGGAGTTTCACCGCTATATCTGAGAGTTTGCAGTTTCTGCATTTCTGAAACATGGGACTGAATTCCGGCTCGTGCTTCTGCGTCGATCACCGGCCCGATGTCCGTTGACGGCAGTCGTGGATCGCCAAGCGTCAATTCCGCTGCAGCGCCCTTAAGCATTGCAAGCAGGCTGTCAGCGACATCTGACTGGACAAACAGCAGCCGAAGCGCGGAGCAGCGTTGCCCGGCGGAGCGGAAGGCGGACATCATCACATCGTCGCAGACCTGCTCTGGCAGGGCAGTCGCATCCACCAACATGGCGTTTATGCCGCCGGTCTCAGCGATCAACGGGACAATCGGCCCACGTTTTTCGGCCAAGGTGCGATTGATCGCCCAGGCTGTTTCCGTCGAGCCGGTGAACGCAACACCTGCCGTCTTGGGATGAGCTGTCAAAGCCGCCCCAACGCTACCATCACCAGGCACCAGACAAAGTGCGTGCAAGGGCACGCCTGCCTCGTGGAACAAACGAACCGCCTCATAGGCGATCAACGGCGTTTGCTCAGCAGGCTTGGCGATTACGGCGTTTCCGGCAACCAAGGCTGCGCTGATCTGACCCAAGAAGATTGCCAGCGGAAAGTTCCAAGGCGAGATGCAAACAAACACGCCACGTCCGCGATGGCGGTAACGGTTTTCTTCTCCCGTCGGTCCGGGCATCAAGACCCCTTCGCCAAACAGTGCGTTTGCCTGATCGGCATAGTAGCGACAGAAATCAACCGCTTCGCGGATCTCAGCAAGCCCATCGGGGAGGGTCTTGCCCGCCTCCATGGTCAAGATCGCCATCAGCCGGTCGCTGTTTTCCTCCAGAAGGTCAGCCACTTTCGACAAGGCCAACGCCCGTTCTTCGACGGGACGACGTGACCAGGCCTCAAACCCCTTACCGGCAATCTTCATAGCCTCGTCCACGGTCTCGACCGAGGCATTGATCACGGATCCAACAACCGTGCGCCCATCATTGGGCGACACAACATTTTCAGCTTTGCCAGTAAATTTCTGATCGCCAACAATTGGCGTTGCAGAAGTTGAAGGAAATTCCGTTTTGGCTATCGCAGCCACAAGCGAAAGGCGTTCTTCGCCACAGCCAAATTCGATACCTTTGGAATTCTGACGGCTAAAGCCATACAGATCAGAAGGCATGGGAATCGACCGATTGGAAGCATGTCCGCCACCAACGAGAATGTCCTTGGGACGGCGAAGCATCGTGTCGACCGTGACAGAACTATCGCCAACGATCGTGACAAAGGAGGAGTTGGCGCCATTTTCCAGAAGCCGGCGAACCAGATATGCGAGGAGATCCTTATGGCCACCAACTGGAGCGTAGATCCGACACGCATATCCGTCGCGTTCACAGACGGATTTGTAAAGGCTTTCGCCCATTCCGTGGAGACGCTGAAATTCGTAGCCGACATTGTCTCCCGCAACCTCGGCGATCTGCGCGACTGTTAGTGCATTATGAGTAGCAAACTGCGGATAAAGCACGTCGCGGGCCGCCAGCATACGCTTTGCGCAGGCGAGATAGGCCAGATCTGTTGCAGCCTTGCGGGTGAAGACAGGGTAACCATCAACGCCCTGTTCTTGTGCATGTTTGATCTCGGTGTCCCAATAAGCTCCCTTGACCAGCCGGACCATCAGGCGTCGGTTCTGTTGGCGTGCAGCTGACACAAGCCAATCAATCACTTCGCAGCTGCGCTTTTGATAGGACTGAACTGCCAGGCCGAACCCGTCCCAACCTTCCGTCACCGGATCCGCCAGCACGGCCGCGATAACATCAAGGGAAATTTCCAGTCTGTCAGCTTCTTCAGCATCAACCGTGAAATTGAGATTGTACTTTTTGGCCATGCCCATCAGCTTGACAAGACGCGGCACCAGTTCATCACGCGCCCTGTCGCCTTTGACGGCCTCATAACGGGGATGCAACGCGGATAGCTTGACGGATATACCCGGCCGGTTTGGCAGATCATCGGCCCCTGCCGCCTTGCCAATAGCGTCGATAGCATCCGCATATGATTTGAAATAGCGCTCCGCGTCAGCGGCTGAGCGCGCGCCTTCGCCAAGCATGTCATAGGAATAACGATAGCCTTTTTTTTGCTGCACCTTGGCCCGCTCAAGCGCCTTGGAGATCGTTTCTCCAAGCACGAACTGGTGGCCCAACAGCCGCATAGCCTTTTTCGTTGCAGTCCGAACAGCCGGCATACCAAGCCGCTTAATCAGCGATGCCATAATAGTTTTCGGTGTATCACCAGGGTGTAGGAGACGAGACGTGATGCCCAGCGCCCAGGAGGATGCCGACACGAGCCAAGTGTCAGATTTGGCAACGCTTGGATCTTCAAAACGGGCTGCTGCCAATTTGTCTTCGATGAGCTTGTCGGCCGTCGCTGCATCCGGCACTCGCAGCAGCGCTTCGGCGAGAACCATCATCGCCAATCCCTCACGGGTGGTCAGACCAAATTCCCTCATGAAGTCTTCAACACCACCAAGGCCAACCGCGGTTGCCCGCATATCCTTGATGTAACCACCAGCCCGGCTGTCGATCTTGGCTTCCAGCTTTTGACCAAGAGTGGTTTCTGCCAGCAGCTTTCGCACCAAAGGCTCATCTGCTGGTGCATAGGCAGCACGAAAAGGAGGGATCGCCATATCATCCATTTTTTCCAACGATGTACCGTTACCAGCCTGCATAACAGCAATTCCTTCCAAGCATCGCGCCGATGCGCACAATATTGAACCGTAGCTTCCTCATTTTTTCAGTTTTTTTATAATTTTATCGTCTATTTTTATGATAAAATTCTGTGAAATTATCCGAAATAAAGATAAATTATGGCGAATTCCACCAACTTAGATCGTTCGGATCGCAAGATCCTTTTTGAGCTTCAGAATGATGCGCGGATCACCAATACTGACTTGGCCGACCGTATCGGCCTTTCTGCAACTGCGACTGCCGAGCGCACAAAGCGGCTGATCAGAGAAGGCTACATCGAGAGCTTCTCAGCAAAGCTTGTCCCAGAGAAAATTGGAAGAGGCTTCCTTGTCTTTGTTGAGATCAAACTGGATCGCACATCAGCGGAAGTTTTTGACGCCTTCAAGCATGCGGTCGAGCGGTCGCCGGATATCCTAGAATGTCACATGGTCGCAGGCGGTTTCGACTATTTGATCAAAAGCCGAGTTCTGGACATGGATGCATATCGACGCTTTCTGGCTGATGTCATCCTGACGCTTCCTGGAGTGCGCGAAACCCATACGTATGCTGTGATGGAAGAAATCAAGGATACCCATGTGCTACCCGTATAGTGTCTCAATCACCTTGTTTCACAAAGCCTTGTGTTGACTACAGCCACATCGACGCGCAACAGAAAGACACTGAAAATGAAAGGTTCAAAAATGCGCGCTAATAGTCTTCGCTCACTGTTGGGACAAATATTTCTTGCAACGGCACTTGCCGCAAGCACCGCCATGCAAGCCAACGCAGAGGATGCAAACTGGCGCGTGGTGGAAGAGACGGCAAAAGGGCAGACAGTCTATTTTCACGCCTGGGGCGGTGAACCTCGGATAAACGACTACATCAACTGGGCAGCAGGCGAAGTCAAAAAGAAATATGGCGTCACCGTCAAACAGGTCAAAGTTGCTGACACCGCCAGTGTCGTGACACAGGTGATTTCGGAAAAAACCGCTGGCCGGGAGAGTGCAGGAAGCGTCGATCTCGTCTGGATCAACGGCGAAAATTTCGCAACACTCAAGGAACAGGGCTTGCTAGCAGCACCTGGCTGGGCGCAGGCATTGCCGAATTGGAAGAACGTTGACGTCGAGGGCAAGCCGACTGTTCTATCGGACTTTACCATTGCGACCGATGGACAGGAAAGCCCATGGGGCATGGCCAAGCTGGTTTTCATTTACGATTCTGCCCGCTTGCCTGAGCCGCCAAGTAGTCTAGCCGCGCTGGCAGACTATGCCACGGCTCACCCAGGTCGCATCAGCTATCCGCAGCCGCCGAATTTTCACGGCTCGACCTTTCTCAAACAGATCCTCATCAGCCTCATCGACGATGCTGACAAGCTGCAGCGGCCTGTCCAGGAAGAGACCTTTGACGCAGATGTAGCCCCGCTGTTTGACTATCTGGACAAGTTGCATCCAAACTTGTGGCGAAAGGCGCAGGCCTTTCCGCAAAATGGCGCCCAGATGCGACAACTGCTGGCGGATGGAGAACTGGATATAGCAATCACCTTCAACCCCGGCGATGCTTCCAGCGCGATTGCGAATGGCGAGCTACCTGATACGGCCCGCAGCTTTGTGTTTGACGGTGGCACGATCGGCAACAGTCACTTCGTTGCCATTCCATTCAACAGCTCGGCAAAGGAAGGTTCGATGGTCTTCGCCAACTTCCTGCTGTCACCAGAAGCTCAAGCCCGTAAGCAGGATCCAGCCGTGTGGGGCGATCCAACGGTTTTGAATGTAGCGGCGCTGTCCGACGAAGACAAAGCCCGTTTCAACGCAATAGACTTAGGTCCTGCAACCCTGAAACCTTCGGACCTTGGCGCAACTCTTCCAGAGCCTCACCCAACATGGGTGGCTGCCTTGGAGAAAGCTTGGGCAGCCCACTACGGTGGCTCCTGAAACCGGAAAGCACCCATGCGGCAAGGCCTGATCAGATTAGCAATGCCGCGTTTACCGGGTGTCTTGATCGTCATCTTGCTGGGCGCACCTATTGTTTTCGGGCTGGCAGGCACCCTACTGCCTGCGCTCGGCTACCTGCCTGCACTTGGGGGGCATGATTTCTCCCTGAAGCCGTTTCAGGATCTCTTTTCAGTACCCGGCCTTGCGCATTCCATTGCCTTAAGCTTTGGGACAGGGCTGACCGCAACGGCTCTCTCGCTCAGCATCACAGTTCTCTTTACCGCATGCTGGCTCGGTACGCGGACGTTACAACTCATCAGAAATCTTTTATCGCCGCTTTTGGCAGTCCCCCATGCAGCGGCGGCATTCGGGCTGGCCTTTTTGATTGCACCAAGCGGTTTTCTGGTGCGACTGCTCTCACCTTGGGCAACTGGGTTCGACCGGCCGCCGGATATACTCATCCTCAACGATCCGCTCGGTCTTGCCATGATCGCAGGCCTTGTGATGAAGGAAGTTCCGTTTCTGTTTCTGATGACGCTGGCGGTTCTGCCCCAGACAGACAGCTTGCGCAAAATGAAGGTGGCCTCTTCGCTTGGTTATGGCCGAACAGCGGGGTTTCTTAAGGCTTGCCAGCCTGATTTGTACAAACGTATCCGACTGCCCGTTCTGGCGGTCCTCGCCTATTCAACATCAGTTGTCGACATGGCTCAAATTCTCGGTCCAACAACGCCTGCACCTTTGGCGCCGCGCATTCTGGAATGGATGGGAGATCCGGACCCTGCCTTCCGGCTACAGGCATCTGCAGGCGCTTTGCTTCAGCTGATCGTGTCTGCCTTCGCCGTGGTTCTATGGCTTGGGTTGGAGCGGCTGACAGCCTTTGTAGGACGCACGATCAATCGAAACGGCGTCAGGCATCGCCGAGACATGCCCATCAGAATTTCCATGCTCGTCTCCATGGGCTTTCTCGTTGGAACCATGATCGCAGGTATTCTTCTTCTGCCGCTCTGGTCTGTTTCCAGAAGCTGGTGGTTTCCGAATAGTTTGCCCAGCACTGTCACCTTTCAGCTTTGGCGCGATATAGACCAAACCGCAGGTGCGCCGCTGCTCACCACACTTTCGATTGGTTTAGCAGTGACCATAACTGCGGGTCTTCTGGTCATTGCCTATCTTGAAAGTTTGGAACGAAGCCCAAGAGGTACGCGAAAAAACAAGTCGTCAGCGACAGGCTCAAGCAGCTCATTTATCGATGTTCTGATCTTTCTGCCGCTTCTTCTACCGCAGGTGTCTTTCTTGTTCGGCCTTCAGGTTCTCTTCGTTCGCCTGGATCTGGATGGAACCCTTTTTGCAGTTTGCCTGACTCATCTGATGTTCGTGCTGCCCTATATTTATTTATCCCTGAAAGGCCCATGGCGAGAACTTGACACGCGCTATGCCAAGCTGGCCTCAAGCCTTGGTGCTTGCAAAAACAAGATTTTCCTAAAGGTGAGGTTGCCACTGCTGCTTCATTCTCTGCTGGTCGCCTTGGCAGTGGGCTTTGCTGCCTCTGTCGCACAATATCTGCCGACTCTGATGGTCGGAGCAGGCCGCATTGTTACAATCACCACAGAGAGCCTGGCGCTTGCCAGTGGCGGTAACCGTTCACTTATCGCACTTTATGGAACACTCCAGCTGATCTTGCCGCTGCTGGGCTTTGCTCTGGCATCGGTGATCCCAGCGCTGCTGTATCGCAACAGGGCCGCCATGAGAGGACACTCATGACAGACGGGCTGGTTCTCGATAACGTCAATATTTCCCTTGCGGGTCGATCACTTGTTGAGATTTCGACAACCATCGCGGCAGGCCAGGTGCTGACCGTGATGGGGGACAGTGGATCCGGCAAGTCAACACTTCTGGAATATGTAGCGGGCTTCCTCAGCGCGCCATTTCAAGCTTCGGGCAAAGTTATCCTGAATGGCTATGATGTTACTTCGGACACACCACAGGTGCGCCAGCTAGGCTTGATGTTTCAGGCGCCCTTGTTGTTCCCGCATATGTCCGTGCTGGACAATCTTATGTTCGGCTTGCCAGCCGCAGGCCTGAGCAAGGGCTGCAGGGCTGAAATGGCCGAGGCAGCCTTGCGAGACGTCGGCCTTGAGGGATTTGGCAGACGGGATCCGGCGACATTGTCCGGCGGGCAGCAGACGCGAGTTGCGCTCATGCGCCTGCTGCTAGCCAAACCAAAGGCGCTGCTGCTCGACGAACCCTTTTCAAGTCTCGATCAATCCCGCCGCGCAGAAACACGACACTTTGTCTTCGATATGGCAAAATCCCACAAGCTGCCTGTCCTTCTGGTATCTCATGACCCAGAAGACGCCAAAGCGGCCGAAGGTGAAATTTTCACGTTATAAAAAAGTCAGCTTTTTCTGCTTGATCGGCTGATGTAGACTGCAGCAGGGCGTATTGCTCAATGCCGGTCCGCTCAACCAATTCCAACTGTGTTTCCAGAAAATCGATGTGATTTTCTTCGTCTATCAACAAGCTGTCAAACAGTTGCATGGATACGAAGTCACCCGCCTCGCTACAAATCTGCCGCGCTTCATGATAGAGCGCGCGCGCTGTGTACTCTCCAGCCAGATCACACTCAAGGCAGTCTTTTAAAGATGCACCAATTCGCAGTTGATCCACGACCTGCAGGTTTGGGTAGCCCTCGAGAAACAAAATACGGTCGATGAGTTGATCAGCGTGATCACGCTCTTCCAGAGCTTCTTCTCGCTCTTTCTTCGCCAGCTTCAGAAAGCCCCAATTCTCCAGCATTCTTGAATGCAGCCAGTATTGATTTACCGCTGTCAATTCATGCCGCAGGGCCTTATTGAGATACTCGATAACACCAACGTCGCCCTTCATAGAAGCTATCTCCTTTAGAGTTCTATCGACCTGCGACGACTTTCAAACGGCTATATCCATCCTTCAAGGCATCATGGTCTTCAGATGCTCTATCATGAATCAAGCCAATTACAGAGGGAAAGCAGCTTCCACAGCGGGGACGACAGCCAAGATGGCGAAAAACAGCGCCGGGAGTGGGCACTTTTCCATTGGGATCCGCACGCATTTCCTCCGCAGCCTTGCGAAGCTTCTTATCTGACAACACATTACACGAACAGATTATCATTCCATGGCCCAGGGTGTTTCGTAATTTCCATATACTCTGTCATACATGGACATAGCCGCTTAAACTAAAGTGAAGTCTAAAAGTCAACTTTTATAACACCTAACCGAAAATATGAGATCAAGGCAATCCGCATGACCGATACAAACGAAATTGACGAGAGGCGCACAGTGGTCCTGACGGGTGCCAGCCGCGGCATCGGCCATGCGACAGTAAAACGGTTCTCAGCAGCCGGTTGGCGGGTCATCACCTGTTCCAGACACCCTTTTTCTGACAAATGCCCTTGGCCTATGGGGCCGGAAGATCACATACAGGTCGACCTCTCCGATCCGGAGAACCTTGGCTATGCGGTACAAGAAATACGCAAGCGCCTCGTCATACATGGATCCAAGCTACATGCGTTGATCAACAACGCCGGGATCAGCCCCAAGGGTGATGAGGGAGCGCGACTGGATTCACTGACAACGTCAATGCACATCTGGCGCCATGTATTCCAGGTGAATTTCTTTGCGCCCATCATGTTGGGGCGCGGCCTGTTCCAGGAATTGAAAAACGCTGGTGGATCGATCGTAAACGTCACATCCATTGCAGGTTCTCGAGTCCACCCCTTTGCGGGCACTGCTTATGCAACCTCGAAAGCCGCCCTCTCATCATTGACCAGGGAAATGGCCGCGGATTTCGGCCCCCATGGAATACGCGTGAACGCCATTGCCCCAGGCGAAATCGACACATCCATTTTGTCTCCAGGCACAGAAGATATGATCGAGAATATCCCTCTGCGCCGTTTGGGCCGACCGGATGAAGTCGCAGACACCATTCATTTTCTTTGCACCAGCCCATCATCCTACGTCACTGGCGCTGAAATCCACACTAATGGCGGGCAGCACGTTTAAATATTCACAACGCAAACAATAAGTTGATCAGCAGCTAGTGTATATTCATAAACACTGGCTGCTGATGATTTCAACTAATTTTCCCGTAGCGTAACTTGATTTTGTGCAATGCACATTAAGTAATCCAAGCAGCCCCAAGATGTTATATTTACCGAAGATTTAGATATAAAGATTAGTAATTAACTCACCAAACAAGAATCACGGTCATACGCTGACCTCGGGTGGGTGCTTTCAATGGTAAAATTACTTAATACTTTCAACAACATGCGTATTGGTTACAAAGTAGGCGGGGGGTTCGGGGCCGTACTGTTGCTAACTGGTATTGTCGGGGCTGTCGGGGCAATCGCTGTCAGTGGACTTGCCAACCGCTTCGACAGCGCAAATCAAGCGATGGCCGTTGGATCCAGCCTCCAGGCCGCAACTGAAATGCGTTCAGCTTACCTTCTCAAGCCCGGCCCACTCACCAGCGCAGCTTCTGTGTCGACAATTGATGCCCTCAGCAGAGAATTGACATCGCTGAAATCAAAAGTCGCAGGCGACCCAGCCGCCGAGAAAAACGTGACCGAGACAATCGACGCCGTTTCGGGGTTAAAGTCGACATTTCTCGATCTGGCCACTGCTGTAGATTTACGCGATGCATCTCAGAAAGAAGTCAATGCTGCGATTTCGAACCTTGGTGCCGTGGCAACCGCAATTGAAGTTCAGGCCAGCAAGATTCGAGACGAAGCTTCAAAGGCCACCGAGCTTGCTAGCAATACTGAGATTAACGCAAGGTCCGTAGGCCAGACAGCAGCGGAACTCGGTGAAGGTGCCATCATTGTACAGAACCTTTACAATGATGCAGGAACGTCTGTCACCGGTGAGAAAATGCTAGCTGCCAAGGAAAAGGCGGATGAATTGGCCTCCCGGGCGAAAACCCTTAGAACGGCCAAGATTGAAGGCATCACGACTAAAGAATTAGCCAATCTCTCTGATGCGGCTAACAGTGTTTCGACCAAGATCGAAACACTGATGACGAGCACAGATTTCATGGCGCTTTACACACTCAAGGTAGAGGTCAAGGACGCGATCTCAGCTCTCTCCGATAACGCGACGAGCATTCGTAACAGAACCAATGAAGCGGTTACCAAAGTTCAGGCCATGGCGTCTGAAGCATCTGCCCGCCAAAACCTCATTGAAATGATCTCTCGTCAAGCTGACGCATTGAATGCAGCGTCTCTTAGTGTCAAAGCCGCCAGCATTTCTTTCTTGGCAGATGCGACGTTGCTGGACGGATCGGAGGTCATCTCCGAACTGGAAAGAGTGAGTTCCATCGAACTTACACTCCTGGACAAGGCAAAAGACTTTCCCACAATCACAAAGGAAGTCAAAGCCTCCCGCGATGCAATCCGGACGGTTGAGACCGGCTTTGCCGGTGTCATTGATGCCAAGACCGAAGCCACCCGACAGACAGACATCCTGACCGTTCTTTCCGGAGACGTTAGCGAAATGATCGGCCAGATTGCAGCAAGTCAATCTGCTCAAGCATCAGAATCCAGCCAGCAAGCCCTGGCAGTTATCGCAGTTACTGTGATCATTGCGATTGCGGTCGGTATCGGCTTGGCATTTTCCTTTAATCTTGCAGTTGCAAAACCGATCCAACGCACGACTGCAATCATGTCGACCTTGGCCAATGGCAACACCGATGTTGACATCACAGGAACAGAGCGCCGCGATGAAATCGGCGACATGAACAGAACAGTTCAAGTCTTCCGTGACAATGCAATCGAGCGCAGTCGTTTGCAGGAAGAGAGTGCTCGTGATGAAGAGGGTCGGATTGCGCGGCAACAGAAAGTCGATACGCTGATCAGCAGCTTCCGCATCAAAGCAACCGATGTTCTGACATCAGTTGGCGACACAGCACAAAGCCTTGATCTTACTGCTCAGGAACTGACCGAGATAGCGCGGGAAAGTTCCGGAAATGCCTCACAGACCCTCGGGGCAGCCGATGAGGCCACTCAGAATGTTCAGACTGTTGCAAGTGCTGCCGAAGAACTGGCAGCTTCCATTGGCGAAATCTCTCGTCAGGTCTCCCAAACGACCGAGGTCGTTGGCCGAGCGACAGTTGGAACGCGCTCGACCAATGAAAAGGTTGAAGGGCTCGCCGCATCGGCCGCTAAGATCGGCGAAGTGGTCACCCTGATCCAGGCGATTGCCGAGCAGACCAATCTTCTCGCATTAAACGCAACAATCGAGGCTGCGCGAGCTGGCGAAGCGGGCAAAGGCTTTGCGGTCGTTGCATCGGAAGTCAAGGAATTGGCAACACAGACCTCCAAGGCGACGGAAGAGATTTCTGGTCAGATTTCTGCAATCCAGTCGGCGACCCGCGAATCTGCAGTTGCGATCTCTGAGATCTCCGAAATCATGGAAGAAGTTGACAGCTACACGTCAACCATCGCAGCAGCGGTCGAACAACAAGGTGCTGCAACCACCGAAATCTCGCAGAATGTTCAGCGTGCAGCGCAGGGCACCACACAAGTGTCAGGAAGCATGTCAGAGCTGTCAAAGGCGGTTGATCAAACCACTCAATCCGCAGACATGGTTCTGTCCGCGTCCGGTGAACTGTCTTCTAAGACCGACAGCCTTAAGGAAGAAGTCGAAAACTTCCTCAGAGAAGTCGCTGCGGCCTAGGACACGAGCCCTAAAGGGGACTTCTTCGACAAGACATGGAAAGGGCGGCTCCAAGTGAGCCGCCCTTTTTGTTTGCGAACTAATTGTTACTGGCCTCAGCCAGCTGCAACCACCGCCCGTTTGGCCATGACTGTCACCAGGTTCGAGCGATATTCAGCCGATCCGTGAATATCTGAAAGCAGATTGTCAGCACCGACAGAAATTCCGGCGACCGCTTCTGGCGCCCAGTTTCCGGCCAGCGCATTTTCCATCTCGCCAGCCCGGAAGACACCATCCTGGCCAGCTCCGGTGACAGCAACGCGCACGCCACCTTCCTTGATTTTAGCAACAAAGACGCCCGCCATTGCATAGCGAGAGGCTGGATTGGGGTATTTGGCGTAAGCGCTCTTCTCAGGCACAGGAAACGTGACTGCCGTAACAATCTCGTCTTCTTCCAGCGCAGTCTCAAACATGCCAACAAAGAAGTCCTCAGCCGATAGGCTGCGCATGTTGGTTGTCACGGTCGCGCCGAGAGCCATCAAAGCAGACGGATAGTCAGCAGCAGGGTCATTGTTGGCAATAGACCCACCAATGGTCCCCATGTGACGGACTGCAGGGTCGCCAATAGCACCGGCAAGCGTTGCCAGACCAGGAATGGAGCCCTTCACCAAGTCGGAGGTAGCCACGTCATAATGCGTGGTGCCGCCGCCAATCCGGATAGCCCCTCCCTCGCTGGAAATGCCTTTCATGTCGGCCACGCCGCCCAGATCAATCAGATCACTGGGAGCAGCAAGACGCTGTTTCATTGTCGGTATCAATGTCTGACCACCACCCAGGAACTTTCCGTCCTCGGCTTTGGCCATCATTGCTGCAGCATCTGCAGCTGACCCGGCACGATGATAGGATGTTTCATACATGTCTCTAGGTCTCCTTTATTCTGCGGCCTGCTTCATGCCCAAACGGCTTGCGTGCCAGACACGCTCAGCTGTTGCAGGCATCGACAGATCATTGTTGTTGATAGCATCGGTAATCGCATTGATGACAGCAGGAGGAGATCCAATCGCCCCAGCTTCACCGCAGCCCTTCATGCCAAGAGGATTTCCAGGACAAACCGTCACGTTCGTCAGCAACTGATAGGATGGTACATCATCCGCACGCGGCATGGCATAATCCATATAGGACCCTGTCAGAAGCTGCCCCTGTTCATCGTAAGAAGCATTTTCCAATAACGCCTGACCAATCCCCTGTGTCAGGCCGCCGTGAACCTGTCCCTCGACAATCATCGGATTGATGATGGTACCAAAGTCATCAGCGGCAACGAAGTTTACAATTTGCGTCTTGCCGGTTTCCGGATCGACTTCAACCTCACAGGCATAGGTACCCGCCGGGAACGTGAAGTTGGTCGGGTCGTAAAACGCCCCTTCCTTCAGTCCAGGCTCCATGCCCTCGGGCAGATTGTGCGCCGTGTAAGCGGCCAACGCGACCTCGGTGAAGCTTAGCTTCTTGTCGGTGCCCGCAACCTTCAGTTCACCGCCTTCAATCTGGATGTCGCCTTCTGCAGCCTCCATCAGATGGGCAGCAATTTTCTTAGCCTTTGCCTCGACCTTATCCAACGCCTTGACGATGGCAGACATGCCGACAGCTCCCGACCGGGACCCATAGGTTCCCATGCCGAACTGGACCTTGTCGGTATCACCGTGAACAATTGAAACTGTGTCCGCGTCAACGCCAAACCGCTCGCAAATCAGCTGAGCAAAGGTTGTCTCATGACCCTGGCCATGGCTGTGGGAACCGGTAAGAACTTCGATGGACCCAATCGGGTTCACCCGAACCTCGGCGGATTCCCAAAGCCCAACACCTGCCCCAAGTGAGCCAACAGCCGCTGAGGGCGCAATACCGCAAGCCTCAATATAGCAGGACAAGCCCATGCCGCGGAGTTTGCCTCGGCTGGCAGCTTCGGCCTTACGAGCCGGGAAGCCATCATAGTCTACAGCCTCCAAAGCCGCATCCAACGTCGCATCATAGTCACCAGCGTCATAACACATGATCACGGGTGTCTGATGCGGGAAGGTCCGGACAAAGTTTTTCCGCCGGAAATCGACAGGAGACACTCCAACTTCACGCGCTGCTGTTTCCATCATCCGCTCGACCAGATAGGTCGCCTCTGGACGACCGGCACCCCGATAGGCATCCACTGGCGTGGTGTTCGTGTAAACCGCCTTCACGTTGGCATGGATTGCAGGAATATCGTACTGGCCAGATAACAGTGTTGCGTAGAGATAGGTTGGTACTGACGATGAGAACAACGACATGTAAGCGCCGAGGTTAGCAACGGTTTTAACCCGAAAGCCAAGGATTTTATTGTCAGCATCAAGCGCTAGTTCCGCCTGGGACGTGTGGTCACGCCCATGCGCATCCGTCAGGAAGGCTTCGGCGCGGTCAGACACCCATTTCACTGGACGACCCACGCGCTTGGACGCCCAAAGCGCGACGATTTCTTCCGGATAGATAAAGATCTTGGATCCAAATCCACCACCAACGTCTGGTGCAATAACGCGCAGCTTGTTCTCTGGTGCAACATTGTAGAAAGCCGAAAGAACAAGACGTGCGACATGCGGGTTTTGCGACGTGGTGTAGAGCGTGTAGTGCTCCTCCGCATCATTATAATCAGCGACTGCAGAGCGCGGTTCCATCGGATTTGGAACAAGGCGATTGTTGTGAATGTCCATGCGGGTCACATGAGCAGCTTTTTCAAATGCTGCATCTGTTGCCGCTTCGTCGCCGATGTCCCAGTCATAAATCAAATTGTTTGGTGCTTCCGGATGAAGCTGGGGTGCGCCTGCTTCCATCGCAGCAACACCATCGACAATCGCGGGAAGCTCTTCATAGTCGACAACAACAGCGTCAGCGGCATCCCGTGCCTGACCTTGTGTATCCGCAATCACCACGGCAACAGCCTGGCCAACATGACGAACGATTTCAGGCTCAAGTGCCCGCCAGGCACCCATTTTCATCGGCGACCCATCTTTGGAATGGATCATCCAGCCGCAAATCAGATTGCCGATTGCGTCTCCGACGAGTTGCTCTCCGATGAGAACGGCATCAACGCCTGGCATTTCCAAGGCCGCTGAACTGTCGATGCTATTAATTTTCGCATGCGCATGAGGCGACCGGACAAACGCCGCAAATCCCATGCGCGGCAAAATCACGTCGTCCGTATAGCGGCCCTTGCCGGTTATAAAACGCTTATCTTCCTTCCGTAGGGCACGTGCCCCAATACCTTCAACTCCCATAGCGCGTCTCCCAACACAGCTGGTATTCCCTCAAGAACAGTCTCTGATCGCTTATGATGTGCCGCTTATTCAGCTGCGGTTTTCATTGCGGCAATCTGATCTGACGCGGCCTGAATTGCCTTGACGATATTCTGATAGCCCGTGCAACGGCAGATATTACCTTCAAGCTCGTGGCGGATCGTCTTTTCGTCCAGATTAGCGCCGTGGCGATCAATCATATCGACCGCTGTCATGATCATGCCGGGTGTGCAAAAGCCACATTGCAAACCGTGGTGTTCCCGAAACGCAGCTTGAACAGGGTGAAGCTCAGGACCATTGGCAAGACCTTCGACAGTCACCACTTCGGCATCCGTGGCCTGGGCGGCCAGCATTGTGCAGGACTTAACTGCCTTGCCATTCACGTGCACAACGCACGCGCCACACTGGGATGTATCGCATCCAACGTGTGTTCCTGTCAGCCCGCGGGCTTCCCGTATATAATGAACGAGCAAAGTACGATCTTCGACTGAAGCCGAAACCTTTTTGCCGTTCAATGTCATCGACACTGTCGTCATTTTTTTCTCCCTCAATTTCACCCTGCACCTCGCGTCGCTGCAGGGTCAACATTTTAGTAATACCTGAATCAATTCAGGGCAGCTAGAACCGAAATGACTGCGGCAAGCGCGATCAAACCCCAGACCAATGGCCCACCAAAAAAGCCTTTTCCCGCTGCAACCTCCACTTTCTCCTCCGCGTCTTGAAGGCGTTCTTCGATGGCATGTCCAATGTCTTCAACTGCAACGGCAACATGAGCTGGAGCCGCCTCCATCGCCACCGTCTTCGCGTCTTCGACGAGGCCCCTGTCAAGATCAACCTCTGTTGCCTTTTCAGCAACAAGCTCGGAGAACTTGCCAAAAAAATCATCGGCCATCTTGCGCGCTGTGGAATCAATCAAGCGACTCCCAAGCTGCGCGATTTTTCCGCCGACCTGCGCCTTTGCGGTGAAGGTCAGGATGGTCTCGGTTCCGTCTTCAGCCAAATGGACATCCGCTCCCCCCTTGGCAAAACCAGCCACCCCGCCCTTGCCCTCGCCTACAATGGTATAGCTTTCAGGCGACTTGATATTTTCCAAAGTCACAGAGCCTTTGAACTTGGCTTTGACAGGACCGATCTTGGACGTGACAGCCGCGGTCATCTCGGTCTCACTGGTCATCTCCAATTCGTCGCACCCGGGAATGCATTCCTTGAGAATTAGCGGGTCATTCAAAGCTTTCCAGACGACCTTACGTGAAGCTGCAATTCTGTGTTCGCCGCTCATGTCCATGTCATCAAGGCCCTTCCTTCATTGTATCCTAGGCCAAGCGGAAAGCACCGACAGGACGGCCAATCGAAGTCCTGCAAGACCAAAGATGAATGTGATTTCAGACGGGCTAGAAACACCAAAAAATAATATGCGGAGAAATGAAAAAAGCCATCATCTGGAAATTTTTGCGCTGAACACGACATAGAGCGCAAGCCGGGGCTGCACCTGGTCTTTTTGCCTACTGTTTTCACTCAGCTCCTCCCAAAGCGTCGTTATCAGCAATATCCAGAACGAAGATTGCACCAGTCTATGCAACAAAGCAAAGGTATCAAGGGTCAAAAAATCAAATATGTCTCAGGCCTGAGATCATCTCGCCGCAGTGCGGGCTGAGAAGGCAGCTTTCTTTTGCCAATATGCCAGTATATATTCTAATGGAAGTAATGACGTTCCAAGCGCTGAAACATTGACCACAGACGAGATCAAGACTATTGCCACAGTTGAATTTCAAACAACCCATGAGCTAGATCTTGACGGACAACACCTCCGGCACCGCGCTGCCGTCCTTTGGCAAAACGCCCACTCAACGCTGGCCAGTTATTCTGGAAAACCGGGGCTGGAAGGACTATCGCCTTCTGGACATGGGAGAAGGTCGTAAGCTGGAACGCTACGGCAAATACACAATCGTACGGCCAGAGCCTCAGGCGATGGGGCAACCAATGCTCAATCAGTCCGTTTGGGAGCGCGCAGACGCAGTCTTTACCGGCGACACCGACGAGGAAGGCCCTGGACGGTGGAAATTCTCAGGCAATGTCGACGAGACTTGGAACATGTCCTATGGCGCTGTGAGCTATGTGGGCCGCTTTATGTCGTTCCGCCATGTCGGCCTTTTCCCTGAGCAAGCTGCCCATTGGGATTGGGTGAGTGAAAAAATCAGGGAAGAAAAAGCCAGACAGCCCAAAAGGCAGCTGAAGATCCTGAACCTCTTTGGCTACACTGGATTGGCATCCCTGCTGCCTGCAGTCGATGGTGCACATGTGACCCATGTCGACGCCTCCAAAAAAGCAATTGCTTACGCACGCGAAAACCAGGCCCTATCTGGCTTGGATGATCTGCCGATCCGATGGATTTGCGAGGACGCCTCAAAGTTCGTTGCACGAGAAGTACGACGCGGCAACACATATGACGGCATCATTCTGGATCCGCCGAAATATGGCCGTGGCCCGAAGGGAGAGGTTTGGGATCTCTACACCAGTCTCCCCGGAATGTTGGACAGCCTTCAGAAACTCCTGTCAAAAGATGCCTTGTTCATGATCCTGACGGCTTACGCAATCCGCTCCAGTTTCGTTTCGATCCATGAACTCATGGCTGAAACTCTCTCCAAACAGGGCGGGCTTTTGGAATCAGGAGAACTGGTGATCCGGGAAGAAAACAGCAAGCGAGCACTGTCAACGTCTCTGTTCTCTCGATGGAGCAGCAGATGAGCCAATCTGAAAAATCCCGACGCATGGGCGCAGTGAAGCAAATCACCAGCCACTCGAACCCTATCGTCAAGGAAATCAAGGGGCTGGTTTCACAGCGCAAGCAAAGAACACAATCAGGATTGTTCGTCGCTGAAGGTCTGAAGCTTGCAACCGATGCAATTGAGGCCGGTTGGGAGGTTCGCTACCTGGCCCTGGGGCCCGAAGCACGAGAAAACCGGATTGCCCAGAAAGCCGCAGCGACTGCAAAAGCAAAAGGCGCGATGATCCTGGAAGTCAACACGGCTGTCATGTCTGCCATGACCCGCAAGGACAATCCGCAGATGGTTGTCGGTGTCTATGAGCAGCGGCTACAAGACATCGAAAGCATTGACCCTGCGGCTGCGACGGTTTGGGTTGCCCTCGACCGTGTTCGCGATCCTGGAAACCTGGGCACGATCATCCGGACAGTGGACGCAGTCGGCGCAACCGGCGTTATCCTGGTGGGCGATTGCACCGATCCATTTGCCGTTGAGGCTGTCCGGGCGACCATGGGATCTCTGTTTCATGTTCCCTTGGTGAAAACCACCGAAGAGACTTTCAAGAAAATAGCGCAAAGCTGGCCCGGAACGGTTGCGGCAACGCACCTGAAGGGCTCAGTTGACTATCGCACACCCGATTACAGTGAGCCTGTGCTTCTGGTCATGGGCAATGAACAAAAAGGGCTTGGCGACGATATGGCCAACGCCTGTAAGACATTGATCCGAATACCGCAGGTCGGTGAAGCTGATAGTCTCAATCTCGCAGTCGCGACCGGCATCTCTCTCTATGAAATCCGCCGTAAGAACCTTGATCTCTAGGGGACGAACTCATAAAATTGGATCCACTGGCTTTGAACCTGCAAAGGGGGAGTAGGAAAAGCTTGAAGTGCTATGCCTTGCATAGGTCAAAAGCTCTGACGCAGACCTCAGCAACAGGCTCATCGTCCTTCGGATCGACCAGTGCCTGCAATTTTATGGGTCCGAACCCGAAGTCAATCACTTAAAGGCAGTTCCATGCGGTTGTTCGTTTTTGGCGTCGGATATTCCTCTAAGGCATTTATCGACAAATCGAGGAGCAAATTCGACTGGATCGGTGGCACGACCCGCTCGCCGGAAAAAGCAGCTCTCCTGCGTGAAGATGGGATTGAGGCTTTCCTGTTTGACGGGAAGTCTCCAAGCGCTGAAATATCTCAAGCCCTCGCGCAAGCCACACACGTACTGATATCCATTGCCCCGGATGAGACAGGGGATCCTGTATTGATCCACCATGGCACTGACATAGCAGCAGCTCATCCAAAATGGATCGGCTATTTGTCTACCGTCGGCGTCTATGGAAATCATGATGGGGCATGGGTGGATGAAGACACGCCTTGCAGACCGGTTTCCAAGCGTTCAATCCAGCGGGTGGCAGCAGAAAAGTCTTGGCTGGAGTTCGCCGCCGAACATGATGTTGCCGTTCAAATTTTCCGCCTATCGGGCATTTATGGCCCAGGTCGCAATGCTTTTGAAAATTTCAAAAAGGGAAAAGCTCGGCGATTGATCAAACCCGGCCAAGTCTTTAACCGCATCCATGTCGCCGACATTACAGGCATACTGGACGTTGCCATGCGTGAGCCGAATACCCGCATTTACAATGTCACGGACGATGAACCTGCCCCGCCACAGGACGTGATTACTTACGCTGCCAAGCTATTAGGCATTACACCACCGCCAGAAATCCCGTTCGAGACAGCAGACCTCACACCAATGGCGCGAACTTTTTATGGTGAGAACAAAAGAGTATCGAATAAGCGTGTAAAAATTGATCTAAATTATAGCTTCTATTTTAGAAATTATCGCACTGCCTTGAATAACCTCATTAAAATAACGTAATAGTGATAATATAAACTAGAAATAAACTCTAACTTAAAACTATACAGAAATACCTACATATTCTAATTTGCTACATTTTTAGCCAACTTATTCAACAATTTACTTTCAAAAAAATACTTCATCTGCTTATTTTGATAAATCTTTAAGCATTCGAACGTAAGGTCATCTCGTAATGATGCAAATTTTGTCATCATGAATTTGCCAATCGCAAAGAGGCACCTTGAGATGCAGAAGTTGTTACCGACCTATATGCTTTCCATCCTCACTTTTGTGGCCCCCGCGACTGCATTTGCTCAGCCGACAGCACCTGACCCCAATAAGCTAGTGTCTCCTGAGTTTATTCAAGAAGTTCGAGGCTGGCTTGGGAATCCGATCGTCAATTTGTCAATTAAAACACAGAACGAACTTCGAGGTCAGCTGGATCAAGGCAAGATTGACGCCTTGGACAAGCAATGGCGGGCAGAGCGCGAAGTCGACGACAAGCCCCTGATATCCGCCACTTTAAGTGCCCCTCTTTCGAATTACCTTTTGCGCGTTCAGGCAGGCAGCACCGGCCTCTATACGGAAATCTTCGTAATGGATGCAAACGGCTTGAACGTCGGTCAGAGCGCGATCACCGGCGATTACTGGCAGGGTGACGAAGGCAAGTTCCAGAAAACGTTCCCTATTGCTTCTGACGCCGTTTTTATCGACGAAGCAGAATGGGACGAAGATCGGAAAATCTGGCGGGCTCAGCTCAATATGACTCTGTCGGACCAAGCATCTTCAAAGGCAATCGGCGCTGTCACTGTCGAGATCAACCTAACCGAGCTGCAGCGCCGCAACGCGCCCGCAAGCTAATTTAGAATTTTAAGAGGCAAATCATGCTCGGAAACATCTCTGTCGCCAAGAAAGGCGCCGCCGCTTTTTTAATACTCGCCTTGATAGGCGCTGTTGCTGGCGGAGTATCTTACACAAAAACAGTCGGAGCCATGAACCAGGTGACCGTCGCATCAAAAATTATTGATGTCACAGCCAGCACTTTGGAGCTTGAGCGATCCATTTTGGATCAGGCGCTGTCATTGAAAACATTTCTTCTGACCGGCGACCGCAATTGGCTCAATCAGTCGACAGCCATGTCTGCTTCCATAACAGACAAATTCGAAACAATTCGTGCAACTCTAACTGAGCATGCACCAGAAGATGTTGCCTCATTGGAAGCGATGAAAGCTGCATGGTCTGAGTGGTTCAATACCTTTGCTCAAAAGCAAATCAACTTCATGCGTACCCCCGAAACTGTCGACATGGCGCGTGCATTGGAATTAACGCCAGAAAACCATCGGCTCATGACGGCTGTCAATTCCACGAGCATGAAGCTCGCCCAAGCTCTAGACTCAAAGAAGAATACATATCTTTCGATGCAGAACTCGGAACTTCAACTTGTGAAGCTCATCGCATTGACAAGCGCCATCCTAATTGCCGTATTCGCCGTCTTGATGGGGGTTATTAATAACCAGCTCGTTTCACGCCCTCTTGTTCGCTTATGCAACATTGTGGAAAGCCTCTCCAAGGGCAATGTCGACCAGGAAATCGAATTCGGCAAACGCTCCGACGAGATCGGAACAATGGCAGAGGCCCTTGGCATCTTCCGTGTAAACCTGATCAAAACCCGAGAGTTGGAAGACGGCGCTGCGCAGCAGAGAGAAACGACAATCCGCGAGAAAAAAGAAGAAATGGATCGTGTCGCAGGTGAGTTTGAGCGCACAGTCATGGGTGTCAGCGAAGAAATCATCCAGTCTCTCGACAGCTTGAATGAAAAATCCGGCGAACTTTTCAATATTGCCACAGGCACTACACAGCAGGCACTTTCTGTGTCAGCAGCCGCCGAGCAAGCAACCGGAAACGTCAACACTGTTGCAGGCGCAACTGAAGAACTATCCGCTTCCATTCGTGAGATAAGCCAGCAGGTTCGCGAATCCTCCAAACTGGCGGATGACGCCTCCTCCGAGGTCGAGCGTTCCAATCAAGCGGTTACAACACTGCAGAAGGTCGTTGCTAAAATTGGTGACGTCACCAGCCTGATCACTGACATCGCTGCGCAGACCAACCTTTTGGCGCTGAATGCAACCATTGAGGCTGCACGAGCTGGAGAAGCTGGCAGAGGTTTCGCCGTCGTTGCTTCCGAAGTGAAAGCGCTTGCAGAACAAACCTCGAATGCAACCGAAGAAATCGACCGCCAGATTTCGGAAATGCGCACAGCAGCAGATGACAGCATAACAGCCACGGCCAGCGTTGCGGAGATGGTTCGTTCCATTGCAGATCGTAGCTCTCAAATGGCAATTGCAGCAGAGCAGCAGGACGCTGCAACGAGTGAAATCGCAAACAATGTGTCTGAGGCAGCAGGCGGCACCCGAGGTGTTTCAGAGTCAATTTCCGAAGTTAGCTCTTCTGCTAGCCGAACAGGTGATATGAGCTCGGACATGCGTAATTCAGTCGAAGAGCTGCACGAGCGTTCGATGCAGTTGCGCAATGCGATGCACGACTTCATGTCCCAAGTTCGCGCAGCTTAACACCCGCTCAACATACAGCATGAGAATACAGAAACGCCCGCAACTTTCTGCGGGCGTTTTTTGTTTATCCAAACCGCATCGGCCAACGTTCGTTGACAAGCCAATGGTTTTCCCGGCAGCTTGCCCCGAAGGTTCAAGAGGTCATTTTGAGGGAGATAAACATGTCAAATTGGTCCGTCTATCTGTCAGGCGAAATTCATACTGACTGGCGGGAACAGATCAGGGAAGGCGTCGAGAAACTCGGCATGCCCGTTTCATTCTCCGCACCAGTGACCAACCATAGCGCCAGCGATGATTGCGGTGCGCACATCCTTGGCCATGAAGACAATAAGTTCTGGTACGACAACAAAGGCGCCAAAGTGAATGCCATCCGGACACGAACACTCATCGAAAAGTCGGACATTGTCGTTGTTCGCTTCGGCGATCAGTACAAGCAATGGAACGCCGCGTTCGATGCTGGATATGCTGCAGCGCTTGGAAAATCTTTGATCGTTTTGCACGACCCATCGCTTACCCATCCACTCAAAGAGATCGATGGCGCAGCCCTTGCAGTTGCTGAGACATCAGCCCAAGTCGTTGACATCTTGCGTTATGTCATTCGAGGAGAGCTTGAACGCTAGCTCGAAAACATACAAATAAGATTGTATATTCTCTAGGATGGCCCAAGTCGGCCTGCAGTCCAACCAAAGCGGCAATACTCTACCCTATTGATATAAAAGTACTCCCAAAAGCCTCTGCGACAGCATTGCAGGGGCGCCCCTTGTAATTGCGGCAAGGCGCTCCTACCTTAATTTCTGTAAAGACGGTTGCCGATGAGAATTTATAAGCTGGCACCGAGCTTAACGTTTCAGCGATAAACATGAATAACGTAACGTTAACATGTTTGCGAAATGATTAAGCAAGCTGTGGTCTCCCAAAGGTTGGCGCAGATATTTCAATCATTCCTGTCATCAAGGCGTCGAAAACACGGAGTAGATCTCCCACGCCAAAGACGATTTGAGTACGTAAGACTAGAAAGTAGAAGTCCATGCAACATGGCAATGTGAAATGGTACGATAACAGCCGCGGAGTCGGTAGGATCGAACCAGAAGATGGCGAAGATATCTTCGTCGACATCAAGGCCCTGCGCAGGTCCGGCATCGACACTCTTAAGGAAGGCCAAATGGTCGCTTATGACGTTGAGTGGCGCCGAGGTACTGTAATGGCTGAAGATCTAACGGTTCTCTAATAGGAAGACAGTCTTCCACAAATCGAAAGGGCGGCACGACCGCCCTTTTATTTTG
Organism: Roseibium algae; assembly: GCF_037783265.1. Classification (NCBI taxonomy): domain Bacteria; kingdom Pseudomonadati; phylum Pseudomonadota; class Alphaproteobacteria; order Hyphomicrobiales; family Stappiaceae; genus Roseibium; species Roseibium algae. The sequence goes on from NZ_JBAKIA010000016.1 coordinate 93,750, forward strand.
CCTGAATTCATGTTTCCCTATCTCCGTAGGTATTTCTTGTTAGACTACGCTACGTCGCAGTTTTGAGAATACATTTTGAATTAAGAGGCACACGATCGAATGACGCATTCAAAGTGCAATGTTCTACTCGTCTACCCACGCTTTAGCGCCGGCTCCTTTTGGAACTACGGTGCAACTTGCGAAATGGTCGGTGCCAAATATCCAGCTCCGCCTCTTGGTTTGATCACCGTTGCAGCAATGTTACCGGACAGCTGGGATGTTCGTCTGGTAGATCGTAATACAGACGAACTCGAAGATGCCGACCTGGAGTGGGCCGATGTCGTCTTCTCCGGCGGTATGCTGCCACAGCAGGCAGATAGTCTGCACATCATCAAAATGTGTAAGGAAAAGGGTATTCCTGTTGCTGTTGGCGGCCCGGATGCGACGTCCAGTCCCCCCGTTTATGAATCAGCAGACTTTCGCGTCCTCGGTGAAGCCGAGGGTATTTTGGAAAAATTCATCGAGGCCTGGGAACGCGGGGAGCGCTCGGGCACGTTTACCGCCGAAAAATTCAAGGCTGATGTAACCACCAGCCCGATACCGCGTTTTGACCTGCTAAACTTCAAGAATTATGTTCAGGTCAACGTTCAATTTTCTCGAGGTTGCCCATTTACTTGCGAGTTCTGCGACATCATCGAACTCTATGGGCGCCGTCCACGTACGAAGAGAAACGAACAGATGCTGGCCGAACTCGACCGGCTCTATGAGCTTGGCTATCGCGGCCATGTCGATTTCGTGGATGACAATCTGATCGGCAACAAGAAAGCCGTGAAGGCGTTTTTGCCGGAACTCATCAAATGGCAGAAGGCGCATAATAATGCGTTCGAAATGTCAACCGAAGCATCGCTCAACCTTGCCGATGACAAAGCCCTGCTCAAGATGATGCAGGAAGCCCGGTTCTTCTCTGTCTTCATAGGCATCGAGAGCCCTGATCCGGCTGTTCTCGTGGCAACCAGCAAAAAACAGAACACACGCCGGGATATCGCGAAGAGCGTGCACCAAATTTATGAGGCTGGCATTTGGGTGCTGGCAGGCTTCATTGTCGGCTTCGACGAAGAAAGCGATCATGTAGCAAATGAAATCACGGCCCTGATCGAAGAAGCGGCCATCCCGGTTTCAATGGCCGGATTGTTGTTCGCGCTTCCCAACACCCAGTTGACACGGCGCTTGGAAAAAGAAGGCAGGCTTCACAGCGGGTTCGAAGAATTTGATGCAGCCGACGACTTCGGCGACCAGTGCACCTCCGGCCTGAATTTTGAGCCACAGCGTGAACGGGTCGCAATCCTCAAGGATTATCGTGAAATAGTCGATCGGATTTATGCGCCAGATGCCTATTTCGGAAGAGTACGCAAGGTTGCAAGCATGCTTAATCTGGAAGGTGAAAACGGCAATATTATCGGCGGCGGATTTCTTCACGACCTCCAAATGTTCGGCAAGATTATCTGGGCAATGACATTCACTCACACGTCCTACCGAGGTCCGTTCTGGCGCACTCTCGCCTTCACAGCTTTCCGGAATTTCAAAGCCATCAAGCCGGTCATGATGATGATCGCACTCTACGTGCACCTTGGACCATTTTCTCGTTACGTTGTCGAACAGATCGACAAGCAAATCGAGGAAATTGAAAACGGAGAATGGCAAGCGCCAGCACTTGTTGCTGCTGAATAGCCTGCACACGATGAGATCCAAGCGCAGTTCTGAACCCGCAAGAACGGCGCATGATCCCATTGAGCAATAGCGCCTTGCGCTGTATATGCTCCTTTTCCTTAACGTGCATGGCAAGTTTATCTATTGGTTTTCTGGCAGTTGGTTCAACAATGACGAATTCAAAGCTAGACGGCCCGCGCATTGAGCCGGCCACCGGCGAACCTGCACAAAAGCTTGTCATCATCCTGCATGGCTACGGAGCCGATGGCGATGACCTGATTGACCTCGGACGGGCTTGGGCAGGCAACCTGCCGGATGCAGCCTTCGTCGCCCCTGATGCTCCGGAATTTTTGCCATATGAAGCGATGGGCGGCCGTCAATGGTTCCCTCTTCATGAGCGAGACATGCGGGAATACCGGTTGGGCGCGGAAGCCGTTGCGCCTGGCCTTCATCGCTTTCTTGATGCAGAACTCACACGCCTGAAGCTAGACGAGACTGCACTGGCCATTGTCGGCTTCAGCCAAGGCGCAATGATGGCGCTTCAAATTGGTCTTCGCAGGCAAAAGCCCCCAGCAGCTCTTCTTGCCTATTCAGGACTACTTACCGGGCCTGATCAGGTCTCCGGCATCCAGACAGCATCACCTGTGCTTTTGGTCCATGGCGCCGATGATGACATTGTAGACCCGCATTACCTAGCGACCTCCCAAGGCGCTCTTGAGAATGCTGGAGCCTTGGTTGAGAGCCACATGCTGGAAGGACTTGGGCACAGTATAGACGAGCGCGGCATGGTTCTCGGCGGGCGTTTCTTGACCAAAAATCTAGGAAAACAAGCGTTTGCAGCATGATCAAATATTAAAAGTTTCTTAATGTATTACACCGAAGGTGATTGTCAGCTTTTCCTAGCCACCTGACGTTCGAGGCGTACATGCAGCTTTCCATTGCAACAACGACCCAGAGCACCAGCATTCTGACGACGTCCACAAAAAGTGGAGCGTCTGGCAAGGCTGATGAAGGATCGACCGACGGAAATAAAGCACTCGCTGCTGCACCAAGTGTTCTGGAAGCCGCTTCGAAAAAAGCCCAGGAAGATGCGGGTGTCATCGCCGCTCTGCAGACAGCTGTGCAGATGGGCAGAGGCGAAAGCGATGCCGAAAGCGAAAGAAAAGCGCTCGCGAAAGTCGAAGATTACCAGAAGACAGCGGGACGCTTGAAGACAGCCCTCGGCCTTGAGGAAACGTCGACATCAAGCTCCACAAACACTTCGTATGAAAGTGCGACAATTTCTACGACCACCCTGGAAGCTGAAATTGGCGGCAACACGGTTTCTGCCAAATTCGTATCCTACGACCGGATTTCCTATGACAGCGCAACAGGGCTTTCGGCCAGATCTGCAAGCGCAACCAACATTGAAGCAAATGTCGGCAATGCGAGCGCCAGTTATCAGAGCGCGTCAGTCAGTTCGCTCTATGCAGGAACCGGCAACCAGGTCGGAAACCTGATCGCCGGATTAGCCTAAATCACAGTCGATCAGGTCTTTTTCAAGAATGCAGCCAGAATATCGCAGGCGGCCTGAAGGTCGTCGCGATGGATCATCTCGGTCACCGTGTGAATATAGCGTGTGCCAACAACGATGCCGACAGCCTTGGCACCTGCAGCGGCCTGTTGCGCAGCTGCTCCATCCTGTCCACCAGCTTTCAGCATAGTCACCTGGAACGGAATACCTTCCTTGGTGGCAAGAGCCTCGATTTCCTTCACCAATGCCCGATCTGCGATAAAGCTTGAATCCTTCACATGCAGGCCAAACCCTGCCCCCTGAACCGTAGTGCGGTCCTGCTCCGGCACACCTGGCGTATCGCAAGCAAGCGTGGTGTCCACTCCAAGCCCGATGTCAGGCTTGATCGCAAAGGCTGCTGTGCGAGCACCGCGTAATCCGACCTCTTCCTGACACGTGAACGCAACATGGATCTCGCAGGCATGCTTGGACTTACCCAATGCACGGATCGCCTCAATGCCGAGCCAGCAGGCAATTCGATTGTCGAGAGCCTTGGAAACGATCTTGTCGCCCATCTCGATCAACGGCTCGTCCATGGTGACCATATCACCGATTCTGACTTTGTCCTTGGTTGATTCATCAAGCCCCAGATCAACGACAAAATCAGCAGGTTCTGGCACTTTCTTGCGTTCTTCAGGTGAGGAAATATGGAGCGGTCGCCCGCCCGGGTTCATAACCCCCTTGTAGTCTCCCTCATCGGTGGAAACGAGAACGCGGCGTGAGAACAGATTGCGCGGATCAAACCCGCCAACAGGCTGCACATGAAGGAACCCCTTCTCCGTGATGTGGGAGACCAAAAAGCCAATCTCATCCATATGACAAAGCAGCATGACCTTCTTCGGCTCTTCACCCTTTTTCGCAGCTTTCCGAGCCTTCCGCTTACACAGCAGAGACCCCATGGGATCAACTGTTACCTCGTCAAAAAGGCCCTCAATCTCGGACAGGATCACTTCGCGAACACGATGTTCGTGACCAGGAACACCAGGGGTTTCACACAGGCGGCGCAGCAGGTCGATATTCATGGAAATGTCCGTTATCTCGTTGATGGGTTTATCCAACCCTAGAATGTTTGCAGCTCAATTGGCAACGATTGTTCAGGTTTGATGATCCATTGTACGCATGGCAAACAGACGTTTCATGATCGCCTGGAACGAAATCCGAGCTCCTGGCATCGTCACTTTATCAAACAGACATGCCTATGTGGTATCGCAATTTCAGGGATGCGGACTTACATTCGCTTGGCGTGATGTAAATCCGCTTTCCAATTTGCCTCACTTAGCGAGGGTACTATGGCGCGAAAGAAACACTTTATCCTGTCGATTGACGGCGGCGGCATGCGCGGACTTATTCCGTTACGAATTTTGGAAAGCCTTGAAAGCCGAATGGCCCATCGCGGCGCAAATATACCAATGCATCAATGTTTCGATCTGATTTGCGGCACCTCGACCGGCGGCCTGATCGCGGCAGGCCTGTCGGCTCCCAAGCCCGGCGGCGCCAGAGGAGAAGCCGCAGCGACCATCAGCGAATTGCGTGATTTTTACGAACGCGACGCACAGGACATTTTCACCCATTCGATCAGAAAGCGTCTCGCCCGTTTTGTGACCAACCCCTTTGGCCTGTTTGACGAGCGATACGACGAACGACCGTTTGAGAAACTGCTGAAAGAGCGTTTTGGCTGGACGTCCATGGCAAGCGCACTGACCCATCTGGTCCTGACTGCCTATGACATAGAAAAGCGCAACGCCGTCTTCATGACAAACGGGCGGCAGCATGATGGCGGGAAGACGAATGACTACTACTTCTGGCAAGCCGTGCGCGCCACGACAGCCGCGCCGTCGTTTTTTGAACCAGCCAAGGCAGAGAACCTGACCACAGGTGCCGAAGACGTTCTTATTGACGGAGGCGTTTTCATGAATGACCCGGCCATGGCCGCCTATATCGAAGCGCGCAAGCTTGGCTGGGCCGCGGAAGACATAACCCTGATATCGCTTGGAACAGGACGCGCGCCAGAGCGCCCTTTCAGCTTCAAAGAGGCGTCCGGCTGGGGCGCCCTTGGCTGGATGCTGCCATCGAACGGCGTACCAATCCTTTCCATTATTTCTGATGGGCAATCTCAAACGGCAAGTTACGCCGCGGACTGTATGTTTACCGATCTCGGAGAAACCCGGTACATACGGATCAATGGCGAAATTCCAGCAGAATCGGAAGCCCTGGACAATGCACGCCCCGGGAACATCATGAAACTGAATGGAGCCGCCGACAGGATTATCCGGGACCAGACCGTTTTATTGGATGATATCGCGGACATGCTCGTTACCTCCAAAGGCTCTTGATCCCTTGAATTGAGCCTTGCCGTGGTCACAAATGGACGGCACCCTTTGGTCGAATCAATTTGGGGACCTGGTGACGTGAAACCAATCGCATCGTTTGCACGCGTGATCATAATGGGCCTGATTGCAGCCTCGACCCTTGCCTCGCACGCCAACGCCACCTCGTCCACCCCAGCGGCCAAGCCGAGCAGTTCTATGTCGTCCGCGGCTGCATCAGTCATCAGAACCTGGGCCGTACCCGTGCCAGCCCGCAAGGCAAAGGTACCCGCGAATTACAGAGCCCCCAGAAGCAACGCCAAGCATTTGGCTCTCCGCGATGATCAACCGGCAAAGGTCTATTTTGGGGCAATGACCGGGCCAGCCCCGCTCAAAGCACGCTCCATCGGATCCTATGCCAAGGGCTGCCTTGCTGGTGGCACTGCATTGCCCGCAAGCGGAGCAACATGGCAGGTTATGCGTCTGTCGCGCAATCGAAACTGGGGGCACCCGGAACTGATCCGGTTTCTGGAGGATCTGGCACAAGACGCTCCAGCTCTGGGATGGCGTGGATTGCTGGTCGGTGACCTGGCTCAACCCCGGGGCGGCCCGATGCTATCAGGCCACGCCAGTCACCAGATTGGGTTAGATGCAGACATCTGGCTGACTGAAATGCCGAACAGAACCCTGACACGACAGGAACGGGAAGACATTTCTGCCGTGTCGATGCTGAAGGGGCCAATGGATATCAAGAATGCGGACCGATCGGTCGACCCAAGGAAGTGGACCGACTCCCGGGCACGGCTGATCAAACGGGCCGCCAGTGACAAGCGTGTCGCGAGGATTTTCGTCAGCCCAGCGATCAAGAAAGCTCTTTGCGACTTTGAAAAAGGCCGTGACCGCTCATGGCTCCGGACTGTGCGTCCCTGGTGGGGACATCACTATCATTTCCATGTTCGCCTGGCCTGCCCAAAAGACAGCAAAGGCTGCAAGAACCAGAACCCACCGCCTCCAGGTGATGGTTGTGGCAAGCAACTTACATACTGGTTGTCAGACGAACCCTGGGTTCCCAAAAAACCAAAGACCCCCGGCAAGCCGACGAAGGTCGTGAAAAAGAAACCAATGGCACTGGCGGCCCTCCCGCCGAGCTGCAAACAAATCCTGACCGCGAATTAGCATCAACCTAATTCGCCGGCGGCCTTTCCCTGTCATCCAGAACAAGAGCCATTTGAACAAGGTCCAACCAACGACCAAACTTTGCGCCAACCTGAGGCAACCTGCCTGCTTCTTTGAAACCAAAGGCCGCATGAAACTTGATCGAAACCGTGTTCCCGGCATCGATCCCTCCTACCATCACGTGGAACCCTCCAGTCCTGGCCCTTTCGATCAGCGCAGCCATCAGTATTTTCCCGGCACCACGTCCTTGAGCAGATGCTGCAACATAGACCGAATGGTCAACGGTAAACCGATAGCCATCCTTTGGCCGATACGGCCCGTAAGACCCGAAACCAAGCACTCCATTGTCTTCATCGGCAACAACGATGACAGGGAAGCCAGCATCCAGCCGCTCCCTCATCCAGTCGCGCCGGGTGTCCAGACTTTCAAGTTTATCTGACCAGATTGCATCAAGATTGCGAACTGCATCATTGTGGATCTCCAGGATCGCAGGCAGATCAGCCTCGGTTGCGTTGCGCAGGTGCATCATTAGACTCGCTTGATATTGGAAACTTAAATTTACATCACAATATTCAAAAAGAAATGATCTATAATATAAGCAATCTTGATGCCAAACAAACCCGAGCCCAATATGGATATCGATCAACTCCGAACCTTTGACCGGGTCGTGCGCGACGGCAGCTTCACCAAAGCTGCCGCCCGCCTGAACGTCACCCAAGCGACTGTTTCCATGCGCATACGAGCACTGGAAGCTTACATTGGTGCCCAGTTGTTCATACGCGGACGGCAGGTTCAATTGACAGATCAAGGGCTTGGGTTCCTGCCCTATTGTCGGCGTATGCTCGGTGTTCTGCAAGAAGCAAGGGAAACACTTCGGCGGGCCGAGCGCGGCCGCATTGCCGTCGGCTCCCTATCCACCATGATCATGCCAATGGTCAGCAAGGCACTGCTGCGGTTTCAAAGGCGCCACAAAGAGATTGACGTTATCATCCGCGAAGGGCGCCACAATCAGATCGCAACCATGCTGCATGAGAGAGATGTCGAACTGGCGGTGATTTGCTGGCCTAATCTAGATCCTCTGCTGACCAATGTTGAACCCCTGCTGATCATCCGTGAAGACGCACCTCTGGTGGCTTCACCTGCCCTTTCAGAGAAACTCGGCCTAACTCCTTCCTTCAACGACATCCTCGACAAAGCCCCCCGCTATCTTCATCTCAATTGGTGGCAGGTTGCACCAACAGCGGCAACGTCCCTGGCGCAGTCACCGTTAATCCAGGTTGAGCTGCCGACAAATCCCGGCAGGAGTCTGATTGAGGCAGGTGAAGGCATCGGTTTTTTTGTCCGCTCAGCCATTGCCGATTCTTTGGCCGACGGCCGCCTTGTCGAAATTCGCCCGACAGACCTCGAACCATTGCATCGTGACATCGCACTGGTTGTGCGTAAACGGAAGGCTCTGGAAGAAGGTCATCTGCTCGAATTTGCCAATGAAATCGCAACCGAAGGCCGTCTCCTTGGCCGAATCCTGAAGGACAATCTTACCACTGAGTAAGCTCTTTGCTGATCATAACACTTCGCTTTCCTCAAAAATCGGCTGTTTGACCACGATTGAAGCACCAAATCTCTTTGCGATCTGCATTTGCAGTGCTAAACGAGCCGAATGACGACCAAAGCACTTTCCAATATCCGCAACTTCTCCATCGTGGCTCACATTGACCATGGCAAGTCTACGCTCGCCGACCGGTTGATCCAGATGACGGGAACCATGACCGACCGCGACATGACCGAACAGGTCCTCGATTCCATGGATATCGAGCGCGAACGCGGCATCACGATCAAGGCGCAAACAGTGCGACTGATCTATGATGCCAAGGACGGTCAGCAATATATACTGAACCTGATCGACACCCCAGGCCACGTTGACTTTGCCTATGAAGTCTCCCGGTCTCTGGCTGCGTGCGAAGGTTCACTGCTTGTGGTTGACGCAAGTCAGGGAGTGGAAGCACAAACGCTAGCGAACGTTTATCAGGCCATTGAGAATGACCATGAGATTGTCACGGTCCTCAACAAGATCGATCTGCCCGCTGCCGAGCCAGACCGGATCAAGGAACAGATAGAGGATGTCATCGGTATAGACGCCTCTGAAGCCTGCATGATCTCGGCCAAAACCGGCCTTGGCGTAGACAGCGTTCTGGAAGCCATCGTCGAAAAACTGCCATCACCACAAGGCGATCCTGATGCGACCCTGAAGGCCATGTTGGTCGACAGCTGGTACGATACATATCTCGGGGTGATGGTGCTGGTTCGCGTTATCGACGGATCCTTGAAAAAGGGCCATAAGATCAAAATGATGGGCACCGGTGCTGCTTATGACGTCGACAGGGTCGGCGTGATGACGCCGAAGTTCCTTCAGGTCGATGCCCTGCAAGCTGGCGAAATTGGCGTCCTGACCGGATCGATCAAAGAAGTTGCTGATACGCGCGTTGGCGATACCATCACACTGGACAAAAAGCCGTGCGCGGACGCTCTACCCGGCTTCAAGCCTGCACAGCCGGTTGTGTTCTGTGGATTGTTCCCGGTCGATGCCAATGACTTTGAAGACCTACGCGCTGCAATGGGAAAGCTGCGTCTCAACGATGCAAGCTTCTCCTTTGAAATGGAAACATCCGCTGCGCTCGGCTTTGGCTTTCGCTGCGGGTTCCTTGGCCTCTTACATTTGGAAATCATCCAGGAGCGGCTGGAGCGCGAGTTCAATCTCGACCTGATCGCAACGGCCCCGTCCGTGGTGTATCAGATGACATTGACCGACGAGAGCAATGTCGAACTCCACAACCCCGCGGATATGCCCGATGTGGTCAAGATCACGGAAATTCGCGAGCCTTGGATCCGCGCAACGATCATGACACCGGACGACTACCTTGGCGGTATCTTGAAGCTGTGTCAGGATCGTCGTGGCCTACAGGTGGACCTCAATTATGTCGGCAGCCGCGCAATGCTGACCTACGATCTACCGCTCAATGAAGTCGTGTTCGATTTTTATGATCGCCTGAAGTCTATCTCCAAGGGTTACGCATCCTTTGACTATCTCATCACTGAATATCGCGAAGGCGATCTGGTCAGGATGTCCATTCTGGTCAACGAAGAGCCGGTTGATGCATTGTCCGTGCTGGTTCACCGCAGCCAGGCAGAGCGTCGCGGTCGTGCGATGGTCGAAAAGCTGAAAGAGCTGATCCCGCGGCATATGTTCAAGATCCCGATTCAGGCTGCCATTGGTGGTAGGGTGATCGCCCGTGAAACCCTGTCCGCCCTGCGCAAGGACGTGACCGCCAAGTGTTATGGCGGCGATGCTACCCGTAAGCGGAAACTGCTGGAAAAGCAGAAGGCTGGTAAGAAAAAGATGCGTCAATTCGGTCGCGTGGAAATTCCTCAGGAAGCCTTTATTCAGGCCCTTAAAATGGAAGACTGAGGCATCCTCAGGCCTGCGATGTCAAACAAATATCTGAACTTCCTATTTAACGCATCTCGTCAACTCAGATGACGACTTCAGTCTCGCTGTCAGGAGCCCACAATGAACACGGAAACCCAATTGCGGGAGCGCTCTGGTGGCGTTTGTGAACTTTGTGGCGCAACTGAAGACTTGTCAGCTCACACTGTTGGACCTGAAACAAAAAACGATGCAGACAGCTCAGTTTTGTCTTGCTCAACATGCGCCGGTCAGATTTCAGGGGCGCAAGCAACGGATACCAATCACTGGCGATGCCTGAATGACAGCGCATGGAGCCAGGTGCCAGCTGTTCAAGTTATCGCCTGGCGGATGCTGAACCGTCTTTCCGTAGAGACATGGGCCGCTGATCTGCTGGACATGCTGTACCTGGCAGATGAGACAATGGTCTGGGCCAAAGCTGGCCTTGCAGACGCCCATGCGGCGGCTGATGACGATGCCATCATTCACAAGGACACATATGGTGCGGTGCTTGTGGCCGGAGACACTGTCACCCTGATCAAGGACCTAAAGGTCAAAGGCGCGAGTTTTACGGCCAAACGCGGCACCGCTGTGCGTAATATTTCGCTTGTTCATGACAATGCTGAGCACATCGAAGGCCGCGTCAATGACCAGCGCATCGTGATCCTGACCGAATTCGTCAAGAAGTCTTGAAGCTGAGCAAACGTTCTTTAAGACTTAGAAAGCCTTGAGGACTGAAGCATTAACAACAGCATCTTTGACCTTTTCAAATTTTCCGGGCCACCTCGAGTGAGATAATTCACAGCGGGCGTGGCATCAGGCTGCAATTCTGGTAAAAGACCGAACGAATTCACTTTCGACCGCCAAATGCGCGTTAGCGCAGCACGATAGACTGAGCACTCATGTCCGATCTAAATACACTCGAAACCGAAATTCTCGCTGCTATCGAAGCTGCCGCGACAGAGGCCGCTTTGGAAGACGTCCGGGTGGCTGCTCTCGGTAAGAAAGGCAGCATTTCCGAGCAAATGAAAACGCTCGGCAAGATGAGCCCCGAAGAGCGCCAGACCATGGGCCCCGCCCTGAACGGCCTCAAGGCACGCGCAGCAGACGCAATTGCCTCACGCAAGAACGTTCTGGCTGAAGCGGCTCTTGAAGCCCGCCTTGCGAGCGAGAGCCTTGACGTAACTTTGCCGCTGCGCTCAGGCCCTGCCGAGACCGGTCGCATTCACCCGGTCAGCCAGGTGATTGATGAACTGACAGCGATCTTTGCTGATATGGGCTTTGCCATTGCCGAAGGTCCAGACATCGAAACAGATGAGCTGAACTTCACGGCCCTGAATTTTCCGGAAGGCCATCCTGCCCGCGAAATGCATGACACGTTTTTCTTCAACGAGAAGGAAGACGGCGAGCGTTTGCTGTTGCGCACACACACGTCACCGGTTCAGATCCGCACAATGCGGAACCAGGAACCGCCTATCCGCGTCATCATCCCTGGCCGTACATATCGTTGTGACAGCGATCAGACACACACGCCAATGTTCCACCAGGTCGAAGGCCTTGTGATCGACAAGACCAGCCACATCGGACACCTGAAAGGAACGCTCGAAGAATTCCTAAAAGCGTTCTTCGAGGTGGACAATGTGACGCTTCGTTTCCGTCCAAGCTTCTTTCCGTTCACTGAGCCGTCGATGGAAGTTGATGTGCAGTGCGACCGGTCCGGCGCTGAAGTTAAAATCGGACAGGGCAGCGACTGGATGGAAATCCTCGGTTGTGGCATGGTCCACGCCAATGTCTTGCGCAACTGCGGTCTTGACCCGGACGTCTATCAGGGCTTTGCCTGGGGCATCGGAATCGACCGCCTTGCAATGCTGAAATACGGCATGCCGGATCTTCGCGCCTTCTTTGACGGAGATGCACGCTGGATCAAGCACTATGGTTTTCGCCCTCTCGACCTGCCAACCCTGTTCGGTGGCGTTTCTACATAACGCCCTTAGCAAGCCGCCTCTTCCATGATCCTTAGAAGGCCTGAATCAATATGACGATGATCAGCCGCCTGATTGCCGCCGCTCTTCTCGCCACGTCGCTCTGCGTTGCATGTTTTTCACCTGCTCTGGCACAGGTCAAAGACACCTCTGAACGCGTCGCAACGCCGACCTCTTTTCTGGAATCCTGCGCAGATAAAATCGAAGCCCGTGGCCGGCTGCGTTTCTGTGACGCTTATTTCCGCGAGAAACTCGGAACTCAGGCAGATGCCCTTCTTTATCTGCGGGACCGGATAACCGGCCTTCGCGCATCTCATGAAGAATCCGCTTCCGAGAAATACAACAGCTTTCTCTCAGCGATCTACATAGTCTCTTTCCTGACCATCGTGTCGATTGTCTTGGTCGCAAGTGATCGCAAAATCAAGGGAACGGCGAAGTGGGCGAGCCTGGCCACCTCCATCGCCTTGTTGCTAATGGTTGGGGTGATTTCCCTTGGATGGCTTGGCAAATACCGCGCGGAATATGCAGCACAGATCGAACTCGGTATTCTGCGAGATCGTATTGAAGCGGAAGCTGCACAGGTGATTGCTACAGGTCAGGACGTGACCCCCGAACTGGTTGTCGGGTGGACAAACGAGCTTTCTGGAATCGGGCGTCGATTTGCTGAAAATTATGCCAACGCATCGCCGCTCCCCGAAATTGATCGCTTTCACGACAAATAGACATTCCAGCGCGGCCATCAAATCGCAAATTCGCAGTGCCCTGCACTGACCAAAAGACAAAGAGCAAACCCATGAAGTTCACCCTGTCCTGGCTGAAGGAATACCTCGAAACCGACGCGAGCCTTGATCAAATTGTCGAAAAATTGACGATGATCGGGCTTGAAGTCGAAGACGTCGCAGACCGTGCTGCGAAGCTGTCCGCATTCAAGATCGCCAAGGTCCTCGAAGCAGAACAGCATCCGAATGCTGATCGCCTGCAGGTGCTCAAGGTTGATACCGGCGAAGGTGAGCCCGTACAGATCGTTTGCGGCGCTCCCAATGCCCGTGCCGGGCTTGTCGGTGTCCTTGGTTGCCCTGGAGACTATGTGCCTGGGCTCAACATCACACTGTCAGTCGGAAAAATCCGCGACGTGGAAAGCTTCGGCATGATGTGCTCCGAACGGGAGCTTGAGCTATCAGAAGAACATGATGGCATTATCGATCTTCCGGCCGATGCACCTGTTGGTGTGGCCTATGCAGAATGGGCTGGCTTGAGCGATCCGATCATTGAAATCGGATTGACGCCAAACCGTCCTGATTGCACAGGCGTCTACGGGATAGCCCGCGATTTGGCCGCGACTGGAATCGGCAAGTTGAAAGAACGTCGCCACGACCAGATTCGTGGCACATTCCCTTGTCCAACCGGTGTGAAATTCGAGTTTGGTGACACAAAGCCACTTTGCAAAGCGTTCGGTTTGCGCCTCGTCAAAGGCGTGAAGAACGGACCTTCACCCAAGTGGATGCAGGATCGTCTTTTGGCGCTGGATCTGCGCCCAATCAACACGCTCGTTGATATCACCAATTACATGACCTTCGACCAAGGCCGCCCACTGCACGTCTTTGATGCCTCAAAAGTCAAGGGCGATCTGGTTGTGCGCCGCGGCGTTCAAGGCGAGACCATCGAAGGGCTCAACGGAAAATCATACACAGTTGATGAAAACGTCTGTGTGATTTCAGATGACAATGGCCTTGAAAGCCTCGGCGGAATTCTGGGCGGGGAAGTTTCAGGATGTACCGAGGGAACGATCGATGTGCTGATCGAATCCGCGCTTTGGGATGAAGATGGCATTGCCGCAACAGGTCGCAGGCTCGGTGTCAACACCGACGCACGTTACCGGTTTGAGCGCGGCGTTGACCCTGATTACATGCTTCCGGGTCTGGAAGCTGCGACGAAACTGGTTATGGACCTGTGCGGCGGGGAAGCCTCCGAGGTTGTTCTCACCGGGAAAGTTCCGGATGAAACCAACATCATCGAGTTCCCTTATTTCGAAGTGAAGCGCCTGTCCGGCATCGACGCATCGGTGCCAGAAATCAACGTTGTATTGAAATCACTTGGCTTCTGGGTTTCCGGAACCAGCTCTTCTGCCAAAGTGGCGGCTCCAAGCTGGCGCCCTGACATTGAAGGTAAGGCTGACCTGGTTGAAGAAGTCATCCGCATCCTCGGACTTGATCGCATACCTTCCATGCCTCTGCCACGCGCGGGCAGCGTTGGAACGAAAGTTTTGACACCAGGCCAGATACGCCGCAGCAAGGCACGCCGCGCATTGGCGGCTCGGGGTCTCTATGAGACAGTGACCTGGTCTTTCGTTTCAAAAAAAGAAGCCAAAGCTTTCGGCGGCGGACAACCAGAACTCAGCCTGGCCAATCCGATTTCATCCGACATGTCCGACATGCGGCCTAGCCTACTGCCCGGCTTGTTGATGGCAGCGCAGCGCAATGCGGATCGTGGCACCCCGGATGTTGCCCTCTTTGAGGTCGGCCAGATTTTTGCGGGTGACAAGCCAGAAGATCAAAGAATGGTGGCAACAGCCATTCGCCGTGGCACTGCCGTTGTAAACGGCTCTGGACGTCATTGGTCCGGATCGTCTGAGGCCGTCAGCGTCTTCGATGCCAAGGCCGATGCTCTGGCAGCTCTTGCTGCGATTGGGGCACCAGTAGAAAAGCTTCAGATTTACACAGATACGCCTGATTGCTTCCACCCCGGTCGCTCCGGCTGCCTGAAGCTTGGCCCAAAGAACACCCTGGCCGTCTTTGGCGAGATCCATCCCCGGACCTTGGCCGCTCTTGATATCGACGGGCCTTTGGTCGGATTTGAGATCTATCTCGATAACCTGCCACAGCCGAAGGCAAAGCCAGGCCGCTCCAAGGGCGCGTTGAACGCCTCCGACTTGATGCCGGTTCGACGCGATTTTGCATTTGTTGTCGGGAAAGACGTGACTGCAGAAACGCTTCTGAAAGCAGCACGCAGCGCCGATAAGGCACTAATCACAGATGTCACTCTGTTTGATGTCTATGAAGGTAAAGGTATCGCTGACGATCAAAAATCACTCGCCATCGATGTCACGCTGCAGCCCACCCAGAAAACGTTGAAGGACGACGAGATCGAGGCCATCGGCAAGAAGGTCGTGGCAGCTGTTCAAAAGGCGACTGGCGGCAGCCTGCGTAGCTCATAAGGCTTAATTGGCACCTACAGCAAAACCGCTCTGGAGCAATCCGGGGCGGTTTTTTTACTTCCGGGACCAGGACGCCCCTTTAATCGGAAATCCTGAAGTTCTCGCGGCACCGCTTGCCGATAACGCATTGCTTATTGTCTTTCGTCAGCGCATAGGCTGGTCCCGTGAGAGGCGTGCGAGAATAGCAGTACGCGCGTCAGCAATGAACCGCTCAAACGTATATTGACCTGTTGTCATCACCACTTCACCGCGTTGCTTGACCAAAGCTTGCGCCTGAGTACACGTCATGTCCCTTGTGTCAGGACGGGCCTGCCCATTTGCAGCCGTCGACGCCAATAGAACGCACGAACCCAATGCTGCTGCATGTGTCAACGGTTTGATCTGTATGAACAACATAGGCTCTCTCCTGTATACTCTCATTGAGTAGATGGGCAACCAATTCCAAACGTCAAGTTTCACATCATTACGCTGCAATCTATCGCTAGCATGCCGAGAATCAGGTAAGTTTGATCCGCTCGCCATTGACCGGATATTCCCCATGCCTGCCATCAAAATTCATGATATTGGCCGCCTTAACAGAGAACGGCTTGGGGACCCTTACCTGTCCTCTGAAGATGAACGGTTTGAAACGATCAGAACCATTATCGCTGAAACGCCTTCTCTTATGGCTATTTTGACAAGCATCCGCGATCTAGAGCTCCCAGACAGCTGGCTTGTGTCGGGCGGTATCTATCAAACCGTCTGGAATGCCCTGACAGACAGGCCAGCCAGCCATGGCATCAAGGACTATGACATCATCTACTTCGACGGCTCAGATCTGTCCTTTGAGGCTGAAGACATCGTGATTAGGCAGGTTGAGGCCAAGCTCCCATCCCTTGCAGGTCAACTGGAAACCAGGAATCAAGCCCGTGTGCATCTTTGGTACGAGAAGCGCTTTGGACAGCCCTATGCACCGCTAAGCTGTTCCATGGAGGCTCTGACCAACTATGCTGCAAAAACCCATGCAGTGGCCGCAAGGCTTAGACACGATGGAAAGTTGGACATCCACGCCCCATTCGGCTTGAGCAATATTTTCGCTATGCGCATTGTTCCCAATTACACGCTCGACAACAGCAAAACTCATGCTGAGAAGGGAAAAAGAATGCAGGCAAATTGGCAGGAACTAAACGTCATGAGCTGGCAAAGACCCTGACCCAGAGTCTCGCAAAGCACCAGCAGGCGTTTCGATAAGTCTCACACGCACCAGCCCTCGAACCGAATTGCCCACGAAAACCTCTTTTGCAGCATATAGATCTGCTACAGTCAGATCAGCTTCTTCTGCAAGCGCAGTTTCCAGAAGGCCTTCCCGGAGTGTTCCTGGCAACAGACCGTGGTGGAGAGCAGGTGTCAGGAGCCTGCCGTCCTTGCGCAAAAAGATATTTGTGAAGCTGCCTTCGGTCAGATAGCCGCTTTCATTGGCAAACAGGACCTCCTGGCATCCTGTCTGTTCAGCGCAACGCGCACGGGTCTCGTCGTAAAAAGCCCGGTTCGTTGTTTTGTGGAACAGGAAAACTCTTGGCTCTGGATAGGCCTCTGACATCAGAGCCACATTCCATACCGTTTCAGGTTCAACCGGATTGAAGGCCTCGTCTAAAATGGTCCAGCTGCCGGTCTCGTCCAGCTCCAGCCTAACTCTACGGGGATCAGAAAATCCTTTCGTAAGTAAGTTCAACTCCTGTCTGATGGCCTCATCATCGCAGTCACGACCAAAGTAAGCTGCGGATGCCCCAAGACGCCTCATATGACGTTCAAAAAGCTGGATACCTTCGCCCGGCAGGAAGGCCATGGTCTCAAACAAAGAGAAAGGGGCATTCTCTCCAGTCATGAACTTCAACTTTAACCGACATTCATCATACTCAGGTACGGCCCCTGAATCATAGACGACAGCTGAGCCCGTCCCAACTTCACCGGCCCCATCCTCCCGCAACACAAGAGTTCGTATAGCCACGTTGAACTTGAAGTCGCCTGACGGATGCAGATAGCCGATTGAGCCGGTGTAAACGCCACGTGGAGATGCTTCCAGACGCTTAGCAATCATCATTGCGCTGAGTTTCGGCGCACCTGTAATAGAGCCACAAGGGAATAGATTGGCAATGATTTGCGCAAAGCCAATGCCGTCTTTCAATCTGGCTTCCACCGTGGAGGTCATTTGGTGCAAGCTTTTGTAACGCTCCACCTCACATAGGCTTGTCACCTTCACGCTACCGGTTTCAGCGATGCGCGACAGGTCATTGCGCATCAAATCCACAATCATGGTGTTTTCAGCCCGCTGCTTTGGGTCTTTTGCAAGATCTCTGGCAACTTGCCGATCTTCAAGAAGCTTATTCCCACGGGGCGCTGTGCCCTTCATGGGCCGTGCCCGCAGCATCTGGCCTCGCTGCTCCAAAAACAGTTCTGGAGACAAGGATAGGATCGCACGGTCTTCCAGCTTCAAAAAAGCGGCATGAGCAACAGGCTGACTGTTCAAGAGCTTTAGGAAGGCAGCCTCCGACGACCCTGAATGCGAAAAACGGGCATTCATCGTCAAGTTGACCTGATAAATGTAACCTTGTGCCAGATGCCTTTGTGCCTGCTGGAATGCATGATCGTATTCGGCTTCAGACCAATCGAAAGTCAACCTGCCCAAGCTGGCACTTTCCTCACCTGCTGCTTGGGCAAGCAAGCGATGGGTTTCTTTCAAACTGAAAGTCTCAGACTGATCGTAAACTCCGAACCATGCCAGCAAATCGCCATTGTTCTGCCAGCCACTCCTCAGCTTTTCTTCGAATGCAAAACCCAGCTCATAGGCAAGAAAACCAGCGACGTAACAGCCCTGTCTTTGGGCGCGTTCAACAGCTTCAAGTGTGGCTTTGACCTGACTGAGATCACGGCAGGACAAGACCTCCTGAGGCTCAGAGAAATACTGCGCCCGCTTCTCATTGAGGCAGTCCAGCAAGAGAACGGAGTCAACTGGGATTTCCGATGATGTCATGAATGCGATGATGCCAACCAGAGAAAGACCTAGGGTAGGGCTAGAGAGCTCCTGCAGGAAATGTTGATCGCTCTTTTGCATTCCCGGCGATCTAGGTCAAGGCTTCTACCGAATTGATAAGCCAAACAGCCAGTCCGCGTTCAAACAAGCCTTTTCAGGCTATTTTCATGCGTCTCTTAACAAAAGCTCTGACCTTAAGCAGCAGCTTCAGCTAGAAACTCATCAACAGAAGCCTGCATCAGCAGGGCTTCCTGCTCTACTTCTTCTGCAGTTTGGGCAACCGTGGATGCCGAATCCGTCGTTCTTTCAGCAGCCTCACTCAACCCACCGACATTAGAGGCGACAAGACCCGTCCCATTCGCTGCCTCTGCCACATTACGCGAGATTTCATCCGTTGCAGCACCCTGCTGTTCGACCGCAGCCGATATAGCAGCAGTGTATTTGTTGACTTCTTCCATTTCAGCCGTGATCGCCCCAATTGAGGCCACGGCTTCCTTTGTCTCATTCTGAATTGCTGAGATTTGCGCCCCGATTTCCTCAGTAGCCTTAGACGTTTGGTTCGCCAATTCCTTGACCTCCGCAGCTACAACCGCAAAACCCCGGCCAGATTCCCCGGCCCGTGCGGCCTCGATTGTTGCGTTCAACGCAAGCAAGTTGGTTTGTTCTGCAATTGCCTGAATGAGGGTAACGACTTCGCCAATGCGATTGGCGGCATCGGATAGCCCAGCCACTTTTCGGTTGCTTGTCTGCGCCCCTTCCGTTGCCCGGTTCACAATCTCAGTAGTCTGTTCAACCTGTCTGGAAATTTCGCCAATGGAGGAGGACAGTTCTTCAGCGGCGGATGCAACGGTCTGAACATTTTCAGACGCTGTATCAGAGGCTTCGGCTGCAAGAGATGCACGGTTAGAAGTGTCTTCGGCAACGGCCCCCAGATCCTCGGAAGCATCGCGCATCGAACGAACTTGCTCAGTAACCGCAGACAATTTGACCCCAATGTCCTTTCGGAACCCTGCGATCTTCTTGCTTGTGTGTTCTTCTCGCTCACGTGTTTCAACCATGCGGGCAACCTCAGCCTGCTGCATGGAAGACACCAGCATTTGGGCTTCTTCGGCCTCATTCAGTGCTTTATCGGAACTCCTGAAAGCCGTTTCCAACTGAACAGAAATCCACCAAAGAGCAACTACTTCAATCACAATAACGGTTGCATGAAACATAACGCGCCCGAAATCCGCCCCGTTGGAAAAGACGGCCCAAGGGAGAGTAAAATTCAAGACCACATTATGAACGACGACAACGCCTGCAAAGGCAACCAAAGGCCGCCAGTCGACCCAACCCGCTAAAATGGCCAACATAGCGAAGGAATACATATGAGCATCCAGCTGATAGGACGTCGCCGCATTGTCGGAGGTCAAACCGGCGACCAGCAGAGAAACCAGGACAGCCAATGAAATTGCTGTTGCAATCCTCGTCTCAGCTTTTATTCCGAACTTGACCCAAGTGCCTGTTGCAGCTGCGCCAATCAGCAAAGCAGTTCCGGATATCAACGCCAAGGGTGCAGAAGCGTTCCAGGCTGTTGCAGCGATGACCAGCAGAACATTAAGCCAGATAAAGAAGACGATGTATTTCGCAAAAGACATTCGAAGAGCGTCTAAGCCGGTTTCAGCATTCTGTGGTTCATTCATGCTTCACTCCTTCTAGCTCCAAATGAGAGCCCAGCACACCCATGTGCGACAACCGAGGTTTCAACGAGAAATGCCCCGAAGGCATAAAGACGCCCCACAAAGCCATTGTCTTCAGCGACGGAACCCATGATCCATCCAGATGGATCCGCCGAGGCGATCCGCCCTCTTGCACTTACGATGATGTCCAAAGCTGCCTCTCCCCAAGGCGCTGAAAATACAGCAACTTTACCGGAAGACCTTGGCTTTAAAACAGTCAGGGCCATCAAGGGACAAGCAGTTAACAAGTACACTGCACAAAAGTTTCTAGACATATCCGAGCAACTCAAGGCGTTAGCACTAAATTTCCAGAAACCTAGCTGCCCTAATGGTGCCGATATTAGATTAACAAAATATAATTTAAACGGAATATTTACCGTGTTTTTCCAGCTCAGCTCTAGGTTTATTCTGCAGGAAACTCGCAAAATCGTGAATTTCAGTGGGTATAACTTCTCAGCCTACCCTTCGTTGTGCCAACGAAATTTAATCAGCTAAAGCAGCCACCAGCCCAAGTTTAATACATGAGCATCACTAAGTTTGATAATGAGCGATCACTTCATCCTGCGCAGCTGACGCCGGTTCCCCGAAGGTTACAGTAGCCGGACGGATTCTTCGCAAGATACTGCTGATGATAGTCCTCAGCATAATAAAACTGATCCAACTGCCGAACTTCGGTGGTGATACTCGTGTTGCGCCCAGCATCCTTCAAAGCGGCTTGGTAGGCGTCTCGGGACTGTTCCGCAATTTCCAGATCGCCGGAGCTGGCCACAAAGACAGCCGAACGATACTGGGTTCCGGTATCATTGCCCTGGCGCATTCCTTGTGTGGGGTCATGGTTTTCCCAAAACACATTCAGAATCTCATTGAACGAGATGATCTGAGGGGCAAACACGACAAGAAAAACTTCTGTATGTCCCGTACGGCCCGTGCATGTTTCATTGTAAGTTGGGTTTGGCGTTACTCCACCGGCATATCCAACAGCCGTCACCCATACGCCGTCCAATTGCCAGAACAGCCGCTCGGCGCCCCAAAAGCACCCCATACCCAGTACGACCGACTGATAGCCTTCGGGAAATGGTCCAACCAAGGAACGCCCATTCACGACATGGGGCACATCAGGAACAATCGCCATCTCGCGGCCAGGAAGAGCTTCCTCCTGAGATGGAAGCGAAAACTTCTTCGAAAGCATCGTCATAAAGGACATGGAACATTCCTGATTCACGCATCGTTCTACAAATGGGGATTTATCAATACATCTACAAACAAGATGGCACCTCTCAAAAAGAAGGCAAGGAGCGATCTCCACAAATGGGGTCACCCAAGCCATTTGATGTGGGTATGCGAGCCCAAATACGCTCAGGACCAAACCCCAGCGACGCTTTCGGAACCTTTAGCTTTAAAGTACGAAAGAAACCTGACGCTCTCCGCGCGCGCTGCCGAGCCAGAGAGACAACGACCCAATAAGCGAACAGACCAGCCAAAGGGGCCAAGTCAGTACGGTTTGGAGAACGGGATACAAGAAAAAAGAGGTCTCGCTCTGCTGCAGGCTAAGTTGCACCTGTGTTAGGCTGCTTGACGCAATATCAGTCCAGAATTGTCCGGCTGAAACCAGTATCATCTCAGACTGAGCAATGCTTCTGCTGCCATCAGCAATGATTGCAACCAAACCCGCAGCTATCAAAAAACACCCCAGTACCCTAAGGAAAAAACGAAGCACAGTAAACATTACGCAATACTCACTACTCTACAAAACGTCGTTTCTGAACGTTGATATTTCCTGTCTCAGTCAGATTTACACTCAATAACAAAACAGCGTCAAAAAAACCCACAGCGCACGCGCAGTGGCCCTTGGTTTCGTAAAACACCACATAACGTAACTCATTTTACGCTGTTAACGCAATTTTTACGTATACGCTAATTAGCAATCGGTGCCTTGCCCTGAAACAGGCAAGCCAGACAACGACAATCCACAGGCTGGCACAAGACTGGAAAAAACATCTCCGTAGTCCTTGCGCTTCCGAATTTCCTCAGTATATTGCGCGACTTGCAAGCAGGGTTGACTGCAGCAACGGACAGGTGGCCGAGTGGCTTAAGGCGCACGCTTGGAAAGCGTGTGAGCGTGCAAGCGTTCCGAGGGTTCGAATCCCTCTCTGTCCGCCATTTTCTCTTTGAGAAACTGGCGTGGGATCCAAAATTATCGATCCAAGTACTTCAAGTTTATGCACTCGATATCAAAGTTCAAGACACACCGAGATTATAGAATTTGAGCTTAACGCTCAGATCTGGGGAATCATTGCGCCCTTGTTAGATTGACCTCTGGCAACAGGTCGGCCTGCCTCTCTTTAATACTCGGCTCCCCAAAGCCAACACATGAGCAGGTGTCCTGGTCCATGCGCCGGGACTGAGATCTTCAATTCACTAAATCTAAAACGGTTGTCGAAGAGCACGGGATCGGCTACATCATATTTGTAACGTTATAACATAAAATAAATCATCCCGATCCTGACAGCACTCCACAAAGGCTTAATCGAATGCAAACTGCTTTCTTTAAATCCATCGGCGCTCTCGCTATGGGCACATTCCTTATCCTGGCCCCACAGGCACATGCTCAAAGCACCAAAAGCACCACGGAGGCTTCAAGCCACAAGCACGCATCTAACGATATCTACAAAGGCATTTTTGAAAACGACCAGATCAAAGCGCGGACCCTTGCAGACTGGGAGGGAGACTGGCAGTCAGTCTATCCCTATCTGCAGGACGGGACGCTGGCCCCCGTCATGGAGCACAAGGCTGTGCATGGCAAGAAGACAGCTGAAGAGTATAGTGCCTATTACGACATCGGCTATAAGACCAATGTCAATCGCATCGTCATCGGAGACGAGGACATTACCTTCTATGAAGACGGCAAAGCAACCAAGGGCACATATGTGGGCGACGGCTTCGAGATCCTGACCTATAAGTCCGGTAATCGCGGTGTTCGCTATATCTTCAAGAAGACGGCAGGGGACGCAGGCGCTCCAGACTTTATCCAGTTTAGCGACCACCGTATCGCACCTGATAAGGCCGATCACTATCACCTTTACTGGGGCAACGACCGGGCTGGTCTTCTCAAAGAAGTGACCAATTGGCCGACTTATTACCCCTCAGCGCTGGACGGCAAAGAGATTGTCCACCAGATGACGGCCCATTGATAAGAAACTAAAACCGTTGTAGCTGGGCTCGATCCAATTCTGCGTTCGAGCCCATCGTCCAGTCTTTTAAAAACATCGCAAGACAACATAAGTGTGTCACTCGCTCTGTCTGAGAACATACTCCCTGCCGCGCCGCAGAATTTTGCCAATCGTCTTCCAGATCCCTTGATTTCGTACCTTGGGAATTGAAGATGCCGTCGACTTTGGATTTCCGTCCAGCTCTATATCGGCAGTTTCACCCATTTGCTTAACATCGGCTGCAACTTGATTTGCTGAGACGGCAACCCGCAAGAATTCGATCTCATATTTTTCGCTGGCCAGCGCCCAGGACCTGAACTGCGGCACAAGAGCTGGGTTTTCGGCTCCCAATGCCCCCCCTCCCGAAGCTACCCCCTTCTCGGCAAGCGCAGAATTTTGACTGTCATCTTGTTCAAACAGAAAATCAGCAGGACCCAAATGCTGTTTTGGCAGGCTTCCTAATGCCGAAGCGTCGGCCTCTGCCGTGGGCCACAATTCAGAAGGCTGATATGGAACCGGCACGCCGCTGACCTGCCAAGCAGGAACGACTACCGGTAGAAACACGGGCCTTTCCTCAATCTCAACAGGAGCGAGCGGGCCGTCCAGGTTCTCCACAAGCCCAAGAGCCCAAAGTACAGTTACAAAAGCCCCAAGGCCAATGCGCGCATCGCCGTTCTCAATGCCGACAACGGTCTCAACGCTCAAAAACAAGCAATTTGCGCAAGCTGGCTGGCTCAAACCCATGGATTGACGTGCAGCAGCAATATCTCTGCCCCAGCCCTGAAGAAGCTCGTTGATGGCTCCATCCGAAGACGTGGGGGCACATGCGATGTAGGCCATGAATGCCGGTGTCCCGATTCTCCACACCAAACGTGTGGCCCGGAAACGCTAGCACCCAGATTTTTTACCTAAAAATGCAAGATCGGACTTATAAACATTTGCAGACACGTTCAACGCTCCACGACCTGACAGAATCTGCAAACACGCTGCGACCCTTATATTCAGCAGGTAAGTCAATCTGTTTCAGTCAATTAATTTGATATCAGCCATCATGTCAGCGGCAATTTCTTGCAGGGCCTCACTGAGATCCAGAGGTTCTAGACCCTCCGGCAGATGCAAGTCAGCGGCGGCCTTGAACATGGCTTCTCCGGACATCGAACCCGCTTCCACCATAGTCTCAAGTTGAACAATGCTCACATTCCTATCTCGCAAGACCTTTGTGATCTGCCTGAGGACGCCCGGATGATCCTGAGAGACCAGATCGAGATGAGCCGCTTTTCCAGTAACCCGATCGCCTGATCTAGCATCAACCCGCAATGTGATGGCAATTCCATCGGCCAGCAAAGCATCGAAGCGTTGGTGCAAATCGGCGAGTGAGGCTTCGTCTATTTGTACCCTGACGATACCAGCAAACTCTCCCCCAAGCCGTGCCATGGAGCTTTCGACCCAATTTCCACCGACATCCGCAATGGCCTCCGCCAAACGATCAACCAGTCCCGGTCTGTCGTGTGCAATCACTGTAAACACCAAATGACTGGTCAAGGTGACACTCCCCCCTTGTATGAACTCCTCTCACACTAGGTCAGATCAACAACGAACATCAATCACGATCAAAGTTTGTAATTTCCCATGTGGTCAACCACGGATACAGGCTTGCGCAAACTCCGTTGCAAAGGTACATAGCCTGCCCTTCTTTCCACTCCCTGCGGCCAAGCAGGAACCCTGCCGTTCCATTTGGCAACTCAGTTTCAAGGCATCCCCATGTCCAAAGCCTATGGTCTCGACTTCGGAACCTCCAACACTGTGCTTGCGGCGATTGGAGACAACAACAGTGCTGCACAGTTACAATTCGGAGCAGGCTCGGAGATCTACCCCGGCATTGCGACGATCTTGAGTTTTCTGGATCAGTCTCCTGACAATCAGGCACTCGCTGAAGTCGGACCCTGGGCGATCCAGCAATTTATCGAACACATGGGCGATGTGCGGTTTATTCAGTCACTCAAAACCTTCGTTGCCAGCAAGCAATTCAAGGGAACAGGCGTTTACGGTCAGCCCTATAATTTCGAAGCGCTGATGAACGCTTTTCTCGGCCGTGCCTTCGATCACCTGAACGCGCCGATGGTTACTGCAGGCTCTCGAATGGTCGTCGGGCGTCCGGTTATTTTTGCAGGCGGATCGCCTGATGAAGACCTTGCCATGGCGCGTTACCGGCGGGCTCTGGAAGGCTTTGGTTTCGAAGAGGTGCTGTTCGTCTACGAACCAGTCGCAGCGGCCTTTTCATTTGCGCGGCGCCTTGAAGAAGACGCAACTGTTCTGGTCGCCGATTTCGGCGGGGGCACCAGTGATTACTCCCTCATGCGATTTTCACGCAAAAACGGCGTCCTGAAAGCCAACCCAATCGGCAGAGGCGGCATTGGCATTGCCGGAGACACGTTCGATTACCGCATCATCGATAATGTCATCCTGCCAGAACTCGGCAAAGGCAGCCTGTACAAGAGCATGGGCAAAGAACTTGAAATCCCGCCAAATCTGTTTTCGAATTTCGCGCGCTGGCACCTTTTGTCGATCTTCAAGACATCCAACGACTACAAGGAAATGAAAAAGCTGCTGCGCTGGTGCCTGGAGCCCGACAAAGTCGAGCTCTTCATTGATCTTGTGGACGAAGATCAGGGCTATCCGCTCTATAAAGCTGTCTCGGAAGCCAAAGCCCTGCTCTCCAGTCAGGACAGCACAGAGTTTCGCTTCGAACCGCTCGGCAAAGACTTTGCCGTTAACATCTCCCGGAGCGATTTCGATAGCTGGATTGCCGACGACCTGTCTCGTATCAACAAGGCTCTGAGCCAGACCTTGAACGCTGCCGGCCTTAAAGACACTGACGTTGACCAGGTGTTCATGACAGGCGGAACATCCTTCGTACCAGCGCTCAGATCCATGTTTCAAAACAGATTTGGCAGCGAGCGGCTGGCGGGAGGAGAAGAGCTTTCCTCCATCGCTACAGGTCTTGCCCTTATCGGCGCTCGGGACGACGCGAGAGATTGGGCTGTTGCCTAACCACCTGGCCTGAGCCTATCAAGCCAGGTGGTTGATGGTTTTATGCGAAGGCTTTGCGCAACGCAGGTATCCGGGACAAGACCAACAGATCAAGCACGAGAGCTGCGATCAAAGTCAGGCCGGCCAGTGGAAATGCCAGAGACACAATCAGCATCACCACCATGCCTTCACGCCAATGTGGACGGTTTTCAGGGACCTTTGGAGCAAAGAATCGGGCTGCGGATTTCGCCGGACGCCGCATCCACCACATGACCACACCGCTGACTGACAGGAAAATGACCGACAAGCAGATCAGCGTGTTCAAGATCAGATTCCAAAGCCCCATGAGGCCCATGTGAAATGGGGTTCCAACCGCCATTGCCTTTCCGGCAAGAGAGTAGTCAGCAAACCCCACGTTTGCCAGAACATTGCCGCTGTACTGATCAATATGGACCGTACGATCCGAGAATGGATCCTCGGCATCCGCACTCATGGTATCCTGGTTGATCGTCCAGACGCCCTTGTCGCCGTTTGGATAAGAAACCCGGTAGCGGGCATTGAAGCCCAGATCCTGCGCAAGAACGGCAATGCTGTTGATTGTGACCGGTGCGCCACTGACAATGCTTGTGCCACCCGCATCAGAGCCAGACGCTGGCATAGGCGTTTGTTCAAGCGCCCATGGCACATCCTCGCGAGGAGCGTGGTTCATGGATGCGTGGATGTCGTCAGACAGCGGAACATTGTCCCATTTTTCTGCCGGAAATGTGCTCCAGGCCTGCATGATCTTGCTGCCCCAGATGCCGGTCCATGACATGCCGGTGATCAGAAAAAGCAACAGGAAGATCGAGACATAAACACCAACGACTGTATGCAGGCTTTTCCAGAGTTCCCGTCCGGACGCCCGAAGGTTCGGCACAAAGGCATGCAGGAAAGATCCCTCCCGTGGCCACCACAAATATAGGCCAGTGATGATCATCACGATGCCCAGACCGGCCGCAATTTCGAGTAAGCGATCTCCCGTGGTGCCTATCATCAGATCACCATGAACTTTGTCAGCAAAGTCATACCAGCCACTGCGCCTGGGCCAGCTGTCAACAACCGCTCCCGTATAAGGATCAACAGCGACCATGCTCTGCGCGCCATTTGCTTTAACGCGGAAGACCGACGGGTTTTCAGGGCCTCTTGCTTTCAGCCACTCGACCATGGTGCTGCCGGGAATTGAAGCCAGCGCATTGTCTGCCTGCTCGGAAACGCTCAGCATTGTTGAGCTTTGTGGCACCGGGATCTTGAGATACCCGCCATCGCGACCATCAAAATAGCCAATATGCATCATCATGAGACCCGTGATCGCAAGGGCCATCAAAAAGGGAACAACGAACAGGCCTGCATAAAAATGCCAACGCCAGGCAGCAAGATAAAATGGGCTCTTGGACGCGCTATCTGGCGCTCGCCGCGAAGCAGTGAATTGTGAATCAGACATTGTGCTTTCCTCTCGGCTCATACGGGGCAGCTTTGGCCGCGCACGCCGGAATGACATCAAATTTCAGGTTTGAATTCGAAGGTCAGATGGAAAGCGGAGGTGCCCTTGCCCCAATGCAAGGAACGGAGGCCGGAGGACATATTTGGGTCGAGCCCAATTGCCAATAAGTACTGCGTGATGGGATGGGCGCCGAGACGACAAGCCGGTCGGACACAAGCGCACTTGCACCAAGAACCGAAAATGCACAAAGGCCGGAAACCCCACCCGGATCATCGCGGTCAGTGTCATCGTTCGGGTTTGTGCCCGGATCAGGAACCTCAGTGCCGTCTTGATTCAGAACAACAGATCTCAGGCCATCGGAAGTACAAAGGACAACCGTAATCTGCCCGTTCGCATTGAATTCGGGCATAAAACCCGATGGGATCGAAGAGCTCAGCAAAAGCAGCAGCAGCGTCAAAAACTTGACGGCTGTTTTAGCTCGCTGCACTGCTGCGCGCCTGTGTGGCCACATCGATCAAAATCCCCCAATGCATGCGAATTAGCCGAAAAACACATTCATCGCAACGTTCAACAGTATCATTTCACTGCAGCCGTCACGCGACAATTCAGCGCCGAAAAATTACCGCTACGTCTATTTTACAATTCACATCCCTTCAGAGCGCCGAGCCTAAAGCCGCCTTGTATCCCAGCATGTCATTTATCGTTTGGAATTGGCGCTTGATCCTGCCGGACACCTCAACTAGCTTGGCGCAACTGGACGGCGTCCTTTGAGGGACTGAAAGCGATTCCGGTGGTGGTTGACCCAGATCGGGGACCCAGTCCGGAGCTGTCGACGCAAAATGATCTCCCTGCCTCTCAAAAGGTGGCAAGGTTTGTTTTATTGCGCCGCTTTCTCTCTCTACACGGCGCATGAATTTTGGGTTACCGCAGAGCAAGGCCGCTGCTGCTGCGGCAGGAAAGATGAGGGAGATGCCTGTCATGATGACCAATCTCGGCACCTGGCTAGCGACAACATCCATATTTGCTATAGCAGTCGCTATGCCATCTCTGGCGATGGCTCACCCCGGACATCTGGGCGAACTCGCCGGGCATTCCCACTGGATTGGGGTAATAGCTCTGGCTGGCGCTGCTCTTGTTGCCGGTGTTGCAGCCCTCAAGGGGCGCAAAAAAGACGCATCTGGACAAGACGACGAAACTCAGGCCGATGCTAAGCCCGAAGCAGAGGCAGCTTGATGACCGAAAAACTCGGCCTGATGATCTGCGGCCATGGCAGCCGCAACAAGGGCGCAGTCAAACAATTCGCCAGGCTAGCAGAGGGACTGCGCAAGCGGTTCCCACAGTGGCCTGTTGAATATGGTTACCTGGAATTCGCAAACCCGGTCATTCACGACGGGCTCAACAAGCTGCACGAGCAAGGCTGCACGCATGTGCTTGCTGTTCCAGGTATGCTGTTTGCCGCAGGTCATGCCAAAAACGACATTCCCTCGGTGCTGAACACCTATCAGGCGCAGCATCCCGACATGAAGATCACCTATGGCCGGGAACTGGCCGTGGATGTGCGCATGGTGCATGCCGCAGGCGCACGCATTCAGGAAGCCCTGGATGCAGCTGCCAGCGATGTCCCACGCCATGAAACGCTTTTGATGGTTGTCGGTCGCGGCGCATCTGACCCGGATGCGAACTCCAATGTTGCCAAGATTACACGTCTGCTTTGGGAAGGCATGGGATTTGGCTGGGCCGAAACCTGCTACTCCGGCGTGACATTCCCTCTTGTGACCCCCGGCCTCGAACATGCGGCAAAGCTTGGCTACAAGCGCATCATCGTCTTCCCGTACTTCCTCTTTACCGGCGTTCTGGTACAACGGATTTACACCGCTGCTGACGGCGTGGCCGAACGCTATCCGAATATCGAGTTCATCAAGGCTGGCTATCTCAACGACCACCCACAAGTGATCGACACAATGGCAGACCGGGTGCAGGAAATCCTGCAGGGCGCCAATGTGATGAACTGCCAGATGTGTAAATATCGCGAGCAAGTACTTGGCTTCGAAGCCGAAGTTGGCTTAGCTCAAGAAAGCCACCACCACCATGTGGAAGGCCTTGGCGCGGAAGCTGAATGTAAATTATGCGAAGAGTTCTGCACTGGTGCCTGCGAAGCCAAAGTGAAGGCTGCTGCGCATCATCACCATGATCACAGCCATGACCATAGTCATGATGGCGGGCACGATCACTCGCATGATGCGAAAGATCACTCTCATGATCATTCAGGCGACCATGGTCACCACCATCACCCTTACCCGCATGCGGATCACCCACTGGGGCCAAAGTCCATGGAAACAGGCATCAAAAAGTGAGCACGGCGGAAACATCAGGTCTTCTTTATAGCTATGAGCACGATCCTGCCGAGATTTATCGGCAGTCGTTTTCACTCGTGCGCGTAGAGGCTGATCTTGATCGGTTACCGAGAGATATGGTGCCTGTTGCGATCCGCCTGATACATGCTTGCGGTATGACGGACATCGTTGATGACCTGATGTTCTCCGCTGATGCGGTGGCAACTGGGCATGAAGCCTTGGCCCGTGGCGCGCCTGTATTCACCGATGTAGAGATGGTTGCCCATGGCATTATTCGCTCCAGACTGCCGGCGGATAATCAAGTGATCTGCACGTTGAATGACGAGCAAGTTCCAAGCCTTGCCAAAGAACTGGGCACGACCCGATCAGCAGCAGCTGTCGAACTCTGGCGTGACAATCTCGACGGCGCTGTTGTTGCCATTGGCAATGCGCCAACCGCCTTGTTCCATCTCCTTGAGCTAATCGCAACTGGCGGACCAAAACCAGCTGTCATTCTTGGGTTCCCAGTCGGCTTCGTCGGCGCAGCAGAATCCAAGGTCGCGCTTGCAGAAAATCCTTTCGCCCTGCCTTACTTGGCGATTAAGAATCGTCGTGGCGGCTCTGCCATGGCAGCCGCAGCCGTCAACGCAATCGCAGCCGGTTTACCTGAGGAAAGCCCCCATGGCTGACCTCACAAAAAAGACAGGTAGGCTGTCGACGTCGAACAAACAGCCGATCAGATCGCGCGGTTTCCTTTCCCATGGTGGGCCCGTCGATGGAGATGGAAACCTGCACAAGCGGTCGCACGGCATGCTTTCTCATCGCGGCGTGGATGAAAAAACACCTCAGGAACTGGATGCGCCCAAGCCTCGGCGTCCTTACGCATTGGATTCCAAATGACGGCGGATGCCAAAATGAACCCGCCCTGGCTTTCCCTGATCGGGCTCGGTAAAGACGGTGACCTGCAGGAGCCGGCATGCGCACTGCTGTCGGCTGCGAAAATCGTCTATGGCAGTGACCGCCACTTTGCGCTGGCAGGCGATATTTCCGGTGAAAAGCGCCACTGGCCCAGTCCGTTTTCCGCCGTTTACGACGAGCTGAAATCCCTTGCAGGCACCCCAGTCGCCATTCTTGCCACCGGCGACCCGCAATGGTTCGGCATCGGCTCGGCCCTCGCTGGACATTTCTCCGCAGACGAAATGCGTGTCCTGCCAACGACATCCGCTTTCCAGCTTGCAGCAGCCAGGCTGCGCTGGCCTTTACAGAATGTGGACTGCATTTCCCTGCATGGCAGACCCGTTGAGACGCTGCGCAGCTTCCTTTATCCAGGTGCCCGTATCCTGGCTCTGACAAGCAACGGCGAAACCCCACAGCAGGTCGCAGATATTCTCGCCGACGGAGGCTTTGGCCACACCCGCATGCACGTTCTGGAGAAAATGGGCGGGTCCGACGAACGGCTTGTGTCGTCAACTGCGGAAGGCTGGACCGAGGCAGTCGATAACTTCCACACGCTGGCACTTGATGTCGTGGCAGACCCCGGCACGCGGTTTCTTCCACGCACGCCAGGACTTCCTGATGACGCATTCCGGCACGATGGCAAAATGACCAAGCGGGAAGTGCGCGCAGTTACCCTTGCCGCGCTGATGCCTCATCCGGATGCTTGCCTTTGGGACATCGGTTCTGGATGTGGCTCCATCGGCATTGAATGGATGCGTTCCGCCAGAGGCGCAAAGGCCATCGGCCTGGAACCGCATGATGATCGACGTACCATAGCCGCAGAAAACGCTGTTGCCCTTGGAGTGCCAGGCTTTGAACTCAAGAATGCACAGGCTCCGGAGGCCTTGGAAGAGCTTGCAAAGCCTGACGCCATTTTCATCGGCGGCGGGCTTACTGCGGCAGGAATGATTGACGCTTGTCACAAGGCGCTAACCCCAGGTGGGCGACTGGTCGCAAATGCAGTGACCCTGGAAAGTGAAGCTGTGCTTTTGGGCGCCCATCAACGCTATGGCGGCGAGCTCACACGGCTTTCCATACAGCGAGCCAGCCCTGTCGGCCACCTCACCGGCTGGCGACCCCATATGCCGGTAACACAATGGGCTCTGGTCAAAGGGAGCCAGGAACAGTCATGAGCGGTATTCTGTACGGCATTGGCCTCGGCCCTGGCGATCCTGAACTGATGACCCTGAAAGCTCATCGGCTGATCTCAAACGCACGCGTTATCGCCTATCCGGCACCAGACACGGGTCCAAGTTTTGCGCGATCCATCGCCTCGGATTTCATTCCAGCGGGCATTCAAGAAATTCCGATCATCGTTCCAATGCGCGTCGACAGGTTTCCAGCACAGCGGATCTACGACAAGGCCTCATCAGAAATCTCAACCGTTCTGAAATCCGGCGAAGATGTTGTTGTCCTGTGTGAAGGCGATCCGTTCTTCTACGGCTCCTTCATGTACCTCTTCGAGCGCCTATCAGGCCAGTTTCCCTGCGAAATTGTTCCGGGCGTCACCTCGCTGACTGCATGCGCTGCGCAGCTTCAACGCCCGCTGACAAGTCGTACCGATATTCTAACCGTCATCCCCGGACCTCTTCCCAACGACGAAATCCGGACACGTATCGACAACGCACAAGCTGTCGCAATCATGAAGGTCGGGCGTCACTTGGCCCGCTTGAAGGCTTTGCTTTCTGATCTCGACCTGCTCGACAAGGCTGGATATGTCGAACGGGCCAGCCTTCCGGAACAAAAAGTCTCACGGCTCGCAGACCTCGATACCGACACCGCTCCGTATTTTTCCACGATCCTCATCTACAAGGGAGACGAAGCGTGGACGCTTCCCCCATCGTTCTCGTCCTGAACTCCGCCGGTCTTGAGACCGCGCAACGTATCGAAGCCAGTCTGCCGGGTTCTGCCATTCATGGCCTTGCCGGGCGGATACGCACAGCCGATACGCTGTTCAGCGAAACCATCGATCACATCCGCATGCTCTTTGCCGCTGGCAGTCCAATCATAGGCGTCTGTGCCAGCGGCATATTGATCCGTGCTTTGGCTCCAGTGCTTCAGGACAAACGCAAAGAGCCGCCGATCATTTCCATTTCAGAAGACGGGCAGAGTGTTGTCCCGCTTCTCGGCGGCCATAATGGTGCCAATGATCTGGCGCGCAGGATTGCGGAAACCTTGAATGGGCATGTGGCAGTCACGACCGCGGGAGACACCGCCCTCGGGATTGCGCTTGATATGCCGCCAAAAGGCTGGACGCTGGCCAATCCTCAAGATGCAAAACCGGTTGTAGCCGAGCTTCTTTCAGGAGCCACCGTGCGCATTGAAGGCACTGCAGATTGGCTCAAGGCTGCAGATCTTCCGCAATCTGAGACGGCTGCCATCACCTTGATCGTGACAGACGAGGACGACAAGGGCTCCCCGACGCGTTTGGTCTACCACCCACAATCGCACGTGATTGGAGTTGGCTGCGCTCGTGGATGCCCTGCAGACGAGCTGATCGAGCTGGTTGAGGGTGCGCTTGCCGAAGCCAAGATTGCCAAGGGAAGTATTGCTTGCGTCGCGAGCCTTGACTTGAAGGCGGATGAGCCTGCGATGAACATGCTTGCTCACCGCCTTGATGTCCCATTCCGGGTGTTCACCGCAGAACGCCTTGAAGCAGAATCAGGTCGGCTTAAGAATCCGTCGGATATTGTGTTCGCGGAAGTCGGCTGTCACGGAGTGAGCGAAGGCGCAGCGCTGGCTGGCATTGGGGCCGATGGTCTTTTGATCGTCGACAAGAAAAAGACCGCCAATGCCACTGTGGCCATTGCCCGAGCATCCGCGCCCGTCGATCCGAAGACGGCGGGTCGTGCAAGAGGCCATCTCTCAGTGATTGGAATCGGACCCGGTTCAGATGATTGGCGCACGCCAGAAGCCACCAAGCTGCTGGCTGAAGCAGAAGACATCGTCGGCTATTCCCTCTACTTGGAAATAGTCGCAGCCCATATCACCGGCAAGACCCACCATAATTTCCCACTCGGTGCAGAACAGGACCGGGTCAGGTTCGCGCTGGAACGTGCAGGCGAAGGCCGGAATGTGGCTCTGGTGTGCTCCGGGGATTCCGGCATTTATGCGATGGGTTCACTTGTATATGAACTGCTGGACAGGCCGCTGGATAATGGAGGTGTCAGCGATGCAGCCCGACGGGTGTCGATTATCAACGCGCCAGGTATTTCTGCCCTTCAGGCTGCTTCGGCTCGCATTGGTGCGCCTCTTGGACATGATTTTTGCGCCATTTCACTGTCCGATCTGCTGACGCCGTGGGATGCCATCGAACGACGCCTGAAAGCCGCTGCAGAAGGTGACTTCGTCATCGCCTTTTACAATCCGGTGTCCATGCGGCGGCGCTCTCAACTTGCGGCCGCACGCGAAATCCTGTTGAAGCACCGACCTGCCGAAACGCCGGTGGTCCTCGGATTTAATCTCGGGCGACCAGAGGAAAAAGTCAGCGTCACCACACTGGAAGCTCTCACCGTTGACGAAGTCGACATGCTGACAACGGTGCTGGTCGGTTCATCCAACAGTCGCTGCGTGATGAAAGGCGATGGCAAGCCATTCGTTTACACACCGCGCGGCTATGCCAAGCGCATCGATGCGCCCAACGAAGACACGGGAGACGCGGCATGACCGTTCATTTCATCGGTGCTGGTCCCGGCGATCCAGATCTCATCACTGTGCGCGGATTAAAATTGATCCAGTCCTGCCCAGTTTGCCTCTATGCAGGTTCATTGGTGCCCGAGCAGATCGTTGCTGCCGCTCCAGAGGATGCTCGCGTGATAGATACAGCTCCGATGACGCTAGATGAGATCGTGGCAGAAATCGAAGCCGCGCATGAAAAGGGGTTCGATGTAGCTCGTGTTCACTCCGGCGACCCGTCAATTTATGGTGCGACCGCTGAACAGATACGACGCCTTGATGCCCTTGGCATCGACTATGAAGTCACGCCCGGCGTTCCGGCATTTGCCGCAGCCGCTGCAGCCTTGAAAACAGAGCTGACCATTCCAGAAGTCGCGCAGACGGTCATCGTGACCCGCACGACCATGAAGAGTTCGGCCATGCCGAACAACGAAGACCTGGAAACTCTGGGCAAGAGCGGCGCAACGCTGGCAATCCATCTTTCAATCCGGAATTTGAGAGAAATAGAACGTCAGCTGACTCCACTATATGGCGCAGATTGTCCTGTCATCGTGGCCTATCGGGTCAGCTGGCCGGATCAGGCCTTCATCCACGGAACCCTATCAGACATAGCCGACAAGGTACGCAAGTCCAAGATCACTCGAACGGCGCTGATTTTCGTTGGCCATGCCTTGAAGCCCGCACAGGACTTCCGCGATTCAGCCCTCTATGACGCTGACCACGTCCACGTGCTCAGGCCGAAGAAGAAGAAAGCGAAGGCATAGTTTCAGAAGATCTCGATCAGGGCTGCAATACAGTAAACGCTCTACGGGGCGCTGGATCAGGCCATTTGCCTCTTGTGGGCATTTTGAATTCGGCCATTTTATCCAACGCCCCTTAAGATCGATGGGGCACTTATACGTATAATCTCGAATTTTTTATTTAATGACCTATGATTAGGATCATACGGGATGAAAATGATTGGCTTATGATTAAAGATATCAACATAAACCAAGTGTTTGAGGAAGCTGGCCTCAAGTCGACTTTGGTGTCTTTCAAAAAAGATCAGCATCTATTTTGGGAGGGAGATCCGGTCACGCGCATGCATGTTGTGCTAGAGGGTAACTTGATCCTGTTGCGTCGGCTGGAGAATGGCCAGGAGCTCATCATGCAGCGGGCAGGACCGCAAGATTTGCTTGCAGAAGCTTCCCTCTTTTCCAGCCGTTACCACTGCGATGCAATTGCGGCGCTAGCAACGGTCTGCACGACATACGACGTCCGGGACGTTCAATCGGCACTGGAAAACCGGGCTTTTTCCCTGTCAGTTCTGAAGAGCTACGCTGCTGAAATTCGAAGCTTGCGGACACAATTGGAGCTGCGGAATATCAAAAGAGCAGATGATCGGATCATGACCTATTTGACGAGCCTGTCAGCCGACGACAGCGGCTGGCGCGCACCTTCACGTCCCTGGATAGATGTCGCCAGAAGCCTTGGCCTCTCGCATGAGGCATGCTACCGGGGTCTCACCTCCCTTGTGAAGCAGCAGAAAATCGAGAAAAGCGACGGGCAATATCGACTCCTTGCAAAAGGCCAATACTCCTAAGCGCTATCGATTACATGCGCAAAAGAGCCAAGAACAGTCCCGTTTCGCAGGCCCATGTCTGGCAGTATATTGCCCTCAGCATCTTTAGCGGCAAACAGTGCCTCTCCCGGACCTTCTGAACAAATGCTGGCATAGTGGAATTCATGGGCCGACAACGGAACGCTCCACGGCAGCCTGCCATGGGGTTCCAAAACCCGATAGCCAAGATGGCGCTTACGGGTTGCGAAGCTCGTTTCCAACGGTAAAAGCCCCAGCATCTCATGGCTTGTGCCATCCCCATCACGCAAAACCTCTCCCAAGGTCATGTAGCCGCCGCACTCGCCATAGATCAGAGTGTCATTGCTCGCAGCCGTATTCATTCCGGTTTTGAAACCTGAGGCATTTGCAAGCTTGCCCGCATGCAGCTCCGGATAGCCACCGGGCAGATAAATTGCATCTGCATCAAAGGCCGGCGATTCATCGGCGATAGGAGAGAAAAAACTAAGCTCAGCGCCAGATGCCTGCCAGCCATCCAGCAAATGCGGATAGGCGAAAGCAAAGGCAACATCGCGCGCAATGGCCATGCGCTGGCCAAGCGGCGGCAAAACTGATGGACATGGACTTGGTGAGGCCACCAGTGGCATCGCCAGAGAAGACAGCAATTCCAGGTCAATCTTCTCAGCAAAGATCTTGGCAGCGGCCTCCAGGAATGCCTCCAGTCCGCGATGTTCTTCTGCCTGCACGAGCCCAAGATGGCGTTCGGGTAAAAGAAGTTCACCAAGGCGCGGCAAAGCCCCAAGTACTGGCAGGCAAAGCGGTTCTAGGGCTGCGCGCAACATTCTTTCATGCCGATCACTGCCCACACGGTTGAGGATCACTCCAGCGATTCTCACATCGAAGCGAAAAGACGCAAAGCCAGAGACCAATGCAGCGACCGACTGCGCCTGCTTCGCGCAATCGACCACGAGGATAACCGGCAGGCCGAGACACGCTGCCAGATCGGCCCCTGAGCCCTTTCCATTGGCCGCACCGTCGAACAGGCCCATTGCGCCTTCAACCACCAGATATTCGTCTGCCTTGGCATGAGTTCCGGCCAGGCCATGTATATGATCAAGGCTCATCGCCCAAGCATCAAGATTAATACAGGAGCGTCCGCTTGCCGCCTCATGGAACTTGGGATCAATGTAATCAGGTCCGGATTTGGCAGATACAACTTTCTTCCCGGCATTTCGCAAGGCCCGTAACAGGGCCAGCGATACGGTGGTCTTGCCAGCTCCAGATTGCGGGGCTGCAATCAGGAAGCCTTTCGCAGCCCCCCCAGTCATCCTGCGTCCAGATTTCGGACCTCGGAAAGACCAAGTGGATCCTGCTCCAGCATGCGCCCAGACAAAGCCCCCACCCAGTCGAGCCCTGAGCGCAGACGAACCACCTCGCCCACACAGACGATAGCCGGAGGTGCTATATTCTCGGCCGCAGCCGCATCAACAGCACATGTACCAAGTTTCGTCTCAAGGACTTTTTGATCCGTCAAAGAAGCGTTGCAAACGACTGCCACAGGCTCATCCACCGAGCGCCCTCCCGCAATGAGCTTAGCTGCGATAGCTTCAAGATGCTTCATCGCCATATACATGACGATCACAGGAGAGCCCTTGGCGATGCCATCCCAATTAACCGCATCGGGCGTCAATCCGGTCTGGTCGTGCCCGGTCAGAAACGTTACCGCCTGATTTGTATCTCTATGAGTTGCCGGAATACCAGCATAGGCCAAGCCGCCAATACCAGCGGTGATCCCAGGAATAATGCGGAAAGGTACTCCGGCACCGACAAGGCCCAGAGCTTCTTCGCCGCCACGCCCAAAAACGAAGGGATCCCCGCCCTTGAGGCGTAGAACCTTTTTGCCTGCCTTGGCATATTCGATGAGCTTCAAGGTGATATCGCGCTGCTTGGGGCTCGGTTTGCCACCCCGCTTGCCTGCATAATCGGTCAAGGCTCCGGGCTTTGCCCACGACAATATGCTTTTGTCGACAAGAGCATCATACACCACCACATCGGCCTGCCGGAGACCATTAAGAGCATGCAGGGTCAACAGGCCCGGATCGCCCGGACCGGCACCAGCCAGCCAGACCCAGCCTTTTTCAAAAACTGGCAATCCGCCCGGTGCATTTGGGATTTCATCATTCATCGACATGGTTCTTTTTATCCGGCCTGAGCCGCATCGCCAAGCACTGTTGAGTATTGATTTGACGTTCCGTCTACATCACTGCCCAAACCACGGATGCAGTCTCGGAAAATACGGGTATAAAGGCTCCATGAAAGTCACAAAAGCAGCAGAACTCAGACGTGGATGGACGACAGGAGCCTGCGCGACCGGCGCAGCCAAAGCAGCGTTTCGTGCGCTCGCTGTCGGAGACTTTTCTGATCCTGTTGAGATCACATTGCCGCGCGGCGGAACCACCAGCTTTGCCCTTGCCAAGCATTGCCTTGAAGGCGGGACAGCCTCTGCATCAATCATCAAGGATGCTGGCGACGATCCGGATGTCACCCACGGGGCCCTGGTGACTGTTACCGCAAGCCTATTACCACCTGGCAGCGGCGTTACCTTCAAGGCCGGACACGGAGTTGGGACCGTAACCCGCCCCGGGCTGCCAATCCCACCAGGCCAACCCGCCATCAACCCTGTCCCTCGCCAGATGATGGCCCAGGCAATTTCAGAGCTCTCAGAAGCCACGGGACTTCCTGGAGATGTTGAACTAACCGTATCGATCGAAGACGGCGAAGAGCTGGCAAAAAAAACGCTCAACGGCCGACTCGGAATCGTTGGGGGGCTCTCAGTTCTAGGAACAACCGGGATCGTCCGGCCGTTTTCTTGCGCGGCCTGGATTGCGTCTATTCATCGGGGCATCGACGTGGCAAGGGCGACCGGCCTCCCACATGTTGTTGGGGCAACGGGATCCACCTCCGAGGAGGCTGTGCGCACTCGATATGAGCTCGATGATGCCGCTTTTCTGGACATGGGAGACTTTGCAGGCGGCTTGTTAAAATACCTAAGGGCGCATCCTGTCCCGCGCCTGACCCTGTCGGGGGGATTTGCCAAGTTCACCAAGCTTGCCCAGGGTGCTCTCGATCTTCATTCCGCTCGCAGCCAGGTTGATTTTGCGTTTTTGAAGGGCCTACTGGAGGAGGTCAATGCACCGCAGGATCTGATCGAAAATTGCCAGCATGCGAACACGGCAAAAGAAGTGCTGGACCGGGCTCTGGCAGAGGGCCTTGATATCAGTGCCCCGCTGGCGAGACAGACCAAAGCCGCAGTGCTAGACATCCTGCGCGGTGCGCCAATCGAGGTTGAAGTGCTCATTGTCGACCGGCAAGGCACAGTGATCGGGGAGACCGGCTGGGATGCCTAGCAGTCAGAAAATTCTCTTGCTCGCAGGAACCTTCGAAGCACGACAAATTGCGGATCGCTTGCCGCAGCTCCTTTCTGACTCAGAAATCACAGCGTCATTTTCCGGAGCCGTTTCCGACCTACCTGAGATGGCTGTCTCAACGCACGTTGGCGGATTCGGCGGCATTAAGGGGCTTTCAGCCTATCTCATTCAAAACCGCATTGATCTTGTGATTGATGCAACGCATCCCTTCGCAGCCCAAATGAGCCACCATGCGGCCTCCGCATGTAAGACAACCGGAACAGCCCTGATTAGATTTGACCGTCCAAGATGGGAACCTGTTGCAGGTGACACCTGGGTAAACGCTGCTGACATCGAAGAAACCGTCAAACTACTGCCGTTAAAGGCACGTGTTTTCCTTGCCATCGGCCGAAAAGAAATCGCAGCTTTTTTCGCGCGGCAAGATCTATGGGCGCTTGTCCGGATGATCGAACCGCCGGCAACTTCGCTGCCTGATGGCTGGCATCTTGAACTGGCCCGACCCAGTTTATCGGCAGCAAAAGAGCTCTCGCTTATGCGCGAACACCGCATCACGCATGTGGTTTCGAAAAACAGCGGCGGCGCGCAGTCATACGGAAAGATTGAGGCGGCTCGAGAACTGGGCGTTCCGGTGATCATCGTTTCCCGCCCGCCAACTGCCGATGTCTGCACATGCACTGACATCGATGAGCTCTGCGTTTCGGCAAAACAGGCGCTCTCAAAATAGCCCAGGGCCCGGGCACAAATGTCAGCCTGAAATAGGCTTATTGCTTTTTCTTAAGACGCCTGATGGCCAGCAGAAAGCGAGGGATACCAATGACATATCGTTGAAACAAACGCCTTGGCTCCTGGATCAAACGAAAAAGCCATTCCAACTGTAAAGCTCGCATCAGACGCGGGGCACGCACCACGCGCCCAGACATAAAGTCAAACAGAGCACCAACGCCAATGGCAACCGTCACATTCAGTGCTGCGCGATTTTCATGAATAAACCGCTCTTGGCGTGGGTTACCCATAGCAACAAGCAGGAGGTCAGGCTTGGCATCCGAAATAACCTGGCAAACGTCAGCGGTTTGCTCAGGCGAAAAGTAGCCATCACGTGCCCCAACTACAGTATGCAAAGGATATTTCTTTGCGATGCTGGCTGCAGCCAAATCAAGCTCTGCCTTTTTTGCCCCCAGAAGATATATCCTCAATGGAATGCCGATCTGATCCAGCAGTATGGGAACAAAGTCCGTCCCATTGAGATTGTCCGGAAACGATCGCCCGTGAAGATAACGGCTGGCCCAATTGATCCCAACACCATCGTTGAACAAGGTCATTGATTGCAAGATACTTGCGTAGCTTGGCTCATCCAGAGCAGTCAGAAGTGTATGCGAATTGCAAATCGCGACATCCGTAACCCTGCGCTGCTGCACAGTTGATCGCAGAAATTCAATGGCCCCTACAAGGTCCAACCGCATCAACTCAAGCGGACCGATTCGAACACGGTCTTCTTCAGCAGGCAAAGCGTCGTCCACTCCTCTAGCTACCATGTAATGCGCCGAACCCTTCGCCTATGATTGCCCATTGCTATTTCTCCAGCCCTTTTAGCAATTACAATATGTGCAGGACCAAAAACTCTAAGTAGCTCGAAACCCTAAATCATAATCACCTATTTGAAGTTAAGCTGACGTCAGAAATACGGTAGAATTGGCTATCAGATGCCCATGCCTTCGAAAGCTAAACGATGGCTTCCTTCGGGGAAAATGCCCTTCTGATTTGACACAGCACGAAATGCTAACGATGTTCCAGCTAAATGAGCAAATCAGCTTTGTAAGTTTTTGTCGAATTTGCCGCGCTTTAAAACGGAGCGCTCCACCATTTGATGTTGCGGATCACTTTTTACAATGGGTTGGAACCAGACTGCTACGCCGCCTGAAAGACTTGATCGCGGCATCATTACCATTGCTTTGGCTGCAGTCTTTTACAACGCTCTTCTAGCGATTTTAAACGCACACGTTATGCGGATCGGCGTTTCTCTGGTTGCTGTTTCCGAGATTATTGTTCTACTCAGTGCGATTTTGATCATTCTCAGCCGAGGATTATATGAGGAAGACCTCACCCCGTTTTTCTATCTTCTGATCACGCTCATTATCAGTGTCTATGTCTCCGTAATAAACAAATCCCTGATCATAGATTACTTCCGTAATATCCTGATTGTTTTTTGCTTCGTCACCTTGGGAAGATGGATCAATCTCAGTACCATCAAATTCATTTTCATAGCTGCCAGCGCTCTGGTATTTGGCGGCCTAATATTCGAAATATTTTTTGAGGCCATGTACGGGGACCTCTTTAACCCAGCGCTCTATTTCGAAGCCACCCGAGGCATTGAACAACTCGAAATCAGCGGATCCAAGCTCTTTAGAAACGCACTTGGCTTTGAAGGGCGCTTTACATTCGGCGTCATTGGGCACCGCTCATCCTCCCTGTTTCTTGAGCAGGTCTCACTCGCAAATTTCTCCGGAGTGATGATGATCTTTTTGATGACGCTCTGGCATCGGTTCAGCGCAGCTCAAAGGCTATTCTGCATCTTGACCATTGTCCTGATCCTTGTGACCAACGACTCAAGGACAATGCTCATATTTGCAGCGATCAGTATCCTTGGTTTTTTTGCATTTCCTTACCTTCCAAGGCTTTTCACAATCATTGTCATGCCGACCTTTTTAATCGCTGGTGTCTTCGTCTATATTCTGTTGCCCCAAGCGTCAGGTGACAATATTCCCGGTCGTATTGTCCTGACGATCAAGCATTTTGGGGAATTGGACCTCGCCGCGGCACTCGGCTTTTCAGCACAGTTTTCATCCAGTTTTGCAGATAGCGGTTATATTTACGTAATTATCATTGGAACGATCTTCAGTTTCGTCCTGCTCTGGCTGTTCGTCGCACTCTATCCAGCCTGTAAAAGCCCGGAAGAGCGGCGGTTTGCTCATTCCTTTTCGATATTTATTTTCATGAATATGATGATCGGAGGCACAGCAGTGTTTTCTATTAAGATTGCCTGTCTATTGTGGTTGCTTGCCGGATATATGAAGTTTGCGGATCGCAACAGGCACCCAAGCATCGCATAAGCGCCTAGTTTGGTTTTCTCAATTTAGCATGGAGCGAATATGCTGATACAGCTTCAGTATGCCAGGGCAATCGCCGCGTTGCTGGTGGTCTATTTCCATGCCGTGTTGCAAGCGCAAAACGTTTTCCCGAATCCAGTCGTCAGCTCGGCGATTTTCGGTGAAACCGGGGTTGATCTGTTTTTCGTGCTGAGTGGATTTGTGATGTGGCTCACCACTGCGAATCGAAAGATAAGCCCAATCAATTTTTACAAAAGACGTATTGAGCGCATTGTACCTTTGTACTGGGCCTTCACGCTGCTGACTGCGGCAATCGCGCTTACCGTTCCGAGCCTTTTAAAGTCGACGGTGTTCGATCTGC
Organism: Roseibium algae; assembly: GCF_037783265.1. NCBI lineage: Bacteria > Pseudomonadati > Pseudomonadota > Alphaproteobacteria > Hyphomicrobiales > Stappiaceae > Roseibium > Roseibium algae. The sequence goes on from NZ_JBAKIA010000016.1 coordinate 137,028, forward strand.
CTCATTTGCTGGCGTCGCTCTTCTTTCTGCCCTGGGCAAATCCTGCAGTTGTTAACGAGGTATTCGTTGCTCCAGTTATCGTTCCAGGCTGGACCCTAAACTATGAAATGTACTTCTATCTCGTGTTCGGCGTGCTGCTCTTACTTCCCGTTCAGCGCAGAATTGGCGCTCTCACGGCCGTCCTCACGATCGTATTTTTGCTCGCACAGGGCGCTCCTGCAGGCTCGGTCATTTCCATATTCTTTGGCTATTCGGTTATCTTTGAATTCCTTGCTGGAGTCATTCTGGCGCACTTTTACATGCGTGGAAGGCTACTACCCAAGGCCATGGCTATACCGGTTGCCTTGATTGGCTTCATAGTCCTGATTACAATTGACTATCTGAAACTAGACTTACCACGTGCAATAGCCGGCGGCATTCCATCTGCCCTTGTCATATACGGCCTAGTCTCTATCAATTTCTCTAATTTGCGGGAACTTCGCTTTGCGCATCTCCTAGGGGACGCCTCCTACAGTTTGTACATTACTCATATCTATGTCTTGGCAGGTGCCCGCGTTATATTCAGGCATTTGCCTTTCGACTGGCTTAAAAACGAAGCCTTGTTCATGCTGTTTTGTGTCACTGCATCGGTTGTGTTTGCACTGCTCGTTCATTGGTGTTTTGAAAAACCTGTGGCGAATTTTCTCAGGCACCGGCACAAGAAAGCAATGAACTGATATTCGTATCTCGACACAGGGTAAGAGAATGACAGCACCCAAAGAGCGCAAGCTGAAGAGCGGATGGCCTCAGATGGTAAAGTTCACCTTTGCCCTCTTACTTGGCGGGGCAACCTTCAGTCCGATTTTGGCTTTCGCGGAGACGGGAACTTGCTATCATGGCGTCAATATTTCTGGTGCTGAATATGGCGATGCGGCAGGCGTCTACGGCACAAATTACACCTATCCATCAGAGCGCACCGTTCAATATTTCGCACAAAAGGGCATGAATATTGTTCGTCTGCCTTTTCGATGGGAACGCCTGCAACCCCTTCTTGGCAATGCTCTGGACGAAGCCGAGCTGTCAAGACTGGACGAAGCTGTCGAACTGATCCGCTCCCATAATATGAGCGTAGTTCTGGACCCTCACAATTTCGGATATTACGGCGAAACCCGAATGATGTCGGAGGGACTGACAGCGGCAGATTTTGCAAACTTCTGGACTCGACTCGCGATCGAATTTGCCAATCAGGATGACGTCTTTTTCGGCCTTATGAATGAGCCTCACGATATTCCGACGGATGAGTGGCTCACCTCAGCAAACGAGGCGATTGCTGGAATAAGAGCAACAGGCGCCAATAACCTCATTCTCGTGCCCGGCACAAACTGGAGCGGCGCCTCGAGTTGGGAGAACCCGTTCACAGGCGGTTCAAATGCCGATCTCATGGCCAAGGTCAAAGATCCCTTCGATAACTTTGCCTTCGAAGTCCACCAATACATGGACGAGGATTTCTCCGGAACACACGACAGCTGTCCGCAAGCAAAACAGGCGGAAGAAGCCTTGTCGAACTTCACAAGATGGCTAAAGGACAACAGTTTCCGGGGTTTTCTAGGAGAATTTGGCGGTTCTGCCAGCGAAGAGTGCCTCGCAGGCCTTCAGGCTATGATCAACGTCATGGACAGCGCACCAGAGCAATGGCTAGGTTGGACCTATTGGGCTGCGGGTGATTGGTGGCCGGAAGACGAAGCCAACAATATCCAGCCAACGTCAAAGGGGGACCGACCTCAACTCGCCGCCATTCTCGCTGCTAAAGAAACGGCCGTTTCTAGAGAATGCGAAACGCAAAATTAACTCTGCTTTCCTTACAGTTGGGCTTTCATCATAGGACTGGAACAAGGCTTTAAAACAGACCATGGGCGGGTATCGAAACGACCGAGGATCGCCAGAGTGGCGCCATCCTGAAAGCCGCCGGAATAGCACTCCGGGTGAAACCGACACTCGCGAAGATGACCGTGGTATTCGCCAGGCTCAACAACGCCTCGTAGAGCTGTCACATGGCCACCAAAGTCCTCCAAGAAAATACGATATCCTCCCTCCAGATCACAACGCTGTTCACCAAAACGACGACTTCAGGGAAAAGGTCGGTTTCCTGTCTCGTATTCTCACATCCCTAGTCAAGACGCATGAATCGGATGTTGAGCCGGGTCAGCTTATTGCAAAGAACACCACTCGTTCTCAACATGATGCACCCCGCTTTGCCACCGACCAAACAAAACCAATTCTCGACACGCGGTCCGTTCTGCAAGCCTGCTATGAGAGCAAATGGCTAATAGCAATATTGATCTTGATCGGCATGGCCTGCGGAGCCGCCGCAATGCTATCCGCCTCAAGCAAATATACAGCGAGCACCAGCCTGTTTTTCGATCCCAAGCGAACTGAATTTCAGTGGGATGGCAGCGAACGAAGCTCAGCCTCTCTCCAGGCGTCAGCCTCGCTGATCAACAGCCAAATCGAGATATTAACGTCAAACGCCGTCCTCAAGCGGGTCGTCAATGAATTATCACTTGAAACCGATCCTGAGTTCGCTCTTAAAGGCAGCGGTGACAACGACCCTTACGCGGTCGCTTCAGCCCTTCAAAAAGCGCTATCAACATCCAGGTCTGATGGATCTTATGTGGTCGCAGTCAACGTAACGACAGGTAATCCAATCAGATCAGCAGAGATCGCAAATTCTGTCGTTCGATCCTTTCAGGCACTTGAGGCCGAGACAACGTCTCAGTTTTATGGCGGCGTTCAGAAAAACCTCGACGTTCGTCTTAGAGAACTTAGGGCCAAGCTCCAGGCCGCCGATGATGCAGTTGATCAGTTTCGCGCTAAAAACGATCTGGTAACAGCCAAGGGCGAACTGATCTCCGAGGACCGCCTTGTCGCCCTCAGTACAGCACTAGTCGCTGCCCAACAAAAAACGATAGAGGCACAGGCGAAAGTCGACGCTGCCAAGCGACTAAGCCCTGCAAATGCAGCAGCTGGTATCAGCAACAACGAGGTGACCTCCGCCACGTTGGTTGCATTGCATCGTCAATATGCAACGGCAGCTTCCACAGTCGGCCAACTGGAAAGCCAACTTGGGGCCAATCACCCGACACTTGCTGCAGCAAAGGCTTCTTTGAACGGTTTGAGCTCAGAAATACGCGACGAGGTGAAACGGATCTCACTCATTACGCAGAGCGATCTTGATCAGGCAAAACAGGCAGAACGACAAACTGGCAAAGAGCTGGCAACCCAAAAGGCCCTCAAGCTCAGCAAATCATCAAGCCAAGGCGAGCTTGACAAGCTGGAGCTTCAGTCAAAAGCCATCAGAGATATCTATGAAGCCGTCCTGAAGCGCGCACGAGAGGCCAGCGAAGAACAGAATGTGGCGCAGAGTAATGTCCGCGTAATTGAGGCAGCTGAACCTCCACTCAGAGCTGATGGTCCGGGGCGCAGCCTGCGATTGATTGGTGGGCTGTTCGGCGGCGCTCTTCTCGGCCTTGGCCTTGGCCTAGCAATTGCCATAACTCGCAGAATTTTACGGCATCCACTTGTCCGATCCTACTTTACATTCGATTCTTAGAGTTTCTCCAAGACTAAGACCCCAAGCTTGCAACCTGCAATGAAACTCTGAGCGTTAGGCGAACAAAACATCGCTATAAAGTTGACTATATTCTTGAAGCGTTGTGGACCAAGAGTGCTGCTGGGCAGAGTCAATTACATCAGAACGAAGGACAGGATCACATTCAAGCTGGCTCATCGCTTCGCCGATAACTTGCGCTGCGGCGACTGGATTGGAGAAGTCTGTAAGGTGAATACCCGGATGCCTGCCTGCCAGCGACTTAAATGCGGCATTCGGATGGACGACTGGAACCAACCCGGCGCTCAAAGCCTCAATCATAGCAATACCGAAACCTTCATAATCTGATGCACTGACAAACAAACTGCTCCGAGCGAAGACCCTCCCTACTTCATCGTTAGACAGCCCCGTATGAAGGCAAACATGATCGCTCAAGCCTCGCTCGAAGACATGAGCTGACAATGCTTCAATGCTGAGGTCCGACGGAGATCCAATGATGTCCAGTTTCCAGCTGTCGTTTTCATCGACCAACCGTTTCAGCACATCAAGCACTCTATCCAGCCGTTTGTTTACCGAGAAACGCCCAACCGTGACCATGTGACGAACTGGCTTCTGAGAAGCTGTATTAGCGAATTTTTCAAGTTCAACGCCATTTTCAATCAGCCTGCAGCGCCTAGGCGCTATTTTGGCAAACAACTCAAGATCACTTTCGCTGCAACAAGCGATACCACCGTACTGATGCGCTGAAAGTCGCGTCACACTGTTGAACCAGATCTTTTTCAGCTTGGAATGAGCCTTGGTGTGAAAAAAACCGCCGTGACTGGTGGCCACCATCTTGTGGCGATGGACCGGACGCGTAAGCGCCAGTGCATCATAAAAAAAATCTATCGCGTGGACATGAACAAGGTCTGCACCAGCCAAATGCCTGAAGACTTGAGGCGCTACCGGATACCGGGGGCTGCCCTGAAAGGGTATTCTCACGATTTCAATACCGTCGATCATCTCATGGTGAGGCAAAACATAATCAAGGTCTGTAAAAAGCCGATCCAACGTGATGACCTTGACGCTGGCAAATTGCCCAAGCTGGCGCATCACCAAATTTCGCACGAAATCCTCCAGGCCTCCCACCATAGGGGCGAACTGCCGTACGACATGCACAAGATTCACTTTCGAGAAATCGGGGCTTAAATTAGCGCATAACGTCACAATAGGTTTCACTTTCATAAAAGTCCCCAGATTCTACGCAGGCTGATCTACTTTGATAGCCAACATCATTCTGCAGGCTATCATCAGGCCTGACCGCTAGGTGTCGTGACGCTCATCGAAATTTGATCGGCCCCATGTGATTGGTCCAAATTGAAAGTTAGTGCATGCTTGGCGTGTGGTCCATCGGAACGATGGTTTCAGGAGCCAGCGGGCGGTAGCCCAATGAAGTGGTCCCAGTTTTCCGGACAGGTTCGCGGCTGATTTAAGGTGTATCCAGGTTGTTTTTCATGCCGCCAAATTCAGGTGCCTGTCGGCCCAATATGCCTCCTTTGGTGTCTTGTGCTCAAGGGCTGAATGAGGT
>NZ_JBAKIA010000017.1:0-5307 GCF_037783265.1 Roseibium algae
CGACCGCATTCATGGCCATCTCTCGCCTTCGAGACGGCCTTAACGCTTTTTTCCAAGCGCCTCCTTCAGCAAATCGTTCTGCATGCTCATCTCGGCATACATGCGCTTCAGGCGACGGTTCTCCTCCGCCATATCCTTCATCTCGAATATCAATGACGCATCCATACCGCCGAACTTCGCCCGCCATTTATAGAAACTTGCGCTGCTCATGCCGTGCTCCAGGCAAAGCTCAGAGACAGGCACTCCACCCTCCGCCTGCCTCAACACCGCCATGATCTGTGCGTCGCTGTATCGTCCGTTCTTCATCAAAAATCTCCTCAGATATCTTGCCGAGAAAATTCTACTTTTGAACACCACTAATTTTAGGGGGGATTACCAGGTATCATTACGTACACCTATTTCGTAAAGAAGGTTGTCCATGTCACGCACTTTTGCCTATGCCCGCGTCTCCACTTTCGACCAAACACCCGAAAATCAAATCCGGGAAATCGAAGCCGCTGGTTTTGCAGTTGAGCCGCACCGCATTGTTGCAGAAACCATCTCAGGTTCGATGGCCATCGCGCAGCGCGAGGGGTTTTCCAAATTGCTGGACAGAATGGAGAAGGGTGACGTGTTGATCGTCACCAAGCTCGACCGGCTTGGGCGCGATGCTATTGATGTCAGCACCACGGTAGCCAAGCTCGAAGACATCGGTATTCGTGTTCACTGCCTCGCACTCGGCGGTGTTGATCTCACCAGCTCCGCCGGAAAAATGACTATGAACGTCATCAACGCCGTGGCCCAATTCGAGCGCGACCTCCTGATCGAACGCACGCAATCTGGCCTCGCCCGAGCCAAAGCAGAAGGAAAAATGTTGGGCCGACCAGCAGCTCTATCAGCCGCTCAGCAAGCTGAGGTGAAAGAGAACATCAAAAACGGCGAGGCAATCTCAGCCATTGCACGCCAATTCAAAACCAGCAGGCAAAAAATTATGCGCGTCAGAAATCAGGGATAAGCCTATGTCGCGTTTCGTACCTTTGTTGGGATAGACCCTGGATGGCACGCCCTTGCCGCAGATCGCCCTGCCGGTGTTTGGCTATAAGAGCCACATCAGTATCGATCGGCGTTTTGGCTTCATCCGCGGCAGTGCGGTGACATCGGCTTCAAGCCCTGATGGCCACCAATTGCAGCATGTTGTTGCCAAGGACAATACCGCCTCCGATGTGTGGGCTGACAGTGCCTATCGCTCCAAGAGGAATGAACAATGGCTGGCTGACAACATGCTGGTGAGCCAAATTCACCGGCGTAAGCCAGCAAGCAAACCCATGCCGCAGGCAACCGCCCGCGCCAATGCGAAAAAGTCTTCCATCCGCGCGCGTGTCGAGCATGTCTTTGCACACCAGAAGAACCGCTATGGCCTGTTCATCCGCACCATTGGTCTGGCCCGCGCTGAAACGAAACTGACGCTGGCCAATCTCGCCTACAACTTCGACCGCCTGATTTTCCATGAACGAAAAAACGCCCTGGGATGAGTCCGCCTTAAAGGCGGACAAACGACCAAAACCCGGCCTGGCCCAGCCCGGACCGGGCCAAAACGGCTGCTCTCATCCGTCAAATCCGAGAGACTGAAACAAAACAGTGGGTTTTTGCGGGTCTCCAGATGGGAATCCTATTTCGATTCAGGATGTTCGGAAAATGCTCTAACTTTCAAAGTGGACCACTCAAGTGGGGCTGATCACACATTCAAAGGAGTGGATCATGATTTTCAAAATACTACTATTTAAAACAAAATTCATTTAAGGTCGTGAACAAGAGCTAGGCATCGTACTGGATTATGAGGACAACCCATTATCCAGATAAATCGCCATTAAAAACAACATTTGCAGAAACCCTATTGCCTATTGGCGAGTACATGTATTCAGAAACATTCCAACGAAGTTTGAAACGGCAATTCGCAATCACGTTCGCGCTGATCATCCGCGAAATGACGACGCGCTACGGGAACAAGATCGGCGGCTACATGTGGGCGGTACTAGACCCCGTTCTGACCATTGCGATCTTGACGACTGTCTTTTCAGCGATAGCCCAATCACCTCCACTTGGCCGCAGCTTCACCCTTTTCTTCGCAACAGGCTACGCAACATTCTACATGTATCGCTCAATGAGCGAGCAAATCAGCCCTTCAGTCGAAGCGAACAGAGCCCTGTTGAACTATCCCGTTCTTAGCCCATACGATACTGTTATTTCCCGTGTGATCCTTCAGGTCTTTACCCTATTTGTAGTAAATTTGCTTCTGTTCGGCGGTCTTTATCTCATGGTACCATTCGAACAGATCAATCTTAAGCCGATATTCTTCGGGAGCTTGATTGCAATTGTGCTAGGCGCCGGAGTTGGAATGGCAAATATTGTATGGTTTCATTTTAGCAGCACCTATCAGCAGATATGGGGTATTATTAATCGCCCCGCATTCATTGTTTCAGGCATCTTCTTCTTGCCGGAAACCCTTCCACACCCGTTCCGCGAAATTGTCATGTGGAACCCGTTAATTCATATAATTGGACTAGTGCGGACTGGTTTCTACCCGACCTATCGCGCGCCCTATATTAACCTACCCTTTGCGGTAGGTTTGGCCGTATTCTCCTTGGTGCTCGGTTTCTTTCTCGTGTGGTTGTTCGATGCCAGATTAAGGGAACAAAAATGATACGGCTGGATCACGTCACTAAGTCATTCAAGCACAAGAATGAAATGCGATATATCGTCAAAGATGTATCATTCACTATCCCGCGTGGGGACAGCATCGGCTTGCTTGGTCGCAATGGTGCCGGAAAGTCCACCCTTCTTCGCCTGATTGCCGGCACGATCAAACCGACTGCTGGTCGCATTCACAGATTTGCCCATGTCTCTTTTCCACTTGGCTTTCAAGGCAGTTTCAACGGGTCACTGACCGGTGAACAGAACGTCCGATTTGTTGCCAGAATCTATGGTTGCGATACCGAAGAGCTTGTAGAATATGTCAGGGATTTTGCCGAACTGGAAAATGCCTATCAAATGCCAGTCAAAACATACTCATCTGGAATGAAGGCCCGACTGGCATTTGGTGTTAGTATGGGGATAAAATTTGACTATTATCTTGTCGACGAAATAACAGCCGTTGGTGACGCCAACTTCAAAAAGAAATGCAAACGCATATTCGAGGAAAAACTGGAACATTCAGATATTGTCATGGTATCACACTCAAATGCTTCTTTGAAAGAGTATTGCACGACCGGTATTGTCCTCGAGGACGGAAACTTAACATATTACCCCAACATTGATGATGCAATTGGCCGACACAACGCAAACATGGCGCGGCGTTGACCTTAATCCCGCCTGACAGGATGTAGCCACATGGTGCTGAAAGACCCAACGACGGAGAAAAATAATCTGGAAACGGTCCGGCCGGTCACAAGAACGCTGCCGCCCCAAACCGGTGGACAGACGCAACTGAAACCTGCCCAAGATACCGGCCTGCTCGACCGGCTAAAGCGCTCGGGACTTGACCCTCAAAAGTTATTGGACCTTGCCCTTGCCGGAAAATCCCGAAAAGCTACCATCAAGCAGCGTCACCGCCTGATCCTATTAGGCTACATCTTCTTTGTCGGATTACCGTCGCTGATATTTGCGGCTTACATGCTTTTCTGGGCCAGCGATCAGTATCACAGCACAACGGCTTTTGCCGTACGCAGTTCTAATATGTCTGCGGCAACCGAGGTTCTTGGAATGGTGCTGTCCGGGGGGAGTGAATCAACCACTTCGAACAGTTATATCGTCAATGACTACTTACAAAGCCAGGCGGTGCTGGAAGATCTCTCAGAAGAAATCGACCTTCAGGCGATCTTCAACCGCAACGATGCTGACTGGCTTTTTCAAATGGGGCGAGACCTGCCGATCGAAGATCAGCTTGCCTATTGGAATCGCATGGTTAGCATCAGCTTTGATGGAACATCTGGTGTGATCTACGTTGAAGTGAGAACATTTGCCCCTCAGGATTCCGTCACCGTGGCAAATGCAATATTGAGACGGAGCGAAATTCTGGTGAACCAACTGTCCGAGGCAAACCGCCGCCAGGGCGTGCGGTTTGCAGAAGAGACAGCTGCACGCGCCGAAGCTGGATTGAAAGCTATTCGCCGACAGATGTTGGCTTTCCGTGACCTCACACAAGAAGTCAGTCCTGAGGACAATGCCAGGATGGCAACTGAAATGATCGCCGCGCTTGAAGCGCGCGTGGCGACCAAGGAAACGGAAAAAAAGACCCTCGAAACCTATCTTGATCAAAACTCACCACGTGTTAGGCTGATGAATCAAGAAATCCGCGTGCTCAATTCCCAAATCGTAGAAGCTCGACAAAAGCTAGGGACAGGAAACAATGGCGGTGCAGAAAAAACATCGAACAGAGATAGAATCTCTCTTAGAATTTCTGATTATTCGGATCTGAAGCTAGAAGAAGAATTCGCCAACCGGTTTTACACCACAGCCTTAGCCGGACTTGAAAAGGCCCGCCAGGACGCAGACCAAAATACAATGTACTTGGCAACCTTCATTGAACCGACGCTATCTCAGCAAGCGCAATACCCTCATCGGTTGCTCTATTCATTCTCCGTATTTCTCCTACTCGCAGGTCTTTGGACGGTGCTCGTTCTAATGTACTATAACGTTCGGGACAGGACTTAGAGTCTGTTCAAGAAAGCGGATAGCGGGCCAGCCTTCGAGTCATGAGCTTGATCATTGCGGTCTGTATGAAGGCGAGGCTTGTCGTTGAGAACCTCTCGAAATCCTTTGCCAGGCGGCGGTTTATTCCAAGCCATGCCAATGTGCGCTCAACGATCCAGCGTTTTGGCAACACCTCAAATCCGACCTGATTGCGTTTGACGATTTCCACCGGTCGCGGGCTTGCGGCTTGAACTTTGGGTCCCTGATAGTGATCAGCCCCACTTGAGTGGTCCACTTTGAAAGTTAGAGCATTTTCCGAACATCCTGAATCGAAATAGGATTCCCATCTGGCTTCAGATCTGATTCAAAATACGGGTTGGCGAAGGAGGCCAGCCTCTATGTCACACGCCTTGTCGACTGATCTGCGTCACCGTTTGGTTGTTGCCGTCGAAGACGGGATGTCTCGTCGCTCCGCCGCCAAACGATTTGGTGTTTCACCTTCGACGGCGATCAGGGGAGGCGGTAATCCCCCCTAAAATTAGTGGTGTTCAAAAGTAGAATTTTCTCGGCAAGATATCTGAGGAGATTTTTGATGAAGAACGGACGATACAGCGACGCACAGATCATGGCGGTGTTGAG
>NZ_JBAKIA010000018.1:0-118491 GCF_037783265.1 Roseibium algae
CAATACCCAACCCCACGGTTTAAATGCCTGAGCCCAAGAGATTTTTGGCAAAGGTTCTTTACCCCCTGGCCGTGAGACCACGTAGGGCACGGATCCGCCGCCTGCCTTGGCCGCTGCAATCATCTCTCGAACATGGTATTTCCCACTGGCGTCTTTCGCATCATAGGCATTTGTTCCGATCAGGTCAGCGCGTGAGCTGATGATGCGTGTCCCGTCCATGCCATAAGCAAATACATAGCCTTTGCCATTATAGCGCAGGTTGGTGATCGTATCACTTGCTTGCTGCTGGGCTTCCTCACGAGTCAGCTCTCCGGACAGCTCTTTTTTGTGATAATAATCGGCTGCGGAAATAGCCATTTGAACGATTGATTTTGTTTGGTTGCTTCGCTCATCAAAGAGCGCACCGTTCAAGGCTAAAAGGCTAAAAGGCTAAAAGGCTAAAAGGCTAAAAGGCTAAAAGGCTAAAAGGCTAAAAGGCTAACGGCTGCAACGATCATTGAGAGGATGGTCAAGGTGGTGACTGGGAGCCAGAATTTGAGGCTAAGGCCGATTCGATTGAGCATATTCGCGGACCTAAGTTATTTAAATGTGATTTAAAAATAACTTATAGAAACTTAACGATGCGTAAATTACATAGTAAAAATTATCGATGTAATAAATTTCTAAAATTATTACTTTAGCCGTAAAATAAAATTCTGACGTGTGATGTTGCGCTCGCTGAGTCAGATGGTGCTGTTAGAAAAAAGTCTTCGGGATTACTTAAGCTGAAAAATTTTGGACAGATGAGTTTCAACAGCCTCATAAGCCATTGCTGCTGAAACGGCATTTGCATCGAAGTGAGGTCGGGCACGACGCATTCGTCTGAATAGGTGAATGGCTTGCCAGTCTCCAGATTCATCAGAATGACGGTTTCGCCTTCCGCAATTTTACAAGCGCGGAAGGTCTGGGATTTTTAGACTCGTTTTCTAACTCTTGTTGTCTATCCGAGTGAGTAGAAACGCACCCAGAATGAAGAAAAGAAGGATGATAGACATGCCCGCAGACTGACTGCCTGAAGCAAGAGTAACGAGGCTGACCAAAAGCGGGGCTAGAAAACTTGTGACCTTGCCAGAGAGCGCAAGAAGTCCAAAGAACTCTGATATTTGCTTTTTGGGTGCGAGGTAAATGAGAAGGCTGCGGGATGAGGCTTGCATGGGGCCTGCCGCAGCACCGATCAATCCTCCCAAAGCCAGGAACATTTGTTCTGGAAGCGAGCTGAAGGGTGCACTTCCTGCTGGTGCGGGCGTCGTTTCGATGAAGAAGAAGATTGTCGTTCGATCGATTGAGATGATACCCAGGCAGCTTACGATCAGGATCAAAAGAGCGCCAAAAACGACTGCCTTGGGGCCAAAACGATCATCGAGACTGCCTCCGATGATGGCACCGAAGATACCTGTGATGGTGACAAGAATGCCGAAACTGCCGATCTGAATCGAACTCCATCCAAGTTGCCCGGCCGCATATATACCGGCAAATGCGGCCAGAGCGACAAATCCATCCTTGTAAATCATGTTGGCTAGCAAAAACACGAACATTGGTTTGCGCTTGCGTGCATTGCGCAAGGATTTCAACAGGTTGGAGGGTCCGGTCTTGATGGCTAGACCTAAGGCAGACTTCTTGGGTGCGTCGGGCGTAAACAAGAAGAGTGGCAGAACGAATATCAGATACCAAAGCGCTGAAAATGGCCCAGTGGCCCGGTCACCTTCCCGGGTGGCCGCATCAAGGCCGAACCAGGGGTCTATTCCGAGCAGGGTTAGCCCCGTTTCCGGCTTTGCAGTGAAAAAGCCAAGGACAATGACGAGGCTGATGAGGCCGCCAACGTAGCCTGCAGCCCAGCCAGCACCTGAAAGCCGGCCTACTTTATTTGGCGCAACAAGGTCCGGCATCATGGAATTGTTAAAGATTGTTGCAAACTCAATAGCCAAGGTTGCAACGGCGAACGAGACAACCGCTATTGCAATTGAAGAGGGGTTTTCTGGCGAAGTATACCAGAGCATGCAACAGGCGATTACAAAAGGGATCGAGAAAGCGAAGATCCAGGGCTTTCTGTGGCCGGTCGCATCTGCGATAGCCCCCAAAATTGGGGCTAGAAGTGCTATGGCGAGGCCGGAAGCAGCTGTTGCATAGCCCCATAGAGTTTGCCCTTCCGCAGGAGTATCTGCCAATGCTGAGGCAAAATAGGGTGCGAACACAAATGCGGTGATCAATACGAAGAATGGTTGTCCGGCCCAATCGAACAGGGCCCATGACGTAATGGCGAGTTTGCTCGCCGGAGCAGGTTGGTTCATGTCGTCTTTCTGTGATTGATGTCACACGGTCGGCAGGTTGATTGCCGACCGTGCGTGAACTTCAAACTCTACCGTTTGACTTCTGCCAGAAGACTTGCAGCGACAGAGAACTTCGAGACTGTAAGGTCGCCTTCGAGGATCTCATTGACCGTTTGCGAGGTCCGGGCAACGTCAGCTTCATGGGTCGATAGCCACGCTTGGAAGCTGCCTGATGAGATGGCCTGAACTGATAGACCGCGATGGGCCGCTGCAAGGATCGAGCGGGCTCGATCCAATGCCAGTCCGTCATAGTAGTCCGAAATTGACAGCTCACGTGCCATTCCATCCATCGCGCCGATGCGGAAATGCGCGGCAACTTCGAAGAATGCTTTGGCTGCATCGTCCAGCTTTGCACCGGTTTCTTCAGCAACAAGGACGATGTCCGGAACAGCAGCTTCGACAGGTAACCAGGCCATTCGACCGGCAAGGGCCGCTGGCACCCCGTTTTCGGTATATCGTTCTGCCACGCGTTCGAGTTCTGCTGCTTGGGCTTCGCTCAACAGGTCCTTCATTTGAGGGCGCAGGGTCTTGATACCCGTGCCGAAGCGTTCGACCACCTCGGATATGCCGTTTCCAAACGCGACATTGCGTTTGAACCAGACCACTTGCTCCAGAAGAAGATCCTGGACCGCAGAATAGAGCTCAAGTTGAATCTTGCCTGAGACATTGGTGTCCAGAGCGTCGATTTCGGTGTTCAGATTGGTCATGTCAAAACTGTTGCGGACTGCAACGAAGCTCTGTGCAATTTCGCTGGCAGAAGCACCGGTCTGATCAACGAGGCGTGTCAGGAATGTTGCCCCCCCCCGATTGATCATCGAGTTTGCCAGCATTGTGGCAATGATCTCTCGGCGCAAACGGTGACCCATGATCTCATCTACGTAGGTATCTCCCATTTGGTTCGGGAAGTAGCGGAACAACTCGCGGCTGAGATAGCTGTCATCTGGAACGCTGCTGTCCAGCAACTCATCGTAGAGTGTGAGTTTGGCGTAAGCGAGGAGGACTCCGAGTTCAGCGCGGGTCAATGTGGCATTGGCTTTGACCATGTCCGCCAGGGCTGCGTCATCTGGCAGGAACTCGACATCCCTATCTAGCAATTCGGCGCTTTCCAGTTGCCGCATCATACGGATCTGATAGCCGAGATCTTCACTGCCACGCCGTTCGGTAATGGAAATTGCCAGCGTCTGCAGATAGTTGTTTCTCAAGACCAGTTCAGCAACTTCGTCCGTCATGTCGGCCAGGACAACATTGCGCTGTGTAATGTCCAACTTGCCAGCTTTGATCGCGGCGCCGAAGGCGATCTTGATGTTGACCTCCATATCCGAGGAGTTCACGCCAGCGGAGTTGTCAATGGCATCTGAGTTGCCCCGACCACCCTTCTTGTTGAACTGGATACGTGCAAGTTGGGTGATGCCAAGGTTGGCACCTTCGCCGATAACCTTTGCGCCGACCTCTGGTGCCGTGATCCGGATTGAATCATTGGCACGGTCGCCTGCATCTGCATCGGTTTCTGTCGTTGCCCGAATGTAGGTTCCAATGCCGCCGAACCACAGCAAGTCGACATTCATCCGCAGGATAGCTGTCATGACCTCCTGTGGTGCTGCTTTGGATCGGGAAATTCCGAGTAGAGCCTGAATTTCCGGCGTCAAAGGAATGGACTTTGCTGCGCGGGAGAAAATACCGCCGCCCTTGGAAATCAGTTTCTCATCATAATCTTTCCAGGATGAACGACCCATATCGAACAGGCGCTTGCGCTCGGTCCAAGTCTTTGCTGCATCCGGATCCGGATCAATGAAAATATCCCGATGATCAAAGGCTGCCAGAAGTCTCGTGGTTTTGGACAGGAGCATGCCGTTGCCGAAGACATCCCCCGACATGTCGCCGACCCCTGCGGCTGTGAACGGTTCGCTTTGGATGTCACGATCCAATTCCCGGAAGTGGCGTTTGACCGCTTCCCAAGCGCCGCGTGCGGTGATGCCCATTTTCTTGTGGTCGTACCCGGCTGATCCACCTGAGGCAAAAGCATCGCCTAGCCAGAAATCACGTCCCTCGGAGATGCCATTGGCGGTATCGGAGAAAGTCGCTGTGCCTTTGTCGGCTGCGACAACCAGATAGGGGTCATCACTGTCATAGCGTTGCACTTCAAGAGGAGGCTTCACAGCATCATCGACAAGATTGTCGGTTACATCCAGCAGTGCATTGATAAAGATCTTGTAGCTCTCGGTTCCTTCCTTGAACCAGGCATCGCGATCACTCATGTCGGGCAGCAATTTCGGTACAAAGCCACCTTTGGCTCCAACTGGAACAATCACGGCGTTTTTGACCTGCTGGGCTTTCACGAGGCCGAGGACTTCAGTTCTGAAATCCTGAGGCCTGTCGGACCAGCGCAATCCGCCGCGTGCCACCATGCCGAACCGCAGATGCACACCTTCAACGCGTGGGCTGTAGACGGATATCTCGCGGAACGGACGAGGTTGTGGCAAGTCTTCTATTTTTCGGGAATCGATCTTGAATGCGAAAGTTTGTTTCGGAGCTCCGCTTGCGTCCAGCTGGAAGAAATTCGTCCGCAAAATCGATTCGATTGTGTTCTGGAAACGGCGGAGAATGCGGTCGTCATCCAAGCTTGTGACATTGTCGAGCGTTTCGCTCAATTTGCTTTCCAGATTGGCGATCTGGAGTGTTCGGTCATTTTCCTCCATTGAAGGGGCGAACCGGAGATGGAACAGGTCGACGAGCTTGGACGCGATCTCCGGATAGTGGTTCAGCGTCGTCCACATATAGTCTTCGGAGAATCGAATCCCGGTCTGCCTCAGGTACTTCGAAAGGGCCCGGAGAATGGCAATGTCACGCCAAGCGAGACCCGCGCTAAGGACGAGGGCGTTATAGCCATCGTTTTCTGCCTGGCCGGTCCAGATCGCCATGAACAGGCTTTCGAGCCGGTCCTGTACGTCTCGTTTGAGAGCAATGTCTCCGCCGCGTCGTGACTCCAATGTCATTTCATGGAGGTAGGACATGGGCGCGTCGGTTGGCGTGATGCGGTAGGTTCGCTCGTTGATGACGTGGAAACCCATGTTTTCCAGCAGTGGAACACGTGCGGACAACGGGATAGGGGCACCGCGGTTGAAGACCTTCAGCGATAGCTTGTCCTCCATGGTACCTGTGCCACGGAAGAAAGAGATTGCCGTTTCGCGGTTCTCAGACAGGGTCTCGACCTTGAGAACGTCCGACAGAGCGGTCTCTGCGTTATAAACTTCCTTGTAGCCGCCGTGAAATGCCAGAGCATAGCGGTCGGATAATTCGCGAGCCTTGACCGAAGGGAACTTGGCTTTCATTGCGTCACGCAGACTGTCTGGCCAGGTTCTGACCATGCTGGCAACGGCAGCTTCAAGGTCTTCTTGCGCCGGTGTGGGTGTTTCGCCCTTGTCGCGTCCGACGATGAAATGCACACGTGCGAGGGAACCTTCTGGATAGGTGACGTACCAAGCGGACAAGCGGCCATCATAGACAGACGCCAGATAGGTCCCAATGTTCAGGCGCACTTCAGTTGTATAGCGATCGCGCGGCACGAAGCAGAGAATTGAGACATATCGATCAAACCTGTCGGCGCGGGCCAGCACGCGAATACGCGGGCGCTCTTCCAGCTGCAAGATGGTGATGGCGAACTCGAACAGGGTATCGCGATCGATTTGGAACAATTCGTCGCGGGGAAATGCTTCCATCACATTTGTCAGTGCGCGCCCGGAATGGCCGTCCGGATCGTACCCGGCTTTTGCCAAAACGCTGGCCACCTTGCGGCGCAAGAAAGGAATTGTGCTGGTCGGTTCTGTGTAGGCAGTCGATGCAAACAGCCCGACGATTCGCAGTTCGCCGACCATTTTTCCGTCATCATCGAATAATTTGACGCCGATGTATTCCATGTGAACACGGCGGTGCACCTTGCTCTTCACATTTGCCTTGGCAATGATCAGAGGGTCCGGCTTCATCAGGAATTCGCGGATTTCCGGGGTGATTTGAACGAATTCAGACCCGCGGCGCAAGACGCGTACATCCGGATCGGTTAAAAGGCCGAGGCCCGTTCCCTCGGATGGGGACAGCGAGCCCTCTTCGACGCCGCCGTCGAACGTATATTCGCGCATCCCCAAGAAGATAAAGTTGTCTTTCGACATCCACTCGAGATAGTGGATCGTTTCCCAGAGTTCGTCGTTGCTGCCGCTGAGTTGGGCGGTTTTATAGGCGTTGATCGCGCGCACGATACGCTTGTTCATCGGCTGCCAGTCACGTACGGCTGAGCGTACATCCTTAAGGACTGCGTCGAGGCGATTTTCGAGTGCCTTGCGGGCGCCTTCAGAATCGATCCGGGTGATGTGAATATGGATCAGGCTTTCCTGATCGTCTTCACGCGGGGCCCCCTTTTTCTTGCCTTTTGCGGTGACCAGCTTGCCTTTGGCATCGCGCTCAACATTGAAAATCGGGTGCAGAACGAGATGAACTTCGTATCGGCTGTCCTGTATTTCGGCCATAACCGAATCCACAAGAAACGGCATATTGTCATTGACGATTTCAACGATCGTCAGTTCAGAAGCTCTGTCACCCTTTGCCTTGAAGACCGGGTTTGCAACACTGACGCGGTGGGTGTCGCGTGGATGGGTCTGGAAATCTGCAAAAGCGTGCTTTGCGAAGCCGCCCAATTCTTCCATCGAATAGGTTACGAGATCTTCCGCAGCACTTCGGAGATAAAACTCTCTTGTAAACTCGGCGAGGTCAGGATCTTTGCCTTTTAGATCGCTGTAAAGCGATTCAATGAGCTTTGTTTTTGCAATTTCTCTTTTATCAGTCATTCCGGACCCCTTACGCACCCGTATTCGACGGCATTTGATCATGCTAACCTTAGTTAGTGATGGAATGCTTACAATTTCGTAGAATTGAGGAAAGACATGACCGTAAACCGAATTACAGCCCTGAATCTGGGCGATAATGGTGATGTTAGCCCTGAGACGCAGAAATATTTTGACATTTGTCAGGACAAACTCGGGTTGGTTCCGAATGTTTTGAAAGCCTATGGGTTCGATGACAGGAAACTGCGCGGCTTTACCGAAATGTACAATGAGCTGATGCTTGTGGATTGCGGCTTGTCAAAGCTGGAGCGGGAGATGATTGCCGTTGTGGTTTCGTCGGTAAACCGTTGCTTTTATTGCTTGACTGCCCATGGAGCTGCTGTTCGAGAGTTGTCTGGAGATCCTGTTCTGGGCGAGCTGATGGTGATGAATTATCGTGTTGCGGATCTGACTGACCGCCAGCGTTCCATGCTGGATTTTGCTGTGAAGCTGACAGAGCTACCGGCTGAAGTCCTGGAGAGAGACCGTCAGGATCTGCGCGATGCGGGGTTCTCAGATCGCGATATTTTCGACATCTCATCGGTTGCTGCGTTCTTCAATATGACGAACCGGGTAGCTGCTGCGACTGATATGCAGCCCAATCATGAGTATCACTCAATGGCCCGTTGAGTTTGCGTCGCTTGTCAACGAGTGACTTTTTTGACATTTGAGTGTAAGAGGGCTCGTGTTTTTCATGAGCAACAGGAGAGGGAGCCGAGACCATGGTCGCGCGCGTATTCATTGATGGCGAAGCAGGAACGACGGGTTTGCAGATCCGCGAGCGCCTTGCATCGCGCCGCGACATAGAGCTCCTGTCGATTCCTGATCACTTGCGCAAGGATGTGGCTGCAAAGGCGGATATTCTGAATTCCGCGGATGCGACTATTCTTTGCTTGCCGGATGCGGCGGCAAAAGAGAGCGTTTCCCTGATCACAAACGACAGAACCCGGGTCATCGATGCGTCGACGGCTCACCGGGTGGCGGATGGCTGGGAATACGGCTTTGCAGAAATGGATAAGGGCCAGGCGGCCAAGATTGCCGCCTCGACCCGTGTCGCGAATCCAGGTTGCTGGCCGCAGGGTGTGATTGCGTTCATCCGCCCATTGATTGCAGCCGGGATCTTGCCTGCCGACTTCGCTCTGACTGTCAGTGGCATTTCCGGCTATTCCGGCGGTGGCAAGTCCATGATTGAGGCCTATGAGGCTGAAGGCGAGACAGCCAACGTGTTTTCGCCTTATGGGCTGACGTTCTCTCACAAGCATCTGCCTGAAATGAAGCGCTATGCCACGCTGGACCGCGATCCTCTGTTCGTGCCGGCTGTCGGCAACTACTATAAGGGCATGCTGACTTCAGTGCCTTTGCAGCTGTCGCAGCTTGATAGTATTCCGACGGGTGCAACTCTCCATGCGGCCATTGCAGATCATTTTGCTGGTGTCAGTGGCGGGTTTGTCGAAGTTGCGCCGTTGGCGGATCTCGGGCGTTCTGACGAGTTGGATCCTCAGGCGCTGAACGGAACAAACCGCATGCGATTGCATGTCTTTGCCAATGATGCGCGGGCACAGGCAGTCTTGATTGCGACTTACGACAACCTCGGCAAAGGCGCATCGGGCGCGGCAGTTCAGAATCTGAATCTTATGCTGGGTGCTGACGAGGCAACAAGTCTCGCAGCCTGAGTTCGATACAAATAAAAATAAAGACAGAGACCTTTGGAGTAACCACCTTGGACAAGTTCGACACGCTTACCGGTGTTGCCGCGCCGATGCCGATCATCAACATCGACACGGATATGATTATCCCGAAGCAGTACCTGAAGACGATCAAGCGCACAGGCCTTGGAACCGCGCTTTTCAGCGAAATGCGTTACAATGAAGATGGGTCCGACAATCCGGATTTCGTCTTGAACAAGCCTGCCTACAAGAACGCGAGTGTCCTGGTCGCGGGCGATAACTTCGGTTGTGGCTCTTCTCGTGAGCACGCACCTTGGGCGTTGGTTGATTTCGGCATCCGCTGTGTGATTTCTACATCCTTCGCTGATATTTTCTATAACAACTGCTTCAAGAACGGCATTTTGCCGGTGCAGGTGTCTGAAGAGACCCTCGAAAAGCTGATGGATGATGCGTCCCGAGGTGCGAACTCCACATTGACGATTGATCTGGTCAGCCAGACAATCAAGGGCCCGGATGGCGGCGAAATCAAATTCGAGATCGACCCATTCCGCAAACATTGCATGTTGAATGGCCTGGATGATATCGGCCTGACCATGGAGAAAGCGCCGAAGATCGACACCTACGAATCCAAGACTGCAGAGAGCCGTCCTTGGGGTTGAGCCTGACACGGCATGCTAATCTGAATCTGGAAAGGCCGGGCAGTTGCTCGGCCTTTTGGCTTCCTGCATCCAATCAGTGTTTTGATAATGGCTTCTACCTTAGATAATTATCACACAGTCTTGAAAAAGTGTTGCGTGAAATTTACGTATCGGCACTATACATGCGTCTCATGACCAATTTGTCTTCATATGCTGAGTTCGCTCCCTGGAATGACCGACGCGGCAAGCTGTCCGTGCTGCGTTTGATTGTTCT
Organism: Roseibium algae; assembly: GCF_037783265.1. Lineage (NCBI taxonomy): Bacteria > Pseudomonadati > Pseudomonadota > Alphaproteobacteria > Hyphomicrobiales > Stappiaceae > Roseibium > Roseibium algae. The sequence continues at coordinate 9,817 of NZ_JBAKIA010000018.1, forward strand.
CCTCGTGTTGCTTCTACCTGCGACGATGGTACTGGCCGATCTGGCCTTTGGCCCTATCCGACCAGAGCCTTATGAACATGCGCTGCATGAAAGCGGTGAATGGGCGGTTCGGTTCTTGCTGCTTTCCCTGTTCGTCACACCGCTTCGGCGGATATTCTCCTGGAATAAGATTATTGGCGTTCGGCGGATGATCGGTGTTTCGGTGTGTGCCTATGCGTTTCTGCATCTGGGACTCTACGCGGCACAGGAAAACTGGGATCTTTTGAAAGTCGTTTCCGAAATTTACCAGCGAATATATCTGACGATTGGTTTTGTTGCGCTTTTGGGGCTTGCTGCGCTCTGTGCCACCTCTTTTGATAGAGCTGTGCGCAAGATGGGCAAAAGCTGGCACCGGCTTCACATGTTGGCCTACCCAATTGCAGCGCTGGGGATCTTACACTTCTTTTTGCAGTCCAAATCAGATGTGACACAGCCGACGCTCATGGCGGGCCTATTCTGCCTGTTGATGTTCTATCGTCTTGCTGTGCGGGTAAATCTGCCGGTGTCTAGTTGGTGGGTGCTGTTGGTCTGCGCCGGACTGAGTTCTGCCGCGACGGCCGGTATTGAATATGCTTGGTATGCGTTGGCGACTGGTATTCCAGCACATCTGGTGTTTTTGGCGAATTTTGATGTGGCCAACAGTTTGCGGCCTGCCGTATGGATTGGAATCATCGGAGCTGTGATCAGCCTCGCCGCGCTGGTCCGTTTGGGCTGGACACATCTGCGTTCTGAAAAGCGCTCCATTGCAGCTTAAAGCTAAGCTCTAACTTTCACTTGTTCCGCGCAGTTTCTGGCCACCCAGTTTGTGGGTGGCAGAGAGTTTCTCCAGTTGCGCCATACGTTCTCCGATGGGTGCAAGGGCCGTAGCCGTTGCCCGGTATCGGAGTGCGTGAGCCTCAAATAGACCTCTTGCAAGATCTGGGTATTCCTGGATCATACGCTTAAACAGGGCACGGCGAATTCGGATGACGCGCACACCGCCGACTGCAACTGCCCTGCAAGGGCGTGTTGTTTCGACCAGCATGGCTGTTTCGCCCAGGAGCGTTCCGGTCATTGCCAGATCGACTTCTTCAAATCCATCGGACCCACGTTTTTGCAGGCTGACATCACCGCTTGCAATCGCGAGACCGCCATCAGCACGATCACCCTCTTCGAACAGTGTCATACCGTTTCGATAGTCAAGGCTCTCCGCGCTGAAGGCGAGCAGGCGCAACTGGTCGTCGGTAAATTCCGACAACATGGGGATCTTTTGAAGAATCGCTATGTCCTGCGTAAGGCTCATACTTATGATTTACGCTTATTCGGCTTTACGGCACAAGCTTGTATCCACCGGCTTCTGTGACCAAAAGCTCTGCATTTGATGGATCTCGCTCAATTTTTTGCCTCAGACGATAAATATGGGTTTCCAACGTGTGAGTCGTTACACCGGAATTGTAGCCCCAGACCTCATGCAGCAGGACGTCTCGCGTGACCGGTTTTTCGCCAGCCCGGAACAGGAACTTCAAGATTGATGTTTCTTTTTCCGTCAGACGAACCTTGCTACCTGTGTCGTCCTGCATGATCTTGCCTGCGGGGCGGAACGAAAAGCGACCGACGGAAAATGTGGCGTCTTCACTTTGCTCATGCTGGCGCAGGTGCGCTCGAATGCGAGCAAGAAGGACCGCAAACTTGAAAGGTTTGGTGACATAGTCATTTGCGCCAGCTTCAAGACCAAGGATCGTATCGCTGTCACCGTCGTGGCCGGTCAGCATGATGATGGGAGCCTTGAAGCCATTTTTGCGCAGCAGTTTGACGGCCTCACGTCCATCAATGTCCGGCAGGCCGACATCCATCAGGAGCAGATCAATGTGATCATCCTTGGCAAGAGCGATTCCGGTGGCGGCCGAATTTGCCTGAACTGTTGCGAACTCATCGTAGAGCGCTAGCTGTTCGACAAGCGCCTCGCGCAGGTCATCATCATCATCGACAATCAGGATGGTGCGGGCGGTCATTCTTTGCTCCTCACTTGGCCAGATGGCCTTTGTCCCTGTCTCTGCTTGAGTTGGGGATGATTGCTAAATGGGTCTTCTCACGCGTTTGTGCGAGGGAAATCATGGTCAAACAAGCTGCGCTTCGTCAATTCTTCTTCACGCGGGCTTTATGAAAGGTTTATCAAGGCCTTTGGAGCTCTTGATTTTTTAGGTGAACATGTGACGGCAGGCGTTGAGAAAGCGGCGAGATATCTTGAAGTTCGGGCGATTCCGAGCTGCCGGACAAGGGGCACTTTAACGCTTGGAACGATCACGGTTCCGTGTGCGTTGGGGAGATCCGGGCTTACAAGAATGAAGCGCGAAGGCGATGGAGCAACGCCTGTTGGGCAGTTTGAGCTGCTGAATGTCATCTATCGTGTGGATCGTGGGCGGCGTCCCAGAACCGGATTGCCGGTGGAATCCATGGCTTTGTCTGATGGTTGGTGCGATGCGCCAGGTCATCGCCGCTACAACCGTCCGGTCGATCTTCCGTTTTCCGCAAGCCATGAAAAGATGTGGCGGGAGGACCGGCTCTACGACATTGTTGTGGTTCTGGACTGCAACATGCATCCTCCGGTTCCGGGGCGCGGAAGTGCGATCTTCTTTCATATTGCCCGAGAGGACTATCGTCCCACCGAGGGCTGTGTTGCTGTTGCTCCTGTGCATATGCGGTTGATTCTGGACTGGGTCCGACCGGGAACGATCATGCGAATTTCTCAGAGTTGATTGTCTGGGGCAAAAGGAAAAAGAACCATGCGTTGGAAAGGCCGTCGCGGTAGCAGCAACATTGATGACCGGCGTTCATCAGGCGAGGCAAGACGCCAGATGCGCATCCTGCATGGGCGAGGCGTCAAGACGGGTGGTAGCATTGGCCTGACCGGCCTTGTCGTCGTGCTTTTCGTGTCCTGGGTCGCTGGAATCAATCCGCTATCGCTTCTGGGTAGCTTGGATGGCAGCAGCTTTGAGGTTGGTCCCACCTATGACACCTCTGTTCCGTCTTCATCGGAGAGCGATGAAACAGCCGCGTTCGTGTCTGTCATTCTTGCGGACACCGAAGACACCTGGAACCATATTCTGGCGCAGCATTCGGTCAATTATCCTGAGCCGACGCTGGTGCTGTTCTCGGATTCTGTCTCGTCCGCCTGCGGCCACGCCAGTTCCGCGACCGGACCTTTCTATTGCGGTGCGGATCAGAAGATCTATATCGACTTGTCGTTCTATCGGCAGCTTGCCGGTCAGCTGAATGCACCCGGTGATTTTGCTCAAGCCTATGTTTTGGCTCATGAAGTCGGCCATCACCTGCAAAACCTTCTTGGGGTTTTGCCTGAGTATCAAAAGGTACGACGTACGTTGAGCAAGGCGGAAGGCAATGCCCTGTCGGTCCGCGTTGAACTTCAGGCCGATTGTTACGCAGGCATCTGGGCGCATTATGCAGCCAGGCAGCGCGGCTTCATCGAGGACGGAGATATCGAAGAAGCTCTGAATGCAGCCAGCCGGATTGGAGATGATACTCTGCAGAGAGAAGCTCAGGGCTATGTGGTGCCGGAAAGCTTCAACCATGGCACCTCTGCCCAAAGGGCGAGCTGGTTCCGACAGGGCTTTCAATCCGGCGACATGACGGCCTGCGACACCTTCAGCGCTGCGCAGCTTTAACGCTGTTTGCACCTGAAACCCAGACCACTGGTAATTGGGCAAGGTTTCCGCCATATAAGGGCAAATGCCATTTAGATTGGCGACAGGTTTTCAACCCTTTTGAATGAAGCGAAGACTGGTATGGCGCAGGCGCGCAGACCCTTTTTGAAGATGAACGGCCTTGGCAATGATTTTGTCGTTTGGGATGCGCGGGATCAACCGCTGCGCCTGACACCAGAGGTGATTGCCAAATTGGGGGATCGCGCGTCCGGGATCGGCTTCGATCAGATGATTACGGTGGAGCGTTCTCCGGCCGGTGTCGATGCGTTCATGCGGATCCACAATTGCGATGGCTCGCAAGTAGATGCCTGTGGCAACGCGACTCGCTGCATTGGCCGCTTGTTGATCGAAGAAACATCTAGGCATGTTGTCACGATTGAGACAAATGCGGGTCTGTTGCATGCTTCTGTCGGCACGGCTCGAGGCTCTATCACTGTTGACATGGGCAAGCCGCGCCTGAGATGGGACCAGATTCCGCTCGGCGAAGAGTTTGCAGATACGCGGGCGATTGAGCTGCAGATTGGGCCTATTGATGATCCGATCCTGCACACGCCTGCTACCGTCAATATGGGCAATCCCCACGGCATTTTCTGGGTGAAGGATATTGAGGCCTACGACCTGTCCAAGGTCGGGCCGTTGCTGGAACATCATCCGGTGTTTCCGGAGGGAGCAAATATCTCGTTGGCACATATCTTTGCTCCAGATGAAATTCGCGTCAAAGTCTGGGAACGCGGTGTGGGGCTGACCGAGGCTTGCGGTACGGCGGCCTGTGCCGTTGCAGTTGCGGCTGCGCGGGACAAGAAAGCTGGACGCAAATCAACGATCCATCTTCCGGGCGGTCCGTTACATATTGAATGGCGTGTGAGCGATGATCATGTGCTGATGACGGGCCCGACCGAGGTTGAGTTTGAGGGCGAAATCGACCTTGAGACGCTGGAGTGGGTACGCACTGCGCCGGGTGACGCTGACCTTGCTGCGGAGGCATTCGCATGACCATTGATGTCGTGACATTTGGCTGCCGGTTGAATTCCTACGAATCTGAAGTCATGAAGCGGGAAGCGGAGGCTGCTGGCCTCAAGGACGCTATCCTGATCAACACTTGTGCTGTGACCAATGAGGCGGTTCGTCAGGCCCGTCAGGCTGTTCGGAAAGCCCGCCGTGACAATCCGCAATCCCGGATCATTGTCACCGGCTGCGCTGCGCAAACGGAAAGTGCGACATTTTCTGAGATGAACGAAGTCGATCTGGTGCTCGGCAACACCGAAAAGCTGGAGCGCAAGTCCTATAGCCAGGTTGCGGCCTTTGGCATCGACGAGAGCGAGAAGGTCCGTGTCAACGACATCATGAGCGTCGAGGAGACGGCGGGGCATCTGATTGATGGGCTTGCAGGCCGTGCGCGTGCCTTTGTGCAGGTTCAAAATGGCTGTGACCATCGCTGCACCTTCTGCATCATTCCCTATGGTCGGGGCAATTCACGTTCGGTTCCCATGGGGGTTGTGATCGACCAGATCCGCCGACTGGTAGAAAACGGCTACAATGAAATTGTTCTGACCGGTGTCGATATTACTTCTTATGGCGCTGACCTGCCGGGCACGCCGAAGCTGGGAACGCTGGCTGCGAAAATTCTCAAAATGGTGCCGGACCTGAAGCGTTTGCGCTTGTCGTCGATCGATTCCATCGAAGCAGATGATGATCTCATGCGGGTCATTGCAGAGGATGAGCGGTTGATGCCGCATTTTCACCTGTCCTTACAGGCCGGGGATGACATGATCCTGAAGCGGATGAAGCGCCGCCATCTGCGTGCTGACACTATTCGGTTTTGTGAAGATGTGCGCCGGATGCGGCCTGATGTGGTGTTTGGCGCAGATATCATCGCCGGGTTTCCGACCGAGACCGAAGAGATGTTCCTCAACAGCTTGCGCATCGTTGATGATTGCGGCTTGACCCACTTGCATGTGTTTCCGTTTTCACCGCGCCCGGGAACGCCCGCAGCGCGTATGCCGCAGTTGCAGCGACCTTTGATAAAGGAACGGGGCGCGCGGCTTCGGGCCAAGGGGGAAGAGGCCTTGCAGGCGCATCTTTCTGCCGAAGTGGGTAAGATTCGTCCAGTTCTGGTGGAAAAAGAAGGCCTCGGCCGGACCGAGCAGTTCACCCAGACAGAGATTTCAGGCGGTGTTGCCGGTGAAATCCTGTCCGTGAAGATTACCGGTCACACAAGCCGCCATCTTCTTGGCGACGTGGCTTCCGAAGCGGCTTAAAGCCCGCAATTGATTCAGGCAGTACTTTCAAGGCGATTTCATGAGCGAGAAAAAGCGCGGGTTTCTTGGGCGGTTGTTTGGAGCCAAGGACGAAAAACCCGAGGCGGACCATCTGGAAGCGGCGGCGGTATCTGCTGTCGAGGCAGATGAGGCAATTCCTGATGAAGTGACCGCGCCCGACGTTGAGATGCCCCTTAAGCCGGCTCCAGACGCAGATGCGCTTGTGTCCGAAGCTCCTGAGACGCCTGTCCTCGAAGTTGTCGAGCCTGAAGCTCTGTCTGATGAACCCGTTGCCGAGACAGCAGAGGCTGTAAAGTCTGAGACTTCCGATGTGCCTGCTGTTGTGGAGCCTGAGTCTGTTCCCGCAGAGGCCGCCGTTGAGCCTTCTGCCGTGCCCGCTCCAACTCCGGGTTTGGTCGAGACAGCAGCTGAGCCGGAACTGTCCTGGTTCCAGAAGCTCAAGCAGGGCCTTTCGCGCTCATCTTCCGCGCTGACGGATGGAATTTCGTCGATCTTCACCAAGCGAAAGCTTGATGCGGCGATGCTGGAAGAGCTGGAAGACATCCTGATTCAGGCAGACCTTGGCGTCGATACGGCCATGGCGATTACTGAGCGTCTGTCTCAGGGTCGGTTCGACAAGGAAATCTCGCCAGAAGAAGTCCGTGCGGTCCTGTCGGAGGAAGTCGAGAAGGTTCTGGCCCCTGTGGCTATGCCGCTTGATCTGAACCGGGGCAAGTCTCCCCATGTTGTGCTGATGGTCGGCGTCAATGGGACCGGCAAGACCACCACCATCGGCAAGCTGTCCCAGAAGCTGGCGTCTGAAGGTAAAACCGTGATGCTGGCCGCTGGTGATACGTTCCGGGCCGCTGCCGTCGAGCAGTTGAAAATCTGGGGTCAGCGCACTGGTGCCAAGGTGATTTCTGGCGACACCGGAGCTGATGCGGCAGGGCTGGCCTATGATGCCATGAAGGCGGCCAAGGATAGCAATGTCGATGTTCTCCTGATCGATACCGCTGGCCGTTTGCAGAACAAGACCGAATTGATGGACGAACTTGAAAAGGTCATTCGGGTCATCAAAAAGCATGACCCGGACGCGCCCCATGATGTCATTCTGACGCTTGACGCAACGACCGGACAAAATGCGCTCAATCAGGTCGAGATTTTCGGCAGGGTTGCCGGTGTGACCGGTCTGGTCATGACCAAACTCGACGGCACCGCCCGTGGCGGCATCCTCGTCGCCATCGCCTCCAAAAACCAGCTGCCAGTGCATTTCATTGGCGTCGGCGAGGGCGTTGATGACCTGGAAGCCTTTTCCGCGAAGGATTTCGCCTCGGCAATTGCCGGATTGGCTTGAGGAACCACGATCTTTAAGAAAATGGGTTAAAGCTATCTAGGCTATCCAAGTTTTTGATTAGATCACCAAAAGATTTTTTCGCAGTTCCCAATGCTCCAGTAATATCTTCGGATATTTCTTTTTCTGCAGACTTTCTTGTGAGTTTTGTAAACCAATATAATCCTTGACGAACTCTGCCCCTATCTATGGCGGGAGCCTCAAGTTCGACAATAAGTGTTTTAAGAACGGCAAGTAATTGCGAATAATTTATTTTACCGAGTATTTCCTCAATGCTCTCGTTTTGATTTCTAGATCTAAGAGTTTCATATAGGCCTTCCAGTGATGTTAGTGCGTTTTTCAAAAGCAAATTTGTAATTTTATCACGTGAGCTAACCCATTCACTGTGATGTGGCCCATACTCTTGAAGCACATATTCTTTTATTTCTTCCGCGCTATCGTCATCTAAGCCACACTTTATGTCGTCAATCACTTCAGACTTAACGTCATCCCGCAATGAATCAATTAAGTGTTCGCGTATGTACTGGGGTAATGAATCGATATCATGAAAAGCCGTTTTTAAAATTTTCATTCTTTCAATGTCTGAGCTAGCTTTACTCAATTGAAATGTTAGTGTTTTAGAAAAATCATCGATCATTAAAACGCCCCAAATGATGTTAGAGACTATGCAGCCTGGTCGGGTAAATACAATCTAGCCTCTTCTCATTTGTTTGGCTCCCAACCTTCTGGTGCCATTTCAAAGCCTTCGAATTGAAATCCGGGGGCGACTGTGCAGCCGACGAGGGTCCAGGCGCCAAGGGAGCGGGCCTGTTGCCAGCCGTCTCGTGGCACGATGCCTTGCGGGCGCTGGCCGTTGATCAGGTCGGACCCCAGCGTGATGATGTCGAGTGCACGGCCATCCGGGCTGATGGACAGCTCCAGCGGACTGCCTGCATACCAGTGCCATGTCTCGACTGCATCGACCTTATGCCAACGAGAGGTGATGCCTTCGGGCAGCAGGAAGTAAATCGCGGTTGAGGCGGCACGGTCGGTTTCATCCACCACATCATCACGGAAGGTCTCGACGTAAAAGCCGCCTTCGGGATGGGGTTGCATGTTCAGGAGCTTGACGACCTCGTCTGCGCTCAAGGATGTCTGCAAGATCGGGGGTGTTTTGGGCATACTGCTGGTTCCTGGTGGGCACTTATCTGCAATTGGGGGCAATGCCAGCATTCGCGGGGCGGGGTCGGCCGGAAAAGCGTTTGTTAGAGTTCCGGGCCGACCCTTGCCAAGTCGCGATCAGCTGGCATTTGCTGTAGTAAACACCAGATCATCAATCGTTTCACGCAAAGCGCCGAGAACCTCCGCGTGAAGTGTTGTTGTGTCCAGTCTATGTCCACCGCCCTGCTGTATCGGAATTGCTTCCGCTTGCATCAGGATGCGGTGAACGACCGCTTGCGCCCTTTGTTCTGCCGTTCTGGCCTCCGGTGCACAGCTTTTAATATCCGTCATCATAAAATGCCCCTTTCTGATGCCGAGGCCTTTCATATGGTAACGGAGAGAGTGCGGTAAAAGGTCTCAGGCGTTGTCTTTGCGGGTTCTGATCTCTGCGAAGACTTCTCCAGCTGATTTCCCCACCATGCCGAGAGCTTCCTGGACGCCCGTGTCGGCTGCTCGCAGGAAAGGGTTGGCGGCCAGTTCCTGGGCCATGGTGGTCGGCAGGGTTGGTTTGCCAGCAGCGCGCAGGGTTTCGACTTCTGCAGCGCGCGCCTTCAGAGCTGCGTTGTTCGGATCGATGGTCAGAGCGAATTTGGCGTTCGACTCGGTATATTCGTGGCCGCAGTAAATTGCGGTGTCTTCCGGCAGAATGCGGGCGAGCTTTTCGAGGGATGCCCACATCATCTCCATGTCACCTTCGAAGATGCGGCCGCAGCCAAGGGAAAACAGCGTGTCGCCGGTGTGGGCTATTTTCAGCGCGGGAAAATACCACGAGATTTGATCCAGCGTGTGACCGGGTGTGGAAATGGCGGTGACTTCGAACGGGCCAACCAGGATCTTGTCGCCGTCTTCGACAAATTTATCCATGCCTGTGATTTTCTGACGCGAACGTTCTGGGCCGGTGACATGAGCTCCGGTTTTTTCTTTCAATTCTGAGAGCCCTTGAACATGGTCCCAATGATGATGGGTGATCAGAATATGGGTCAGTTTCCAGCCGTTTTCGGCGAGTATATCGAGATAAGCCGCTGCGTCGGGTACATCAATGGCGATCGTGGTACCGTTATCTGGATCGTGGATCAGAACGCCGAAATTATCGGACAGGCAGGGAAACTGGCGAATTTCAGCTGATGGTGCAACGGTCATGATGGTTCCTTCAGAGGTGATTTCCCCTAAGGTTGCAAAGTCATTGCCTCCGAACAAGGGGTTCCTTCTTGCGTAACGATGCGGATCAAGGTTCAATCGCGCCAGATTGATGCGGGCGGACCATGTATCTCGACGTAGCAGACCTGAGAACGTTTTATGATTTGCCCATGGGCCGGCTTTTGCGGGTGCTGATTGGTGGGCAAATTCGTGCGCTTTGGCCTAATCTCGAAAACCAGAGCCTGCTTGGGATCGGCTATGCTGGTCCCTTCATGCGGCCATACCTTGGCAGTGCTGAGCGGTGTGTTGCTGCGATGCCAGCGCAGCAGGGCGCTGTTGGGTGGCCGCGGGAGCTCGATAATTCTGCAACGCTTGTGGAGGATTCTAATCTTCCGTTTTCCGATGCATTTTTTGACCGGGTGATTGCGGTTCATGCGCTGGACCATGCCGCTGATGCGTCTTCGATATTGCACGAAGCATGGCGCGTGCTGGCTCCAGGCGGACGTTTGATCGTCATCGTGCCGAATCGAAGTGGTTTGTGGTCTCAGTCCGAGCTGTCACCCTTTGGCTATGGGCGGCCCTATTCCCGTAGCCAGCTGAAGGGTTTGCTGCGCAGTTGTCAATTTGATGTCGTGGCGCAGAAAGAAGCCTTGTTTTTGCCGCCAACCCGCGCACGTTTCGTATTGCGCTCAGCGCGCACCTGGGAAGGGATTGGACGCCGTCTCTGGCCTGCCTTCGGTGGACTGCTGATCGTTGAAGCGGAGAAGAAGGTCTACCGAGGCGTGCCAAAAGAAGGGTTGCGAAGCCCGTTCAGGGTTTTGCGACCTGTGTTTGTGCCCGAAGGGGCCACGGCAGGCATGAAGCCTATCCGGCGAAGCTCATAATTCGAGTTGGTCCGGATATTTTCTAGAAGATGTGCGGTGCTGCTAAGGGCGTCGCAGCTGGAAGACGGCTTGCTCTGCGATAATGTTCCAGACCCACCAAGGTGCGGTGAACGGGATTTCATTGCCTTTGCCGCTCAAAGCAACAGCTTTTTCTACAGTGGCATCCAGTTCCCGGCAAAGTTCGACGAAATCACGCAAAGAACAGAAATGGATGTTGGGCGTGTCGTACCACTCATAGGCCAGATATTTGGTGACGGGCATACGGCCCTTGAACAAGAGCTGCATGCGGTTGCGCCAATGGGCAAAGTTGGGGATCGAGATGATCACCTGTGACCCGATGCGAAGCAATTCATTCATGACGTTCTTCGGGTCGCGGGTGGCCTGCAAGGTCTGGCTCATGACAACAACGTCGAAGGACTTGTCCGGATAATCGGAAAGGTCGGTGTCCGCATCGCCCTGAATGACAGACAGGCCGCGGGCAACGCATTTGTTCACGCCATCCTGGAAAATCTCGATACCACGGCCATCAACGCCGCGTTCATGAGCCAGAAGCGCTAGCAATGTTCCGTCGCTGGAGCCAATGTCGAGAACGCGGGTGTTCTCGGGAACGAGGTTTGCGACAACGCGGTGATCTCCGCGCACTGCCAAGCCGTCGAAGGTTTGTGAAATTTCACTCATGTCAGGTGCCGCTCCCTGGTGCGGGAATACCGCGTGCATTGGCTGCACCGGTTATGAAGCCACGAATTGTTGAGAACATTTCCGGCACATCCAGTAGAAATGCGTCGTGTCCCCTGTCGCTGTCGATCTCAACAAAGGAGACATTGGCCGCCGAGGCGTTGAGAGCCTTGACCACAGCGCGGCTTTCGGAGGTTGGAAACAGCCAGTCCGAGGTGAATGACATAATACAGAAGCGGGTTTTGCTGTCCTTGAATGCCTTAGGTAGGGTGCCGAATTCTGCCGCCAGATCAAAATAATCCATGGCACGGGTAACATAGAGATAAGAGTTGGCATCAAAGCGATCGACGAAAGTCATGCCCTGGTGCCTGAGATAGCTCTCGATCTGGAAATCAGCGTCGAAACCGAACGTTAAGCCATCGCGATCTTGCAGATTCCTGCCGAATTTCTGTTGCAGGGATTCATCCGACATATAGGTGATATGGGCAGCCATGCGGGCAACGGACAGCCCTTTTGTGGGCCGTATGCCTTTGGCAATGTAATCGCCGCCGGACCAATTTGGATCCGCCATGATGGCTTGGCGACCGACTTCATGAAAGGCGATGTTCTGTGAGGAGTGGCGCGCGCCCGAAGCAATCGGGATGGCGGCAAACACACGCTCGGGATAACTGGCCGCCCACTGCAGCACTTGCATTCCACCCATAGATCCGCCGACGACTGCAAATAGAGTATCGATGCCGAAACGGTCCACAAGACGCGCCTGAGCCCGAACCATATCGCGAATCGTGACGACAGGCATTTTAAGGCCGTAAGGCTCCTTGGTTTCGGTATTTGTCGTTGCAGGGCCGGTGGTGCCAAGGCATCCGCCCAGAACATTTGTGCAAATGACGAAATAGCGATCCGTATCGACCGGACGCCCGGGACCAACCATGCGAGACCACCAGCCGGGCTTTCCAGTCAGCGGATTGGTTGACGCGACATATTGGTCACCGGTCAGTGCGTGACAGACGAGAACGGCATTTGTTTTGTCTTGGTTCAGCGTTCCATAGGTCTCATAGGCGATTTGCCATGGCGCCAGCGCTGGGCCTGCATCCAGTTCAAGCGGCTCATCAGCGCCAAACCGGACCAGTTTGCTGCTCGGCTGGTCGGCTTCCTGTATGAATTTGTTCGCAGTATCTGTTGCTGATGTTTGATCGGCCATATCGAATGCTACGGGTCGCTTTTGTGCGGTTTCTTCCATGGGCAGAGGCAAGGACGCCTTGTTCTGCCTGTCTCAAGTCGCTCTTTGGGGTGGGCATCCTGTGGGAGCCAATCACCTAGGAGGGCAAAGACTACAGTGTCAATGTTTTCTTTTGCGTTTAAAGCCGCTGATGCCTATGACTATGGCCGTTATTCCACTGCTCCCAAGAGGTTCCAGGGTCCGTTATGAGCTTATCGTCCGACCGCGAAACACCGCTGGATGGCTTGCGCCGCCGTATCGACGAGCTGGATGCAGAGCTCCACAAATGCTTGATAGAGCGCGCCCAGATCAGCGTCGGCATTGCTGCTGCGCGATTGGCTGGTGGTGCGACGGGCGTCAGTTTTCAACCGGATCATGAAGCAGAAGTGATACGTAATGTTGTTGAACGTCACGAAGGGTCATTGCCGTTAACGACGGTCGAGCATCTTTGGAGAGAGCTGATTTCGGCGTCTCTGACACTACAGGGTGAATTTACGCTGCATCTGGACGGCAGTGCAGATCTGCTCGGTATGCTGGATCTTGCAAGGTTCTATTTTGGCTTTTCGAGTGATCTTCTGCCCGGCGCTGATGCGGCTGATGTTGTTGGCTCGGTTGCTGCCTCTGAGTGCGATTTGGGGCTGATTGCCTTGGAAGATCGTGCTGAACTTCCCTGGTGGCGTGGCCTCAGCACCGATGGCGCTGAAGTGATTGCGCGACTGCCGTTTCTCGTTCTGGATGATCGGCCTGCGGATATGCCTGCGCTGGTTATCTCACGCGCCGTTGCAGAGAATGTTCAGCGTGACACGCTTGTTTATGATGCGCGTTGGAGCGGCGCACTGCCGGGCGATCTGATGAGCGAGGGCCTTGAAGTGGTCAGCTTCCATCGATCCGCAAGTGGTGTAGATGCCTTGTTGGCTGTATCTGCAGATATGAGCGAAGATGAGATTTTTGCGGCCTGCGCCGAAGCTGGTGCAGAGCCTGATGTGTTGAGAATGATTGGCGGGTATTCTGCCCCCATCGATGTTGAGGGCGATGCGGATGAGGATTTCGATACCGCTCTCGCCGAAGGATGATCTGAATGACTGACGCTTTGACTTCTGTTGAAACGGGCAAGGATGCAACACGTCCGCAGCCAAGAGCTGGTGTGCTGGATATTGCTGCTTATGTGCCTGGCAAATCTAAGGGCGCAAACGGTCTGACACTCCATAAGCTGTCGTCCAATGAGACGCCTCTTGGAGCCAGTGAAAAAGCCAAAGCTGCATTTGCAGGCACCGGGGCCCATCTTGAGCTTTATCCAGATGGAGCCTCGACAGCGCTTCGCGAGGCGATTGCAGAGGTTTGTGGCCTTCATGCAGATCGGATTATCTGTGGGGCAGGGTCCGACGAGATCTTGAGCCTTCTGGCCAATTCCTACCTGTCTCCCGGCGATGAAGCGATTTACACCGAACATGGATTTCTGGTGTATGATATTGCAATCCGCGCCGCTGGTGCGTTGCCCGTGATTGCGCCTGAAAAGGATTTTACGACGGATGTCGACGCAATTTTGTCTCGTGTGACTGCGCGAACCAAGATGGTTTTCATCGCAAATCCGAACAATCCGACGGGAACCTATCTCCCTTTCGAAGAAGTGCGCCGCCTGCATGCTGGTCTGCCATCGAATGTTCTGCTGGTGCTTGATGCAGCTTATGCGGAATATGTTCGCCGCAACGATTACGAGAGTGGAATGGAGCTGGCAGCTACCATGGAAAACGTTGTGATGACGCGCACGTTTTCCAAGATCTACGGTCTTGCTGGCCTCCGGCTCGGCTGGTGTTTTGGACCTGCACATATCATTGATACAATGAACCGCATTCGTGGCCCGTTCAATGTCAGTGGTCCGGCGATCGCTGCCGGTGTTGCTGCGATTCGGGACAAATCTTTTGTCGAGAAGGCCGTTGATCATAATGAGGTCTGGCGGCCTTGGGTGACGAGTGAACTGGAAAAACTCGGACTATCGGTGACGCCAAGCGTTGGAAACTTCGTTCTAATCCATTTTCCGGATGTTGATGGCAAGCGCGCTGTCGATGCGGATGCCTATCTTCTTGAAAGAGGCTGCGTTCTGCGCCTTGTTGGAAATTATGGTTTGCCAAATTCACTGCGCATGTCGGTTGGTTCGGAAGAGGCCAACAAGACCGTACTCGCCCATTTCGCCGCGTTTTTGGCATAACTCCGTGAAGTTCTGATTGTCTGATGAGTGAACCACAATTTGACCGCCTGGCCTTGATCGGGATTGGCCTGATCGGATCGTCTATCGCCCGTGTGGTGCGCGACCGTAACCTGGCAAAGGAAATCATCATTTCGACCCGGTCCGAGGCAACCCTTGCCCGTGCCGAAGAGTTGAAGCTGGGGGATCGTTATTGCCTGGATGCCGCAGATGCAGTTGAAGGGGCAGATCTTGTCATCCTGTGCATCCCGGTTGGGGCGAATGAGGCTGTCGCTGAAGCGATCTCGGCGTCGTTAAAAACAGGGGCTATCCTGACGGATGTTGGCTCAACCAAGGGGTCGGTAATCCAGCAAATTCAACCCCATGTTCCAGATGGGGTTCATTTTATTCCGGGGCATCCGATTGCGGGGACAGAGTATTCAGGCCCTGATGCCGGGTTTTCGACCCTTTTTGACAATCGCTGGTGCATTCTGACGCCGGTTCCAGGTGTGGACGCGGTTGCCACTGAAAAACTCCAGTCGTTCTGGCAGGCCTGTGGATCAAATGTGGATATCATGGATGCAGATCGCCATGATCTGGTGCTCGCGATCGTGTCGCATCTGCCGCATCTCATTGCCTACAATATTGTCGGTACCGCTGATGACCTTGAAACGGTCACCAGCTCCGAAGTGATCAAATATTCAGCTTCCGGGTTTCGTGATTTTACCCGTCTTGCAGCGTCGGACCCGACCATGTGGCGCGATGTTTGTTTGAATAACAAGGATGCGATCCTGGAAATGCTGGCGCGCTTCTCGGAAGACCTGTCAGCCCTACAGCGGGCCATCCGCTGGGGCGATGGCGATACATTGTTTGATTTGTTCACGCACACACGCGGCGTGCGCCGGTCGATTATCGAAGCGGGCCAGGAGACAGACGCGCCGAACTTTGGTCGTGAGACGGGTGAAGACCAATTGCCCGCCAAAAACTAAGGGTGTGCAAAGGCTAGCTCGTGTAAAAAACGGCCAGCTGAAGAGATCACTCTTTTCAGTGATCTCGGTTGGCAATGAAAGCTGCGATTGACGCAAGACGCTGAGCTTTATCACCGTAAGGTGCCAGCAGAGCGTTGGCCTCCTGCAGAAGGCTTTCGAGTTCTTCGCGTGTTTGATTCAATCCCATCAGCCCGACCAGAGTTGCTTTTCCCGCATCAGCATCCTTGCCGGTTGCCTTGCCCATCTGCTCAGGTGAGGCTTCAACGTCGAGCAGGTCATCTGCCAGCTGGAAGGCGAGGCCAATGGTTTCCCCAAATCGATTCATTCGTTCGACGTCTAGCTTACCCGCATCGGCGAGAATAGCGCCGGTGCGACAGGCATAACGCAATAATGCGCCTGTCTTCATAGCCTGAAGGGTGTGGATTTCGCGTTCTGTCCTCTGCCGGTTTTCCGATTCAAGATCCAGCATCTGTCCGCCGGCCATGCCGCCTATACCCGATGCCCGGGAGAGGTCGCGTGAGAGGCCTAGCCGAATGGCGGCATCTGGATGGACGGCCTCTTCGGCGATCACGTCAAACGCCAATGTCAGCAGTGCGTCGCCTGCCAGGATCCCTGTGGCGTCATCAAAGGCCTTGTGAACTGTTGGCTGCCCACGGCGTAAATCATCGTCATCCATGGCGGGAAGATCATCATGCACCAGCGAATAGCAGTGAATGAGCTCCAGCGCGGCGCCAGCCTGGCATATGCCCTCGTCACTGCGCCCAAAGAGCTCTGCGCATTCCATCAAGAGCACAGGGCGCAGGCGCTTCCCGCCGCTCAGCGACGCATAGCGCATGGCATCAAGTAAACGCTGGGGACGGGCTGTTTCCCCATCGAGAGGTTGGGTGTGAAGCAGGCGGTCCAGCGCAACTTCCATGCGTTGGGCCTGGGTTGCCAGGTGGGGCTTGATGTCAAAGGTCAAGATCGGCTCCAGGGTGTGTGTCTGGCTGCTTGAAAGCGGATTTGCATTGATGTTTCAGCTTCCCTGAAGCCAATTCGCTGTATCGTCAAGGTGGAAAGATAAATAACGTAGGGTCTGATTACGATCAGAACACATCTGAGTGCTCTGCTACTGGTTTCTTTATGGAATTTATTGGAGGTTTGCCTAATGCGCCTGTTGTCGAGTCTGCTTCGCTCTTTCGTTAAGCGCGGTAAAATGAGCGTTTATGACGCGGACGGTCAGTTGCATGATTTCGGGTCTGGAGATGACGGCCCTACAGTGACCATCAGATTGCATGACAAAAAGCTGTATCGATCTTTGTTTTTCAATCCCGAGCTTGCTGCTGGCGAAGCCTATATGGATGGAACGCTGACCCTTGAGGGCGGCTCGACGATTTATGACTTCATGTTCTTGTTTTCCATCAACAGGGCTCCATTGGGAGCCAACCCTGTTCAGGGGCTTCTGCGGCGTTTCTGGAGGGCTTTTCGCCGTCGGCAGCAACGCAATAACGTTGAGAGGTCAAAGGAGCAGGCACGCCATCATTATGACCTTTCTACAGACCTCTACCGCCTGTTTCTGGATGAGGGCCTGAATTATAGCTGCGCCTATTACACTGGGCCTGATGAGACACTTGAACAGGCGCAGGCTGACAAGCTTAGCCATCTGGTTGCGAAATTGGACTTGAAACCGGGAATGTCCGTGCTGGAGATCGGCGGAGGCTGGGGATCTTTGGCCATCCGAATGGCGCAGGCAGGTGCGAGTGTTACATCGCTGAATGTGTCGCCAGAGCAGGTGAAAATTGCGGAAGAACGGGTTCGTGCCGCTGGTGTTGAAGACAAGGTTACCTTTGTTCTCAAGGATTACCGTGAGTTCGAAGGGCAATTTGATCGCGTGATTTCGGTCGGCATGATGGAGCATGTCGGGATTGGTCATCTGGATGCTTATTTCGGCAAAATACGACAATGCCTGACAGAAGATGGTTATGCTGTGGTTCATTCGGTCGGTCGAATGACGCCTCCTGGTACAACCGGCCCTTTTATTCGCAAGTATATTTTCCCTGGCGGTTATGTTCCTGCGCTGTCTGAAGTCTTTGCATCGACCGAACGGCTTGGGTTATGGGTGTGTGATACGGAGATTTTGCGACTTCACTACTATTATACGATCCGTGACTGGCGTTTGCGGTTTGAAGAACGCCGTGACGAAGCTCTGAAGCTTTATGATGAAAGCTTTTGCCGAATGTGGGAATTTTATCTCTGCGCAGTGGAGTTGGGGTTCCTTCACGGATCGAATATGGTGTTCCAGCTTCTTCTGTCGAAGAAACGTGACGCAGTTCCGATTATTCGGGACTTTATTGTCGACAACGAACGGAAACTGGATGGCCCGGGCTAAGGCTAAGTCTGCCAAGAGCAACGATCAGGCAGACGGCAAAAAATCTCCCACCAGGGCATCTTTTCGTCGATGGCTGGGGATTGGCTGGTGGCGACGACTTATTTTCCGTTTGATGCTTGTGCTTGTTCTGTTGCCGCCGATGCTGACCGTTGTCTATGCAGTCGTCCCGCCTGTCAGCACTTTGATGCTGGCACGCTACGCCCAGTTGCTGTGGGTCGATAGACAATGGCGTCCGCTTGAAGAGATTTCTCCTCATCTGGTGCGAGCTGTCATCACGTCCGAAGACAGCAGTTATTGCTTTCATGGTGGTGTCGATTGGGCGGCCCTCCAAAAGCAAATCGAAGTGCTGTTGAACGAGGGTGAAAAGCCTCGTGGGGCCAGCACTTTGACCATGCAAACGGCTAAAAATCTCTATTTGTGGGGTGGCCGCAGCTATGTGCGCAAGGGTCTGGAGCTTCCGCTGGCGGTGATGATTGACGGCATTTTGACAAAGCGCCGGATCATGGAAATTTATCTGAATATTGCCGAATGGGGCGAGGGCATTTTCGGGGCTGAGGCTGCTGCGCAAGCCTGGTTCGGCAAGCCTGCCAAAGACCTCACTGCGACACAGGCCGCGCGGCTTGCGACAGCCTTGCCGAACCCGCTTGGGCGCAATCCGGCGAAGCCTTCTGTAGGCCATAGAAAACTCTCTGCGACCAATTTATCGAGGGTGCGCGGGGCCGGGTCAATTTTTGAGTGCGTTCTTGGTTCTTGACGGGGGCTTCGACTCTGTGTACGTCCGGGTCAAGAAAATTCATTTGATGGGTTGGCTAATGCAATGCTTTGGCTGTATAAAGCCGCCCATTCCAACACACTGCGTGATGCCACGCCCCGGGCTTTCCCGGTCTGGGCCGCGCCACTATGGACCACGGAGAAAAACAAAATGGCAGTTCCAAAAAGAAAAACCTCGCGCATGAAGCGCGGTTTTCGCCGTTCCACGGATGCCCTGAAGGCTCCTACATACGTTGAAGACAAAGATTCAGGCGAACTGCGCCGTCCACACCATGTCGACCTTAAGTCTGGCATGTACCGTGGACGTCAGATCTTTACACCTAAGGACGACGTCTAAGGGTTATAAGATTGCCGTTCGGCATCTAAGATTGAGGCCGGCCCATTGGGTCGGCCTTTTTCGTGTCTGCTTGTCACGATAAGCATATATAGAGCGTGTCTTGAAGCACCGAGTTTTTGCCTTGGGTTGATTGAAGGCGCAGATTTGCGCCGTTTGGGAGAAGCATATCCATGTCTTTTTTAGTATCTCTGCCGCTGACACTGTTGCCACTGATTGCCTATAACGTTGTCGTATTTGGGATGACTGGCGGGGCTGGTGGTGATCCCTGGGCTACAGAGATCATCTCGATCAATATGGTGTCCGGTGCGACTTTCAAGATGGTCCTTGGCGACCTTGTTGTGACAGGGGCGTTGTTTCTGCTCTTTATCGAGATGCTCAAGGCGACCAGGACAGGCGTTTCCGCGCTGATGGATCACATCCTGTCGGTGCTGGTATTCGTTGTCTATCTGATTGAGTTCCTGATCGCTGCGCCTGCTGCAACGTCAATCTTCTTTATCCTGATGGTGATCTCGCTGATTGATGTGATCGCAGGTTTTTCGATCAGTATCACAGGCGCGCGCCGTGACGTCAGCTTCGGCCAAGGTGGAATGCACTGACAAACTTCTTAAACGCCAAGGGGCATTACCGGTTTCCGGTAAATGCACCTTGGCTTATTTGGTATGATTAGCCTCTGGGATTGGATCGTTTAGACGTCTTCTGATTCTTCGGCAATCGTGTGGCGTTGGATCAGCGGAAGCTGGGTCATGGTGAAGATCAAGGTCAGCGGCATGACGCCGAACACTTTGAAATTCACCCAGAAATCGGTCGAAAAATTGCGCCAGACGACTTCATTTATGATCGCAAGAACGAAAAAGAACACACCCCAACGCAATGTGAGAACGCGCCATCCTTCGTCGGTTAGCTTGAAGGCGCTGTCGAACACATAGCCCAACAGGGACTTGCCGAACAGCAGGCCGCCGAGCAGCGCAGAGCCAAACAGGCAGTTGATGATGGTTGGTTTCAGCTTGATGAAAAGATCATCATGCAGCCATAGCGTCAGCCCACCGAACACCAGCACGACAACGCCGGTGATCAACGGCATGATGGGTAGGCGTTTCGTCAGCCAGAGCGATGTCGACAGGGAAATGGCGATAGCCACCATAAAGGCTGCGGTTGCCAGAAAAATCGGCTGCCCCAACGACTGAAGTGCTGGAACTGCTTCTGCAATCTGTTCGCCGCGAGCGTTGAACAAGAAGAATACAGCCAGCGGCCCGAGCTCCAGAGCCAACTTCAGGAGCGGCGACAGTTCCTTGCGCGTCGGGTCGTTCGGGTCATGTTCTAATTCCATATGGCTCGCAGCGCTCCTGTTCATGTTAACCGGGACATAGGGTCCGCTTGGTATACGGGTCAAGAGGCCGCATTGTAAAATAGGCGCTGTCACTTGATATGAGAGACATTCGGCTGGTTTTGATGCAGCGTATGATTTGAATTGGGTAAAACGTGTGAGGGTTCTGGTGAGGTTGTTTCTGGCAGGTGTTTTGATTTTGGTGTCGCAGGCCGTTTTTGCTGCGCCCCAGGTCGTGTCCTGGGAGACGCTCAAAGATCCTGTCGCGGGGCACTACGATGACCCATTCGCGGCGTTGCATCCTTCACAATTGAGATCGTTGGGTCAAATTCTGCGTCTGCGTGAAGGTTTGAAGGCAAAGGGCCTTAAACCTGATGAACGTAGCGACCTGGAAGGTGAGCTGGAGCGTGAGGAGGCTTTGCTCGTTGTGACGGGGGTCGATGTTGATGGATTACTGTCCAGGAGGCAGCAAATTGCCATAGAGCGGGCACGGGCGTCGCTTGCAGGCAACAAAAATCTGGCGGGGCAGGAAGTCACGATCCGCGGCTATGTCATTCCTGTTCTTGGCAAAGATGACAAGGCGATTGGGGGATACTTGGTACCTGAGCGAGGCATGTGCAGTCATATCCCACCGCCAGATCCAAATCAGATGGTGCGATATAAATTATCTGGTGGCCAGGCTGGCAACTGGGCAGCTGACTACATTTATGAACCCGTTGAATTGACCGGCCGTTTGACCCTTGGAGCAACCAGGCAGCAAATTACATTGCTGGATGGCCAAGTTGAAATGATTTCAGCGTTCCAGATGGATGTCGACAAGGCGGTTCGGCTGGACGACAGCGCTCCAGCGCCTGAAGAAAGAGGCTTCAATTTCTTCTCGTCCGTGAAAAGACTGCTCAAACGTCGTAACTTGGAACAATAGATGAAAAAAGGCGCCACAAAGGGCGCCTTTCTCTGATGTGTCTGATTTGAATCTGACGGATCAGCCGTTGGCAATGTATTGGCCGCCGTTGATGGTCATTACGGCTCCGGTCATGAATGCAGCTGCGTCTGATGTAAGGTAAGTCACAGTTCCTGCGATTTCTGCCGGATGGCCGAGACGCCCGACCGGAATGCCGGAGATGATCGACGTCAGGACCTTTTCCGGCATGGCCGCAACCATATCGGTGTTGATGTAGCCAGGGCAGACAGCGTTGACTGTGATGCCCTTGAAGGCGTTTTCCTGGGCCAGGGCCTTGGTGAAGCCGATCACGCCAGCTTTCGCAGCTGAATAATTCGACTGACCCATCTGACCTTTCTGGCCATTGATCGACGAAATGTTGATGATCCTGCCAGAACAGCGAGCACGCATGCCTTCAATGACAGGCCGTGTCATGGTGAACATGGAATCGAGGTTGGTCGACATGACCTCCCGCCACTGTTCAAAACTCATCTTGTGGAACATGCCATCACGGGTGATGCCGGCATTGTTGACAAGCACTTCCACCGCACCGACTTCTGCCTCAACCTTTGCAATGCCTTCAGCGCATTCTTCCGGGTTTGATACGTCCCATTTGTAGACATGGATGCCGGTGGCCGCCTTGAACGCCTCGGCTTTTTCTGTATTGCCAGCGTATGTGGCAACCACTGTGTATCCAGCGTCTTTAAGTCCTTTGGAAATTGCTTCCCCAATGCCGCGAGTTCCCCCGGTGACCAATGCGACCTTGCCCATTCCCATCTCCTTTTGTGTCTGACGTTGCAGACTTTTAAATCCCCTTGTGTGGCTGTCGTGAGGGATAGCCTCCGCCACGACAGCCTGCGTGCCAGTCAGTTGTTCTTGAACTGCAGACTGTTTGTTAGCGCTCGAGGCACATGGCAACGCCCATGCCGCCGCCGATGCAAAGCGTTGCAAGGCCTTTTTTGGCGTCGCGGCGGCTCATTTCGTGGAGCAGTGTGGTCAGGATGCGCGCGCCGGATGCGCCGATCGGGTGCCCGATGGCAATGGCACCGCCGTTCACATTGACGATGTCCGGGTTCCAGCCCATGTCCTTGTTGACGGCGCAGGCCTGAGCGGCAAAGGCTTCATTGGCTTCGACCAGATCCAGATCGCTTGCAGCCCAACCGGCTTTTTCAAGTGCCTTGCGGGATGCCGGGATCGGGCCTGAACCCATGATGGCCGGATCAACGCCTGCTGTGGCTGTGGAGGCGATGCGCGCCAGAGGTGTCAGCCCGCGCTTTTCAGCTTCTGCAGCGCTCATGACCAAAATTGCGGCCGCACCATCGTTGAGGCCTGAGGCATTTGCAGCCGTGACGGAGCCGTCCTTGGTGAAGGCCGGACGCAGCTTTGCGATGCTTTGCAAGGTCGCGCCATGGCGGATGTACTCGTCTTCTTCGACGATTGTATCACCCTTGCGACCCTTCAGGGTTACAGCTGTGATCTCGTCCTTGAAACGACCCGCTTTCTGAGCCGCTTCCGCCTTGTTCTGGGAGGCAAGAGCAAATGCATCCTGCTGCTCACGGGTGATTTCCCATTTGCTGGCGACGTTTTCGGCTGTTTGGCCCATGTGGTAGCCGTTGAACGCGTCCCAAAGGCCGTCCTTGATCATCGTATCGATCATTTGGTAGTCGCCCATTTTGTAGCCTGCGCGCATTGGCGCGCAATGAGGCGAGAGCGACATGTTTTCCTGGCCACCAGCCATGATGATGTTGGCATCACCGCACATGATTTGCTGGGCTGCAACGGCCACGGTGCGCAGACCAGAGCCACAAACCTGGTTAAGTACCCATGCAGTTGATTCTTCTGATAATCCGCCGGCAATAGCTGCTTGACGGGCCGGGTTCTGGCCCTGACCAGCTGTTAGAACCTGACCGAAGATCAGCTCATCAACTTCCGAGCCGGATACACCTGCTTGTTCAAGTGCTGCCTTGATGACAGCGGCGCCTAGGGTATGCGCAGGGGTGTTGGCAAAGGCACCGTTGAAAGACCCAACGGGTGTGCGTGTTGCACTGACAATAACTACATCGGTAGAGGCGCTCATTTTAAACTCCGGGTACGTTCCTTCCACGAAGAACCTTAGCGTGTGACAACAGTTGTACTGCGTTCGCGTGCTGGCTCTCTTTAAGCGACTAGAAACTGTAGGTAAATTTATGTCAACCGGAATGCCACGTATATGGATGGGCTATTTGCACCCGCAGCAAAATCCTTTCATTGTGGCGCACAAAATACTGGCAAGTGTCGCGACTATTGGCTTAGTCTGATCGGATGGAGGAGGCGGGGACAGGCTCTAGCGCTCTGTGCTCAAACGGGAACTTGCTGTGAGGTTCCCTGAAACGGAAGACTGGAATGGCAAAAACCAACGATCCAACGATTATCAAGAAATACGCGAACCGGCGTCTCTACAACACGGGCACCAGCACATATGTCACGCTGGAAGACCTGGCTGTCATGGTGAAGGGGGGAGAGGACTTCATTGTTTATGATGCAAAGTCAGGAGACGATATTACGCGCTCTGTGCTGACGCAGATTATTTTTGAGCAGGAAGCCAAGGGGCAAAACTTGCTTCCGGTCCCTTTCTTGCGCCAGCTGATCGGTTTTTATGGAGACAGCATGCAAGGGGTGGTTCCGAGTTTCCTTGAGTACTCTATGACCTCTTTGACCCAGGAGCAGGACAAAATGCGGGCGCAGGCCGGAGATGCATTTGGGGGCAACGCCTTTGATGCCATCGAAGACCAGGTCAAGCGCAATGCGGAAATGTTCGAACGGGCCATGAAGATGTTCATGCCGTTTGCTGCGGGTGAAGTCAGCCGTGGTGCCGATGTTCCTGCTGCAGAAGAGCCAAAACCATCGAAGGTCGAGTCGTCGGACCTGGATGACATGAAGCGGCAAATGGCGGAAATGCAGGCCATGATCAGCAAGCTTGGCGACAAATCCTGACGTTTGACAGTGCCGTGCCCGGATAGAGTTTTGCCGGGCACGGTCGTTTGGGTTTTCCGCTTAGCCGCAGTCAGCTTCGAGGCCAACGGCTGCAACGCCTGCAACGGCTGCAGCTTCATCATTGTCTGATGTGTCGCCTGTGATGCCGACGGCACCAACGACGTCGCCCTCTTGGTCTTTCATCAAGACCCCGCCTGGGACCGGTACAATGGTTCCGCCTGAAACGCCGTTTAGCGCCTGGACGAAATGTGGGCGGCTTTCGCCATTGGCATTCAACCAACGTGTGCCGGTGCCGACTGCCAGAGCACCGAAGGCTTTGCCGCTGGCAATTTGTGGGCGCATGATGGACGATCCATCTTGACGGGACAGGGAGACCATGTGGCCACCAGCATCCAGTACGGCGACAGTTAGGGGCTTGAGCTTCAGTTCTGCAGCTTTTTCAAAGGCAGCAGCAATGATTGTCTCAGCCATAGAAAGTGTTAGTTTGCGCATGAGGTTGGTTCTCCCTTAAGACTTTGGCTAGGGTCCGACCCCTAGTGGTCACCGTTTGCTAACAGATTGGTGACGAAGCGGCCATATCCATTAACAACCAAAGATTTCCTCCCTGAAGGAAAAACTCTGGAGATTTAATTTGAAACGCGATTTTGAAGCACCGGGCCGCTCACCGGTTTATGCGCGAGAAGCTGCTGTTGCCACATCGCATCCGCTTGCGACCAGTGCGGCGCTTGAAGTGCTTCATGCAGGTGGAAATGCTGTTGATGCAGCGATTGCAGCTTCCGTTGTTCATGCCGTGGTTGAGCCACAGATGACGGGCATTGGCGGCGACTGCTTTGCGATTGTGACCGAAGCGGATGGCCGAATGGCCGGGTTTAACGGATCCGGCGGGGCGCCTAAAGCGCTCTCTCAAGAGCTTCTGGCCGAAAAAGGCATCGACGAGTTGACGCCAACATCGCCGCATTCGGTGACTGTTCCGGGGGCTATACGTGCCTGGGAAACACTGCTGAAAGCGCATGGCACACGTGATTTCAAAACACTGTTCAAGCGCGCCATTGAATATGCCGAAGAGGGCTTTCCGGTTGCGCCGCGTGTCCAGCAGGATTGGCGAGAAAGTGCCGACCGCCTCAATACGACTCCGGCGACAAAAGCCACTTATATGCCAGGTGGCCAGGTGCCTGATGTTGGGCAAATCGTCAAGTTTCCGCGCCTGGCCAATACACTTCGGGCAATTGCCGAAGGTGGAGCTGATGCCTTTTACACGGGACCTGTGGCAGACGACATCGTTTCGACCCTGGAAGGTCTTGGCGGTGTCATGACCCGGGAAGATCTGGCGGCTTGTCATACGACAGCCGTTGCACCGGTGATGCGAGATTATCGCGGTTATACGATTGCCGAGTTGCCGCCGAATGGTCAGGGTGTGATCGCTCTGGTCATCCTTGGCCTCTTAGAGCGTTTCGACATGGCGAGCCTGGACCCTCTCGGACCGGATCGCATGCATCTTGAGATGGAAGCCTCCCGTATTGCCTATGCGGTGCGTGACAAGTTCGTCACCGATCCGGGCTATATGGATATTTGCCATGCAAACCTGATTTCCGAGGATTATCTGGATCAGCTTGCCAGTATGATCGACCCTAACAAGAAGCTTGATGACCTGCCGGGCACCAGCCTCGCGCCGCAGACGGATACGATTTATCTGACGGTTGTCGACAAGGATGGGCTTTCAGTCTCGTTTATCAATTCGATTTTCAACCCCTTTGGCAGCGGTATTCTCGCCGCTGAAAGCGGTGTTTTGCTGCACAATCGCGGTGCGGTGTTTCATGCCAAGCCAGGTCACGCCAATTCGATTGCGGGCGGGAAGCGTCCGATGCATACGATCATCCCAGCCATGGGCCTGAAAGACGGCGCTCCCTGGCTCTCCTTCGGGGTAATGGGCGGACATTATCAGGCCTGTGGTCATGCGCATTTGATTTCGAACATCGTCGATTACGGCATGGACGTTCAAATGGCGATTGATTTCCCGCGCATGTTCTTCGATATGAATACGCATGCGCTGGAAGCGGAAAAGCTGATCCCACAATCGACCCTGTCCGGGTTGATGGAAAAGGGACATGAGGTACACCGTGCCACTGCTGCGATTGGGGGCAGTCAGGCGATCATGATCGACAAGGCGAACAAGGTGCTGATCGCAGGATCTGATCCGCGAAAAGATGGTCACGCTGCGGGCTATTGAGCTCGGTGACTGCTCAATTTACTGGCGGCTTGGTTCCTGGTCGAGCTGCCGGTTTTCTGCTTGGCTGGCGCTGTAACCTTAGACAGCAGCGTTAGCGAAGGAGTGGGAAGGCGTGTTGGATCGGGCATGGGAGCATAGGTGGTTCGGTCCAGGGCCTTACCCATCAGGACCTGAAAGAATGACCATGACCAGCCTACCCAGTTCGAGTTTTCCTGATAGAGGCCGTCTTGCGCGGACTATCGAATTTCTTCAGGCCGCCGAAGCCTTGGAGGATACTCTGCGAAGTGGGCGCACAGCGCAAGGTCGGCCGGAAAGCACGGCGGAACACACTTGGCGGCTCTGTCTGATGCTGATGATGGGAGAGCAGAACGCGAATGGCAGATTTGAGGGTTTTATGCGCGGTGCTGCCTGAAGACCTCTCAAGTGAGATTTTCGAGCTATGGGACGAATACACAAAGGGTAGGTCGCCGGAAGCTATTCTCGCCAAAGGCTTCGATAAGATTGAGACTATACTTCAGCATGTCAAAGGCACGAACGCGCCGGATTTCGATTTTGAATTTAATTTGGAGTATGGGTGGGAGCGAACTGAGCGGCATCCGTTGCTGAAGGCGTTACGTGCATTGTCCGACAATATAACGAAGAGCCAGATGACCTCCCAAGCGGACAAGACAATGACGTGATCAGATACTTAAGTCTTGAGAGTATTCTCAATACTCAATAGCGATCAGATGACCAACGGCGCGTTTGCGCGGGCTGGCGGCTGTTTCCCGGTAACGGCTGGTGCCGATAGCGGAGGCCGTTTGACGCATAAAGTTGGTCTGTGCTTCGTCGTTGTCGCGGTTGGCGATCAAATGAGTGAGAAAGGTCGAGTTCGGACGATAACGTCCGGTGAAACGATCCTGCTCTTCTTCCAGCCGGTTGGTTTCGGTTGGCACAAGGGCAATTTGGAACGGATGCTTTTCGCGCCTGTTTTCCCGCCTGTCGTCGTCCCAATACCAGCCTCTGCGCTTCAAATTGGAACGCCCGAGGGTCTTGACCGGTTCAATACGCACGTGAATTGCCTCACCTGTCCCACAACGGCACGGGGACCCCGTACCTGATGAGAACATCGCAATGCTCATGCCACTTTATAGGATCTGTTAACTTTTGCGCCGCGGAAAGCCTTGTCTTTTGTTTGATATGGTTAACGCGGAGCGCTCAATCCTATCAATCCGAGGGTGCGCACATGTTCAACTCATTTTCCGAAAGCAGTGACTTGATTGGCCGCAATCCCCTCAGTGGTTGCATGAGCTGACTTGCCGAATGGGTGAAAAATTTTTTGAAAATATTTTTTGACTGGAGTTTTCGAAGAAAGGGGCTTTGACAAAAAGCCAGAGTCTATTCTTGGCCACCTTTGGCATAGGCTGTAACGGCCTTATATAGATGATCGAAGACAAGTCGCATGCGAGGGTCGCCTTTCAGATCCTCATGCATTGTGATCCAGGTCTCGAGTTCGATCTCTATTTGCGACGCAAGCAGGCGCGACAGATGTGGGGAGCGCATTGCAAGGCCGATCTGACAGAACCCAATACCGCATCCGGCACGAATGGCTGCGAGCTGGGCGATCTGATTGTCTATCCGGTAGGAGAAATGTGCGCGGTTGAAAGGCAGCTCGAGCTGTTTGAGAATATGATCTGCGCTCGTGTCACGGTCATACCCAATGATAATATGGTCTTTGAGCGCTTCAATCGTTTGCGGTGTTCCGTGGCCCTTTAGGTAATCAGGATGGGCAAACATGCCCAGCTTGATGTCTGGGGCTCTTTTCGCAACCAGGGCTTTCTGGACAGGACGTGTCATGCGAACTGCGATATCGGCCTTCCGCCGGAGCAAGTCGGTTATCTGGTTCGACAGGGTTATTTCAAAGCTTAAGCCAGGATGCCGGGCTTTGATGTCTTTTAGGATCGCAGGAAGAACTTCCACACCGATGACATCGCTGGCAGCAATTCTGACGACGCCAATTATCTCTGTCGGGTCTCCCGTAGCGCTGCGTTGCAAAGCCGCTGCTGCCGCTTCCATTGTCTCTGCGTGAGGTGCAAGCCGGAGGGAGGTAGCAGTGGGGGTCAAGCCCTGTGGTCCACGGGTGAAGAGCCGCCCAGTCCCAAGTTCATCTTCCAGTTGATCAAGGTGCCGCGAGATCGTCGGTTGGGTCAATTGCAGAGATCTTGCTGCAGCTGACAGACTACCACCGCGCAGGATAGCCAGAAAAGAGCGATAATGATCCCAATTGGATGATGGTTTGTTCATGGTTTTTTGTATAGCAGGGATACGCATTACGACAATTTATTTTATCTAGATATCTGTCAACTTGCTCTGCAATCGATGATCAGGAGCATGAAATGATAGAGAAGACAGCATTGATACTTGGGGCCACTGGCGGGTCTGGTTATGCGGTTGCGCGGGCGCTGCTGGCGCAAGGGTGGCGTATTCGGGCCTTGCATCGCCGCCCGGAGGAGGTGTGCTCGCTCATACCGGAGGTAGTTTGGATCAAGGGTGATGCCATGGACACGGCGTCTGTCGTCGCCGCAGCCGAGGGCGTTTGCTTGATCTTCCATGGCGTGAACCCTCCTGGTTATAAGAACTGGCGTAAGCTGGTTCTGCCGATGTTGGAGAGCACCATCGCTGCCGCGAGAGAAAGCGGTGCGCGGATTGTTTTGCCGGGAACGATCTACAATTACGGCATCGATGCTGGGTCGTTGTTGAATGAGGCAACTGTTCAGAAGCCAACAACGCGAAAGGGCGCTATCCGAGTGGCGATGGAAGAACGCTTGCGCGATGCCAGCGAGAAAGATGGTGTTAAGGTTCTGATCGTTCGCGCAGGAGACTTCATCGGGGTCGAGGGCAAGGGTGCATGGTTTTCTCAGGTGATGGTCAAACCAGGAAAGCCCTTACGTTCTCTTACCTATCCGGGTCGGCCAGACGTCGGGCACGCCTGGGCTTATCTGCCGGACTTCGCAAAGACAATTGCACAGCTTGTCGCAATAGAAGACGATCTGGCTCCATTCGACAGTTATCATTTTCGGGGCTACTGGTTCGATCCGGGGATCGGAATTGCAGAGCAAGTCCGCTCTGTGGCGGGTCGGTCAGATCTTCCGATACGTTCCTTTCCTTGGTGGGCGATCAAGCTGTTGTCGCCGATCGTGCCGTTCTGTCGGGAGGTCTCGGAAATATCGGGATTTTGGAAAAACGGAATGTGCCTTGATAATACAAAGTTGGTAGCGACACTTGGTGCCGAGCCGCATACGCCAGTGGCACAAGCCCTTCGCGATACGATTGAAGGCCTCGGCTGTTTGCCAGGTCGATAATGTGGGCGACAGAAAAGGCGTGCTTCTTGCTCAGCACGCCTTTTTTCAAGCGCTAGCTGTATCTCATGAATGAGTTCATACCCTAGGCCGAAAAACGGTCCCGGTAGGATTGCGGGCTTGTGGCAAGTCTCCGCAGAAAGGCGCGCCGCATGGTTTCTTCTGTACCGAAGCCGCTGCGGGTGGCTGTGCGCGCAATTGTAAGACCTTGCTCCAGCAGTCGGCGGGCTTTTTCTATCTGCAGATCTTCAAGTGCTCGTGCAGGCGTTCTGCCGGTGGCCTGGCGATAGTGGCGAGAGAAACTGCGCTGGCTCATCCCAGATTGATCTGCCAGGTCCGACAGGGAAAGTGGCAGATGAAGGTTCTGAGACAGCCAACCATGCAGCTTGTCAAACCGGCCAGTATCTGCCTGCAGGCCAAGGGTGTTGCTGAACTGGGATTGGCCGCCTGGCCGCTTTAGAAACACGACAAGCTGGCGGGCAACCGCCAATGCGATGTCACGCCCAAGGTCTGCTTCAACCAGGGCCATGGCCAAATCAATCCCGGCTGTGACGCCAGCAGATGTCCAGATGCTGCCGTCTTGTATGAAAATTGGGTCAGGATCGACTTTGACCTTTGGAAAGCGCTCGGCGAATTCCGCGCAGCGCTGCCAATGGGTTACGGCCCGTCGTCCGTCTAAAAGTCCGGCAGTGGCCAGAAGAAAAGCCCCGCTGCAGACCGAGACCGTGCGCCGAGCTTGCCTGGATCTCTGAACAACCCAGTCGACCAGCTCTTGATCCTGGCAGGCGGCGTTGATGCCCCAACCACCTGGTATCACAAGCGTGTCGACCGGCAATTTTTCTGGTGGAAGCGGTTGTACGACCAGCGCCAGACCGGAGGATGAAGACATGTTGCTGTCTTTACCGATGACAACCGGATCGTATAGCGCAGGCCTGCCTTTGGCTGTTTCCAGATCATTGACGGATGCAAAAACCTGCAATGGGCCAACAACATCCAGAATTTGGCTGTTGGGAAACATCAGGACTTCAATGCGATAAGTCATTTTGGCACGAACCGAGGGGTAAATGGCAATCTGGTCAAAGAATGACCTGTTAGGGTTTAGACTGTCAATTAGGAGATTTTAGATGACCTTGCGCTTCGGCATACTCGCCTTCCCCAATGTGCAGCTGCTCGATTTCGCTGCGCCCTATGATGCATTTGCAGCTGTTCCCGATGCTGAAGTGCTCCTTGTAAGCCAAACGACAGATACGCTGCGCGCCTCGACTGGACTGAGCTTCCTTCCGGCGGTGACGTTTGCTGACTGTCCGCAGGTGGATGTGCTTTGTGTGCCTGGCGGTGCTGGGGTAAATGCTCTTTTGGGCGACGAGCCAACTCTGGCATTCATTCGCGATCAAGCCGCCGCCGCGCAATATGTGACGTCGGTTTGCACAGGATCCTTGTTGTTGGGTGCTGCTGGACTGCTTCAAGGCAAGCGTGCAACGTCACATTGGTATGCTCGGGATTTTCTGAAGCACTATGGTGCAACGCCGGTTGATGAACGGATTGTCCAGGATGGTAATGTGATTACCGCAGGCGGGGTCACGTCGGGGATCGATTTCGGGCTGGCTGTCATTCAGGCCCTCAAGGGGCAGTTGGAGGCTGAAACGGTGCAGCTTTCGATCGAATATGCTCCCAAACCTCCTTTCAACAGCGGAACGCCGAGTGAAGCGTTGCCGGAAGTTTTAAGCGCTGCAAAGAAGCGCCTTGCGTCTTCTAGGTTAGAGCGGGAAGCGTTTTTTGCAAAATTGAGATGATGTAATCGAGCCAGTACTGAAGACTGCGCGCCTTGGTCCAGGTGCGCAGTCTGTTTTTATTACCAATTTTTAGCCGTTTTCGCGGATTTTTCCGGTCCAGGCGGTGCGGTCCAGATCCAGATCGGGGAATTGATCAGGATTGAGAACAGGACGATCAACGCCTGCTTTGATCTGAGCGCGGAAGTCATTCAATATGCGCTTGGCGGTTGGGAAAAGCATCATCAGTGCCAGCAGGTTCACAACAGCCAGAATGCCCATCATCGGATCCGAGAAAAAGAAGACCGACGTTGCACTTGGCGCTGTCGCTCCGATGAACACCAGTGCCATCACCGCAATTCGCAAACCCTGGAGGGCAAGTGGACTGCTTGTCATGAAGGTCAGCGCATTTTCACCCAGATAATAGTTGTAGATGATTGAGCTGAACGCAAATAGCAAGATCGCGCCGGTCAGGAAGTAGCTTGTCCATCCGCCGAGATGGGATGCTAAAGACTGCTGGGTCAACACAATGCCATCAACGCCTTCCGCTCCGGGCTGATAAACGTCGCTCAGAAGGATGATGAAGGCGGTGCAAGTGCAGATGATCATCGTATCAATAAAGACCGAGAAGGACTGTGTGATGCCCTGGCTGATTGGATGGCGTACGTCAGCTGTTGCAGCCACGTTCGGTGCTGATCCAAGGCCCGCTTCATTTGAAAACAGGCCTCTGCGCAGCCCTTGTGCAAGGGCTGCTCCCATTCCGCCACCGACGACTTCTTCAAAGCCGAATGCGTTGGTCACGATCGAGTATATCAGCCCTGGGACCTCTGTGATGTTGAGAGCGATCACCACTAGGGACATGGCGATATACCCCACAGCCATGATAGGCACGATGACGTCGGCCACCTTCGCAATTCGCTGGATGCCGCCGAACACGATCAGTCCGGTCACTCCAGTGAGCAGAATTCCGGTCCATATCCGGCTGATGCCAAGGCTTTCCTCCGCAGCACCTGCAACCGTGTTGCCCTGAAAGGCATTAAAGCCAAAGGCAAAAGAGGCGATGAGGCAGACGGAATAAATGATCGCGAGCCAACGATAATCAGCACCAAGGCCATGAATGATGGACCGCGCGGGGCCGCCTCTATAGGTGCCGTCGCCTTCAGAACGTTTGAAGAGCTGAGCCAGCGAGCATTCGATCAAGCTGGTTGCCATTCCGACAAGAGCAATTGCCCACATCCAGAAAATGGCACCGGGACCGCCGAGGGAAATTGCGACGGCCACGCCTGCAATATTGCCGCCGCCAACACGACCGCCGACTGACAGGAGTAGAGCTGCGCGTGCGGAGATCGCATTGGGATCACCGGACTGGTTCTTGGAGGATAGAACCCGGAACATTCGCCCGAAGTACTGAAGTTGAACAAAACCGCTGACGACTGTGAAGAAAACGCCGATGACGACGAGGAAAGGAATAAGGGCCCAGCCCCATGTGAGGTCTCCGATGACCCCGAAAAAAGCTTCTAGAAATTCCATAGTGTTGGTCGAGCCCCTGTTGTGTTTGCCTTGGGAAATTCCGACAGGGGACAAGTCTGGCTGTATTTGATGTTCACGACAACAATGGATTGAGAAGAGCTTGTGGTAAACTCCTGCGTACTAGGCAAAAACTCAAAAAAATAGCGTAGAAACGAAAAAAGCGTGATCCGAAGACCACGCTTTAAAATTCATAAAGCCTTTGAGGCCTTAGGCTGCCAGAGCGCCCTGAGCCTTTTCAACCAGAACCTTGAAGGCATCTGGCTGATGAATGGCTAGGTCGGACAGAACCTTACGGTCGACTTCGATGCCGGCCTTGTTCAGACCATCGATGAAGCGGCCGTATGTAAGACCCTGTTCCCGAACAGCAGCGTTGATACGCTGGATCCAGAGCGAACGGAAGTTCCGCTTTCTGGCTTTTCTATCGCGATAAGCGTATTGACCGGCTTTTTCGACAGCCTGTTTCGCGATGCGGATCGTATTCTTGCGGCGGCCGTAGTAGCCTTTAGCTGCCTTCAGAACCTTCTTGTGACGTGCATGGGCTGTGACGCCTCTTTTTACGCGCGACATGTGATAACTCCTTTAAAGATAGGTGCTTGGGCTCAGGCGTACGGTAGGAACTGCTTCACAACCTTTGCATCCTGCGGTGCCAGCGTGGTCGAGCCACGGGCGTTGCGGATGAACTTGGTTGTGCGCTTGATCATACCATGACGCTTACCGGCCTGGCCTGCTTTCACTTTGCCGCTCGCAGTCAGTTTGAAGCGCTTTTTGGCTCCAGATTTTGTCTTCAGCTTGGGCATTTTGCATCCTTTCATTAGCGCGGAAGGTAAGCCCACCGCATTTTTGTTGGTGCATCGAGAGGTCGCCACGGCATGCCCTGATGTATCAGGAGCGTGTTCTGTGCCCAGGATCGAGTAAACTCGAAGAAAGACGCGGAAATCCAGCTCCCGAAGAGCCGGACGACTCTGGATCGGGCGCTTATAGGGGGACTCTTGCTTTCATGCAACAGGAATTCGGCGCGAATGGACCGAATTAGAGTTCATGCAGCACATGTGCGGCACGGACAGCGGCGGACGCGCGATTTTCGACGCCGAGCTTTTGGTAGATTTGCTCCAGATGCTTGTTCACTGTGCGAGGCGACAGGCCCAGGATTTCGCCAATGTCGCGGTTGGCCTTGCCTCTGGCTATCCAAAGCAGGACGTCCGCCTCGCGGACTGTCAAGCCAAAGTGCTGGCGAAGAACTTCATCCTGATTGGGATGATCACTGGTGGTCATACGGAACAGGAGTTCATCGGGACCGACGGCGCCAAGATATTGCATTTGCAGGTTCAGCCCATGGCCGGGCGTCAGCGCAAAGGGGTCTGACTGTGTGGAGGGTTTGATGGTCTCATCGCTGAGCCATGCGCCAAGGTCCCGGCCGATTTTATCCAGAAGATCTTCTGCATCGCCTGTCACAGCAAGAACCTGATGGGTTTGCGGTGTTGACCAGCGGATACTGCCGTCACGCGCGATGGCAATCAGGTGGCGACCTGCGGCATCCAACGCGATCCGGGCGCTTTGAACTGACCGGGCGTTGGCCAGATGAACCCGGATGCGGGCCTGCAACTCGTCGATGTTGATGGGCTTGGTCAGAAAATCGACGCCGCCGGACTCCAATGCGTTGACCACATGCTCCGTTTCACTCAGACCGGTCATGAAGATGATCGGGACATGGCGGAGGTGGGTTTTGGCCTTGATCTGCTGACACGTTTCAAAGCCGGACAGGCCAGGCATGATGGCGTCCATCAGGATCATGTCCGGTGTCACGCGATCTGCAACAGACAGGGCCGCAGCGCCGCTTGTTGCGACCAGCACCGTAATGCCTGCCTTCTCAAGGGCCTGAGTCAGAAAGCCCAACGTCTCCGGGGAATCGTCGACGACGAGAACGATATCGCGCTGTGAATCAGTCATCCTTGTCAAAGGTCTCCAGAAGCTTGGTGTAGCTGTCGAGATCGAAAGCCTTCAGGTGGGTTTGAAGGGCGGCCACAAGAGCCCGATTGTTAGGAAGTTCGGCCAGTTCGGCAAGCTTGGCATCAATGCCGTGGATGTATCCGATTTCGCCCAGACTGATCAGTTCGCGGACATGGCGTGTGCCGGGGCTTGTCATTATATCATTGCCATCGTCGGGCGCAGAGCTCTGTTTGTACGTACGTTCTGTCCAGCGCATGTCCAGCAGCTTTTCCAGCTTGTCCAGCAACTGGCGTAGGTTGAAGGGCTTGGCCAGTGTATCATTATGAAGATCCTGCGAGTCTATACGCAGGGTTCCATCGCCAATATTGGCCGATAGCATGATGACTGGAGCATCCACCCCGAGATCGCGCAGCTTCGCAACAAGCTCCCAGCCGTTCATGTTCGGCATCAATATGTCGATCAGAAAAAGGTCAGGCTGCTCGGCCACGACTCTGCTCAGGCAGGACGGGCCGTCTTCGGCCTCAAGAACGGTGAAGCCGAGCGGGGTTAGGATTTCCCGGATCAGCGCTCTGTGATCCGGATTGTCGTCGATTACCGCGATGGACTTGCGTTTACCCTTATAGCCTTTGATCTGTTTTTCCGGAGATATCGACTTTGGCGGATTGGCGACGGTTGCCAACATAAGCCTGACTTCAAAGGCCGAGCCTTTTCCCGGTTCGCTGGACAGGGCAACTGCCCCGCCGAGAGTCTCTGTCAGCAGCTTGGTGATGGTCAAGCCGAGGCCAAGGCCCGGCGTGCGTTTCAGCTTGACCTCTTCGCTTCTGCCGAAAGGTTCAAAGATCTTGGACTGTTCGACCAGAGCAATTCCCGGTCCTGTGTCCGTCACAGTGAAGCTTGCGACCTGAGATCTATAGTCTACCTTCAGACTGACGGAGCCTTCGTCTGTGAATTTGATCGCATTTGACAAGAGATTTACCAGGATCTGGCGCAGGCGTTTTTCGTCAGTTCGAACGTAGCGCGGTAGATTTTGTGCCCGTTCGTGGTTGAAATCGAGATGTTTTGCGGTTGCTTGCATCTGGAACATATTGACGATCTGGTCGAGAAAGTCGTGGATGTTGATCTCGTTTGAATAGACCTGCAGCCGGCCTGCTTCAATTCGGGAGATGTCCAGCAGACCGTCGATCAGGCCGGAGAGGTGTTCGGCGCTGCGTCGTATGGTGCTGACGTTTGCCTTGCGTGTATCAGATAGATCGTCATCCCGTTCCATCACCTGGGCATAGCCAAGCACCGAGTTGAGCGGTGTTCTGAGTTCATGAGACAGGCCGACAACATAGCGGCTCTTGGCCAAATTGGCGGCTTCTGCATTTTCCTTGGCTTTTTGCAGCGCTGCGTCGGTCTTGCCGTGGGCGTCGATTTCCTTCTGCAGCAAGGCGTTCTGGCGTGCGGATTCTTCCTCCGCTACCCGGCGTGTGTCATGGGCCAGCACGAGAAACCAAGAGGCAATTCCTGTTGCCACTGCGAAGACGACGAAAATCAAAGCGACCGTCTGGCCGATGATGCCAGCCGCATCCGGAAACCGTTCGGTTGCCTGATTGTGGATCACCCAAAGCACAAGGCCGATGGTGGCAATCGAGAATGTTGCAGTGAGGCCATAGCGACCAAGCCGCGTTCTGAAATGAGCGAGCGTTTTTTCCGGCAGAAAGTGCGCAGCAACCACGCCAACCTGATGGTTGATCCGGGCGTTCGGTTTGCACAAGTCGTGGCAGCGGGCATCCAGGGAACAGCAGAGTGAGCAAATTGGAGCCTGATAGGCGGGGCAATAGGCCATGTCCTCAGGTTCAAACGGGTTCTCGCAGATGGAGCAAGTGATGGTGGATTGTTGCTGCCAATGGGCACGGGGCTTGCGCGCCAGATAGAACTTGCCTTTGGTTGCAAATGCGATAGCAGGAGCGGCAACGAAGGCGACGGCAATTGCGATGAAGGTCGAAAGAGCAGCGGCTTCCTCTCCGAAATGACCGTAATAGGCGATGATCGCCAGTGTTGCGGCCAACACCATGGAACCTGTTCCCACAGGGTTGATGTCGTAAAGATGGGCGCGTTTGAACTCTATCCCCGGAGGCGAAAGGCCGAGCGGTTTGTTGACGAAGAGATCCGCAGATATCGAGGACAACCAGGCCATGGCGACGATTGAAAAAACCCCGAGGGTTTCTTCAAGCAGGCGGTAAATCCCCAGCTCCATCAGCAGCAGCGCAATGCCGACGTTGAAGACCAGCCAGACGACCCGACCGGGATGGCTATGGGTCAGCCGCGAGAAGAAATTCGACCATGCCAATGACCCGGCATAGGCGTTCATCACGTTGATTTTGAGTTGGGAGACAACCACGAAGGCGACCATCAGGAGCAGAGCTGCCTGTTCTGAGGGAACCATGTAGCCGAAGGCAACCGCATACATGCGGGAGGGCTCATTTGCATGGTCTGGTGTGATGCCAACAGACAGAACCAGCACGGCCAGGAAGGATCCCGCCAGCATTTTGGGGGCGCCCAGGATGACCCAACCCGGACCTGCCAGAAACAGCGCCAGTCGGTGGCGCTTGCGGGACACCTCGCCGCTGGGAAGGAACCGCAGGAAATCGACCTGCTCGCCGATCTGCGCCATGAGGCCAAGGATCACGGCGCAGGCAGCCCCCACACTGATCAGGCTGAGGTCGGAAAACCCGCCGCCAACAGGTTTGGGTGCACTGGTTTGCGGGTCGATGCCAGCAAAGCCCAGCCAATCACCGAAGACGCTCCAGTCGGCGTAGGCGATGAAGACAAACGGCAGGATGTTGAGCACGATCCAGAAGGGCTGGGTCAAAATTTGAAATTTGGAAATCAGTGTGATGCCGTGTGTCACGAGCGGGATGACGGCGACGGCGCTGATGATATAGCCAATCCAGAGCGGGACGCCGAGCGCATATTCCAGCGCGCTCGACATGATCGAGGCCTCAATCGCAAACAGGATGAAGGTGAAGCTGGCGTAGATCAGCGAGGTGACTGTCGAGCCGATATAGCCGAAGCCTGCGCCGCGTGTCAGTAGGTCGATGTCGACACCGTGAAGGATCGCATAGCGGGCGATGGGGATGCCGACCAGCAGAAGAACAAGGCTTCCAATCAGGATCGCAACCATCGCATTGGCCGTGCCGTAGGACAAGGTGATGGCCCCGCCGACGGCTTCAAGTGCGAGAAAGGATATCGCGCCAATAGCTGTTTGGGATATACGGCGGGAGGAGAACGTGCGTGCGCTTTTGGCCGTGAAGCGAAGCGCGTAGTCTTCCAGAGTCTGGTTGTTGACCCATTGGTTGTACTTGCGGCGGACTGGAAAGATTCTTTGCCGCGCCTTCATGGCTTTGCCTTAAACAACGTCATTCGCCTAAAATTTGCACACCAAATCTGTCCCCAGAACGCTGAAAAGGCGGTTTAGGGTCGTCATTCACGTTGCTATAGGTGAAGTGCAGGGATCGTGCCGGTTTTAGTTGGCCTATCGTGAATGGCACTGATATGCGGCAAAGAAGGCGCCACAGCCGTCGCATTGAGCGTACGGCGGCTGTGGCTAAATCAGATTTTATGCAAGCTTGGAAGTGTATTCCTGATGCAGGCCTTTCCATATGGAAAAGCACATCAGGAGCAAGACGACGGCAAACGGGATGCCCGTCGTAATCGCTGCAGCCTGCAAGGCAGCCAAACCGCCCGCCAGCAGCAGAACAATGGCAACCAGTCCTTCGAAAACCGCCCAAAACACGCGTTGTGCAACGGGCGCATCGAGTTTGCCTCCGGCGGTGATCGTGTCGATGACCAGTGAACCAGAGTCTGAGGACGTCACGAAGAACACGATGACCAGCACGATGCCGATCATCGATGAAATCGAGGCCAGCGGAAGCGCTTCAAGCATTGCGAACAGTTTCAGCGGCAGATCAGCGTCCGTCACGGCTATGTAGCCCTGGTTGACGATCTGATCGAGCGCTGTTCCGCCAAAGGCTGTCATCCACAAAACGCAGGCGATGGATGGGATCAGCAGAACGCAGGTCACGAATTCCCGCACTGTCCGGCCACGGGACACCCGCGCAATGAACATCCCGACAAATGGTGACCATGAGATCCACCAAGCCCAGTAAAATGCCGTCCAGCCATTGTAAAAGTTCGTATCCTCTCGTCCAACGAAGTTGCTCAAGGCCGGGAGATACTCAAAATAGGCCACCAGATTGGTAAAAAAACCGGAGATGATAGCCAGAGTTGGACCAACGATGATCACAAACAGCAGAAGGGATGCAGCCAGGATCATATTGATTTCGCTGAGCCGTTTGACCCCGGCCTCAAGCCCGGCCACGACAGATATCAGTGCGACCGCTGTGATTGCCGCGATCAATACGACTTTGCTTGTCGCGCTGACTGGAATGCCAAACAGGTGATTGAGCCCTGCATTGGCCTGCTCCGCGCCGAAACCAAGCGATGTTGCAAGACCGAACAGCGTGGCAAAGACCGCCAGTGTATCAATCACATGGCCAAGCGGGCCCCAGACGGCATCACCGAAGATCGGGTAAAAGGCGGAGCGGACTGTGAGTGGCAGGCCCCGATTATAGCAAAAGAAAGCCAGCGACAGACCGACGACCGCATAAATGGCCCAGGGGTGTAGGCCCCAATGGAAGATGGTCGCTGCCATGCCTAGGCGCATCGCTTCAGTTTGATCGCCTGCAGCGCCGCCCAAGGGTGCCCAGCTGTCAGCTGAGCCGGCACCTGCCGCAACACTTGATGAATAATGCGAAATTGGTTCCGAGACACCAAAGAACATCAAGCCGATGCCCATGCCAGCTGCGAACAGCATCGCGAACCAGCCCGGGTAGCCAAAGTCGGGTTTGGCGTCATCGCCCCCCAGACGGATCTTGCCGTAGGGCGAGACAATCAGGAAGAGGCAGAACAGGACGAAGACGTTGCCAGCAATGGCCAGCAGCCAGTTGAAGTATTCTGTCACGGTTGGGCGCAGCCAGCCGAAAAACTCCGTGGCTTCTGCCTGCATGACAGACGTCAGGACGACGAACAGAATAATCACGCCTGCAGATATGATAAAAACTGGATTGTGTACATCCAGCCCCATGGTCTGGATGTTGTCCT
This sequence comes from Roseibium algae, assembly GCF_037783265.1. Classification (NCBI taxonomy): domain Bacteria; kingdom Pseudomonadati; phylum Pseudomonadota; class Alphaproteobacteria; order Hyphomicrobiales; family Stappiaceae; genus Roseibium; species Roseibium algae. Next base: position 50,121 of record NZ_JBAKIA010000018.1, read on the forward strand.
GGCCGACCTCATAGTCGGTGTCTTCTCTGTCATTCATTTGCTTCCCCCCTCTTTAAAGGCGTCGCCTGAGAAGACGCCTGAATAAAATTCAGTACACATTTAAAAATTATTCGCTCCGGATGCCTATGCGACAATTGTTTTACGAAAATCGACAGAAAAATCTCCCATATCAAACACCAGTGACCCCAATAAAACTAGTTATGTTCTGACTTTAACGTCGCCGTTGACTTCAAATGCATACGCTGCCCGCTTTCGTGCGCTGCGATATCTATTGTCTCGTTCTGCGCAAAAGGCGCAGGTGCTTACGTCAAATGACGTATGTCGCATTGCATCATTCGCGATCACGATCCCCTTCAGACGGCGCTCCTTCCATTTGCCGCAGAATGCCAAAAGGCTTCATTTACAGGGGATACAGCATGATGAAAAAGACACTCTCGGGTCTCGCCCTCGCAGGTTTGATGACCAGCACCATGATCGGCGGCGCGGCAGCTGACGAAGACACCATCAAAGTGGGTATCCTGCATTCGCTCTCCGGTACGATGGCGATTTCTGAAACCACTTTGAAAGACGCCATGTTGATGCTCATCGAAGAGCAGAACAAAAAAGGCGGTGTTCTGGGCAAGAAGCTCGAAGCTGTTGTTGTCGATCCGGCTTCTGATTGGCCGCTGTTTGCCGAAAAGGCGCGTGAACTGATTGAAGTGAACGGTGTTGATGCGGTCTTTGGTTGCTGGACGTCAGTGTCGCGCAAGTCCGTTCTGCCGGTCTTCGAAGAGCTGAACTCCTTGCTCTTCTACCCGGTTCAGTATGAAGGTGAAGAGTCTCAGCGCAACGTGTTCTACACAGGCGCGGCTCCAAATACGCAGGCGATTCCGGCTGTTGATTACCTGATGAGTGAAGAAGGCGGTTCGGTGAAGCGCTGGGTTCTTGCTGGTACCGATTATGTCTACCCGCGCACAACCAACAAGATCCTTGAAGCCTATCTCAAGTCCAAGGGTGTTGCCGAAGAAGACATCATGATCAACTACACGCCCTTCGGTCATTCCGACTGGCAGACGATTGTGTCCGACATCAAGACTTTCGGTTCCGCTGGCAAAAAGACCGCGGTTGTCTCCACCATCAATGGTGATGCAAACGTTCCGTTCTACAAGGAACTTGGCAACGCAGGCATCAAGGCTGAGGACATTCCTGTCGTTGCCTTCTCCGTTGGCGAAGAAGAACTTGCTGGTCTCGATACAGCTCCCTTGGTTGGGCACCTGGCAGCCTGGAACTACTTCCAGTCCGCTGATACCGAAGCAAATGCCGAGTTCATCGAAACCTGGCAGGCATACACTGGCGATGAAAATCGTGTGACCAACGATCCGATGGAAGCAAGCTACATTGGCTTCAACATGTGGGTCGAAGCGGTTGAGAAGGCCGGCACCACAGATGCGGATGAAGTGATCGATGCGATCGTTGGTGTTTCCGTTCCGAACCTGACCGGCGGTTACTCCGCCATGATGCCGAACCACCACATCACTAAGCCGGTACTGATCGGTGAAATTCAGGAAGATGGCCAGTTTGAAACCGTCTGGGAAACCTCCGGCCTCGTTGTTGGCGATGCATGGTCTGATTATCTGGAAGGTTCCAAGGATCTGATCTCCGATTGGCGTGCTCCAATGTCTTGTGGCAACTTCAATGTGAAGACCGGCAAGTGCGGCGGCTCTGACTCCTAATCGTCGGAAGTCTGGAGGCGGGCAGTTTTGTCCGCCTCCTTTTGTATTCCCACCCAAGCCTTTCTCGAATTTGATGGCCTGAGGCCTTTAGCTAGGCTGATATCGAAAGCCCCGGTGGACCTATGTCCTTTTTGAAATCCTGTCTCTTGCTTGTTTGTCTCATGGTCGGTCTCTCAGGGCCTGCTGCAGCACAGAGTGACCTCGAAAGCCTGCGCCCGCTTGTGAATGCGCTTGCCGTGGGCAAGTTCAAACAAACGGAAAAACAGATTGGCGCGCTGGTCGCGACCGGAAATCCTGCTGTTGCGCCGGTGCTTGAAGCGCTGAGCGATGGCGCCTTGTATTTTCGCAAATCAGACAAGCAGGTTTTTATTGCGCAAAAGGCTGGCAAGGGCTTTGCCCTGACCGACCCCTTGACTCTGGAAGCTGCTGGCGAGACAGGGAAACGCGCAGTCAAGAAGATCAAGGTCAACAACGGCCTCCGGCGCGTCATTCGCTCCGCTCTGGGATCATTGACCTTGCTCGCCGCAGATCCGGATGTCCGCAAAAGCGCCGCAGAGGCCATCTTCAAGGCAAAAGACCCGGCAGCCATTGAAGCGCTGGATGAAGCGCTGGCGCAGGAAACCGATGATGGTGTGAAAACTGTCATGCTGCAGGCCCGTGCCGCGGCTGTCTTGCAGTCGGACCTTCCCGATGAAGATAAATTGGCTGCGATCAAGACACTGGAAGTTATGGCCAACAGGGACGCTCTGTCCTTGCTCACTGGCTTGCAAAATGCCTCTGAAGGTGTGGTGCAGGAAGCAGCAAGCACCGCTGTCACCCGGATCAACAAGTCGCTGGCGCTCTGGGGCTATGGCCAGAACATCTGGTATGGCCTTTCGCTCGGCTCTGTGCTGTTGCTGGCTGCTATCGGCCTTGCCATCACTTTTGGCGTCATGGGCGTGATCAATATGGCTCATGGCGAGATGGTTATGATCGGCGCTTATGTCACCTTCGTGGTGCAGGAACTGATCCGCTCCTCTGCCCCTGGCCTGTTCGATTATTCGCTGTTCATCGCACTGCCGATCGCCTTTCTTGTTTCCGGGGCAATCGGAGTTGGCATTGAGCGCGGCATCATTCGTTTTCTCTACGGCCGTCCGCTGGAAACTCTGCTGGCAACCTGGGGCTTGTCCCTCATTCTGCAGCAGGCAATTCGCTCGATTTTCGGGCCAACAAACCAGGAAGTCGGCAATCCGGACTGGATGTCAGGTGCTTTTGAACTCGGACAGCTGACCATCACCTACAACCGTATGTGGATCATTGTCTTTTCCATTCTGGTCTTTGCTGGCCTCATGCTGGTGTTGAAGAAAACATCCTTCGGCCTGTTTACCCGCGCCGTGACTCAAAACCGCGAAATGGCGGCCTCCATGGGGATACGCACGCCTTGGGTCGATGCAATGACCTTCGGCCTTGGCTCCGGGATCGCGGGTATCGCCGGGGTTGCGTTGTCGCAAATCGACAATGTGTCGCCAAACCTTGGCCAAGGCTACATCATCGATAGCTTCATGGTCGTGGTGTTCGGCGGGGTCGGCAATCTGTGGGGCACGCTGGTCGGGGCGATGACGCTTGGCATCGTGAACAAGTTCCTTGAACCTTTTGCGGGGGCGGTGCTCGGCAAGATCTTCGTGCTCGTCTTTATCATTCTCTTTATTCAGAAGCGTCCGAGGGGCCTGTTTGCCCTCAAGGGCCGGGCAGTCGAAGCATGATGACGTCTTTTCTCTTTCGTGCTCTGGATGCCAAGGTCGGGCTTTTTGTTGCGATCCTGCTCGCGATCATTGTCGCGGTGCCAGCCCTCAATATCCTGATGCCACCCGAAAGCCCTCTGCACGTGCCAACTTATGCGGTTACGCTGATGGGCAAATACCTGACGTATGCGCTCCTGGCGTTGTCGGTGGATCTGGTCTGGGGTTTTTGCGGTATTCTTTCGCTCGGTCATGGAGCGTTTTTCGCGCTGGGCGGTTATGCGATGGGCATGTATCTGATGCGCCAGATTGGAACCCGTGGCGTGTATGGCGATCCGGTTCTGCCAGATTTTATGGTGTTTTTGAATTGGTCTGAGTTGCCCTGGTACTGGTTCGGATTCGACATGTTCTGGTTTGCCGCTGTCATGGTGCTGATTGCGCCCGGGCTGTTGGCGTTCATTTTTGGCTGGTTTGCGTTTCGCTCACGTGTGACGGGCGTTTATCTCTCGATTATCACGCAGGCGCTGACCTATGCTCTGCTGCTGGCATTCTTCAGAAATGACATGGGTTTTGGCGGCAACAACGGGCTGACGGATTTCAAGGACATTCTGGGCTTTGATGTGCAGGCCAACTCGACCCGCATGGGGCTGTTCGTGGCCTCTGGTCTGGCGTTGGTTCTGTGTTTTCTGATCTGCCGGGCCATCACACGGTCGAAACTCGGCAAGGTGCTGGTCGCTGTGCGGGATGCGGAAAGCCGGACGCGCTTCCTTGGGTATCGTGTGGAGCACTACAAGCTGTTTGTCTGGGTCATTTCGGCCATGATGGCGGGCATCGCAGGAGCTCTCTACGTGCCACAGGTCGGCATCATCAATCCGGGTGAATTTGCTCCGGCCAATTCCATTGAAGTGGTGATTTGGGTCGCTGTTGGTGGTCGTGGCACCTTGGTTGGTCCGATTATCGGCGCGGTTCTGGTGAATTTTGCCAAGACCTGGTTTACCGCAGCGTTGCCAGATGTCTGGCTGTTTGCCCTTGGAGCGCTGTTTGTGGTTGTGACGTTGTTTCTTCCCAAAGGCATTGTCGGTGTCGTCAGTCAGGGCTGGGCCAATCTGCGCCAACGCAAACCGTCGGCTGTCACCGATGCGGGGTCAGAGGAACCTTCCGGTGGTTCGCACTTATCATCCGGCGTTGAACCCCAACTGGCGGAGAAACCCTGATGGCCAGACAGACAAGCATTCTTTACCTCGACGGTGTTTCAGTCTCCTTTGATGGCTTCAAGGCGCTGAATGATCTCTCCATGGTGATTGAGCCGGGCGAAATGCGGGCGATTATCGGCCCCAATGGCGCGGGCAAGACGACCATGATGGATGTCATCACCGGCAAGACAAGGCCAGACACGGGCGAGATCTATTTCAACGGTGTGGTTGATCTGATCAGCGAGGATGAAGCTTCCATCGCTGAGCTAGGCGTTGGGCGGAAATTCCAAAAACCGACGGTGTTTGAAAGCCATACGGTTTGGGACAATCTGGAACTCGCCTTGAAAGCGCCGCGTGGACCTTTGGCGACTTTGTTTCATGTTACGTCCGGTGATGAAAGGTCTCGCATAGAAGAGCTGCTGACACTGATCCGACTTGGCGACAAGCGGGATGAACTGGCGGCCAATCTCAGCCATGGCCAAAAGCAATGGCTAGAGATCGGAATGCTGCTGGCGCAGGACCCCAAGCTGCTTCTGGTTGATGAACCTGCAGCGGGTATGACCGATGCGGAAACCGCTGAGACGGCTGAGTTGCTCAAGGACATCGCCAAGACCCACTCCGTCGTGGTGGTCGAGCACGACATGACGTTTGTGCGCTCGCTGGACGTCAAGGTCACGGTGCTGCACGAAGGCTCGGTTCTTGCTGAAGGGTCTCTTGATCACGTCTCCGCTGACGAGCGGGTCGTCGAAGTCTATTTGGGGCGTTGATATGTATGAGATTTCTCTTCCGCAGGCCCGCAGAATTATCAGGGACACCCCATGCTAAGCGTTGAAAACATTGACCTGCATTATGGCGCAGCACAGGCGTTGAAGAACGTGTCCCTGAAGGCCGAGGTCGGGAAAGTCACGTGCCTGATGGGACGCAACGGCGTGGGAAAGACCTCAACGCTGCGTGCTGTTGTTGGACAGCATTCCATTAGCAAAGGCCAAATCATCTGGAACGGCGAGGACGTCTCCAAGCTGGCGCCCTATGCAAGGGCAAAGCGTGGCATTGCCGTGGTGCCACAGGGGCGTGAAGTCTTTCCGCTTTTGTCGGTGAAAGAAAACCTTGAGACCGGCTATGCCTGCGTACCGCGCAAGGACCGATTTGTACCGGAGACCATTTTTGAATTGTTTCCGGTGCTGAAGTCGATGCTGTCCCGGCGAGGGGGGGATCTGTCTGGCGGCCAACAGCAGCAGTTGGCCATTGCGCGGGCTTTGGTAACGCGGCCAAAGCTTCTCGTGCTGGATGAGCCGACCGAAGGTATTCAGCCGTCGATTATCAAGGACATCGGTCGGGCGATTGAATGGTTGCGCGATCAAGGCGACATGGCAATTGTTCTGGTTGAGCAGTATTTCGAATTTGCCCGCGATCTGGCAGATGATTTTGCCGTGATGGACCGGGGGGAAGTGGTCCTGTCTGGCACCCGCGCCGAGCTTGATGAAACGGAAGTGCGCCGCCATCTCACGGTCTGATTCCGCGAAGTGAATTTGACAGTCATGCTCTCGCCACGCTTAGTCCTACACTTGATGGGTGATTCGTGACTTGGAGCAGTGAATGCGACGGCTGTTAATTGGGCTAGGCGCCCTTTTCTTTCTGTTGGTGACCCTTGTTCTGGCAGTGCCCTTTTTTCTGCCGAAAGAGGCCATCAAACGGCAAGTGATTGCTCAGGTCGAAAAAACCGTCGGCTGGCGATTGCGTCTTGATGGCGCAGTCAGTCTATCGCTAATTCCTGGATTTTCCCTGATTGCAGAACAGGTTGGCCTTTCAGGTGAAGCCGGAGCTGACGGCATTGAATTTGCCAAGGCGAAAAAGATTGAGTTCGGCCTCGGTTTGGCTGGACTGTTTGGCGGAGAAATTCGCGTTACCGGTATTGAACTGGTCGAGCCGGAAATTTTTCTCGAAATAGGGCCTTCAGGCCAAACGAGTTGGGCGCCCCGTCGGGATCTAACGCCTGCCGAACAGGCGGCAGAAATCCTGTCCGGAGAATTAACAGCTCCAACCGAGCCGCAGCCTGCTGCCCAAAACGATCAGGAAGAGCCGTCTGATGTTGCCTATTTGAAACGCATCGGCATTGACCGGCTCGAGATCGTCAAGGGCAGGGTCGTTTATCATGATAAAGGCAGTGAGCAGCGTCATGAAATTTCTGAACTGAACCTGACGTTGAAAGCGCCTGATCTGACGGGTGAAGTTGGTCTCGAAAGCAATTTCATCTGGCAGGAGAAACCTGTTGCTGTCAGTGGGTCCTTGACCAATCCGCTTGGATTTGTCGCCGGCGAGCAGGTTCCGATGGACGTGCTGGTGGGGATCAACGAAAGCAGCCTTGGTGTGACCGGGCAGGCCGGACTTGAGCCGTTGCGTTTGAATGTTGCCGTGTCCGGCTCTGGCCCGTCGCTCAATGACGTCGCGGGTCTGTTTGGTTCACCTTTGGCCAGTGACCCCGGTGCCTTCTCGGTCTTTGCAAATGTGGCTGGTGATGAGACATCGGTGTCCATGTCCGATCTATCTGCCAGCGTTGGCAGTCTTGGTCTTGATGGCCAGGTGGATGCGAATTTGAGGGGAGCCGTCCCGGAAGTGTCCGGCCGGTTGGTTCTGCGGGAAAGTTCTCTGGAAGATCTCCTGAAACTCGCTGGGCAATCCTTTCCTGCGAGCGGCTCTCTTGGGGGAGATGTTTCTTTTTCTGCCAGTGGAGACACCGCAGAAACGCTTTTGGCGACGCTTGACATCAAAGGTAAAGCCAAAGTCAGTGACGGTGCCGTGTCCGGCCTCGGCCTTGCTGACGCGGTGGGCGGCGATGCGTCGGCAGACCAGATTAACGATATTGCTCTGGAATTGACCTTCAACGGTCTCGACGAAAAAGCGAGCCTGAACGGCGGCCTATCCTGGCGCGGTGAAGCTTTTTCGGTCACCGGAAACGCGACACCAGCGCCATTGCTGGATGGCCGTTCTGCGCCAGTTGTCGCCAAAGTAAAGGGCAAACGGTTCAGTGCCGGATTTGATGGCTCGGTATCCGGGGCCAGTGGGCTGATGGGAGCAGTGTCGGTTGAAACTGCCGATTTGCGCAGCCTTCTTGCCTGGGTTGGTCAGCCGATCGAAGCAGGTAGCGGCCTGCAGGCGTTTAAGGCATCAGGCCTGTTTTCCCTGGCTGGAAATACACTCGGTTTTGAAGAAACCCGGTTTATGCTGGATGAAACATCCGGCGAGGCAAATGGGCGAATCGTTTTGAGTGAGCGTCCCAAGATTGAGGCCAAACTGGCTTTGAACGCGCTTGTTCTTGATCCGTATTTGCAGACGGGACAGAGTACAACTGCTGCACCGTCGAAGGGTCCCAAATCCGATGCAGGTCAAGCACCATCGGGCGGGGCTGGGTGGAGTGAGGCAAAGATTGACTTCAGTGGCCTCAAAGCCGCTGACGTTGATTTTGCCATCACGACGAAGGAAATTGTCTGGGACAAAATCAAGATCGATCAAAGTGCTCTTACGGCGACGATCAAGGACGGTGTTCTGACGGCAAAGCTCAACACTCTGCGCCTATATGATGGCCAAGGATCTGGCGAAATACGCCTGAATGGGCAAGGCGCAACCCCTAAGGTGAGTGCGAACTTCTCGCTTGATAGATTGAGCGCTTATCCGGTCTTGAAGGCTGCAGCTGATTTTGACTGGCTGGAGGGCGCTACCAACATTGCTCTCGATGTGACCACGTCTGGTGCATCACAGAGGGCGCTCGTAGATGCTCTCAGCGGGACCGCATCTTTTAACTTTGCAGATGGGGCCATTCGCGGGCTGAATATTCCGAAGCTGGTCAGAGGTCTTTCCATCGAAACCTTGCTGGGTTGGCAAAGTACTCCTGAGGAAAAGACAGATTTCAGCACCTTGTCAGCGTCTTTCGATATTAAAAAGGGTGTTGCGACAAGCGGTGATCTGACGCTGATTGGACCTTTGGTTCGGATGAGCGGACAGGGCACAACCGATATGCCAAATCGCACCCTGGATTGGCGCGTTGAACCGAAAATCGTTGCGAGCCTTCAAGGTCAGGCACCAACTCCGCGCAAAAAGGGCGCAGAGAAGAAAATGGCAGGCCTTGGTGTGCCCGTTGTTATTCGTGGGGCTTGGGATGACCCGCAAATCTACCCTGATATCAAAGGAATATTGGAAAATCCGGAAGCGGCTTACCAGCAACTTCAATCCATGGGGGGAGAGTTGTCGAAAATCCTAAAAGGCGGCAAACCTGATGATGCGTTGGTGGAAACAGCTAATGAAGCCATCAAAAAAGCAACAGGTGGACGGGCGCAGATCGACATCCAAAAAGTTATCGAAGGGGATGTGGATGATCAGGAAATTCTGAAAGCTGTCGAAGAAGGCCTCGGATTGCCTTCGGGGCTACTTGGTAATTTCGGCCGGAAGAAGAAAGAATAAGCCTGCCATCGATAGGATGAGTGGTCCAATGAACCTCTCATCCTGAGCCTTAATACTGCATTGGCCCGTAATCGTTGTAGCCCTGAGTGCCGCCCTTGAGAGACCAGTAGAGCAACAGAAGGGCACCAATCAGCGGAACAAAGACGATAAACAGCCAAAATCCGGACTTGCCGATATCATGCATGCGCCGGACAGTGACTGTGAGACTTGGAAAGAAAAACAGCAGATTGGCCACCATGGTGGCAGGTGACTGGTCTGGGTTCATGATGGCCGTTTGCCCGAATGTCGGGGCGATCAGGTAGCTGTCCACAGCCAGCAATATGAGGGTGGTCAGGAACATGAACAGCATCCACCACCAGTACTCGGCTCGATTGGCTCTGCCTGCGAATGTGAAGTAGTTCGCCAAAACTGTATCAGCAGCTTGAAGCATTCGTCTTCCCCCGAAGAATATCATTACCCAGAGGGATAGTGTCATTTATGCCTAAAATTCAGATTAAAGAACTTGGTTTCTGAAGTCTTGCGCTTAGAAATTCAGCCGCTCCATGATTTTAGCGATGCTTTCCTCTATCGGCCCGACATTATCTATCCTGATCACGTGCTCAGAGACACCGATCTCGAAATTCGCCAGCTTGAGGCGGCTCTCGATTTCCTGGCGACTTTCCCTGCCCCGTTTGGCCAGTCGCTCCGCAAGGACTTCTATTGGTGCTGTGATCAGCAAAATAGAGGCGTTTTGGTATTTCTTGAGGGCATCGGGCAGTGCTCTGCGGGAGCCATTGGCGATGACGGTCTCCCCGCGCTGGATTGCCTCGTCATAGTGTTGCGGAATGACGTAGCCAAGACCATGGGCAGTCCAGGCCAAGGCAACCTTGCCGGAGTGAACAAGGTCTTCAAAAAGACCACGGCTGATCGTGTCGTGATCTTCCGATGCGGCGTCTGAATCGCGTGTGATCGCTCGGCGGGCGAAATGAACCTCCGGGCGATCTTTCAGTTTTTCACGCAAGGCATCCAGAAGTGTGTCCTTGCCAGCCCCACTGGGGCCGACGACCAAGATAATGCGACCGGGACCGATCGGGTTTTCTGTGACTTGTCGACTGTTGTCAGGCAACGCGACGACCTTCCCGCCAGACGCCCCGGACAATCGGCACATTGCCGCTCATGCGGACCTGCACCAGATCAGCTCGGCGGCCTGTTTCCAGTGAGCCTCGATCTCTTAGGCCGATGGTGTTGGCAGGCGTGGATGTCACCATCGCGACTGCCTTCGGCAAGGAAATTGTCTCCACCTCATCGGCGATTTGAAAGGCTGCCTGGAGCAGGGATGCTGGAACGTAATCCGAGGACAGGACGTCCAGACATTCGGCTTCTGCCAGCTCGCGCGCAGAGACGTTTCCGGAGTGCGATCCGCCACGTACAACGTTTGGCGCCCCCATCAGGACAGCCATGTTTGCATCATGGGACGCCCGTGCTGCCTCGACGGTTGTCGGGAATTCAGCAATGCGCGTATCTAGATCGATTGCTTCATTTACATGGCTGATGGATGCATCATCGTGACTTGCTATGGCGATGCCGTGCTCATGGGCGAAAGCTGCGATTGTCTTTCGGTTTTTTGGCGCAATGTCGTTGGCCTGATTTTGACGCTTTTCGATGTAAGCTGCCATTTCCGCATCAGACATGCCTTTTTTAGTCTGGTAGTAGGTCTTGTAGGCATCCAGCGAGACGAATTGGCGCTGCCCCGGAGTGTGATCCATCAAGGATATGAGGCGGACATTTTCATCGCCGTCAAATGCCGAAAATGCCGTCATGACGTCTTCAGCAGAGACTTCACAGCGCAGGTGGATGAAGTGCTCCGCCCGAAGGCGGTTTTCAGCCTGACCGGTTTCAATGGCCTTGGCCAGCTGCTGCATATCGTTGGTGTTCAGATCAGCTTCGCTGTCCATGCCAACGCGCAGGGCATCGAAAACAGTGGTGATGCCTGCGCAGGCAACTTGCGCATCATGCGCCTGAACGGAAGAGATAGGGTTCCAGCGGACCTTGGGCCGGGGCGCGTAGTGAACTTCCAGATGGTCAGTGTGAAGCTCGATCAGGCCAGGGAGAAGGTAGTCACCTTCACAATCATGTCCTGCGACGGAACTTGATTGCGAGATGTCGGAAATCACGCCATTTTCTGAATGAAGTGCACCATCCAGAACGCTGTCTGGCAAGATCAGACGGGCATTTTTGAAAGTGTCTGTTGTGGCGCTCATTTTGAACCTCGGCATTTTGAAACAGCTTGTTCCGGCGTCAATGACCCGGTCAGCGAGAAGATGGTGTGAACCTGAAACGGAGCCCCGCGCTCGGCTTCGGTATAGAGCCCGAAGCTTGAGACCTTTCGGGCAACATCGGTCAGGTTCGCGAAATGAGCTCTTGCAGCCCGGTGCAGATGATCTGCTTCATCATTGCTTTCGAGCTTGTTGCTCAGCGTCATGTGAAAGCGCAGCTCGTCGAAGATATAGGGATAGCCCCAGTCCACCAGATTGCGGTCCTGGGACGGGCTCAGATTGCTATTGCGGCGGCGTTCCAGATCCGCAGCAGAGAGCGTTGCCCGGAATGGCTCGAATTGCCGAACGCATGCCTCGGCGAAGGCTTTGAGATCAGGCTCCGGGTTGTCTGGCGTCAAAGCGAGAAACTTGCCAAGCCGGTTTACGGAAAGCCCGGCCAGATCAAAGGGCGCAAGGTCTGCTGCGAAAGACGAGCAGGCGTTCAGTAGCTCTGTTTCAGTCGTCTCAACCTGCAGTGAAAAAGGCGCTTTTAGCGTTCCGTGAAAGCCATAGCGGCGCGGATCGACGGTCAAGGCCTGGGTGCGTTCCGGGCTTAGGCCGTCAATGGCTGGTTGTTGGAGGTCCAGACCGGTGAACGGATCGCGTCCAAGCCAGTGATTACCAGCCTGCATCAGGGGATCGTCAGCGGGAGCAGCAAAATATATGGCGTAGCGCATTGAAGACTCAAACGGCAAAGGGGGGGAATAGCAGGATCGGCATCATCGACCTAAGCGGTTGTGATGTCGATCCTGTGACAACGGTATTTTTCTACTGTGGTTATGCTGCGGCTTTGAAACCGGTGACGTCAATGATGCGGTCGGCAATGCGTTCGCGCACATCCTGATCGTGCAGGATTCCGATCATGGCAACACCAGCAGCCTTTTTCTCGTCGACGAGTTCGACGACCACAGATCTGTTTACAGCATCCAGCGAGGCAGTTGGCTCGTCGAGCAGAAGGATCGGGTAATGGCCTATGAAGCCACGAGCGATGTTTACTCGTTGCTGTTCACCTCCGGAGAAGGTCGCCGGGGGCAGATCCCAAAGCCGTTCGGGTACATTCAGGCGGGCCAACAGGTCTCGCGCTTTTGCGATGGCAGCGTCTTCAGAAGTGCCTTGGGCGACCAGAGGTTCGGCGACGACTTCCGTTGCCGAAACGCGCGGAATGACGCGGAGGAACTGGCTGACATAGCCGATTGTATCGGACCGCAGGGACAACATATGGCGTGGGGAAGCGTCAGCGATGTTGATGATTTCGTCGCCGTTGGTGACGAGTATCTGACCTTCATCACAGCGATAATTGCCATAAATCATTTTCAAGATGGAGCTTTTACCGGCTCCTGAAGGGCCACCCAGCACAACGCATTCTCCTGCTTCGACGGAGAAATCGACATTTGAAACCACGGGGATCGACGTTCCGCCCAGCAGGTGCATGGTGAAGGTCTTGCCGACGGTGTTGAGGTAAAGACGGACTGGCATGGTGGACCTCAGACCTGGAGAATGGAAGATACGAGAAGCTGGGTATAGGGCTCGCGTGGATCATCTAGAACCTGATCTGTCAGACCGGTTTCGATCACGTTGCCTTGCTTCATGACCATGATGCGATGAGACAGCAGACGAGCCACAGCAAGATCATGGGTAACGATAATGACCGATAGGCCAAGTTCGCTGACCAGTCGGCGCAACATGTCCAACAGCCGTGCCTGAACCGACACGTCCAGACCGCCAGTAGGCTCATCCATAAACACAAGACGCGGATGGGTGACGAGATTGCGCGCGATCTGCAAGCGTTGGCGCATGCCGCCTGAAAACGCCCGTGGATCATCGTCAATACGGTCTGCGGTGATTTCCACCCGGCCAAGCCAATCGGTCGCGGTCTCGCGGATGTTGCCATAGTGACGCTGACCGACAGCCATCAGCCGTTCGCCAACATTCGCGCCGGCGGAGACATTCATGCGCAGGCCATCAGCGGCATTTTGATGGACAAAACCCCAGTCTGTCCGCATCAGAAGACGACGTTCTGCTTCGCTCAGCTGATAGAGGTTGCGCATGGAGCCATCGCGCATGCGGTATTCAATCGCGCCTGCGGTTGGGGCCAGTCGCGTCGCCAGGCAATTGAGCAATGTGGTCTTACCGGAGCCACTTTCTCCCACGATGGCAAGGACTTCGCCCGGCCAAAGCTGGAAATCAACGTCATTACAGCCAATCCGGTCGCCATAGTAGCGGGTGACACCGTGGACCTGCAGCAGAGGTTCTTCGTTGGTTTGGAAACTCATTGGTCTGTCTCCCCGGTCTTGCCTGACAGAATTGAAGCTGCGGGATCTGCTGCCATTGGACCAAGGTGGCCATGGGCGCGGCGGTCCTCGCAAAAGGCGCTGTCCGAACAAACGAACATGCGTCCGCCCTTGTCATCCAGAATGACCTCGTCGAGATAAACATTCTCCGCGCCGCACAGACCGCAAGGCTTGTCAAAGGCCTGCACCTCGAATGGGTAGTCGTCGAAATCGAGGCTCTTGACCTTGGTGTAGGGCGGGATCGCATAGATCCGCTTTTCCCGGCCTGCACCATAGAGCTGCAGAGCAGCCATATTGTCGATTTTCGGATTGTCGAACTTCGGTGTTGGAGAAGGGTCCATCACGTAGCGATCATTGACCTCCACCGGATAGGCATAGGTCGTTGCGATATGCCCGTTTTTCGCGATATCCTCATAGAGCTTCACATGCATCAGGCCGTATTCTTCCAGCGCATGCATCTTGCGGGTTTCCGTTTCACGTGGCTCCAAAAACCGCAGCGGCTCGGGGATCGGGACCTGAAACACGATGATCTGATCTTCAGTCAGCGTTTGTTCGGGGATCCGGTGCCGGGTCTGAATGATGCTGGCATCGCTTGTCAGTGTACTCGTGGCAACGCGGGCTGTCTTTTTAAAGAAGCCACGAATGGCGACGGCGTTGGTTGTGTCGTCTGATCCTTGATCGATCACTTTAAGTGTGTCATCTGCGCCGAGAATAGCGGCTGTTACCTGAACGCCGCCAGTGCCCCAGCCATAGGGCATGGGCATTTCACGGGAGGCGAATGGCACCTGATAACCCGGGATCGCGATCCCCTTAAGGATGGCCCGGCGAATCATGCGTTTGGTCTGTTCGTCCAGATAGGCGAAGTTATATTCGCCCTCGTCCGGGGCAATGGCCTTGGGTGCAGCGGAGGTCATTCTGCAGCTTCCTTCCCGGTGTCTGAATGTGTTTGTTCGTCTTGGGGGAGATCAATTTTTTCTCGAGCGGCAAACCACTCGGCACGCATGCGGCGCACCAGATCGAGTTCTGCCTGAAAGTCGACGTAATGCGGCAGTTTCAGATGTTCGACAAAGCCAGTTGCCTGAATGTTGTCCGAGTGAGACAGAACGAATTCCGTGTCTTGAACGGGAGCTGTTTGCTCTTCGCCCAGTTCTTCCCAGCGCAGCGCCCGGTCAACCATGGACATGGCCATGGCTTTCCGTTCGACCTGACCGAAGACAAGACCATAGCCACGGGTGAATTTTGGTGGAGACTTGGCAGAACCTGAGAACTGGTTGACCATCTGGCACTCGGTCACCTTGATGGTGCCAAGCTTGAGATTGAAGCCAAGCTCTTCTGCAAAGAACTCCACTTCAACCTCACCGTATCGGATTTCTCCGGTGAAGGGGTGTGTGCGGGCGTAGCCCCGTTGTGAGGAGTAGGCGAGAGCGAGCAGGAAGCCTTCATCGCCGCGGGCCAGGTTCTGCAGGCGCAAATCGCGATCCGCTGGAAATGACAGTGGTTCGCGGGTTAAATCTCCGATTGTATCGCCGTTTTCCGGAAGCGGGTCGGCCTCCATCAGGCCTTCTTCACTCAGCAGATCGGTGACGCGTGGCATGGCTTCATCAATCGGGGTTTCGCTCGCGGCTGCCTCCAAGGCCCCTTCTTGTTCCGCAGCCAGTGCGAAATCGAGAAGCCGGTGGCTGTAGTCGAAGGTTGGGCCGAGAAGCTGTCCGCCGGGAAGGTCTTTGTAGGTCGCTGAAATGCGACGTTCGACCAGCATTTTTGCGGTATCGACCGGCTCTGAATAACCAAAGCGCGGCAATGTAGTGCGATAGGCGCGAATGAGGAAGGCTGCTTCAATCAGATCGCCCCGCGCCTGCTTGATGGCAAGTGCCGCAAGGCCTTCGTCATAGAGTGAACCCTCGCACATGACGCGGGCAACGGACAGTGCCAGCTGCTCTGCGATCTGGTCGACGGTCAGAGAGGGAACATTGGTGTCACCCCGGCGGCGTTTTGCCAGAAGCGTATGGGCATTGCGGATCGCTTTTTCGCCGCCCTTAACTGCAACATACATGGGTTAGGCCTCCATACGGGTCAGTTGTGTGGACCGTGGCAGTGCTGCAATCTCGGTCTCGCCAGCGAAAATCAGATCAATTCCGCGTGGGAACTGGGCATTGTTGGCCTTTACCTGATCCCAGAATGTCTGGGGTACGGGGGATGTGCCAAATTGAGTGACATCCTTGATGCCCGGGCCTGTCAGCTGAAGCATGCCTGCGGTATTGAACGTCTGACGCATGAGTATGAGCGTTGCGGAACGGTCGGGATAATCCGGGGTGCCTTGGGCGAAGTTTCCAAGGCCGATCAGTCGTTCAGGATCACTGATTAGGCAAAAGGAGGCCTCAACAGGAACGTTGACGATTGGCGCTCCTGTGTGAAAGCGCAAAAAGGCGGTCGCATCGGGTGAACTGGCAAGCGCCGGGTCCAGCCAGACTGGCGTATCGAAGTCTAGAAGCGTCAGCGCTAGCGCGGCCCCCATGGCCGTCAAAGGGTCTGGTAGATCCTTGAAGTCCGCAGCGAAAGGCTGGAGGCTGCCGGGCCGTGCGATGGCCTGCATGACAGCCCGGAAGCAATTCTGGGCATCGTGAACCGGATTGGAAAAACCAGGAGCAAGTCGAACGGCTGCTGCTGGTGAATGTGTCTGTGTGCCGAGCATCAATCGTCTCCCCGAACCATTGTGAAGAAGTCCACCTTGGTCGCCGCTGTTTCAGCTTTGATCTCGTCGCGCTTTTGTTTGCGCGCCTGTTCCAGAGGCAGAATGACGTTTTTCTCTATACGCTCGTGATGGGCAGGGCTTTGCCAGAGGGCATCGAAAATTGCGGCTTGCAAGGCATGCTGCTTGTGCCTGCCCAAAATGTAGGAGCTGCCGGTCTCTCCGGTGTCCAGTCGAACAACACACCGGGTGACCGTGACCTCGCCAAGGTTGAACGCACTGCCGGTACCGCCCATGCGTCCGCGTACCATCACGAGACCTGTCTCGGGAGCGCGGACCAACTCATAGTCCGGGCAATCTGCATGGGTTGCAAAAGCGCTTGCAATTGCCTGAGGACTTTCTTCCGACAAAATGGCCATGATGCCCTGTCGACGTGAGTTCATATCATTGCTTGGGGTCTGGGGGCTTTGGATATCCGGTGGTGATGAAGCATGTTCCGTGGTGGGCATTGAGCGGACCTTTTTTCGCGCCGTCTGGCGAAGAGGGCTTGAGCAAATCATCAAATTGTCTATTTGTATAGACGAATTTTTAAGTTGACACTTTGCTACCGGGATTTGATGACGGACGAATGACAATGCAGGTGAAGATTGATCGGGGCGCCGGAATCGCCGTTTGGCGCCAGATCGCCGAATGGCTGAAGGCTGAAATTGCCCAAGGTACATTCGTGACCGGAGCCAAATTGCCGACTGAATCTGACATCGCCGCCAGGTTCCAGGTCAACCGCCATACGGTGCGCCGCGCGATTGCTGCCTTGACCGGGGAAGGTCTGCTCAGGGCCGATCAGGGGCGCGGGACGTTTGTCGCCTCAACGCCCATGAACTATCCGATCGGCGCAAGAACACGGTTTTCAGAAATCGTATCCGGGCAAGACAAGACGCCGAGTGGGCGGATGATTGGAACCGGAGTTGAGGATGCAGATGCGCTGATTGCAGGTCAGCTTCAGATGCAGGTCGGTGCGCCTCTCTTGCGGATTGAAACCCTGCGCGTTGTGGATGGTACGCCTGTGCTTGTGGGCACCAGTTGGTTCGAGCAGGCTCGTTTTCCAGGTTTGGTTGCTGCTTATGCCGAAACGGGCTCTTTCACCGAAGCGCTGCGACTCTGCGGCGTTGAGGATTACTCACGTCGTGAAACCCGGGTGAGCGCTGAACTGGTTGATTCGCAAGACATCGCCTTGCTGGAGATTGCAGCTGGCCAGCCGGTGCTCATTGTTGAAAGCGTTAATGTGGATCCGCAGGACAGACCGGTGCAATATACCCGCACACGCATGGCTGCGGATCGGATCCAGCTGGTGGTTGAGAGCTGATTATTTCTTTGGGTGTCAGCGTGGTGTGTCGGGGTTAACGCCAGAATTTCGGAACGGTCTTGGTGTCTGACCAGTAACCTTTGGCATGCTGCCACATGTGATGTGATTGCGCCTCATGCCAGCCGACGGCAAAGCCTACCGCTTTGGCGACGCCAGCTGCCCCTGCGCCCTTTGCAATCGGGTCATCCAACAGCTTCTCTGCCATGGCAATATCATTTAGATAGCCGAAGATGTCCTGGAGTTTCTTGAGCCGCTTGAGGAACGGCTTCACCTCTTGTTTTGGATAAAGGCTGCCAAAAAACTCGATGCCATAACGTATTTTTTTCAAGGCTTTGCGCATCTCATGCCGTTCTGAAATTGCAAGGTCATCAATCCGGGAGCCGTATTTTGCACATTTCTTCCATTGGCGATCCAGAGCCCGATCAGCATGGGCTGAAACGGAAGCCGCCAGCAGGCGTGACTGATCGAAGTTTTCAGCATCCAGCCAGCCCCTGCCTTCCGTATAGGCCGCAAGACTGAAGAGAAACGTGTTTATTTTCTCGGAACCGAGGTAGTCGATGAGGTCTGCCCGACAAACTTGGCGCGTTGTGCCAAGATGTTTCAGCAAAGGCTCCAGTGACAGGTTCTCAGGACGAAAACTCTCCAGTGGTGCCACGATATCTTCGGCCAAAACGTCTAGATCCCGCAAGGCACCTACATGTCCGGCGATCTCTTTGGCCATCTCGTTCAAGGGCGTGAGGGAATGCGGATTCAGCGCTGGTTTGAACAGGCGGAACGCACTACGCAGGCGTCGCAGTCCTATTCTCAACTGATGCGGGCCCTCTGGTAAATCACTTGCAAGAACAGCCATTCGATTGTCGGCGATTTGTGTCAGGCAGGATCTAAGCACGTTCCTGAAGGCGTGTTCCACGGTTTCATCGGTTGAAAGCACCACCTTGGCCGCCAGCGCTGGGAGAATGGTATTGTCACTGTTATCTTCCGCCAATCTGAAGCCGCGTTCTGCCTTGCTGCAAGGTGAAAAACGGAAGGGTGTTGCGCCAAGCAATCCATTAGCCGCCGCATATAAGCTCGCGCTGGAGCCTTGCAGTAGCTCGAATTCGACCTCTGCCAATGGACTGGTTTTGCCGTTGACCTTGATGTCTCCTGCATCGAAAGCGATTTCAATGCGGCTGCCATCATGACTGGTGAGCAGTCGACTGGTGCGCGGCATGACCGTTTCGAACGTTTCGGCCAGAGGGCGTCCATCGATTGTTTCGACTAGGTGCCGCAAGATTTGAGGGTCGTCGATAATCGAAAGGTCAACTGCGCGGCCATCAATGGCATGTTCGACCTCAATCGCTGATGAAAGTCCGCCGGTGACGCCAGTGCCGAACTTTGCGGTTTGTATCCAGCTTTGTCCGACTTTTCGAACCCGCAGCGAGATCTTTGCAAGGCGCAGTGCCTGGTCAGGTGTATCAAAATAGATCGAGTGCAAGGTTTTCGTTGTCGCACGGGTCGATGTGAACCCCGTTGGCGCTGGGGCCTTCTTCAAAGGCTCCTGCGCTTCTGGTGGCACTTCGAGTTTGAGCTCGATCTCTCTTGGCGGACTTGTCATGTTTCAGAGCCTAGTCAAGCTCGTTAAACCTGTCCAGCTCAGGCGCACAAATTGCACTTTTGGGCGTTTGTGATCTTAGACATAAGATGTCGAGACCAACCGCTTAGCCCAGCCCACCTTTGGGCTCAGCCTGGAGGCCTATTAATGTGCGCAATTTTCTGACCACACGCGCGGCGAAGTTAAGATAGCCGGGCACTGGTCTCTGATTAAAGGCGATCTTGCGAATGTAACGTGGAACGTCCCAGGTTGCTGACGTTCCGGCAGGGAAGAAAAGGGTTGTGCCAGGCCGCCCGAGATAGATTTGGCCGCTGTCATCGGTGATGACGACCTCACCTTCCAGAAACATGACAGCTTCATCCCAACCATAGTGCCAACGGAATTTGCCCTTGGTGCAGGACCAATGATCTGTGGTCGCCCAGCCCCGTGTTCCCGTGGACAGATTTTTGCATCTTGCTTCGGGCTTGCCATCCAAAATCCATTCAGCGGGAATAGGTGCTGGTTCCAGTAAGTTGCGGTCCATATGTGCCAAGGTAAAAAGGCCATTTACGGCTTCATTTGGACTTGAAACGTCAACAGTCTGAAGATCTGCCTCTTCGACAATTTCTTCGTTGGCTTGTTTCTGTAGAACCTGATCTGATAACGCCATTTTATCCCCAAACGCTATTTTCCTAGTAGAAATACGCTAGGGGAGCGAAGATGCCATGGCGTTAATACATCAACGATGAGCTGTTAAAATTGCGAGTACTGAGTCTGTTTTATCAGTTTTGGTAAGTGAAGAGTTAACGGTTAGTAAGGCGGAGTTGTTGAGGAGCTCGCCTTAAGTCGATTTACACGGAAGTCTGATATTGTGCCGACCTGATTTGGCGCTCAGCCAGCTGAAGGTTTTGAAACGGCATATTTGTCGTGTTTTGGCTCTGTTTGGAATCTTCTTTTCACGATAGACAAGGGGAGGATCGAAATACAAACAGGAGCCAAGACAGCTGTGAATGCGACGGCGGAGAAGCCCAAACGCGGGCGCGGAGTTTCAACGGCCTATGACAAGCTGAAACAGGAAATTCTCAATTTGACCCTGAAGCCTGGCAGCCCGGTCGACGAGACAGAGTTGTCGCAGCGCTTCGGGATGTCACGCACCCCAATCCGTGAAGCCTTGATCAAGCTGGCAAATGATGGCCTCGTTGTCACCCTGACGAACCGATCAACCATTGTGGCTCCGCTCGATATTCTCGAATTATCTAATTTCTACGATGCACTGACCCTCATGTACCGCGTGACCACACGTCTTGCCGCCCGGAACCGAACCGAGAATGAGGTGGCGCTAATCCGGCAGCTGCAGCTGGATTATGCAGAAGCTGTCGCAGTCAAGGACGTGTCCCGGATGATCGAGGTCAACCGGTTCTTTCATTCCATGATCGCGCAGGCAGGCAAGAACCGATATTACATTGAAATGTTCGACCGACTTCTGGATGAAGGCCGTCGCTTGTTGTGGTTTTATTATTCTTCCTTCAATGACGAATTGCCTCAGGCTTATCTGGACGAGCATGAAATTATGATCGCTGCGATCGAGGCCCGAGATGTCGAGCTGGCCGACCAGATCGCCAAGCAACATGCGGACCAGATCGTCCGGCAAATCCAAAGCTATATCGCCGATGACCGGCGCACAAATAGCGACCTCTCGCTCTGAAAGTTTGTGCCTTCTTGGCCTTAAAGCTCTCAATCAACGTGCAATGTCATGTTTTTTTGAGGGTGGGTTTCTAGTGTTTTCGATTTAAAAACAAACACATAATTTGACCTTTTAGTTTAAATTCCATTTTTGTATTTTCTGTGTCGACAACAAATATATTTTAAATTAACGTTTGTGCAGTTGGAATGCACGGCGCCAATTGAATGCTCACCGTGACCCTTCCAGAAAGCGGGCAAAAGAATTCCGCATACTCTAAAGAGGAGAATTTGATGATGCTTGACCGGTTTAAAATTTGGGGGCTCGCAGCCTCCCTGATAACGGCAGCTGTGCCAGCTTTGGCACAGGACGTAAAATGGCAGATCCCGACATCTGTGCCTGAAGGCTCGCCCTTCTATGTGAATTTTCTAGAGCGTTTCGCAGACAATGCGAAAGTCCTGACCAACGGACGGGTTGAGATTGAACCCTTCGGTGCTGGTGTTCTGGTTCCCGCATTGCAGGTCTATGACGGCGTCAAGGACGGAGTGATTCAGGCAGGGCACTCGACACCAAGTTACCGTGTCAATCAGGATCCTATCAACGCGGTGTTTGCTGGCTTTCCAGGCGGCATGGGCCCTGAGGCCTTCATCACGTGGATCTATGAAGACGGCGGCAAGGAAGCGCTTTACGACCTGCGCGCCAAGGAAGGGTTCAAAAGCCTTATCGTTGGCATCGGGTCTTCCGAGATCATGGCTCATTCCAATGTGCCTGTGCGCAAAGCGGAAGATCTTAAGGGCCTGAAGTATCGTACGTCCGGTCCTTGGGCCCAGGTGATGAAAGAATACTTTGGTGCCGTTCCGACCGTGGTTCCACCAGGAGAAATCTACACCTTGCTGCAGCGCAAGGGCGTGGATTTGATCGAGTGGGGCCCGCCGTCTGCCAATTTGCCCGAAGGATTTCATGAAGCTGCGAAATATATCATTGTTCCAGGTGTTCATCAGCCGACCTTTCTTTGGGAAGTCGTCCTGAAGCAGGAGACCTGGGATGCGGTGGATGATGACCTGAAGCCGTTGATCGAGAAGGCTGCCGAGCTGACCACCATGGAAGCCCTGCTGCATTTCTACAGCGCAGATGTGAAGGCGTTGGAGACCTACCGCACCGGTCGCAATGAGATGATCACGCTTTCGCCAGAGTTCATTGAAGAGCTTTCGTCTGCTGGCCAGGACTGGATTACCAAGAAGGCGGCTGCCCAAAAAGCTGAAGGCAACCCGGCAATGTCTGATCTCCTGGCAAACTACATGGCATTCAAGGACCGTTGGTCCGCCGAAAGCAGCTATTTGATCCGGAACAAAGACTAACTGGAAAAGGCGACCAAGATGACTGGTCTGTTCAACGCGGTTGATGCGATTTCTAAATTCCTGTCGTACATCGCACAGGGCGTGACCCTCATCCTGGTCGCCTCCATGATTTATGAAGTCGCGGCGCGTTATGTCTTTAATGCGCCGACGATGTGGGCCTTCGACATCTCCTATATGTGCACAGGAACTCTTTTCGTGCTCGGAGCATCCTATGCCCTGCGCGAAGATGCGCACGTGCGTATCGATTTCCTCGCAGAGAAAATGCCAGTTCGTTTTCGGCAGTTGATTGAAGGCACTGTCTTTGTTGTTTTCCTGGCTCCGATTTATGGTGGTTTGTCTTGGTTCGCGATGAAGCGGGCATGGCGGGCTTTTGCCACCTCCGAGGTTGAAATGGTCAGTCCCTGGGCGCCTCTGGTGTGGCCATTCTACAGCCTGCTGGCCATTGGCCTTATTGCCCTAACCCTGCAGATCACGGTTGAGGGATTGCGGACATTTTCCGGTGCTCGGAAGCCCGGCTTCGAGCTGGAGGCTTGACCCCATGACAGCTGCAGCCTTGATGTTTCCGCTCTTGTTCATGTTTATCCTTGCAGGAATTCCGATTGCCCTGTCTCTGACAATCGTCTCCGCCGGGGCTGGTTTCCTCGTATTCGGACCGAACGTCTTCGCTCAGCTATTCGGCTCGTTCTATTCGGCCGCCACCAACTTTATTCTCGCTGCCATACCGATGTTCGTGTTGATGGGCGCTATCCTGGAGCGCTCCGGAATTGCCGAGCGCTTGTTCAAGGTCATGCAGCTCTGGCTGGGCCGTTTGCCTGGCGGGTTGGCCGTTGCGACCATTGCCATGGGCGCGATCTTTGCCGCTGCTGCAGGGGTCGTTGGCGCGGTCGAAGTCATGATCGGCATGATGGCGATCCCGGCCATGCAGCGGTTCCGATATTCCAACAGCCTGATATCGGGCACGATTTGCGCAGGTGGCTCACTCGGTACAATGATCCCGCCCTCGGTGATCGCTGTGATGTATGCATCGCTGGCACAGATGTCGGTTGGAGAACTTCTGGCTGGCATGATGTTCCCGGGCCTTGTGATGATTGTCCTCTTCATCGCTTATCTCATCGTCCACGGCATGCTCTGGCCGCCAGAGCAGACTGAAGCCCAGAGCGAAATGGACCTGGTCTCCACCGCCGAGAAAATCCGGCTGACGGTCACGTCGCTGTTGCCGATCTTCGCTCTTATTTTTGCAGTGCTGGGCTCACTTCTGGCAGGCATTGCCTCGCCCACGGAGGCCGCATCCGTCGGAGCGCTTGGGGCGCTGGTGCTGTGCATTGCCTATGGGCGGTTCAGCATCCCCATGCTACGAGAGGCTTTGCAGATCACGGTTCGCATTTCCGCAATGATCCTCTTGATCGTTGCCGCAGGCACCATGTTCATGGGCACATTCGCGGCCAATGGTGGCTCACGCATGATCCGCACTGCCGTGGAGTCCGCCGGGCTTGGCGAAGCGGGCATCATCATCTTCTTCCTCGTGATTGTCTTCCTGCTTGGCTTCGTTCTCGACTGGACGGCCAATGTTCTGATCTGTGTGCCGCTGTTCACACCTATCATTCGGCAAACCGGCATTGATCCGGTCTGGTTCGGCACCATGGTGATTGTGGTTATCCAGACCAGCTACCTCACACCACCGATGGCCTCTTCGATCTTCTATCTCAAGTCGATCGCTCCCCCGGATATGACTTATGGCCAGATGTGCCGGGGCGTGGTTCCCTTTATTGTACTTCAATTGATCACTCTTGCACTGGTTGCATGCTTTCCCCAGCTGTCCACTTGGTTGCCTGATCAGATTGTGGGCTTTTGATCCGCTTTAAAGGCGAAGAAATCCGTTCGTTCGGACAGTGTTCATTTTGCCCGGTGCCGGGCATGTGCGTCACAAAAAAGCTCCCGATTTGAGGGGGCAAGAACAAAGGAAACAAAATGGCGACTACAACTTTCACCGGCTGCATGCCCGCGCTGATGACCCCATGCAAGGCAGACCGGACGCCGGATTTCGATGCCTTGGTGAAAAAGGGCGAGGAGCTGATCACCACAGGGATGTCTGCTGTTGTTTATTGCGGCTCCATGGGTGACTGGCCGCTTCTGACCGACGATCAGCGCAAGGAAGGCGTTGCCCGCCTGGTTGCTGCAGGCGTTCCTGTTATCGTTGGCACCGGCGCGATCAATACGGCCAGCGCTGTTTCCATTACAGCCCATGCGGCAGAAGTTGGTGCCAGCGGCCTGATGGTCATCCCCCGCGTCTTGTCTCGTGGCACGTCAGTTTCGGCGCAAAAAGCCCATTTCAAGGCAGTATTGTCCGCCGCGCCAGATCTTCCAGCGGTCATCTATAATAGTCCCTACTATGGTTTTGCGACACGGGCAGACCTGTTCTTCGAACTACGTTCAGATCATCCGAATCTGATTGGCTTCAAGGAATTCGGCGGAGCAGATGACCTGCGCTATGCAGCAGAGAACATCACCTCCCAGAGCGACGATGTGACCTTGATGATCGGTGTCGACACCAATGTGTTCCATGGTTTCGTCAATTGCGGCGCAACAGGTGCGATCACCGGCATTGGCAACGCTCTTCCGAAAGAAGTTCTGCACCTGACGCGCCTTTGCAAGCTGGCAGCAACCGGAAATGTCGAAGCAAGGATCAAGGCCAAGGAACTGGACGAAGCCCTCCATGTCCTTTCCACCTTCGATGAAGGCCCGGACCTGGTGCTTTACTACAAGCATCTGATGGTGCTGACAGACGATGCGGAATACGCACTGCATTTCAACGAAGATGACAAATTGTCTGATGCGCAACGAAACTACGTCGAAGCCCAGTTCAAGCTGTTCGGCAGCTGGTATTCAGCCTGGACCAAACAGCCGGGCGTTGTTTCTGAAACCGCATAAGACAAAATCATCCCGCACCATTGTCACCCCTCAGGTGCGGGATGATATCCTCGGTTGAGTTCGCTTGCGGTTCTGCTGGGGAAAACGCAGGGCCACGGATGGCGATGATTCAACCGAAGCCCGCCCGTTTTGATTGCGATGCTGTTTCAGTCATTGCGCATTCGATGAAATCACGAGATTAAAAGCTGTCATGCGCAAATCACCATGACACGTCGTGAAATGGTTTTGGTCGAACAGAAACGATTAGTTTCTGGGCCTGATTGTTGATGCCTGCAGGCCTTCCATTATTTCAGTTTGCTCGTAAAAAGTACGTGAGCTGAACGTCAAAACAGCATTCCTGGTGGAAAAATCGACAAGTTCAATAAGTCGGTGACGCGTTTCGAGGAAAACTCTCGAACGGCCAAAACCACTATGCCTTACAAGGCATTGGTTGCTTTTCGCCTGTCAAAGTATGGAATGGTGCCCCCCGCCGGAATCGAACCGGCACTCCCGAAGGAACGGGATTTTGAATCCCGCGCGTCTACCAATTCCGCCAGAGGGGCAGCGTGAAAGGTGGCGCGATAATAGCTACCGGCGGGCTGAGGTCAATCCTTTCAGTGAGGTTTCCTACAGCCTGTGCAAAGGTTCCTTAAAATCATGAATTTGGCGGTGTTTGTGACTGTGTATTTTCGCGCGTTTCGCAGGGTGACTTTCCCAAGGTGAAAGGCTATGCAGAGGCTATGTTAAGACGCCTGTACGATTGGACATTGTCCCTTGCATCCGGCCCCCGCGCGCCTGCCGCGCTGGGAACGGTTTCCTTTGTCGAAAGTTCGGTATTCCCGATCCCGCCGGATATTTTACTGATCCCGATGGTGATCGCAAAAAAGGAAAGCGCCTGGCGTTTGGCGCTTTTGTGTACCGTGACGTCGGTGCTTGGCGGATTGGCCGGGTACATGATCGGATTGTTCCTGTTCCAGCAAGTTGCCGAACCTATTCTGGCGTTTTACGGCTACCTGGATAAGTTCGATCAGTTCAGTACGGTGTTCAAGGATTGGGGCTGGTGGTTTGTCTTTATCGCCGGTCTTACACCCTTTCCCTATAAGGTGATTACGATTGCAAGCGGCGCCGCAGGGCTAAGTTTGCCAGTGTTTTTGCTGGCCAGCGTCGTTTCTCGCGGGATCAGGTTCTTTGTTGTCGCCGGACTGCTGTATTTCTTTGGGCCACCCATTCGTGATTTCATTGAAAAGCGCCTGGGTCTTATGTTCACCATCTTCATGGTTCTACTTGTCGGCGGTTTTGTGCTGATCAAGCTGCTATGAAACCGGAGGTCCTGAGTATGACGACTGCATCTTCTTCGAAAATGCTGGCATTGCTCGCTCTGCTTCTCGGGTTTGCAGCGATC
Organism: Roseibium algae; assembly: GCF_037783265.1. Classification (NCBI taxonomy): domain Bacteria; kingdom Pseudomonadati; phylum Pseudomonadota; class Alphaproteobacteria; order Hyphomicrobiales; family Stappiaceae; genus Roseibium; species Roseibium algae. Next base: position 76,754 of record NZ_JBAKIA010000018.1, read on the forward strand.
TCAATTGCCTGGGGCTTTCAGCTGATTGGCGGCTATGTGCCTTGCAAGCTTTGTCTTGAGCAGAGGGTGCCATTTTATGTCGGGCTGGCGCTTATTGTTTTTGCGCTGTTGTTGATGGCGCGCGGTCGGCTCAGGCTCGCTGGCAGCTTGTTGGTTCTGGTGGCGCTTGTATTTGCTTATAGCGCCGGGCTGGGAGCCTATCAGGCTGGTGCTGAGTGGCAGTTCTGGGCTGGGCCAAGCGATTGCGGCGGCGGTAATCTGGGGCCTGCCAGTGCGTCGAACATGCTGTCTGCGCTAAAGTCGATGCGGGTGATTAGCTGTACCGAGGCGAGTTTGCGGTTTTTGGGACTGTCATTTGCCGGATGGAACTTTGTCGCGTCTAATGGCCTGGTCATCCTTGCAGCGGCATCTGCCGTTCTTTCCTTCAAGGCAAGAGGCCGGAACGCATGAGCAAACGCCCCCAAAGTGATCAGGATCGCCGCGATGATGCCTTAAGGTCGCTCGAAAGAGTTCAGGCGGAAAGTGAAACCGTCGCAGGTTCCACATTCGTGCGGATGGCAAAGCGGGCGCAGGGGCATTTTGAAGCCTCTGATCAGGACCAGCATGACCCCATGGAAGTCTGGGGAACCCGGATAGGGCGAGCGGCCGGGCTCGTTTTTGCTGTCGGGCTGTTGATTTATCTTGCGATCACCTATCTTTGACGGCACGCAAAAGATACGTACACTCACAAAAAGCTAATGGGAGTTCCGCGAATGGGATCCATTCATCCCAGGCGCATTACCGATTGGTCGGATCGTTTCGCCCCTGATCTGGATGTGTTTGAGGCCTTGGCCAGCGAGACCCTGTCGGGTCTGCCACATGAGATTCTGGTTCAATGTGGTCACGTTCATATCGTTCTGGCTGAATATGCCGATGACGCTGTCCTGGATGCTCTGGGTATTGAGGATCCGCATGAATTGCTAGGTCTTTTCGAGGGCAATGCTCTGACACAGGGCGCGGCTAAAGTTCTTGCTGCGCAGATGCCAAATCGCCTTTGGCTGTACCGGCGCGCGATCCTTGATTACTGGGCGTCCAACACCGAGAGCCTGGGTGACATTGTCACCCATGTCGTCGTTCATGAGATCGGCCATCATTTCGGCTTGTCCGATCAGGAGATGGATAGAATTGAAGCCGCAGCGGGGAATTAACCCTCTGCGGCTTCCTGTCGGTCGAACCTGATGATCTGCGTTACTTGGCTGGGTCAGCCTTGGCGCGTTCAATCGAGTCAACAATCATCTTCTTGGCAGTTTCAATGCCTTCGATGCCAGTGACCTTGACCCATTTTCCGGGTTCCAGGTCCTTGTAGTGTTCGAAGAAATGCTTCACCTGCTCCATGGTGATGTCTGGCAAATCGCTGATGTCGTGGATGTTCTCGTAACGACGGCTCAACTTGTTGCTCGGAACGGCAATGATTTTCTCGTCCATGCCGGACTCGTCTTCCATGATCAGGACGCCAATCGGGCGGCAATTCATGATCGCACCAGGAAGAATTGGACGCTGGTTGACGACCACAACATCAATTGGGTCACCGTCGCCGCACAGTGTGTGTGGAACAAAGCCGTAATTGCCTGGATAGCGCATTGGCGTGTAGAGAAAGCGGTCGACGTACATCGCGCCAGCTTCCTTGTCCATTTCATACTTGATTGGCTCGCCGCCCACGGACACTTCGATAATGACGTTGATGTCATCAGGTGGGTTTTTGCCGATTGGCACCGCGTCAATACGCATGCTTGCATCACTCCTGTTGGCTGTTGAAGGGTCTATTGCAGCCTGATGGCTTCAGTGCAAGCCCTTATTGGTGCGTTGCAACCATATGATGAATGCCGCTTCGTAATGTGAAGGTGAAGTAAGAGGATGACGCTGAGGGCTTGGATTAAACATGCGAAGATCTTCTGGGGCTCATTTTCGGGACGGCTGGCGGTATACTCCTGACCAGAAATAGACTGATAACTCCAGCCTGCTCATTGGGCTTACTTGGGTGGTTGTAGGGATCAATTGACCGCCGAGAGCCTGATAAAAGGCACGAGCTGGGCCATTTTCGCTCAAGACTTGTATGGCAAGGCCTTTCGGATGTCTGACTGCAAGGTCTTTGCGAACCGTTTCGAACAGCTTGCGGCCGAAGCCAAGCCCTTGATACTCGGGTTTCAGGTAAAGCTCATAAATTTCACCGGCGCCGGCCATCAAGGGGATTCTGCTGCTGCCAAATGTGGCATATCCTGCTGGCTCGCCTGCTACGTCAAGCACCTTGATCTGAACGCCTTTGGACAATGCGCCTTGCCACCATGCGGGCGATCTTCGCGCAATCATGCGATCTAGCTCGATCCCATTCAGCAGGCCGCGATAAGCCCCAAGCCAGGCAGCGCTGTGGATCGACGCCAAGGCCTTGCAATCACGACCTTCCGCAGGCCGTAGCTCTATGAGCTCAGAGTTCATGACTGGAAGAATACAGGAGGTTCGCTCGTTCACAAAAAGAAAAAGGGTCTGTCTGTGAGTGGGCTTTGGAAACACATAATGAAAAGGGCCGGCTTGCGGCCGGCCCTTCAGTTGCCCTGATGTTTGGTGAAAAACACCAATCTGATCAACTCTGACCCCGGGGGGCTGGGGGGCTATTGCATCCGAAGCCGAGCGATCACGACCCATCAAGGTATGATTTGAATATGATCGCTTAAAATGGCACGCCAAGGGCTGGAATAAGGCAGGATCGTGATTTCTGACATGCTGTCCCAAAATTGGTTTTATGGAGCAGGCTTGGGGCCAAGGCTTGCAGGCACAGATTTGCTGGCAGAGCCTTGCCAAGTGCAGCAAGACTTGTGCATCATGATGCAATTATAACAATTCGACGTCTGTAAACGTTTAGATGAACAGCGTTCCAGCGCGGTTCTCCGGGTCTTATCAGGAGGCTGAATGAGTGAGACTGAAGACAGCGCGTCGCAGCGGGGCCCCCAGGGATTAAAGGGAACTCCGCAATCTTCGCAGTCAGGACAGGCGACCAAGCCAATCGTGGCTTTGAACAGGCCAGAACTCAACACCATCCTGAAACTCTATGGCCGGATGGTTGCCGATGGAGAGTGGCGCGATTACGCCATGGACTTCACCCAGGACAAAGCGGTGTTTTCGGTCTTCAGGCATAGTTCTGAAATGCCACTGTATCGGATCGAAAAAGATCCGAAGATGGCACGCCGTCAGGGTGCCTATTCCGTTGTGGCTGCTGGCGGCCTGATCCTGAAACGGGGGCATGATTTGGCGCAAGTTCTTAAGGTTCTGGAAAAGAAAAAGCATTTGAGATTGGTCGACGTTTAGCCGCCATATCACATGGACCTATGAAGCGACCGCGATCCGATATTCTATTGGCTGTTTATCTAGCCCACAAAAAAGCCCGGCGGGATGGCCGGGCTTTTCTATTTCAGACTGGACTCTGATGATCAGTCGCGGTTGCCGAACAACTGCAGCAGCATCAGGAACATGTTGATGAAATCCAGGTACAGGCGCAGGGCCCCCATTACGGATTTCTTCGTTGCTGTTTCGCTGTCGTCGCCTTCGTAATACATCGACTTGATCTGCTGGGTGTCGTAGGCGGTGAGGCCAGCAAACACCAACACGCCGATCACGGAGATGGCGAACTGCAGGGCGGAAGACGCCAGGAAGATGTTCACCACGGACGCAATCACGATGCCGATCAGGCCCATGAACAGGAACGATCCCATTGCGGAAAGGTCTTTCTTCGTGGTGTAGCCGAAGAGGCTCAACGCGCCGAAGGAAGCTGCCGTGATGAAGAACACGCGGGCAATTGAACCGCTCGTGTAGATGAGGAAGATCGAAGACAGCGATATGCCCATAACAGCTGCATAGACAAGGAATGTCGTGCGAGCTGTTGATGCGCTCATGGATGAAATCCGGAACGACAGATACATCACCATGCCGAGCGGAGCCAGCATCACAACCCATTTCAAAGGCGATGTGTAAAGCGTGACGCCGAGCGAGGTCAGCATTGTGCCATCAGCAAGGGATGCTGCTGCGGAGCTTGGATCCTGCGTTACAGTCATCGTGAAGACGGCAAGCGCAAAAAAGCCGGTCAGCGCGAGGCCGATCGTCATGTAGTTGTACACGCCAAGCATGTAGGAGCGGAGCCCCTGATCGATGGCTGCATCGGCATGAGTGCCGGCCACCGAATAAGCCGATTGAGAATCTCGGTTGAAGGTCGACATTCGAATTTATCCTCTGTTGAACTTGTTCTTGCCCTGACAAACCCCAGACCAAGCTACTCTATCGAAATATGGGGCTTCCAGGTTAACAGAACAAGACACAGTTTTTGAAAAAACTGTCATGTTTACCTAAGTTTTGAATACGCCGAGCTTGTATTGCTGCAAATATGATCACTCGCCGCTATGTCCAACGGCTTGCACACAGCGGTTTAGGCCAGATTTTCTTCTTCGCAAGCGCTGCAAGTTGGACTTTTTGCAACGCTTGCTTGAAGTCCGTTAGAGGTTTCTGAGCACTGGCGCTGGCTTTTCACCCAAGATCCTCCAAGTGCCGATCAGACCGAAGCCAACAGTCAGGACAAGAGCGGCCAACGCGGCTGTTATGGCTGTGGTTGGCAGCATGACGAAGCTGCCGTTCATGATTCGCGTGATGACGAACCAGGCGGCCAATCCCCCGGAGATCAATGCGAAAATCGCCGTTGTCAGTCCGAGAATGGCATATTCCAGAGCATAGGCCAGGATCAGCCTTCTGCGGGTCGCACCCAGCGTTTTCAAAATCACAGCGTCATAAATGCGACTCCGATGCCCTGCTGCCAGCGCACCTGCCAGCACAAGAATGCTGGCAATCAGGGTGATGGAAGAAGCGCCGCGAATGGCCCAGGCCAATTGAGCGACAAGATCGTTCACCTGAGCAATGGCATCTTTTACGCGGACGGCGGTAACCGTCGGAAAGGCGTCCGAGACCTTGCGCAGAAGCGATAGCTCCTGATCCGTTGATGCGTTTTCCTTCCAGCCCAGGGTCATCAAATGCACGTGAGGAGCGCCTGCAAATGTATTGGGTGAGAAGACCATGACGAAATTTATCGCCATAGAGCGCCATTCGACCTTGCGGGTGTTGGCTATCTTGGCTGTGATTTCCCGTCCGAAAACATTGACGGTAATTTCGTCGCCGACCTTGAGCCCGAGATCCGTTGCTGCCTCATCCTCTAAAGAGACCAGGGGAACGCCCGTGTAGTCGGCTGGCCACCAGTTGCCTGATGTGAGTTCGGAATTGTCCGGTTGGCGAGCCTCATAGGTGATGCCTCTGTCACCGCGCAGGATCCATGCGGCGTTGGGAGGGACTTCAATTTGGCTGGTTGGAATACCCTTGAGGGACACCAGTCTGCCGCGCAGCATGGGGACGCTGCGAATGTTGGCATCATCTGTTTCGGTTTTCAGCAATTGCTCGATGGCGTCTCGTTCATTGGATTGAATATCGATGAAGAAGAAACTCGGCGCCTCATCGGCAACGGTTGCAGTAAGCTCGCGGCGCAAATTTCCATCAATCAGGGCAAGAGCAACGAGCAACGACAGGCCCAATCCCAGGGACAGTACAACTGAAGGGGTCAGTGCACCGGGGCGATGGATATTGGCGATTGCCAATCTAAGTTCCGTGGACCGAACGGTTGGCAGGCGTTTGGCCACGGCCATGATGACCCGGGCTACGAGAACCAGAAGGATGAAGGCCGTTGCCGAGGCGCCTATATAGATGAGCGCAATGCGTTTTTCGTAGGCCAGCAATATGGCGATGGCCGCAAGGGCTGCAACGGTGATGGCCGTTGCGACAAGATAACGCTTGCGCGGCAGGCTGCGGGCCTTGCCAGAGACCATGCCGCGAAACAGGGCCGTTGGTGGGACATCATGAGCTCTGCCAAGGGGCCAAAGCGCAAAGGCAAGCGCGGTCAGGACGCCATAGAGCAATCCGAGGCCAAGTTCTGTGGGGTAAATGGCTGCGGCAAGGTCAATCGGCAGAACGCCACCAAGCGCAGCCGCCGCAGCAAAGGGAATGATGGCTCCCAGAACAAGCCCAATGGCAATGCCGATGCCGGCAAGGCAAAGCATCTGGATCAGATAGACCTGAAAAACAAAACCGCCCGTGGCTCCAAGGCATTTGAAACTGGCAATTACTTCCCGTTTGGTGTCAAGAAAAGCCCGGATGGCATTGGCGACGCCGACACCACCAACCACAAGGGCTGTCAGTCCGACCAGGGTCAGGAACTGGGCAAAGCGGATGATGTTTCGCTGCAGGCCAGGCGCTGCATTGGCTCTGGAGCGAATGCGCCAGCCAGCTTGCGGGAAAGCTTCTTCGGCTTGTGTGATTACCTGTTTGACGTTGTCTTCCGACGCATTGCCATTCAGGCGGACTCGGTAGTGCCACCTGACGAGGCTGCCAGGCTGGATAAGGCCGGTTGCTGGGATGGCTGCTTGTGAAATCATGAGCCGAGGCCCGACTTCCATACCGCCCGCCAATTTGTCAGGTTCGGAGGCAATCACATCGGCAATGCGGACTTCTGCCTTGCCGACAGACACGGTGTCGCCGGGTTTCAATCCAAGGCGGGCCAGAAGGGAAATATCGGCAACGGCACCCCAAAGCCCATCTTTTTCCGACAGGGCATCCTGAAGAGCACCGCCGCCTTCCAGCTTCATGTCGCCATAAAGCGGATACGCATTGTCGACGGCTTTGAGTTCAATGAGGGACTGGTCGCCGGTTTCCGGACGCCGTGCCATGGCGCGCATGGTTGCGACCTCAGAAATGTCGCCGAGCGAGTTCAGCCATTTGTTTTCTGCCTCGTCGGTTTGACGATGAACAATGGAAAAAGACAGATCGCCGCCCAAAATGGACTGACCCTCTGCGGAAATGCCTTCAGTCAGGGCGCGAGACAGAGAGGTCACGCCTGCAATTGCGGCAACGCCAAGCGCGATACAGGCGATAAAGATGTAAAAGCCCTTCAGGCCACCGCGCAATTCCCTTAAGGCAAAGCGCAGTGCGAGGGAAAGACCGGTTGGGGCTTTGCTGCCAGGTTGGGGTTTGCTGGAAGCGGCGTTCATGCGGATGCCTCCGCCCCTGCAGAGCGGACGTCGGACACATCTTCCTCGATCTCGCCGGAGCGCACGCGGATCATTCGGTCACATTTGCGCGCAAGAGCCGGATCATGGGTCACCAGAACCAATGTTGTGCCCCGCTTCTTTTGCGCCTTGAACATCAAGTCAACAATCTGGGAGCCGGTGTTTTCATCCAGGTTGCCGGTTGGCTCATCAGCGATCAGGATTTTCGGATCGACGACCAAAGCTCTGGCGACGGCGACACGTTGCTGTTCACCACCAGACATCTGCGCTGGATAGTGATGAAGGCGATGGCCAAGGCCAACGGCTTCCAGCTCCAGTTTGGCCTTGTCGAAAGCTGCCCGATCGCCAGAAAGCTCCAACGGCACGGCGACGTTTTCCAGAGCTGTCATGTTGGGTACAAGATGAAATGACTGGAAGATGATGCCAACATTGGAGCCGCGAAACCGGGCCAACTCATCTTCGGACAAGGGCCCCAGCTCTGAGCCGACGACTTGAACGAGGCCGCTGTCAGCGCGTTCCAGACCCGCCATCACCATCAGAAGCGTTGATTTGCCGGATCCTGATGGTCCAACGAGACCGACTGCGGTTCCATGGTCAATGGTCAGGTCAATGCCTTTGAGGATGTGAACACGTCCTGCTTTCTCGCCGAGGCTGAGATGTACATCCTTGAGTGCGATAGCCGGTCCGTTCGTCATATTTGACCCAATTCTTTCATGTGTTCACAAAGACGGCGGTGGCTAACCGTCAAACAAGTTGTCAGTCGTTCCAGCGTTCAAAGGCTCTGGCTGGTGCCGACTGTCACCGGATTTTATTCTGGCAAAAATGGTGCAACCTTGCCAATTATATCCCTCGTGACCATATAGGTTGCGAATGGGAGCTAACCAGACCTGCTATGCGCTCAAAATTGTATCAATTTTCGGTTTATTTCTTTCTGATCTTCCCGTTCTCCCTCTCAGCTTATGCTGCGGATGGTTTGAAACTCGTGGTTCTCGGCGACAGCTTGTCGGCAGGCTACCAGTTGGCTCCAGGCGGGTCTTTTCCAAGTCAGCTGCAAAATGCGCTCACTGAAGGGGGGTATGATGTGGAAGTTGTGAATGCGGGTGTCTCCGGTGACACATCGTCGGGCGGGCTTTCCCGTCTTGACTGGTCCGTCGGCCCTGATGTCGATGCGGTGATCGTTGAGCTTGGTGCAAACGACATGTTGCGCGGAATTTCGCCAGAGTTGACGCGCAAGAATATCTCGGAAATAGCTACCCGCTTGAAAGAGCGCGGTGTTGAAATGCTGATTACCGGGATGATTGCCCAGAGTAATCTCGGTGAAGATTATTCTGCCGCCTTTGATCCGATTTTCGCCGAGGTTGCGACGGAAAATGAGGCCCTGTTCTATCCATTTTTTCTGGAAGGCGTTGCGCTGAAGCCAGAATTAAATCTTGCGGATGGGATGCACCCCAATGCCGAGGGCGTTTCCGTCATTGTCCAGAATATGTTACCTAAAGTTGAAGAGCTTCTTGAACGGGCTGGTTCGTCCTGAATTCGCGCCTGATCTCACATTAAAAACCTGATTTGAGGAACCCACGATGGATTATCGTCGTCTTGGTCGAACCGACTTGAATGTCAGCTCCCTGTGCCTTGGCACCATGACTTATGGTGAGCAAAACACGGAAGCGGAGGGGCATGCCCAGATGGATCTCGCACTTGATCGCGGGGTCAATTTGTTCGACGCAGCCGAGCTCTACCCAATTCCGCCAAACCGCGACACGCAGGGGCGTACCGAGCGGATCATCGGGACATGGTTTAAGGCACGTGGTCAACGCGACAAGGTCATCATGGCGACCAAAGTGGTCGGCCGAACAGACATGGACTGGTTCCGCGAGAATGGAGCCCATGCCCGACTGACGCGCGAACAGATTGAATTTGCGGTCGATCGAAGCCTGAAGAACCTGAAAACTGATTATATTGACCTGTACCAACTGCATTGGCCTGACCGGAATGTTTCAGGTTTCGGCACCAACCCGACGCGCTGGACTGATGTTGAGCCAGCTGCTGATGAGAATTCCATCGAGAGCACACTGGATGTTTTGGGTGATTTGGTGAAGGCAGGGAAAATCCGGCATATCGGCGTTTCAAATGAAAGTGCCTGGGGCACGATGACCTATGTAAAGGCCGCCGAACGTCACGGATTGCCGCGCATTGCCTCCATCCAGAACGCCTATTCTCTGGTCAACAGGACCTTTGAGACGGCGCTTGCTGAAGTCAGTCTTCGCGAAGATGTTTCGATGCTGGCTTATTCTGCTTTGGCTCAGGGCTATCTGACAGGTAAATACCGCGATGGCGCGTTGCCTCACGGATCCCGCAAAACCTTGTTTGATCGCCTTCAGCGTTATGAAAAGGCCGGTGCTGAAGAGGCCATCAACGAGTACGTCGATCTTGCCCGCGATAACGATCTCGACCCGTCCCAGATGGCTCTGGCGTTCGCTCAGTCGCGTAGCTTCATGACCTCTGTCATATTGGGTGCGACGAAGATGGAGCAGCTGGAAAACGATCTGGATGCTGCCACTCTGACCCTTTCTGACGAAGTTCTAGCGAAAATCGATGACATACATCAACGTCGGGGCAATCCTTGCCCGTGATTTATTTTGACTGAACGCAAAGACGCGGCGGCAGCAGATCCGCCGCGTTTTTGTTTGTGACAAAGAATCATTTTGCCGCCAAAGACGTCCATATCAAACTCGCTTCCGGAATGCCTGCAATCTTAGAAATTTGAAAAACTTATTTATTACAGTGCTTTATAAAATTTCTTGCGTTGCGGTAAAAGTTGATTCTTGATGATTGTGTCGCAACCAGCGGAGGGGCACCCCATGCCGCGCTTGTTTACAGGCCTTGAGATTCCGTCACAGACGGGGCTCCTTTTGTCGATGCTTCAGGGAGGCCTTCGGGGCACCCGCTGGATCGATGCTGAGAATTTTCATATCACCTTGCGTTTCATTGGCGATATCGATGACCGGACCGCGGATGAAGTGGCCGAGGCCCTTGATCGCATTCGCAGGGACCCGATTGACATTCGTCTGGACGGACTTGGATCCTTTGGAAACGGAAAGCCTCATGCTGTCTGGGCCAGGGTCCAGCCGAACGAACAGCTTGCCGAACTGCAGGCGGAACAGGAACGCATCATTCAGCGGTTAGGATTGCCGTGCGAGCGGCGCAAATATACGCCACATGTCACTCTTGGCCGGTGCAGGACATCCAGCAATGAGGATGTCGCACGTTGGCTGTCAGAGCATGGTGATTTTCAAGCATCACCGTTTGTGGCTGGCCGGTTTGTTTTGTTCTCTGCCAAGGCGAGCGTTGGAGGTGGACCCTATCTGGTAGAGGAAGCCTATCCTCTGGCTGCGTAACGCTGATCTGTACGCGTATTGGATCACAACAAGTCCTGATAAACCTTGAGCGTGCGGGCACACATGGTCTCGACCGAGAAATTCCGGGTGACATGAGCTGCTGCCCGAGTGGTCAAAGCTTTTAGCGCCCTGGAATCCAGGTCGAGTGCATGGCGTAGAGCAATTGCCAGGTCTTCCGGTTTTCCAGGGGGCACGCGCCAGCCAGTGCGGTCTGCTTCATCCGTTTCAGGTGGGCCCAAAACGGTTTCCGGAACAGCACCCAGATCAGACACAATGACCGGGACATGGGCGGCTTGAGCTTCAACAGCAGCACGGCCAAAGGCTTCTGGCTCGATAGAGGCCACAACGGACACATCCGCCAGAGCCAGTGCTGCTGGAACATCGTCACAATGGCCGACAAGAAGGACACGGTCGGCAAGGCCGTGTTTGGCGATCCTGGCTTTCAGGTCCGCCAAATAGGCATCGCGGCCTTGGGCGTCGCCGGCCAGCACGGCAACTGTCTTGTCATCTCCGGCTTCCGCCAACTCCGCCATTGCGTCAATCAACACGCCTTGACCCTTCCAGTTTGTCAGGCGAGCCAGGTTCATGACCACTGGCCGACCTTCTTTCAATCCCCAAGCGCTTGAGAGTGCCTGAAGTCGCTCCGATGAAACTGCACCAGGCGCTAGGGCCTTGAGATCTGATCCTCGCGGTATGATCGAAATTTTATCCTCGGCAATAGGATGCCTTTGTTCGATGAGCCGGGCTGTATAATTAGAGTTTGCAATGACTGCATCGCCCCGGGCCATTACAGAATTGTAGAATGCCTTGAACGCGTTTTTCTGGCCGTAGATGCCGTGATACGTGGTGACGAACGGGATTTTGGCCCGCTGGGCTGCCCGAAATGACGACCAGGCAGGAGCCCGGCTTCTGGCGTGAATGATGTCGACGGAATGCTCTTTGATGAGCGCTTGTAGCCGTGTAGCGTTGCGCCAGATCGTCATCGGGTTTTTGGACTTGACCGGCAATTCGATGTGTTTGGCTCCGATGGCGTCCAGCTCATCAGTCAGGCGTCCACCTTCACTCACGACGAGAGCCGTCCAGCCTGCTTCGACCAAAGCCTTGGCCACATCGACTGTTGTACGTTCTGCCCCTCCGGTGTTCAGATCCGGTATAACCTGCAGAACAACGGGTTTGCGATCTTGATTGGCCACTGAGTGCTCCGTTGTTGCTGCTTCTATTTGCCGACCGCCTGTGCCAAATGAAACACTGCGAGCGACCAAATTTATCAGAGCCATAATATGACTGACACAGATCTGCAATTCATCATGACAGGGAAAAGCACTGAGGAACGGCAAATCGCGGTTCGACACTCTGTCGGGGACGAAAGCGACAGTGGTAAAGTCGGCCTCTTCTGGCTTTCGGGTTTCAAGTCAGACATGAGCGGCACCAAAGCTGTCGCCCTTGCAGAGTATGCTGCATCTGAAAATTTGCGGTGTACCAGATTTGATTATTCGGGGCATGGGCTGTCGTCCGGTGCTTTTGAGGACGGGTGTGTGTCCGACTGGCTGGAGCAGGCGCTGGCTGTATTTGACCGGTTTTGCAGCGGAGCAACTGTTGTGGTCGGATCGTCCATGGGGGGGTGGCTTGCCATGTTGCTGGCTTTGGCCCGCAGGGACAGCAAGTCTCTAAAAGGCATGGTTCTGATCGCACCAGCTGCTGATTTCACAGAAGAGCTTATGTGGAAACAGCGTTTTTCCGATGATATTCGCGAAACTATCCTTCGGGATGGGCGTTGGGAGCAGCCCTCGGAGTATTCAGCTGATCCTTATGTCATCACGAAAAAACTGATTGAAGATGGCCGCAAGCATTTGATCCTGGACAAGCTGCTGGTGTCCGGTTGCCCGGTGACGATCCTGCAAGGGGCGCAGGATCAGGATGTTCCCTGGCAACATGCTCAGCGACTGGCGGAAGCGCTGCCTGACGATGATGTGACGTTCTCGCTGGTGCCTGATGGGGATCATCGTTTGTCGCGACAGCAAGACATTGACCTGATGCTTCGCTCGGTGAAGGCACTGCTTTAGCGACGTGACGCAGAGAAAATAGGAAATGCTCTACAGGGGCAATATTTCCCGTTTCTGCTTCTGGGCCTTGTACCAGGCCCAGAAAAGCCGGGCTGCAATTCCGCGCCAGGGTGACCAGGCCTGAGCGCTTGCGTCGAGGCCTTTCACGGATGGCTTTTCATTCAGCCCATAGGCATCGCGAACGGCAACCCTGATGGCCAGATCGCCGCTTGGAAAAACGTCAGGGTGTCCGGCGCAGAAAAGCAGGAAGATATCCGCTGACCATCGACCAATGCCTTTGATTTCGCAAAGCCTTGAATGGGCCTCGTTCGCCGGTTTCTCTGCGAGATCACTCAGATTCAGTCCAGCCTCGCAAGCATGGCAGATTGCCCGGAGCGTTTGGAGTTTTGCTCTGGAAAAGCCCACGCTCGAGAGATCTTCATCGCGGAACGTCGAGAAATTCTCCACTGTGAGGGGATTAACACAGTCTTCAAGCCGTTTAAAAATCGCAGCCGCGCTTGCCACTGACACCAGCTGGCCCGCAACAATGTTGGCAAGACTGGCAAAATCGGCCTGCCGACGGCGAAGTGGCAGAGGGCCGGCTGCTTTGGCGAAAGGCTCAAGCGTGGGGTCGAGTTCGAGCAGTGAGGCCAAGCCGCTTTCGACATCTGTCAATGTGTTGATGGGTTTCAAGTCGGCTCGCCGGATTGGAGTTTGTCATGGAGCTGGAAGCTGATACCACATGTTCCAGTAGATTTACGGATCTAAATACATTCAACTCTCGAGCTCAAATGCAAACTCCTGTCTTTCGTTTTGCTCCATCGCCCAATGGGCATCTTCATCTTGGCCACGCCTTTTCTGCGATGTTGAATTTTCGAGCAGCGAAGGCTCTGGATGGGCGATTTCTGGTCCGAATCGAGGATATCGACAAGGCGCGCTGCTCGCCTCAACTCGAAGCAGACATGCTGGAGGATCTGGAGTGGCTAGGACTTTCCTGGGAGACGCCCGTTTTCCGTCAGTCAGAGCATTTTGAGACCTATGCATCGGCGCTTCGTAGCTTGGAAAAGCGCGGGTTGATCTATCGCGCCTATTTGACCCGAGGTGAAATCAAACGCTTCGTGGCGACTTATGAAGCGAGCGGGGAAAAATGGCCACGAGACCCTGATGGTGCGCCTCTGTATCCAGGCGATGATGCTGTGCTCAGCCCAGAAGAGGAGAATGCGCGGAAGGACAGCGATGCTGCCTATGCGCTGCGCTTGAACATGGGTTTGGCTCTTCAGGAGGTCGGGTCGAATTTGAGCTGGTGGGAAGGCCCGTCTGAGTGGTTCGATGGTGCCGAAACGGCAGACAGTTGGTATCAGGGTCAACGGGTGCTGGCAGAGCCTGCGGACTGGGGAGATGTCATTTTGGCGCGCAAGGACGTTCCGACCAGTTATCATCTGTCGGTCGTTCTCGACGATGCCCGGCAAGATGTGAGCGATGTGTTGCGCGGCCGGGATCTCTATCACGCAACGTCCGTGCACCGTCTCTTGCAGAGCCTTTTGAGGTTGCCCGAGCCGCGTTATCGGCACCATCGACTTGTGCTGGGTGAAGATGGGAGGAAACTGTCAAAATCGCGTTCAGATGCAAGCCTGAGAGAGCTTGATGCCGAAGGCGTTTCCTCTGAAGACTTGTTCCGAGGTTTAGCTTTATCAAAGTAAATCATATGTATTTCAGAATATAAATATATTTATGAATTATAGGCATAAATACCAAGTAGAAAAAATCAGGCCAATCTTGTCTTTTTGTATACTTATACTGACCTGTAAATTTGGCTGAATTTGTTTTGCGTAATGGAGGTTGAGAATGTTTGAGAACATGCAAATCGTGCTTGGGTCTGCCTGTGCGCTTTTGATGATTTCTACTTGCAGTCTGTCCATTTTGAACTCTCTTTCCCGTCAAAGAGCTGCCTGCAAGAAAAACGAGGCAAGGCATAATGACAGGAGGCATTTTCCTTACTGAGAATGCGGATGATCGCCTCAATTGGCACGTTTTTCTTACTGCCGTCCTAGTTGAATAGCTTCACAGACCGCAGGCTGACTGTCTGCGAAAATTCATAACCCGGCAGATTGCCAATAGGTCAGAATGGCGACCCAGATGCCGCTGGTCAGCACTGCGGCTAATGTGGTCAGGGTGATTGAGTTTGCCGACATTGCGTGGCCGGTCCCGTATCTGTTTGCGAAAATATAGGCATTGATGCCGGTCGGGCAGGCGGCTGTCACGGTCGCCACTGCAGTCCATAGGGGTGGCAGGTGGAACAGATAGGCCCCAGCCAGAAAAACAATCGTCGGCATGATGGCGATCTTCAGGCAACTCAACTGGAGTCCTGGCAGGATGTTGCCGCGAATTCCGTAAATCACCATGCTCATGCCCAGTGACAGAAGGGCGACGGGCAAGGCCGTGGCTGCTATCCGGTCCAAAACATTCTGCAAGATGCCGGAGACCGGGAGGCTGAAGCTCCGCCAAATCAAGGCGCATGCAATCGCGATAATGATTGGATTGGTCGCAAGGTTTCTGCCAATCTTGAGGACCATCTCGCCGATTGGCGGTGGTGTGCTGATCCCGTCAACGGCAGCTGCGCGTTCCATGAGAATTGATATGACCACCGTCATGACCGGCATGTGAACAGAAATGATGATCAGAAGCGGAACCAGCCCATCTTCGCCGTAGATTGATGAAACCAGTGGCAGTCCAACCATGACCGTGTTGGCAAAGGCTGCTGAAATGCCTCCGACAACGCCCGCGCGCGCATCCCTGCCAAATCCTTTTCGAATGATCAGGTTGGCAAGCCCCCAGGTTACAGCCACACCTATAAAATAGGAAATCCAGAGGCCCCATGGACTTTCATCACCGAGCTCAAGGACTGCAAGCGTTCTGAAAATCAGCACGGGTATCGCAATCACATAGACATATTGCCCAAGAGCTTCCCCGACCGCTTGAGACAGAAGGCCGGTTCTTGCGACGCCATACCCCAGACCGATCAGGATAAAGACGGGAACGACGATGGCCAGAATTTCGTATGACATTCGGTACTCGTTTGCAGGCGAACTTCAGGTTTTCGAACCTGGAATCTGGCAGGATGCCGAGGCGCGCGCGTAGACAAAGGCCCAGAGACGATAGGGTCGTGACAAGTGCCAACCGAAAGAAGGTTCTCTTTGGGCGAGGATTGGCAAGTTGAAATTTTCTGGAAGGCCCATTCCTAAAATGACCTGCAAAGGAAAAACTGGCAAGTGGCGTTTGCCGTTTCACTGCAAAGCAGACTAGATTTCGAAGATGGCGAATAATCCTAACAAAAACGATGAGATGGCGCTGCTGGCGCATGATTTACGCACGCCGCTGTCGGCTATGCGGTTGACCGCTGAGTTGATCGGCACGGAAGCCTTGTCGGAGCAACAGTCAGAACGTCTGCAGCTCCTGATCCGCTCAATTGATGCCTTGAGCGAGACAGCAGGTGCCTTGATTCAGGTTTCTGGCAACAGCAGTTTTTGGCTGAACCTTCATGAGGTCGTCAGTGATACGGCCGATCTGTTTCGCGTTGCGGCGGACGTCAAGGGGTTGGCGCTAGTCGTGGATCTGCCGCCGATTGAGGCCAGTCTCGGACTTGCGCAGGCGGGAGCATTGCGCCGGGTTGTCACTGCATTGCTGGACAATGCGGTCAAATACACTGACGCCGGCCAGATTTCCATTTTGCTGAAACAGGTTCCAGGGTCGAGACTCACGCCTGTGATGGTGCGCCTTTGTATTGCTGATACGGGGCCTGGAATCGATCCGGCAGAACGCCGCCGCCTGTTCAAACCGTATGTTCGCGGGCGCGTTGGCGAGGCCCGTGGTGCCGGATCCGGTTTGGGGCTTTGGGGGGCATCACAGCTGGTGTCGGAACTGGGCGGAAAACTGCGTTTGGTCAGCCCAAAGTCCGGAGGGTGTCGATTCGAAATTGAACTGCCGATTGATCAGGCAGCCGAAGCCGAAGCGGAAGTGTTGAAAGCAGATCCTGAAAGCGTTCCTAATGGGGAAGCGCATGTTCTTATCGTTGACGACAATGGCACCAACCGGCGGCTTTTGTCTGCGCTGCTGGAGTCTTTCTCAATCACTTGTGATCAAGCTCCTGGCGGCCCTGAAGCGCTGAAAATGATGGCTGATACAATTTATGATGCGGTTCTTCTTGATCTCCATATGCCGGTCATGGACGGGTTGGAGACTGCAGAAAAGATACGGGCGCTTGGAAATGGCAGTGATGTCCCCCTGATAGCGGTGACGGCTGCTTTGGAAACCGTAGGTGATGACCAATTGCAGAAAGCCGGTTTTGTTGAGGCTTTGGCCAAACCTTTGTCACCAGCGCGCCTGTTCGAGGCAATGGAACATGCGCGGCAGTTTCATCTGGCTCGGAGATCGTAGGCTTGATTTTGGGTTTTTGATTTAGTCGGTCAGCAGGAGCGCGCAGTTCAAAGCCTCTTCCATACGGTCGTGGCCCCAAAACAATTCGCCGCTTGACGTCACAAAGCTTGGCGCGCCGAAAATGCCTTGCGTTTCTGCTTCTGACACGGCCGCGCGCAGTCCGATCTTGATGTCCATGCTTTCGGCTTTTGCAAGTGTTGCTTTGGCATCAGCGCCTGCTTCCATCAGCATGCCTGCGAGTAATGCAGGATCTGAAATGTCCAGTCCGCCGCCAAATTCAGCATAAAAGACAGCGCGAACGAAGGCTCCGATCCAGGGCTCATGTCGTCCGACGTGCGCCAAACGGGCCGCGAACAAACTGTTCTGCGGAAATGGGTCAGGCTGCACCAAAGGAAGCCCCAGAACTTCGCATTGGCGCTCCATATCGCGCCACATGTAACGGCCTTTTGCCGGGATGATATTGAAGGGCGATGTTTCCAGCCCTTGCTTGCGGAATATTGGGCCGAGCAGGAAGGGGTGCCAAACAACATTCACGGACCTGTCGCGGGCCACAGTCTCAATCCGCATTGCAGAGAGATAGCTGTAGGTCGATGCGAAATCGAACCAGAAATGCAGCTCAGGTTTCAGATTTTGAGATGCTGATCCCATCATTGTGTCCATTTCGATTTCAGTCGACGATTTGATACTTGAAGGCTGCAGGAACTTATTGGTTCTAAATCCAAGAATGGGTTAAACACCGCCTATGAGCATACGCAAGGCATTTTGCCAGATACTTCCGGATCATTCCCGCACGGTGGTGAATTGGTCATGGGCGAACCCAATGACTGCGGTCGCAATTTACTTGCTGGCCGTGTCCTGTTTTTTTCTGATTTTCCCAAGTGTAGATCTTTGGGCCAGCGGGCTCTTCTACGTCGATGACGGTGGTTTTTTTGCGCGCAATGAACCGTTTTTGAGGCGGTTTCGTCATCTTGGCCCGCACATCGTAAAAATCATCGCAATTACTTGCGTTTTTGTGTTGCTGGCAAAACTCTTGGTGCCCGGTCGACGTCCGCTCATGCCGCTTCGAAAGCCGATCTTTCTTCTGACGACCTTGATCCTTGGTCCGGGCGTTCTGGTCAACTTGATCCTCAAGAACAACTGGGGCCGTCCGCGCCCGGTCATGGTCGACCTATTTGGCGGCGACATGCCATATCAGCCGGTCTGGCTGCCGACAAATTGGTGCGATACCAACTGTTCCTTCGTGTCTGGGGAGGCATCTGCAAGTATGTGGCTGATTGCGGCGGTCTTCGTGGCCCCTGTTGCCTGGCGCCGGCCAATGCTGGCTTTCCTGTTGCCGCTTGGCTTCTTGCTGTCCCTGAACCGAATAGCCTTTGGGGGGCACTTCCTGTCTGATACGCTGATCTCCTGGGGCTTGACCCTTCTGGTGATCCTTGCCGTCTATCGTTTCCTGTTCGTTTTGACCCCGCGCTGGGCGGGAGACAGAAATCTGGATGAATGGTTCACCCGAAAGGGACGTCTTTTGGAAGTTGTTCTCCAGAAAAACGGCGCACGGGCCAATGCCCAATTGCGCCGTTTTTTCGTGATGTTCACGGGCCGAGAATAGGCCGCCTGCGTTTTGTGATTATGCCTTCTGGGTCAAGATACGCTCGATCTCGAGCGGGGGGTGGCCTGTCAGGGTCTTGTGAACCTCGGCAACAACACGGTCTTTGACTTCTTTGTGAAAGGCTTTTCTGAGATCTCCAAGGATCATGGGTGGTGCTGCGACGACCAGCTTGTCAAATCGACCCTTGTGAGCCGCTTTATAAAGCATGTCGGCCATGCCCTTGGCAAAACGGTGCTTTTCCATCGTATGCCAGTCCGTCGGCTCCATGGCGCTTTTCTGATGTCCGGGTCCTGAATTGTTCCGGCCTGGGGCATCTGTACCCTGATCTGACGTTTTCGGATTTTCGATTTCCAAATGGCGGATCACCTGCAGGTTTGGGAAAACATCGTCACCCTCATTATTGAAGATGAGGGCTTTCTCGCCGTCACCAACCAAAACCCATGTATTGTGATCTATTTTTACGCCTGTCATGACGAGACTCCATTTTGTTTGCCTTGTCGAAGCAGGCGCTTTCAGTTGCGCCTGCCTTTTTTGATGTGGCTATTCAATTGGAGTGTTCAAGAGAAGTCCGGCTGCGACGTAATGGCCTACCGGCTTCATCTGCTGCTGATTTTTCTCGAAGAATTGGGCAGGTTCCGGGGCCGGGTTCGCTTCAGGATCCGGGATAAGCGCAAAGGGGAGCGGTCTTCAAGCCAGACGAAGATGTGGTTGAGGGCCGGTCCGCGCCGCCTGCGGTTGCGAAGGTTGCGTGCGGCTTGCCGGCTGGTGCTGATGATGAGAATAGACCCCAGAGCCAGCAACGGGACGCCGGTCGGTATGGGCAGCCAGATTGTTGCCAGGCCGAGTGCAATCAGCACTGCGGCGACTGTCCACCAAAGCAGTTTCATCGGCCATTCAAGCTCCTATCGCTTCTTCCGAATATGGAGTCTTCAAGACAGCCTTATGAAGGGTCGCTGGCAATCAGCTCTTTTAGTAATTTTTCGCTGCCGCCTTTCAGCATTTGATAGATCGTTTCAAAGCCTTTATCGCCGCCGTAGTAAGGATCGGGCACATCGGTATCCGGGTCTGTAAGGAACAGGCGCAAGGCCGCTCTGGAGCGGGATGGTGCGTGCGCCTGAAGATCTGACAAATTGTCCTGATCCATGGCGAAGATGTAGTCGAAATTCCCGAAATCTTCGAGCCGGACTTGTCGGGCGCGTTGGCCTGAAATGTCGATGTTGTGGCGTAGAGCGACGTCCATGGACCTTGGATCAGGCAGGGAACCCACATGCCAGGCACCAGTTCCTGCCGAATCAATCGTGATTTGATTTGCGCGTCCGGTCTGGTCGAGAGCGTGGCGGAAAACACCTTCGGCCAACGGTGACCGGCAGATGTTGCCAAGGCAGACAAAGAGGATTGAGGTCATGTCTGGTGAGGCTCCATCTTGTACAAGGGCTGTTTTCGCATGCTAGGCACACTATCTGATAATCAGACAAGGGTGCAGCAGTGACTTGAGAAATGACGAGGTGTGAAGATGGCAAAACGGCTTGAGCAGATCGAGATTCAGTCCCGGTTGACCCAAATGACGGGCTGGGTGCTTGGTGAGGGTGAACGGGAAGTCATCTCGCGGCGTTATCAGTTCAAAAACTTCAACGAGGCGTTTGGCTTCATGACACGGGTGGCTCTGATGGCGGAGAAGATGAACCATCATCCGGAATGGAGCAATGTCTACCGCACGGTTGATGTGACCCTCACCACCCATGATGCTGGCGGATTGACAGAACTTGATTTCAAGCTGGCAACGGCCATGGATGCTTATTCCAAGGCAAGCTGATGTGGCCTGCGGCTTCAGGCCTTGACGATGGTAAACCTGCCGGACTCGCCGTCTTTTTCGGACGCCTCCAGGGTATGGCCGTCCTCATTGCAAAAATGCGGGATATCCAGAAAGGCCATCGGATCTGTCGTCAGAACCACGATGCGGTGGCCGCTTTCCACCCGGCTCAGAGCTTTGCGGGTCTTGAGCACGGGAAGTGGGCACTTCAAGCCCTTGAGGTCTAGGATCGTGTCTTCACTCACTGCGATAACTCTTGGCGATCTTGGTTTCGATTTGCGTTACCATGTCCCATATCATCTTTATTGTCTTAAATATCCCGGATTTTACTGGAGAAAATCATGACCGAAGTTTCCGTTTCCCCCATCGATGTTCTGGATTTCTGGTGGAAGGCAGGCGGAGCGAAGTGGTTCAGTCGATCAGACGATTTTGATGCGGATATCCGAAGCCGTTTTCTGAAGGCTATCGAAGCGGCCAAGGCAGGTGATCTGGGCGGATGGAGCGACACACCTCACGGCTGTCTGGCGCTGATCATTCTTCTTGATCAGTTTACCCGCAATGTTTTTCGAAACGACCCAAGAGCCTTTGAGGCGGATGGAAAAGCTTTGGCTTTGGCTAAAATCGCGCTGGAGCGCGGATATGACCGGGCTTTTCCAAAGGAAGTCCGGGTGTTCTTCTATTTGCCGTTTGAACATGCTGAAAACATGGATGAACAACAAACCAGCGTTGATATCACCCGCAAGCTCGGGGACCAGAATTTTTACCTCTATGCCTTGACCCACATGGATGTGATCCGACGCTTTGGCCGGTTTCCGCATCGCAATGCCGTGCTTGGCAGAACCTCGACCCCCGAAGAGGCTGCGTTTCTTGCGGATGGCGGGTTTTCAGCTTGATGCTGACAGCCGATCGATCCTAAAGAATCCTTAAAAGCGTTTGAAAACGGTTATTTACCCGGCGAGTGCTCGCCGGGTGAGCATTTTTCTTGCTGTTTTTTTGACCGCTCCTTCTGCGCCTTGATTTAAATGCAAATAAAATGAGCAAAATTGAATTTTTGAGTAACAATTGATCATTTTCTAAAGTTTTACACTATGTTGATTTTGCGTTTCGTGCTTGCGTCTTGATAGCTCTGGCTCTGAAATTGGCTGGATACTGCCATTTCTCTACATCTTTTTCCGAGTTGGCACGGTCCTTGATTATAAAGGCCCGACACCGACCCGACTTTGTCTGTGCTCAGGCCCTTTTTGGAGGCTGTGACGCAGGATGAAACGGAGCCCTGGGGGGTACCAGCGGGCGGTCGGCCAGCCTCTTCACGGTGAAGAGGCGCTAGGAAGAGGAATGGGAACGAGCAATGAAAATTGTGATGGCCATTATCAAGCCGTTCAAACTCGACGAAGTGCGTGACGCACTTACGGCGATCGGCATCCAGGGCCTGACTGTAACTGAGGTCAAGGGATACGGCCGACAGAAAGGTCATACCGAAATCTATCGCGGCACTGAATATGCCGTCAGCTTCCTTCCGAAGCTGAAGATCGAAGTGGCAGTCGCCAGCGAGTCCGTCGACAAGGTCGTGGAAGTTATTTCCGCAGGCGCCAAGACCGGTCAGATCGGCGATGGCAAGATTTTCGTTTATTCGATCGATCAAGTCGTTCGTATCCGCACCGGCGAAACAGACGCCGAAGCTCTTTGATTGTATTGAGGGTCAGTACTATGAACAAACTCGTCGCAAAAAGCGCGGCTATGCTTGGTGCCCTCGGCCTGATGGTCGCGCCGGCACTGGCACAGGACGCGGCTCCTGCTGTTTCGCCTGAAACGCAGTATATCTTCAACACACTGTTGTTCCTTATCGGTGGCTTCCTTGTTATGTGGATGGCCGCTGGCTTTGCCATGCTGGAAGCTGGTTTGGTGCGTTCCAAGAACGTTTCAATGCAGTGCCTGAAGAACATCACCCTTTACTCCATCGCTGGTCTGATGTTCTGGATCACCGGTTACAACCTGATGTACACCGGCGTGGACGGCGGTTTCATGGGCTCCTTCGGTCCATATGCGTTCGATGCAGTTGGTGCCGACGCACTCGATACAGGCTACTCGACAGCCTCCGACTGGTTCTTCCAGATGGTGTTCTGTGCAACCACAGCCTCGATCGTTTCCGGCACTCTGGCCGAGCGCATCAAGCTTTGGCCTTTCCTGATCTTCACGATCGTCCTGACTGGTTTCATCTATCCAATCACCGGTTCCTGGGAATGGGGTGCTGGCTGGCTCGACGGCATGGGCTTCTCTGACTTTGCCGGTTCCACGTTGGTTCACTCTGTTGGTGGCTGGGCGGCTCTGTCCGGTGCGATCATCCTGGGTGCCCGTAAAGGCAAATACGGTCCAAACGGCCAGGTCACACCGTTCCCGGGCTCTTCCATGCCGCTTGCAACACTGGGTACATTCATCCTGTGGCTCGGCTGGTTCGGCTTTAACGGTGCGTCTCAGCTCGCAATGGGCACCATCGGCGACGTTACCGACGTGTCCCGGATCTTTGCAAACACCAACATGGCCGCTGCTGCCGGTGTTGTTGTTGCGGTGATCCTGACACAGGTCATGTACAAGAAGGTCGATGTGACGATGGCCCTGAACGGCGCGCTTGCCGGTCTGGTTTCGATCACAGCTGAGCCATTGGCTCCAAGTGTTCTTCAGTCGGTCATCATTGGTGGCGTGGGCGGGGCAATCGTTGTCTTCGCGGTTCCAATGCTCGATAAGCTGAAAATCGATGACGTCGTTGGCGCCATTCCAGTTCACTTGCTTGCCGGTATCTGGGGCACGCTGATCGTACCATTCTCCAACACTGAAGTTGCCTACTCCGTGCAGCTGATTGGTATTGTCGCGATTGGTGCCTTCACGTTCATCGTGAGCTCGATTGTCTGGGTTATCCTGAAATCAACCATTGGCATCCGGGTCACCGAAGAAGAAGAAGCTCTGGGTCTCGACAAGGTCGAGGTTGGTGTCGAGGCCTATCCTGAGTTCGGCATTGGCGGGCGGTAATACCCACCACTCCTAAAAGGCAATCTCTCAATGGGGTTGCAGCACAAGCCCGGGATTCTGCCCCGGGCTTTTTGCTTTGTGGCTTCTGCCTATAAATTTATCGTTTGCCTAATAATTGCGACCGTTAATTGAGCAATTTTCTGGTGTGATGCATTGATCAATTCCTCCAGAAGCCATGATTTCGGGCGAAAAAAGTCTTTTTGCCTAGTTGGCATGCAGTTTGAGTGCGTGTGGCCCTAAAAGACGCTCCGTTTGTGAGCAGTCTGCATAAATGGGAGCCAAATATGTCTGATAATTCTGTTGGCGGAGATGTGTTCTTCGTTCTGGTGGGAGCCATTCTGGTTTTTGCCATGCATGGCGGCTTTGCCTTCCTTGAGGTTGGGACAGTCCGGCAGAAAAATCAGGTCAACGCTCTGGTGAAGATCCTGGTCGACTTTGCGATTTCGACCGTTGTCTACTTCTTTGTCGGCTACACCTTCGCCTATGGCACGACGTTCTTTGTCAACGCGGCCACGCTGTCCGGTGGCGGGGCAGGCTTTGAGCTTCAGGGCCTGACCCTGGTGAAATTCTTCTTCCTGACCACGTTCGCAGCCGCGATTCCGGCGATCATATCTGGCGGAATTGCCGAGCGGATGAAGTTCCTGCCCCAGTGTATGGCAACCGTCGCTCTGGTCGGCATCGCCTATCCATTGTTTGAGGGCATCGTCTGGAATGGCAATTTTGGTATTCAGGCTTGGTTGGAAGCGACATTTGGCTCTGGCTTTCATGATTTTGCCGGGTCGGTTGTCGTTCATGCGGTCGGTGGCTGGATCGCTCTTGCAGCGGTTCTGCTTCTGGGCGCGCGCCGTGGCCGCTATGATCGAAATGGCAAGCCGGTTGGTATTCCGCCCTCGTCCCTGCCATGGTTGGCCATGGGGTCCTGGATGCTCTGCGTCGGCTGGTTCGGTTTTAACGTGATGACAGCCGGGTCTTTGGGCGCTGCATCCGGCCTTGTCGCGATCAATTCTTTGATGGCGATGGTGGGCGGAATCCTGACAGCGCTTATTGCGGGACGCAATGACCCGGGATTCGTTCACAATGGTGCGCTTGCTGGCCTTGTCGCTGTGTGTGCAGGGTCAGACATCATGCATCCGATGGGCAGCCTGGTGGTTGGCGGAGTTGCCGGGGTCGTGTTCGTCAAGGGTTTCGAGATCTGCCAGAACAAGCTGAAAGTTGATGATGTGCTTGGCGTGTGGCCGCTGCACGGTATCTGTGGCGCCTGGGGCGGGATCGCTGCGGGGATCTTCGGGCTGGAAGCCTTCTGGGGCCTTGGCGGCGTGTCGTTCATGTCCCAGCTCATCGGAACGGTTGCAGGCGCCGTCTATGCGCTGGTTGCAGGATTTATTGTCTACGGTGCTTTGAAAGTGCTCATGGGGCTGCGGCTGTCGCCAGAAGATGAGCACATCGGTGCCGATTTGGCGATCCACAAAATCAGTGCCAATCCCGAGCATGATCTGGGCCGATGAGCCTGACAATGATCTCAAACACGGAAACGCCTGGAGCTCGCTTCCGGCGTCTCCCGTGACTTGCTCCTGTCGGCAACAATAAGCCTGCCTTTAAATCCGCGCGGCCATGTCGTCGAACGATAAGATGACATCATGGGCGCCAGCGTCTCTCAAACGGTCTGCAAGCCCTTCATCTGCATGGCCTGCGCCTACGAAGCCCCAGACTGTCATGCCTGCGGCAAGACCTGCCTTCACGCCGTTGATGCTGTCTTCCAGGACGAGGCAGTCTGATGGGGCCTGCCCGATCTTTTCAGCGGCCATCAGAAAGAGATCTGGTGCCGGTTTGCCGTTGTCGACCTGATCACCTGAATAGACATGCTGGTGGAAATGATCTGTCAGTCCGGTGATCTGCAACTTGCGCTTCAAGCCCTTCATGCCTGAGGACGAAGCTACCGCGCGCGGTCCCTTGTGAAGATCGAGGAGGCGATGGATATCTGCGACTGGTGTAAGTTCGGTTTCCATACGCCGGTACATCTCCGCGGTCATTCGATCCTTAAAGTCATCGGGAAACGGGCCGTTGTTCAGCGCTGCATGATCGGCCTTTATTGCCGCCATGAAATCGCGGCCATGAAGCCCGGTAAACCGGCTGCGATAGGCAATCGGTTCATAGGTCAGGCCGATTTCGCCAAGATATTCCATCTCCACAGCATGGTAGATGATCTCCGAATTGATCAGAACGCCGTCGCAATCGAAGATGATGGGAGTTTGGTTCAGTGACATGGAAAACCTTTAGTGACTGCCGTCGAAGAGACCTTTGACGAACTGGCGCTGGAAGATCACAAGCAGCAGTGCTGGCGGCAAGACGGCTAGACAGGCGAGCATCATGCCGTTCAAGCTGGTGCGGCCGAAGAACTGCAGGCCTCGAACGATGGTGTAGCGGGCCTCGTCGGAGGTTACCATGACGGGCCAAAGATACTGGTTCCAGCCATTGACGAAGGTGACCAGAAACAGGGCGCCAGCCATGGGCAGTGACAGCGGCATCAGGATATCCATGAAGAATTTCACCGGTCCTGCACCATCGAGCCTTGCAGACTCCAGCAAGGAATCCGGTACATTTTGCAAGAATTGGCGGAAGAAGAAGGTTCCGATACCGGACGCGGCAAGCGGCAGGATCAGGCCTGCTTGCGTGTTGACCAGGCCGAGGTCTGAGATCACGTCGAAGGTTGGCAGAAAACGTGATTCCAGCGGCAACATCAAGGACATCAGCAGCAGCCAGAAAATCAATCCGGCAAAGCGCATGCGAAAATAAACCAGGGCGTAGGCTGCTAGCAGAGACAGTGAGACTTTCGTGATGGCGAAGCCTGCGCCCAGCAGAAACGAATTCCAAAGCATGCCGATGGCAGTGATGTCGCCTCGAAACCCGCCGCCAGACTTCAAAAGCCAAGTGTAGTTGGTCAAGGCCTGATCGCCGAGGGAGAAAGTCAGCCCGACGTCACGCAGCGTATCAGCATCATGTGTGGTTGTCAGGAAAACAGCCAGCAAGGGGCCGCACATTGCCAGCGTTCCGGCGATGAGTATGGCGTGGTCGGTGAATGTTTGTCTGCGCATGTTTACAAGGATCCATCTGCCGGGCGTGGCAGAAACGGTCGGATTTAAAACCTTATGCCTAAATCGAACTCGATGACAATTTAAAGGCTGGTGGGCATAAAGCCATTCATAACTCTGAAACTGAACCCTAAAGCACCACAATACCTGAGTGTTTGGCTTTGTGGTCCGGCTCCACATGGATGGTGACGTGGGCGCCGGGGATGGAATTGCCGATTGCCTGTTCGATCCGGTCGCAGATGTCGTGGGCCGTATTGACCGTCATGTCGGCGGGAACGACGAGATGAAAATCGATGAATGTCACTCGGCCTGCGATCCGGGAGCGTAGGTCATGGGCTTCCAGCGCGCCATTGCCATGGTTTGAGATCAGCTGGCGGATCTGGTCCTGAACGTCTTCAGACGCGGCTTCATCCATCAGGCCGGAAATGCTTTCCTTGACGATTTGCCAGCCGGTCCACAAAACGTTGAGCCCGACAACGGCTGCCAGAATTGAATCCAGCCTGTTCCAGCCGGTGAGGACGACCAGGCCAACGCCGAGAAGAACCCCAATGGATGTGATGACATCGGTCAGAAGATGTTTGCCGTCCGCCACAAGCACGGGCGACCTGGAAGACTTGCCAACACGCAGAAGCACATAGGCCCAGGTGCCATTGATGATGGCTGCAAAGGCATTGATGCCCAACCCGAGCGGAGAATAGATGATGCTCTGATCACTCAGATAGCCGCGCCATGCCGCCTGAAAAATCGAGACCGCGGCCAGTGCGATCATCACGCCGACCAGCACGGCAGCAAAATATTCTGCCTTGTCATGACCATAGGGGTGGTTGGAATCTGCGGGTTTGGAGGCAAACCATATGGCAATCAGCGCTGCAATGGAGGAGGCAACATTGACGACGGTTTCCAGAGCATCTGAGTAAAGCGCAACGGATCCGGTGAGCCGGTAGGCCGCATATTTCAGGGCAAGAACAACAAGGCCAACCCCAATGCTACCGATGGCGACTTTTAATCTGAGGTTCATCCCGAAGGCTTCCCTTGCACCGTGCGTTGATTTTAGCGCTTTGCGGTGGCAATGGGTAGCAGTTTTGAAGGAGAGGGCAACCCTTGATAACGAGCGATACACAATCAGAAATTAATTTGTGTTCGCCGAAATCTTATTTTTCTGAGAGGTGTCTATCAAGCCAGCGCCAATGATTGTGCCGGGGCCGTCGCTGTCTTCGAGCTGGACAAGTATTATGCAGCCTTCTGCTCCCGCCCGGATCAGTTCGCTCTTGGGCATCCGAAATGTTTCAGCTGCCCCGGACCACATGCCAATCGGTTGCAAGGATTTTACGACATTGACATAGGTGATTGTTCGGCCTGCATTCTCGCCGCGCCCGACCTCTATTTTCTGTCGGTTTTTGATATTGGCGAAATAGATTGTCGCCATTTTTGCCTTGGCGGGCAGGGTGCCCGTGACGGTCGCCTCTATCCCCATATCGTTTTGGACCAAAGCAACATTTGCCGTGAATTTGTTGGCATTTTTAATTGCTTTGAAGACAGCATCTCTGTCGCTGCCGACAACGTGTTCCAGTCCGTTGATCACGATTTGCGGCGTATAGACGGAGCGGTCGCCCCGGTGGATGGCATAGGCTCGCTGGCGGGCGGAATTGGCAGGATCTGCGAGCGTGTCTTTCCAGCCCAGGTAATCCCAGTAATCAACCGGCAGTGACAGGGCGAGGACATGGCCCTGATCGGCGATTTCGCCAAGCAGCTTGTCTGCGGGCGGGCAGGATGAACAGCCTTGACTGGTGAAGAGCTCGGCAACGGCAACAGGTTTGGCCTGTGCGCCCTCGGTTATGCTGAACATGGCTATGAGGCATGTGACGGCGGCAAAAAGCGACCCGCACCGGGTGCTGCGCGAGCCCATCTTAATATTGCCCATGGGGGCGATCCTTGTTGTTTCTTCCTTGAGTGAAAGTAGGTGTAGGTGAGGTAAAGAGCCAGTCACGAGCCAGTGAGCCTCTGTTCATTGGCAGTCAGGGCTGCTGAATTACCACCCTAGGTGTTGGGAGACTTCAGGATTTTTTCCAGCTCTGGCAGGAATGTGGATCGATAGCTTTCGGGGGACAGCGGCCCGATGAATTTATAGCGGATGATGCCGGATTGATCGACGATGAAGGTTTCCGGCACACCATAAACGCCCCAGTCGATGGCGACCCGTCCGTTGTCATCTGAGCCGACACGGTCATATGGGTTGCCCAGTTTGCCAAGAAACCGTCGGGCGTTTTCCGGCTTGTCCTTGTAGTTGATCCCGATCATCTGAAACCCGCCCCGAGAGGCAAGGTCTTCCAAAAGCGGGTGCTCTTGGCGACAGGGTACACACCAGGATGCAAAGACGTTGACGACGGAGACTTTGCCCAGCAGGTCTGACCGGGAAAACCCGGGCACCGCAACATTGTTGTTCTTGAGATCAGGTACACCCGCGAGCGTGTCTTCCGGGATCGGCTTTCCGATCAGGGCCGAGGGGATCGTGCTGGGGTCGGTGCCGAGGGTCAGTTGAAACAGGAACAGTCCTGCTAGGGCTGCAAACAGAATGAGCGGCAACAGCACCAGCACGGGGAGCCTGCGTTTTGGCGCGCTGGCGGGGTGGGGTTCTTTGGTCTCAGTCATTGAGGGCCTGACCTGAAGCCTCTGGCTTTTGCTCTGCTGAGCGGTTTCTTGAAACGCCTCGCGCGGCAAGCTCTTTCAAGGTCGCCTCAAGTTTCGCCCGGTCCATGCGAACCCAGAGGATCAGTCCCAGAACAACAGCAAAGCAGATGGCGTAGGAGGAGATGATGAAGTCGGAGTGCGGTCCAAGGTCCATGGAGTTTACTCCGCCGGTTGGATGGTTGAGCTGGGGCGGGCCGGGCGCGCTGTCGACGCTGCGCGCAGGCGTAAAGACCTGACGCGGCGGCGCAAAATTTCGTTTTGCATGGCCATCAGATGCAAGGTGAAGAACAGCAGTGTGAAGGCGGCCGCCATGACCAGAAGCGGTATCAGGATATCCGGGTGGATCGTCGGGCCGTCCATGCGAACGACACTGGCAGGCTGATGCAGCGTGTTCCACCAGTCGACTGAAAATTTGACTATCGGCAGGTTCAGCGTGCCTACGAGCGTCAAAATTGCCGCGGCTTTCCCAGCCTTGATCGGATCTTCCATGGTGCGCCACAAGACCATCAGGCCGAGATACATGATGAACAGAATGAGCACAGACGTCAGCCTGGCATCCCACACCCAATAGGTGCCCCACATGGGTTTGCCCCAAAGGGAGCCTGTCACTAGCGCTATAAATGTGAAAGCAGCTCCGATAGGTGCTGCGCATTTGGCCGAGACATCCGCCAGGGGGTGCTTCCAGACCAGCGTTCCAAGAGACGATAGCGCCATGACCGAATAACACATCATGGCAAGCCAGGCGGCTGGAACGTGAATGAACATGATCCGCACGGTGTTGCCCTGCTGGTAGTCTTCAGGAGCCCTGAAGAAGCTCATGTAAAGACCAACCGCAAAGGTAATCGCACAGAGACCGACAAGCCAGGGCAGAGCCAGCTGCACCAGTTTCATGAAACGCGTCGGATTTGCAAAGTTCAAGATACCCATGGAACTGTTCTAATCTGAAGTTCGGCCTGCTTCAATGTACAAGACTGTCACAGTCTGCAGATTGCGACTTATCAATTAGACGAAAACCGCAAGGCTGCAGCCGACGCGATAGGGCCAATGACCCCTGTAATCAGGGTGAGGGCGCACAGGATCAGGAACGGTGTCAGGAAAGGGACTGGGTCGTGGATGGCGGCATCAGCGGCACTGACGCCGAATATCAGGACTGGAATCGCCAGAGGGATGACCAGAACGGCCAGCAGAAGACCGCCTCTTCGCAACGTGACCGTGAGCGAAGCGCCGATGGCGCCAATCAAAGTTAGCGCAGGCGTGCCGACCAAAAGAGTAAGTGTCACAGCGCCCATTGCGTTTGGCTCCAAGTTCAGGAAAATCGCCAGAACAGGAGCGGATGCAACCAGTGGCAGGCCGGTCGCGACCCAATGAGCGAAGCATTTGATCAGAACCACCAGCTCCAGCGGACGACCCGCCATCAGTATGAGATCCAGCGATCCATCATCCCTGTCTGCCTGAAACAGCCGGTCAAGTCCGAGAAGCGTCGCCAGCAAGGCGCCAATCCACAGGATGGCAGGACCAATTCTGGCAAGGAGGTGCAGATCCGGGCCAACGCCGAAGGGGATGACGCTAACGACTGCGAGAAAAAACAACACGCCGACGAAAGCCCCGCCGCCTACACGCACGGCAAGGCGTAATTCGCGTTGAAACAGGGGGATTGCCCAGCCGGTCATTGCATGTCCCCGAAGCTGTCATCAAACGTCATAGCGTCATCTGCTGCCAGAGTTTCAAGATGCAGCACATGCAAAGGCGACAGACCAAGCCGGGTGTGCGTCGCTGTGATGATCATGCCGCCGTCAGACAGATGGTCGTTCATCAGGCCGATCAACTGGGCCTCTGCGGCTGTATCAAGGGCCGAGGTTGGCTCGTCCATAAGCCAGATTGGCCGAGGCGAGACAAACAGGCGCGCCAGTGCAAGCCTTCGGGTCTGGCCTGCGGACAGATAGGCTGCGGGCAAATCTGCGGTATGGCCAATGCCCAGAAGCTCCAGAATATCGTTAAGGCCATAAGCTGGCGCTGCAAAGGGTGCCGCTCGGGCTGGTGCTGTGAAATCTCGCCAGAAGGAGAGGTTTTCCAGAACACTCAGGGCTGGCTTAATCGCGCTTTGATGGCCGAAATAGTGGGTGTGCTCAGGAACCGTCAGATCCGCCTGGCCGCCATCAAGTGTGATTTTTCCCTCAACCTGAACGACAAGACCTGCCAAGGTTCTGAGCAGGGAAGATTTGCCGACACCATTGGCACCCGTGACTACAAGCGCGTTGCCGCTTTCAAGCGAAAACGACAGCCCGGCAAACACCCGTCTGCCGCCGCGATCAACGGTCAGATTGTCGGCAATGAGTTTCAGCGGATATCTCCCGGTGTATCACAGCAGTCTGCCTTGTTAGAGCGGAGAGTGGTCCAATGGCAAGTATGAGATCATCCGGATGTGCAGAACAGAACGCAATCGAGCATGCTGCGCTTAGTTTCAGTCTTGCAGCATGCTCGAAGGTTTTTCCGGTGATTCCGGTTTGAAAACCGGAATCACCTTTTGGGGTGCGCTCTTAAAAGTGAGCTGACCGTGTGGCTGTTGGCTTTTGGAGTGGTGGAGCGAACTTGGTCAGGTCGATTCCCTCCACAGCAGCCTTGTACTCTTCCATGTCGGGCGTTCTGCCAAGAATTGCGGACAGGACCACCACTGGAGTTGAGGCCAGCAGGGATTCGCCCTTCTTCTCGGAAGCATCTTCCACGACACGTCCTTTGAACAGACGGGTGGATGTTGCCAGGACAGTGTCGCCTTTTGCCGCCTTTTCCTGATTACCCATGCAAAGGTTACAACCAGGGCGTTCAAGGTAGAGGATGTTTTCGTAGTCGACGCGGGCGGCGTTCTTCGGCGCATTGTCGTCGAACTCAAACCCGGAATACTTCTGGAGAACAGCCCAGTCGCCTTCTTCCTTCAGCTCGTCGATGATGTTGTAGGTTGGTGCTGCGACCACCAATGGCGCCTTGAACTCGACCTTGCCGCTGGCCTTTTCCAGGTTCTTGAGCATTTGAGCGACAATTTTCATGTCGCCCTTGTGCACCATGCAGGATCCGACGAAGCCAAGGTCTACTTTTTTCTCGGCGCCATAGAATGAAATCGGTCTGATTGTGTCGTGGGTATATCGCTTGGACACATCGACATTGTTCACGTCCGGATCTGCGATCATTGGCTCATCGATCTGATCCAGATCGACAACAACTTCCGCAAAATACTTGGCGTTTTCATCCGGGGTCAGAGCTGGTTTCTCACCAGACTTGATCTCAGCAATTCTCTTGTCGGCGATGTTGATCAGCCCCTGGAGAACCCGGGTGTCATTGTCCATCCCCTTGTCGATCATGATCTGGATACGGCTCTTGGCGATCTCAAGAGATTCGATCAGGGTCGCGTCCTCGGAGATACAGATGGATGCCTTTGCCTTCATTTCGGCCGTCCAGTCGGTGAACGTAAAGGCCTGATCGGCAAGCAAAGTTCCGATATGGACCTCAATGATGCGTCCCTGGAAGACGTTGTCGCCAAATTGCTTCAACATCTGAGCCTGTGTGTCATGGACAACGTCGCGGAAATCCATGTGGCTCTTCATGGTGCCCTTGAAGGTCACCTTGACAGATTCAGGGATCGGCATTGTGGCTTCACCCGTAGCCAGTGCAAGGGCAACTGTTCCGGAGTCCGCCCCGAACGCAACGCCCTTGGACATGCGGGTGTGGGAATCGCCGCCAATGATGATGGCCCAATCGTCGACGGTCAGGTCGTTCAGGACCTTGTGGATCACATCCGTCATGGCGTGGTAGTTGCCCTTGGGATCGCGTGCGGTGATCAGGCCAAACTTATTCATGAATTTCATAAGCTTGGGGATGTTGGCCTGCGCCTTCAAATCCCAGACCGATGCTGTGTGACAGCCAGATTGGTAAGCACCATCAACCGTCGGGGAAATGACTGTTGCCGCCATGGACTCCAGTTCCTGAGACGTCATCAAGCCTGTCGTGTCTTGTGATCCGACAATATTGACCTTGACCCGGACATCGGAGCCAGCGTGCAGGACAGTTCCTTCGCTCACGCCGACGGCGTTCTTGTTGAAGATTTTTTCAACAGCGGTGAGGCCTTGGCCCTTATGTGAAATTTCCTTTGAGGGCGCGAAGGCGGACTTCAGCTCTACGCCGAGTGTTTCGCATGCAAGGGTCTGCAGCTTTTTGCCAAAAACGATTGCGTAAGATCCACCAGCCTTGATGAATTCCAGCTTTTGCGGTGTGAAAGAGGACGACACATCCACAAGCTCTTCATCGCCAGCGTCGTTATAGAGCTTCTTGCTCTTTGTGTTGATGGTCAAAACGGTGCCGGTCTCGACAGAGTATTTCTGCTCCAGAACCGGATTGTCGTCATTGTTCAGAATTGGGTTGCCGTCATCATCCAGCTTCTTGACCCAGTTTTTCAGATCAATCCCGATGCCGCCGGTCACACCAACCGTCGTCAGGAAGATCGGAGAGATCCCGTTTGTGCCTGCAACCACCGGGGCAAAGTTGACGAAAGGAACATAGGGGCTTGCCTGCTTTCCGGTCCACAAGGCCACGTTGTTGACGCCGGACATACGAGAGGAGCCAACGCCCATGGTGCCTTTTTCGGCGATCAGCATGACGCGTTTGTCCGGATGCTGTTTCTGCAGCTCCTGGATTTCTGCTTGCGCTTCCTCGGAGATCAGGCATTTGCCGTGCAGTTCACGGTCAGATCTGGAGTGAGCCTGGTTGCCAGGTGACAGCAAGTCAGTGGAGATATCGCCTTCACCGGCGATATAGGTCACGACCTTGATTTCTTCGTCTATGGCAGGGAGCTTTGTGAAAAACTCGGCCTTTGAATAGCTTTCGAGAATGTCTTTGGCGGTCGCATTGCCTGCAGCGTAGGCTTCCTTGAGCCGATCTGTATCGGCCTCATAGAGGAAGAACTGGGTTTTGAGGACGTCAGCGGCGGCCTGTGCAATGGAGGCATCATCTCCCAAGGCCAGATCGAGCAGGACCTTGATTGAAGGTCCGCCTTTCATGTGAGACAGCAATTCATAGGCAAAGGTCGGAGAAATTTCCTCAACGACTGTCGTGCCTAGAATGATCTCTTTCAGGAAGTCTGCCTTTACACCGGCAGCGCTCGTTGTGCCGGGCAAGGTGTTGTAAATGAAGTATTTGAGGGAATCTTCCCGATGCTCGTTCTTGAGATCCTTGATTTGCGAAACCATCTCATTGACGAGTGCGCCGTCTTCAATGGGCTTGGGGTGCAGTCCCTGGGCTTTTCGCGTTTCAATTTCATCGAGGTAGTCTGTGTACAAGCTCATGATGATCCCGGCGTCCTGGTTTTAGATGAAGCTTAAATGCCGGGTCGCAGGCAGGTCTGGCGGGCCGGGATAAGCTAGCTGGCTACTACATAATTCAGTATACAATGGTATGCAATATGTTTTCTGCCTTGAGATTTCTGCTTACTGGCTTTGCTGTACCATCTCGTTGTGTCGTGGTTTCTACTGGGGTGCAGGGTGCGTTGCATACCTCAAAATTCCCTTAAGCTGGGCCTTTTTTCGGCTTTGTAGCGGGTTGGCAATTTGAAGAGCCTAGCCGAAGGTCTATATAGAGGTCGTGAAGCGTCGAATTGCATCTGCGCACTTGAGGTTTAATCAAGCCGTTAAACAGATGCGATTAGATTAGGCGCACTGCCCGTAAGAGGCACCCCAGAGACAGCGGTCCTGCCGCTGCATCAGAGATTTTTAGACCGCGGCCTGCCTTTGCTTCCCCGAAGGCGTGGCTGGAGGTTCGTTGAGGAGATCGCCGCCGTGACCCAGTCCCTTGATACATTCAAGTCAAAGAAGACTTTGAAAGTCGGTGACAAGACTTACACCTATTTTTCCATTCCCGACGCCGAGAAAAACGGCCTTGAGGGCGTTTCCAAACTGCCGTCTTCCCTGAAGGTGGTTCTGGAAAATCTGCTGCGTTTTGAGGATGGCCGCACTGTAACGGCTGACGACATCCGCGCGGTGGCCACATGGCTGGTGGAGCGCAAGTCGACCCATGAGATTGCCTACCGTCCGGCCCGCGTGCTGATGCAGGATTTCACCGGCGTCCCGGCCGTGGTCGATCTTGCGGCCATGCGCGATGCTGCCGTGAAGCTGGGCGGCGACCCGAAAAAGGTCAATCCGCTGGTGCCTGTTGATCTGGTGATCGATCACTCGGTCATGATCGATTATTTCGGCACCAAGGATGCGTTCAGGCAGAACGTCGAGATGGAGTATGAGCGCAACGGTGAGCGCTACGAATTCTTGCGCTGGGGCCAGTCCGCCTTTGATAATTTCCGCGCCGTGCCTCCAGGAACCGGCATTTGTCATCAGGTGAATCTGGAATATCTGGCCCAGACGGTCTGGACCAAGGACGAAGACGGCGAGACCGTTGCTTATCCGGATACGCTGGTCGGTACAGATTCCCACACCACCATGGTCAATGGTCTGGCCGTTCTGGGCTGGGGCGTTGGTGGTATCGAAGCGGAGGCGGCCATGCTCGGCCAGCCAATCTCCATGCTGATCCCGGAAGTCGTTGGCTTCAAGATGACTGGTAAGTTGAACGAGGGCATCACCGCGACAGACCTTGTGCTGCGGGTTGTTGAAATGCTGCGCGCCAAGGGTGTTGTCGGCAAGTTCGTCGAATTTTACGGCGAGGGCCTCGATCATCTGAGCCTGGAAGACGAAGCGACCATCGCCAATATGGCCCCGGAATATGGCGCGACTTGCGGCTTCTTCCCGGTCGACAATGACACCATCGGCTATCTGAAATCCACAGGACGCGATGCTGAGCGCATTGCTCTGGTCGAGGCCTATGCCAAGGCGCAGGGCATGTTCCGCACTGGCGCCGAAGAACCGGCCTTCACCGATACTTTGGAACTCGACATCTCCACCGTCGTTCCGGCCATTTCCGGCCCCAAGCGCCCGCAGGACCGCATCAACCTGTCCGATGCGTCCTCCGGCTTTACCTCGTCCATGGAAACCGAGTTCAAGAAGGCCTCCGAGGTTCACAAGCGTGTTTCTGTCGAGGGCCGTGACCACGACATTGGCAACGGGGATGTTGTTATTGCCGCGATCACATCTTGCACCAACACCTCCAACCCGTCGGTTCTGATCGGGGCTGGCCTTGTCGCCCGTAAAGCTCTGGCCAAGGGATTGACCGTCAAACCCTGGGTCAAGACCTCTCTGGCGCCGGGCTCTCAGGTGGTCACCGACTATCTTAACAAGGCTGGCGTTCAGGCTGATCTGGATGCGCTGGGCTTTACGCTGGCGGGCTATGGCTGTACCACCTGTATCGGCAACTCCGGTCCGCTTGATCCGGCCATCTCCAAGGCGATCAATGACAACGACCTGATTGCCTGTTCGGTGCTGTCCGGCAACCGGAACTTTGAAGGCCGGGTCAATCCGGATGTGCGCGCCAATTATCTGGCGTCTCCGCCGCTGGTGGTTGCCTATGCCATCGCCGGGAACCTGAACGTCGATATCACGACGAAGTCTCTTGGGAATGACCACGATGGCAACCCGGTCTACCTGAAGGACATCTGGCCAACGACCGCCGAGATCACCGATCTGATCCGCTCTTCAATCACCGAAGAGATGTTCCGTGAGCGCTATGGCGACGTCTTCAAGGGCGATGAGCATTGGCAAGGCATCAAGGTCGAAGGCGGCATGACCTATGGTTGGCCGTTGAAGTCGACCTATGTTCAGAACCCGCCGTATTTCGAAGGCATGACCATGGAGCCGACGCCGCTTGAGGACATCAAGGGCGCAGCCGTCATGGGTTTGTTTCTTGACAGCATCACCACCGACCACATTTCACCAGCGGGCAACATCAAGGCTGACAGCCCGGCGGGGACGTATCTCGCCGAGCATCAGGTGCCTGTGAAAGACTTCAACTCCTATGGATCGCGCCGGGGCAATCATCAGGTCATGATGCGTGGCACATTCGCCAACATTCGCATCAAGAACCAGATGGTTCCAGGTGTTGAAGGCGGTGTCACCACCAAGGATGGCAAGCAGGAATGGATCTATGACGCCTGCATGGAATATCAGGAAGCAGGTGTTCCGCTGGTCGTCTTCGCTGGCAAGGAATATGGCACCGGGTCATCCCGTGACTGGGCGGCCAAGGGCACGAAACTGCTCGGGGTGCGCGCTGTCATCGCCCAGTCGTTCGAACGGATTCACCGCTCCAATCTGGTCGGCATGGGCGTTATCCCGCTGACCTTCAAGGACGGCGAAAGCTGGCAGTCTCATGGCATCACCGGACAGGAACGGGTCACCATCCTGGGCATCGCGGATATCAGCCCGCGCCAGATGATGAACATCGAAGTGACCTATGAAGATGGCACTGTGAAGGAAATCGAGTGCCTTTGCCGTGTCGATACCGAGGACGAGCTGGAGTACATCAAGGCCGGCGGCATTTTGCACTACGTGCTGCGGAACCTGGTGAACAGCTAACCGCTGGCCTCACGCTGCAAGACTTGAAAAGGGGCGCCCACCGGGTGGCCCTTTTTGTTTGCGAGTATTTCTCGACAGGAAGGCTACGTTTTGCGATTTACGTTGTCAGACTTTGTTCTGTCCGGGTTATCTCTGGCGTATTCTCGATCGTTGATTTTCACGACATGCGCATCTGGATGTTCGCCACGTTTAATTTCTGCCACCACGTTTCTACGAGGGACGTCTTTCCTATTGCCGATGTCATAGTGTTCATTGCGGCCTCCGGGGCCGTCGTTTTTACCTTTAATGCGTGCCATTATCACTTACCTCAAAGGAATCTAAGGTTGATATATTTATAAATGCAATCTATTCGATTCTTTATTAGGTGTCGAATAAAATAGAATAAATGGGTCTTGAGAAAAAGCGCTTGTGATCAGGTCGGGGATGACCAGTGGGGACGCTAGCAGTCACCCTCCAACTCCCTGCCGCGCGGGACTTGGGGGCGAGATCCAGTCATTCTCCTCACGTGGACTCGCACGCCTGTCCCCAAAGTGTAACCGCGCGTATATCCGATGACCGGAAGGTGTTACGAAGACGCGAATGTGACCTTCACACCGCGCTGGCGAAAATAGGCTTGCAGCAGCTTCCGGCCGGACCGGTTGTTCTGGACGATCCGGGCCGGGTCGAAGGCGACCTCTTTCAAGCCCTCGTGCTTAATAGCTGATTTGAGAGCTGCGATATGCAGATCGAGGTCTTCATTGTCCGCCTGGAGGGATTCATAAACGCGGTTCGTTGCGTCCGCTACGGTCATTTCGCTCACTGGTGCATTCCTGTTGTTGTTTGGCTGGCGCATACCACGTTTTCGGTCCTGACACCAAAAAGAGTTGATTAGGGGGCTGATCCTGGGAAGTCATGGACTTACTTTGGGGCGGAAGGCGACAAGCCCGCGTCAACGTGGGCCGCTCTAACCGCCAGCTTCGCCATTGCAGGACTTGATCCTTCAGTCCATGCTGCGACTGAACCACTTTGGGTTCCATCCTTCGTCGATGAGTATCAGCATGGTTTCCCCAAGGTTGAAAGCGGTCAAGTCATGGGATGAGGACGGACCGGGAGACTATCGACTTGCCACAAACACGGCGTCATCCCCGACTTGATCGGGGATCCAATCCACTCTGCGGCAAAGGCAAAAGGTTGGAAAGAGTCAATAGCCGCCGTCTGTTGGCTGGGATGATGCCGCGTTGCAGCCTTTGAATTTTACGTCAAAATACTAGGTTAGTCAGAACGTACCTTTAAAATGTTCATGTTATGTACTATTGTGTGAGGTAAGCTGAGCATTCTACCATGACGTGCAATCATTTGAGTTCGTTGAGGCACACATGTCGAAAAAGTTTTTTGAAGAGCGCGGAGATCAATCCGAGGTCAAAGCACGAATTGTCCAAAAGTATTTTGTTGCTTGGGCTAATATTGTCGTTGGTTCGGCGCAAAAATGGGGAGGCGGTAAGATTGCATATATCGACCTCTATGCCCGCCCCGGTCGATACAAAGATGGTGCCGCATCAACGCCACTACTTATTCTTGAGAAAGCAATTGAAAATGACAGAATTAGAGGTTCACTTGTCGCCTTGTTTAATGATGTGGATGAGAATAACTCTAGCACTCTGATCAATGAAATCGCTGCTCTTCCGGGCATCGATGCCCTTAAACATAAGCCTGTGGTCAACTGTAATGAAGTGGGGCAAGACGCAGAGGATTACTTCTCTGAAACGGAGATTATTCCGTCGTTTACTTTCTTTGATCCATTTGGTTACAAAGGGCTTTCCCTCCGTTTGGTTAATGGAGTGATCAAAGATTGGGGTTGCGATTGCGTGTTCTTCTTCAACTATAACCGTATCAACTCCGGAATTTCTAACCCAATGGTCAAACAACATATGGATGCGTTGTTTGGCGTGGAGCGCGCTGATGAACTGCGTGCCAAGGTTAATGGTGCGAACCCCGCTCTACGGCAGGAGATGGTACTAGAGGAGCTTTCAAATGCTTTGATGGAAATGGGTGGAAAGTTCGTGCTGCCGTTTCGCTTCAAGAACGATGAGGGGCGCTTGACTCATCATCTCATTTTCGTTTCCAAAGATTTTAAGGGATACGAGGTGATGAAAGAAATCATGGCGAAGGAAAGTTCGACGGAAGATCAAGGCGTCGCTTCCTTCGCATATTCGCCAGCGGATGAGACAATGCCGTTTCTGTTCGAGTTTCAACGCCCGCTTGATGATCTTGAAGAGTTACTTTTGGAGGAGTTCGCAGGTCGGAGTGCTTCGATGGTCGGAATCTATCGCGAGCATAGCGTTGGCCATCCTTATCTTAGTCGACACTATAAGAATGTTCTCGGCAAGCTGGAAGAAGCGGAGAGAATCACTGTTGTCGACCCAGAAGGAAAGAAGAGACGCAAGAATTCTTTTGCTGATAGATTGATCGTCACATTTCCAGGAGCGTCTTGATGGGAACTAACTCCAAAATTGAGTGGACGGAGGCAACATGGAACCCTGTTGCGGGATGCAGCATCATTTCTCCGGGTTGTACAAATTGCTATGCCATGCGTATGGCTAAACGTTTGGATGCGATGGGCCAGCGCAAGTATGAAGGCCTTACCCGTCAAACTGGTGGACGCCCAAAGTGGAATGGAAAAATTCGCTTAGACGAGGCTTCTCTGAATGTTCCGAAGTCTTGGAAACAAGGCAGGATGATTTTTGTTAACTCAATGTCAGATCTCTTTCACGAGGAAGTTCCACTGCATTTCATTCAGAAAGTTTTTCAAGTGATGCGCGAGTGTGGTCATCACACATTTCAAGTTTTGACTAAGCGGTCAGAACGACTGATGGAATTGTCATCGTCCCTACAATGGTCATCTAATATTTGGATGGGAGTTAGCGTCGAGAACGTGGAGTTCTCATATCGAATTGATGACCTTCGACACTGTGGTGCTCAAACCAAATTCCTTTCACTGGAGCCGCTCATAGGTGATGTAGGCTCTATGAATCTTAAAGGTATTAATTGGGCCATCGCGGGTGGGGAAAGTGGTCCCGGATCTAGATATATGAACCCTGCATGGGTCAGGTCAATTCGTGATCAGTGCGTTGCTAGCCAAGTTGCTTTTCATTTTAAGCAATGGGGTGGGGTTAACAAAAAGAAAACTGGCCGTTTGCTTGACGGTCGTACATGGGATGAATTGCCAATTATGGCCGTTGCGTAGGCTTTTGTTCAAACTCTCAACCCTTCCCCACAATCCCCTAACCAAAACCCTAGCCTTTTCAGTCTCCTACCCATTTCCAGAAAACCTTATCCTCCCCCTTCAGAACCTGCCCTACTCTAGGACTGTTCCCATCACGCGGGGCCGTTGTCGGACCGTCCGGACGCGGTGGTGGGGACCGGGTTTTGAGGATTGGGCCGGGTGTAACGGACCGGGCTTCTATCCGGTGATAGGCACCTTGAGGTTTACAGCGGGGATTGACGCTGCAGGCTTTGGGGACGGGTCTCGTATCTGGCAAACCGGCGGACGATCTACTTCCGGGGCGCAGAAAAGAGAAAGGCGCAAGCCTGTCATTTGGGACACAAAATCCGGGCAGGCGCAAAACGCCTTGTCACTTCCTATTACCCACACTCCCAGCGCGCGCGGCAAGGCCGCAGAGCGCCTGCCATCCCGTTCTTTCAGGAGCGGCCGAGAGACAGACGGAGCTGAATTGCACTGGAACGCCGAAGGGAAACCTTGCGGCGGGTTTTGTGCTGGGGGGGTAATCTCCCCATTTTTAGTGGGGCTCAGTGGTAGAATTCACGCGGCCATTTTGAGTTTCATGGCGGGGGTGATGCCGCCAATGCCCATGTTGGGTCGCTCGTTGTTGTAAGCGGGTTTTGTGCTGGGGGGGTAATCTCCCCATTTTTAGTGGGGCTCAGTGGTAGAATTCACGCGGCCATTTTGAGTTTCATGGCGGGGGTGATGCCGCCAATGCCCATGTTGGGTCGCTCGTTGTTGTAAGTCCAGAGCCATTCAGTTGCTTGTTCCTGCG